>NZ_BAAAEL010000002.1:0-223805 GCF_039522995.1 Sphingomonas molluscorum | reverse complement strand
AAACGGGCCGCTTCTGTTTCTAGCCCAGGCCGACGGCACTACGCCTTCGGGCGGAACACCATCGCGACGCCGTTCATGCAGTAGCGCTTGCCCGTCGGCTTGGGACCATCATCGAAGACATGGCCGAGATGGCCGGCGCACCGCGCGCAGCGCACCTCGGTGCGCGCCATCCACAGCGAGCGGTCCGACCGCGTCATGACCGCGCCCCGTAGCGGCGCCCAGAAGCTGGGCCAGCCGGTGCCGCTCTCGAACTTGGTGGCGGAGGTGAAGAGCGGCTGACCGCAACCGGCGCAGGCGAAGACGCCCGCGCGCTTCTCCTTGTTGAGCGGGCTCGTATAGGCGCGCTCCGTTCCTTCCTCGCGCAGCACATGATATTGCGCGGGCGTGAGGCGGGCCCGCCACTGCGCGTCGCTGAGCTTGAACGGCGCGGGGGCCGCGTTCCCCGGCGAGGCGGGAAGGCCGACCGCAAGCGCGGTGCCGCCGAGGCCGAGC
Organism: Sphingomonas molluscorum; assembly: GCF_039522995.1. NCBI lineage: Bacteria > Pseudomonadati > Pseudomonadota > Alphaproteobacteria > Sphingomonadales > Sphingomonadaceae > Sphingomonas > Sphingomonas molluscorum. The sequence goes on along the minus strand of NZ_BAAAEL010000002.1, from coordinate 223,313 downwards.
AGACCCAGCAGGCCGCGGCGATCGAGAGGAGGCTGTGTCATCAGCCGGGAAGATGGGGCGGCGGCCGTGCGGTTTCCAGCCGCCCCAACTACTTAGCGGCCGAGCAGCGCGGCCCAGCGGAACTTGGGGCCTGCCGATTGCAGCACACCGCGGCGGAACAGCCGTGCGCCGATCGTGATCGTCAGCGCCACCCAGAGGACCTGCCAGCCGATCGCCAGCAGGTGCGGCCAGATCTCCGGCCGGTTTGCGGCGCGTGCGGCCATGGCGAAGGGCGAGCTGAAGGGAAACACCTCCGCAAAGGTGGCGACCCAGCTGTGCGGCTTGCCCGCGGCGGTGAGGGACAGCGCAAACATGCCCATCTGGAACAGGGTCAGCGGCAGCGAGAGCATCTGGATCTCGCGCGGGGTGGATGCCTGGGCACCGATGCCGAGGAACACCGCGCCGAGCAGCAGATAGGCCGCGGCAAAATAGGCGGCGAACAGCAGCGCGAACGTCGGCAGCCCGACCGCCGGCGCGAGGCCCGCAAGCGTTGCCGCCTCGCTGCTCGGCAGGAGGGCGCCGACGTTGCCGATCAGCGTACCCCAGAACAGCACGAACAACACCGCGACGCCGAACATGCCGATCAGCTTGCCGAGGAACACCGCCTCCAGCGGCACGGCGGCGGCGAGCACCTCGATCACCTTGTTGGAGCGTTCCTCCGCCATGGTGCCGACCGCCTGGCTGGCGAGGATCAGCGTGACGGCGAACAGCGCGATCACGGCAAAGCCGGCCGCGGTGTTCTTGCCGCCGATCGTGCTGGTCTCGCGCGCCACCTGCTCGAAGCGCGGCTGGCTGATCGGGCCGGTGAGGCCGGCGCGGCCGTCGCGCGCGACCTGTTCGGACAGCATGGCGAGATATTTGGAGCCGCGCGAAACGGCATTGCCATGGACGATGTGCGGTTGCTCCGGCGGGCCATAGAGCACCGCCGGCACGTCACGATCCTGCTGGGCGAGGAGCTTGCGCGCCTGCGCCGCGGGGTCGAGGTCGGGGGTCACCACCTCCAGCGCGGGCGGCAGCGTCTCCTGCGAGAGAAAGCCGCGGGCGAGGCGATCGGCCGCCAGGAAGCGGACGCCGTCGGCCGGGGCGGCGATGGCATAGAGCCGCTCGCGATCCTCGCCGCTCTCGCCGACTGCGCGTGCGCCGAGGCTGCCGAGCGCGCCGAAGCTGGCGAACAGCATGGGGGCGAGCAGGAAGATCAGGAAGGTGGGGGTCAGCACGGTCGCAATAAAGTCGCGGCGGGCGACCGTCAGCGTCTGGCGCAGCATGCGGCCAAGATTGCTCATGCGGGAGTTCCTTCGGCCGCAGCCTTGCCGACGATGCGCACGAACGCGTCGTGGAGCCCCGGGCGTTCGATCGAGAGGCCGGCGATGCCGAAGCCGCCGGCGATGAGGCGGCTGAGCGTCTGCTCCACGCCCTCGTCGGGGACCGAGAAGGTCCAGCCGTCGCCCTGGCGATCGCGCCGCGCGTCCGGCGGCAGCAGCGCGGCGATGCCGTCGCCCGGGTGGTGGGGCACATAATGGGCGCGCATCGGTAGGGTGCCGCGCGCCTCCGCCACGGTGCCTTCGAACCGGCGCTTGCCGCCGGCGATGATCGCCAGGCGGTCGCACAGCCGCTCGGCATGCGCCATTACGTGGGTGGAGAAGAGAATGGTGGCGCCGCGGTCTCGCTCGGCCATGACCAGCCCTTCGAGCCGCTCCTGGTTGACCGGGTCGAGGCCGGAAAAGGGCTCGTCGAGGACCAGGAACTCGGGCTCGTGCACGACGGAGCCGAGCAGCTGCACGAACTGGGCCATGCCCTTGGACAGCTTGCGGATCTTGCTGTCGACCGAGTCGCCCAGGCCCGCGCGCTCCATCATCACGGCCGCACGCTTGCGACCCGTCGCCCAGTCGAGCCCGCGCAACGCCCCCATGAAGGCGATCGCCTCGCGCGCCTTCATGCCCGGGTAGAGCCCGCGCTCCTCGGGCAGATAGCCGACGCGGTCGGAGGCATCGCGCGGCGCGTCGTGCCCAAGCAGGCAACGTTGGCCGGCATCGGGCTCGATGATGCCGAGCAGCATGCGCAGCGTCGTCGTCTTGCCAGCACCATTGGGGCCGAGCACGCCGTAGACGGCGCCGGTCGGGACCTGAAGATCGATGCCGTCGACGACGCGGCGTCCGCCGAAGCGCTTGACCAATCCACTCGCAGTCAGCGCCAGGCCCGTGGCAGCAGCGTTCGACTCCATCCAACCTCCGTACGGCCGGGCGAGGTCATCCCCCCACGCGCTGCCCTTGTTGCACACTGACGTAACGCGTGGCGCACGCAAGGGGTGCTGCGCGCCGCGTCATCGTGGTAGCGGGGCGGCGTGGACCAGCACAAGTCCCTGGAATCGCGCATCCAAGAGAAGGCGGCGGAGCTCGGCTTTGCGGCCTGCGGCTTTGCGCGCGCGGATGCCGCGCCGCAGACGGCCGCCCGGCTGCGGGAGTGGCTGGAGGCGGGCCGGCACGGCAGCATGATCTGGATGGAGGAGCGCGCCCACCACCGCGGCTCGCCCCAGGGATTGTGGCCGGAGGTGCGATCGGTGATCGCGCTCGGCATGAGCTATGCGCCGGCGCGGGACCCGCTGGCGCTCGCCGGGGTGGGGGACCGCGGGCGCATCTCGGTCTATGCGCAGGGCGCCGACTACCACGACGTGGTGAAGAAGGCGCTGAAGGCGCTCGGCCGCTGGCTCGCGAACGAAGCGGGATGCGACCTCAAGGTGTTCGTCGATACCGCGCCGGTGATGGAGAAGCCGCTCGCCGAGGCGGCGGGGCTCGGCTGGCAGGGCAAGCACACCAACCTCTTGAGCCGGGAGTACGGCAGCTGGCTGTTCCTGGGGGCGATCTATACCACGCTCGAGCTGGCACCCGACGCACGTCCGGGGGGAAGCTGCGGATCGTGCGACGCGTGCCAGCGGGCGTGCCCGACCGACGCCTTTCCCGCGCCCTACCAGCTCGATGCACGGCGGTGCGTGAGCTACCTGACGATCGAGCATGCCGGGCCGATTCCGGCGGCGCTGAGGCCCGGCATCGGCAACCGCATCTATGGCTGCGACGATTGCCTGGCGGTGTGCCCGTGGAACAAGTTCGCGGCGACGGCAGCGGCCAATAAGGCGTTCGTGCCCCGCGCCGAACTGGCGGCGCCGCGGCTTGCCGAGTTGATGGCACTGGACGACCCAAGCTTCCGGCAGGTGTTCGCGGGATCGCCGATCAAGCGGATCGGACGCGACCGGATGGTGCGCAACGTGCTGGTGGCGGCGGGGAACAGCGGCGATCCGGCCTTGGCGGCGCCGGTCGCGCGGCTGCTGGACGATCCGGCGCCGGTGGTGCGGGGGGCTGCGGTTTGGGCGCTGGGGCGACTGGATCCGGAGCGCTTTGCCGGCGAGCGTGGTGCGCGGCTGGCCGGGGAAGCGGACGCGGATGTCCGGGCGGAGTGGGGCGCGGACTGAGCGACGGTCTGTCCTTGTCACACCCGTATTCCTGCGCAGGCAGAAATCCAGGGCCAAGCAGGTCAACGGCTTGCGGTGCTTGGAACCCTGGGCTCCTGCCTTCGCAGGAGCACTGTTAAGGGTTCGCAGAGGTCTCGCGTGCGCGGGGATACGAGGTGGGCGTTATGGCGGACGCCTACCGCCCGCCTTCGCGGCGGACGAGGGCTGCGACGCAGCTGGCTCGGTCGATCGGGGCGCCGTTGCGCTGGCGGGCGTCGACATAGGTGACGACCGGCGTGCCGCCGCCCTTGGGCGCGTAGAGATAGGCGTCGAGCACGCAGATGTCGGAGCCGAACTGCATCTTGCGGCCGGCCCCCTCCGTCAGTTCGGCATCGGGCTTTCCGAACAACTTTGTGAGCGCATTGGCCGGCTGGCCCAGGATTCGCTCCAGTCCCACGGCGCTGTAGCTGGCGCTCGGCGGGGGCGGGGGGAGGTTGCCGGGGCCAACGCTGGGCCCCGTCGCGCAGCCGCCCAGCCCCATGCCCAGCACTGCCAGTCCTGCCCAACGCTTCATTTGCCTCGCCTTTCGTGGAACCAATGGGTCGCCATGGCCGCGCCGAGCACCGGCGCGACGAAGTTGACGAACGGGATCAGGAGCAGCCCGGTGCCGGCGAACCCCAGCAGCAGGCGTCCGCCGGCGGTGGTGCGCCGCCATGCGCGCATCGACGGCGCGGGGAGGTGCCGTGCGGCGACCATGTCGCCGAGGTCGCGGCCGAGCAGCCACCCGTTGACCAGGAAGAAGGCGACGGCCGTGCCGACGCCGGTCGCCAGCAGCAGGAGGTAGAGCGGCGCGAGCAGCAGGTTGACGCCGATCACCCGGCCGGCCGAGCCGATCCCCATCGCGGCACCGCGCGCGAACGGCACCGGCCGCGCGCTGGCGAGGGCGGCGGGATAGTGGCGCGCCTCGACCGCGGCGACCACGTCGTCCGCGAAGATGCCGGTCACCGCGATGGCGACGGCGCGGAACAGCAGCCAGCCCAGACCGATGGTCGCGATCGCCGCCGCCGCGGCCGCGAGATCGCCGACGCCAGTTCCCCAGTGGAGGCCGTCCCGCACCAGCGCGCGGGCGCCGAACGCGAGCAGCGCCGCCACGACCAGGAACAGCAGCAGCGTCACCGCGAGCGATTTCGCCAGCACCGCCAGGATGCGCCGGTCGCCGAGCTGGGCGACGGAGAGGAGGAGGGCGCGGATCATGGCGGGGGAATGGGGGGCGCGTGCGCCGGCGTCAACGCGGTTGCACGCACGCACGCAGCTCTTTACCGCGAGGGCGTTTGCGGATCCCGCATTGGAGACTCACTTGACCGAACCCACCTACGACGTTGTCGCGATCGGCAACGCGATCGTCGACATTCTCGCCCAGGCCGAAGATTCGTTCCTGGAAGCAGAAGGCATGAACAAAGGCTCGATGCAGCTGGTGTTCTCGCCGGCCGAGGCCGACGCGCTCTATGCCAAGATGGGGCCGGGCCGCGAGGTTTCGGGCGGGTCGGCGGCGAACACCGTCGCGGGGATCGCGGCGCTGGGCGGCAAGTGCGGCTTCATCGGCCAGGTCGCCGACGACCAGCTCGGCAAGGTGTTCGCGCATGACGTGCAGGCGGTCGGCATCCGCTTCGACACCGCGGCGCGGGCGGGCGATCCGACCACGGCGCGCTGCCTGATCTTCGTGACGCCGGACGGCCAGCGCACGATGAACACCTTCCTGGGCGCCTCGCAGTTCCTGCCCGAGGCGGCGCTCGACCGGCAGATGATCGCGGATGCGGCGATTCTGTACCTGGAGGGCTATCTTTGGGATCCGGAGGAGCCGCGCCAGGCGATGCGCGCGGCGATCGAGGTTGCGCGTGGGGCCGGCCGCAAGGTCGCCTTCACCCTGTCGGACGTGTTCTGCATCTCGCGCCACGGCGACGATTTCCGCACGCTGCTGGCCGAGGGCATGATCGACATCCTGTTCGCGAACGAGAACGAACTGCTGGCGCTTGCGCAGGGCGACGACTTCGAGAATGCCGTCGCCAAGGTCGCGCCGCAGGTGCCGACGCTGGTGGTGACGCGCAGCGAGCGCGGCGCGATCGCGATCGTGGACGGCGAGCGGGTCGCGGTGCCGGCCGAGCCGGTTGCGGCGGTGGTCGACACGACCGGTGCGGGCGACCTGTTCGCCGCGGGCTTCCTCCATGGCCAGGCACAGGGCCGCAGCGTCACGGACTCGCTCCGCATGGGCGCGATCTGCGCGGCGGAGATCATCTCCCATTACGGTGCGCGCCCGAACGTCGACCTCAAGAAGCTGATCGCCGACAAGCTCGGCTGAGGGGTGGGGCTCACGCCTAACATGGCAGTCAAGGCGTACTACGGTACACTGCTGTAGCCCGCAGGTGCACTCCTGCGGGCCCTACCTACCTCATCCATTCCCTTCTCAGGCTTCCCGCGCCCGGCTCGCATCATCGAGTCCGGTCCGGTTTCAACTGAGTCAGGCCAAACCGTGTATAGCATGGCCCAGTTTGTAACCCGCCGAGTGGGCGGAAAAGGCAGCGGCCTTGCTCAGTCCCCACAGTACCTCGGCCGTATGAATGTGTAGGGATGCGAATGTGAACAAGCTGAATAGTGCCAGATCTTTGTAAGCACTGCTTGATAGAAACTCTGGAAGCCCTTGCCGTAAGTCAACACGAAGCACGTGCGCAAAACATACAGCTGCAATAAAGAAAATCGGTATCGCCTCAGGGCAGAGATACTGCATCAATATGCTGATCGATGCAGCTGTTAGTAGGGCGATGATCACGAAGGCCGAAGGCGACACACCTCGAAGCATCTTGTGAAACCTCATTTACGTAAACTGCTCACCGAGCCGGTCTCTCAAATATGTTAGCCGGCAATCCATACGCGGCGAGGCCTAGTTCGTAGTCCGCGACACTCGCTGCATCAACAATCTCTAGGCGCAGCGCCGGCGCAACGATTGCGTCGGTTGCGGAGTTGGGGAGCGAAACTTGGCCCCGAGTTTGTCAGAATGAGGGATGCCGGACAAACGAAAAGGGCCGGAGGAGCGATCCTCCGGCCCTTCTTGTTTCTGGCCTCAGCGGGTGCCGGGGACGGGAGGATCGACCTCCTCATAGGCGGTGTGCTCGGGCACATCGACGAGCCCGCGGCCCAGGTGGCTCTTGCGGAAGCCATAGGCGAAGTAGAGCACCAGGCCGATCGCACCCCAGCCCGGCAGCACCAGCTTCGCGTCCGGCGGCAGGAACCAGTAGAGCACCACGCAGCCGATCATGGTGAGCGGCGCCACCACGAAGAGCAGCGGAGCCCGGAACGGGCGGCGGCGGGTCGGCTCGGTCTTGCGCAGGCGCATCACCGCGATCGCCACCATGAAGAAGGCGAACAGCGTGCCGGCATTGGCGATGTCGGCGAGCTTGCCGACCGGCAGGAACGCCGCCGCAAAGGTGACGCCCAGGCCGGTGATGATGGTGATGACGTGCGGCGTCTTCCACTTCGGGTGGATGGTCGACAGCTTCTCCGGAAGGAGGCCGTCGCGCGCCATCACGAAGAACATGCGCGTCTGGCCATAGATCATGACCAGGATCACCGACGGCAGCGCCAGGAAGGCGGCGAGACCGATCAGGTTGCCGACGTTGAGGTAGCCGATCTGGCGCAGGACGTGGGCGAGGGCTTCCTTGGAGCAGGACAGCGGCTCGGCCGCGGCGGCGCTGATCGCGGCGCAGCGGGCGGCGAGCTCGGTCGAGCCGGGCGCCAGCCAGCTGCCGTCGGCGGCGGTCACGGGCTGCGAACCGATCGGCGAGCCGATCGCGCCGGCGGCCACCAGCATGTAGAAGACGGTGCAGATGGCCAGGCTTCCGATCAGGCCGATCGGCACGTTGCGCTGCGGGTTCTTGGTCTCCTCGGCCGCGGTGGAAACCGCGTCGAAGCCCACATAGGCGAAGAAGATCGAGGCGGCGGCGCCGATCACGCCTGCGCCCGAGCCATCGCCCCAGCCCTGCGGCATGAACGGCTCGAAGTTCTCCATCTGCATGACAGGAAGCGAGAGGATGATGAAGGCGGTGAGCGCCGTCACCTTGATCGCGACCAGCACCGCATTGACCTTGGCGCTTTCGCTGGTGCCGACGACCAAGAGGGCGGTGATCAGCAGCGCGATCACGACCGCGGGCAGGTTGATGATGCCGCCGGCATAGGGGCCGGCGATGATCTCTTGCGGCAGGGTGATGCCGAACCAGCCCCCCAGCTGGCCGACGAAATAGCCGGACCAGCCGACCGACACGGCCGAAGCCGCCACCGCATATTCGAGGATCAGCGCCCAGCCGACCATCCAGGCGAGCAATTCGCCCATCACCGCATAGGTGTAGGTGTAGGCGGAGCCGGAGACCGGCACCATCGAGGCGAGCTCGGAATAGCAGAGTGCGGCAACGGCACAGACGGCGCCTGCGATGACGAAGGAGATCATCATGCCCGGGCCGGCCTTTTGCGCGGCCTCTGCGGTGAGCACGAAGATACCCGTGCCGATGATGGCGCCGACGCCGAGCAGCGTGAGCTGCAGCGCGCCGAGCGAGCGATGGAGCGACTTTTTCTCGGCAGTCGCTAGAATGGCGTCGAGTGGTTTGACGCGCCCGAAGATCATGCGGTTTTCCCCTGAACCGGTTCGTTTCGCAGCCGCGAAAGTGTGGAGCGTAAAGCTAAATCAAGCGCGCGCAAAGCGAATCCCTGCGGCGGCGCGGTGCCTCGCTCAGCGCGCCAGCATCGGCCCGAGCGGCTGGCCGCCGAACAGATGGACGTGCAGGTGCGGCACTTCTTGCCCCGCATCACCGCCGACATTGGCGAGCAGGCGGTAGCCCGGCGCCACCAGCCCATGCTCGCGCGCGACATGGCCGACCGCGCGGACGAAGCCGGCGATCTCGGCATCGGGCGCACGGGCGCTGAAATCGTCCCACGAGACATAGGCGCCCTTGGGGATCACCAGCACATGGGTCGGCGCCTGCGGGGATATGTCTCGAAAGGCGAGGGCGAAATCGTCCTCATAGACCCGCTTGGCCGGGATCTCGCCGCGCAGGATCCGCGCGAAGATGTTGCTGTCGTCGTAGGGAAGCGTGGCGTCCATCGGCATGGAAGGTCCTTTGCGCGTCAGCGGGGGCGGGCGGCCTTTTCGGCAATGCCCGACAAGCCCTCGCGCCGGTGGAGTTCGGCGCGCACGTCGTCGAGCGACAGGCCGGCGTCGGCGAGCAGCACCAGCAGGTGGAAGAGGAGATCGGCGGACTCGGACACCAGCCCTTGGCGATCATCGGCAATCGCGGCGATCACGGTCTCCACCGCTTCCTCGCCGACCTTCTGGGCGATCTTGGCGCGGCCGCGGCTGTGGAGCTTGGCGACATAGGAGGTCGCAGGATCGCCGCCCAGACGGGTGCGGATCACGGCCTGGAGCTGGTCGAGCGGGTCGGTGTCTGCCATCGCGCCCGCTTTCCCGTGCGCCGCGCCCAAGTCAATCCCGCGGCGGCCTGCGACGCGCGCGCAGGGCGCGGCGCGCGATCCAGAGGCCGGCGGCGGCGACGAGGAACAGCGCCACGTCGGAGGGGGCGAAGCCGGTGCGCTCTGCTGCGACGCCCGTGTGGGCGGCAAGGGCGGGCAGGGGCATGAGGAGGAGGAGCGGGGCGAAGCGCATGGGCGTTGTGTAAAGTAGAGCAGGGCGGAGCTGAAGTGCTTCCGGCCTCCTTCCCGTATCCCGGCCTTCGCTGGGGTGCGATGTACCGTTCGCGGCACATCTGCCGTGCTCCTGCGCAGGCAGGAGCCCAGGGTACCGCGCGCTGACAGCCGTTGCTCTGCTGGACCCTGGATCCCCGCCTGCGCGGGGATACGGAAGTGGGGCACGTTGCGGGACTCGCGGGCGGCCGCATCGGGGTATGCGCGCTCGAAGCGGGACTAGTGCGTCCCGCGCACGGCAACGCCGGCAGCGGCAAGCGCGGCGCGCGCGTCGGCGATGCTGGCTTCGCCGAAGTGGAAGATCGAGGCGGCGAGCACGGCGCTGGCGTGACCCTCGACCACGCCGGCCACCAGGTCGTCCAGCTTGCCGACGCCGCCGGACGCCACCACCGGCACGTCGCTCGCGTCCGCGATCGCGCGGGTGAGGGCGAGGTCGTAGCCGTCGCGGGTGCCGTCGCGGTCCATCGAGGTCACGAGCAGCTCGCCCGCGCCGAAGCCGGCCAGGCGGGCGGCATGCTCCAGCGCGTCGATGCCGGTCGCGCGGCGGCCGCCGTGGGTGAAGACTTCCCAGCGGCCGGGCTCGACCTGACGCGCGTCGATCGAGGCGGTGACGCATTGGCTGCCGAAGCGATCGGCGATCTCGGCCACCACTTCCGGCCGGGCGACGGCGGCGGAATTGACCGCGACCTTGTCCGCGCCCGCCAGCAACAGCGCGCGGGCGTCGCCGGCGGAGCGGACGCCGCCGCCGACCGTGAGCGGCATGAAGCAGACCTCGGCGGTGCGGCGGACCACGTCGACGATGGTGTCGCGGCCCTCGTGGCTCGCCCCGATGTCGAGGAAGCACAGCTCGTCGGCGCCGGCGAGGTCATAGGCGCGTGCCTGCTCGACCGGGTCGCCGGCGTCGCGCAGGTCGACGAAGTTGACGCCCTTGACCACGCGCCCGGCGTGGACGTCCAGGCAGGGGATGATACGGACGCGGACGGTCATGCGGCGACCCGCAGCGCCTCGGCGAGGTCGAGGCGGCCGTCGTAGAGCGCGCGGCCGGTGATCACGCCCTCGATGCCGGGCTTGCCGCGCAGCTGGTGAATGTCGTCGATGCCCGCGACGCCGCCGCTGGCGATCACCGGGATGCCGGCCTCGGCCGCGAGCGCGGCGGTGGCGGCGACGTTGCAGCCCTTGAGCAGGCCGTCGCGGCCGACATCGGTAAAGAGCAGGGCGGCGACGCCTGCATCCTCGAACCGGCGGGCGAGGTCGGCGACGGTGACGGTGGACACGTCGGCCCAGCCGCGGGTCGCGACGAGTCCGTCCCGCGCATCCACTGCCACGACAATGCGGCCGGGCAGCGCGCGGGCGGCGTCGCGGACCAGATCCGGGTTCTCGAGCGCGGCCGTGCCGATCACCACGCGGGCGACGCCGAGTTCGAGCCAACTATCGATCGCGGCGCGGGTGCGGATGCCGCCGCCCAGCTGCACGCGGCCGGGGAAGGCGCGGACCGCGCTCGCGACCGCCTCGCCGTTGACCGAGTCCCCGGCAAAGGCGCCGTCGAGGTCGACGACATGGAGATGGTCGGCGCCGGCCTCGGCAAAGGCGCGGGCCTGGGCGGCGGGATCGTCGCCGTAGATGGTGGCGCGGTCCATGTCGCCTTCGGCCAGCCGGACGACCTGGCCGCGCTTGAGATCGATCGCGGGGAAGACGATCAGCCGGTCGGTCACGGTTGCCATGCGAGGAATCTCTCCAGCAGCGCGATGCCGTAGCGCTGGCTCTTTTCGGGGTGGAACTGGACGCCGAGCAGATTGTCGCGGCCGATCGCCGCGGTCACCGGCTGCCCGTGGGTGGTGGTGGCGACGACGCCGTCGCCTTCAAAGGCATAGCTGTGCAGGAAATAGGCCTCGCCCGGCTGGACGATCGGGTGGTCGCCCAAGGGGACCACGTCGTTCCAGCCCATGTGCGGCACGCGCGCTTGCCGGCTTGCCTCCAGCTTGCGCACGGTCCCGGGCAGCCAGCCGAGGCCGGCGTGGGTGCCGAACTCCTCGCCCTCGGTCGCCATCAGCTGCATGCCGACGCACACGCCCAGGAACGGCACACCGCCGTGCAGCGCGCGCTCCTCCATTGCCTCAATCATGCCGGGCACGGCGGCGAGCCCGTCGATGCAGGCGCGAAAGGCGCCGACGCCGGGCAGGACGATGCGGTCGGCGCGGCGCACCACCTCCGCATCGGCGGTGATCGCCATGTCGGCGACGCCGGCGGCTTTGAGCGCGTTGGCGACCGAGTGGAGGTTACCCGCGCCATAATCGATCAGCGCGAGGGTCATGCGAGCAGAGCGCCGACCTCGGCGCTGGCGATGGCGGCGGTGAAGCCGACGAGTTCGAGCGTGGCCGCGCCCTCGATGAGGTACGGATCGGTGCGGGCGATCGCCTCCACGGCCTCGGCCTCACCGCGGTACAGCATCACGCCGCCCGTCGCCGAGGCACGGCGGCCGGCGAGCAGCACCTCGCCCGCGTCGATGCGCGCGCTGATCCACTCCAGGTGGCGCGGGCGCAGCGCGTCGATCTCCTCGATCGGCTTCACATAGGTGAGCAGCGCGAGGACCAGCGGCTGGTTGGGGCGGGCGGGGGTCACAGGACACCCTTGGTCGACGGCACGGCATCGGCCTTGCGCGGGTCGATCTCGGTCGCGGTGCGAAGCGCGCGTGCCAGCCCCTTGAAGATGCTCTCGGCGATGTGGTGGTTGTTGGTGCCGTAGAGCGTCTCGACGTGGAGCGTGATGCCCGCCGCCTGTGCGAAGCTGTGACAGAAATGCTCGAACATCTCGGTATCCATGGTGCCGAGCTGCGCCTGGGTGAAGCGCGACTTCCAGACCAGCCAGGGGCGGCCGGAGATGTCGAGCGCGACTCGGGTCAGCGTCTCGTCCATTGGCGACAGCGCCTCGCCGTAGCGGCGGATGCCGCGCTTGTCGCCGAGTGCCTGGGCGAACGCCTGGCCGATGGCGATGCCGGTGTCCTCGACGGTGTGGTGCGCATCGATGTGCAGGTCGCCCCTCGTGCGGACGGTCAGGTCGATCAGCGAATGCCGCGAGAGCTGCTCGAGCATGTGATCGAAGAAGCCGACCCCGGTCTGCACGTCATAGACGCCGGTGCCGTCCAGGTTGACGGTCACCTCGATCGAGGTTTCGCTGGTCGAGCGGGTGATGGTGCCAGTGCGCATGATCGTCCCCATAGCGCCGCCCGTCGCGCAAGCAACGCAACGAATCTTGACCGCACCCGAAACCCCGCTACCCAAGGCGCATGAACGCTCAAGTGCCCGACAGCCTGATCCCCTATGACGAGATCGTGCAGGATGCCCTGCGCGCCGTCGTCGGCCGCGTGCTGGGGCAAGTCGCCTCCAATGGCGGCCTGCCGGGCGACCATCATTTCTACATCACCTTCAAGACGCAGGCAGCCGGGGTCGACATCCCCAAGCGGCTGGTCGAGCGCTTCCCGGACGAGATGACGATCGTCATCCAGCACCGCTTCTGGGACCTGACGGTGGATGCGTCGCGCTTCTCGGTGGGGCTGAGCTTCAACCAGATCCCGTCGACGCTGATCATTCCGTTCTCCGCGATCACCGGTTTCCACGACCCGGCGGTCAATTTCGAGCTGCGCTTCCAGGCGGCCGAGGGCCCCGACGGCGGACCCGAACCGCATGATCCGGCCGAGAACGACGGCCCGCAGGCGAAGCCGGTCGAGGACGGGTCGAACGTCGTCGCCGTGGACTTCAAGCGCAAGAAGTAAGCCGTCGGTGCGCGGCCGGTGCAACAAGCCGGCCGCTCCCGGCGTTGTCGGACCATGAGCACCGACAGCACGCGCACCGAAACCGACTCGATCGGCGCGATCGAGGTCCCCGCAACCGCCTATTGGGGCGCCCAGACCCAGCGATCGATCGAGAACTTCCCGTTCGGATCGACCGAGCGCATGCCGATCGGCATCGTCCATGCCCAGGCGATCGTGAAGCAGGCGGCGGCGCGGGTGAACCGCAAGCACGGCCTGGACGCCAAGGTGGTCGACGCGATCGAGGCGGCAGCGCAGGAGATCGTCGCCGGCAAGCTCGACGACCAGTTCCCGCTGGTGATCTGGCAGACCGGCAGCGGCACCCAGACCAACATGAACGTCAACGAGGTGATCGCCGGCCGCGCCAATGAGGTGCTGAGCGGCGCTCGCGGCGGCAAGTCGCCGGTCCACCCGAACGATCATGTCAACATGAGCCAGTCTTCGAACGACAGCTTCCCGACCGCGCTGCACGTCGCCACCGCGATCGCCACGCGCGACGCGCTGCTGCCGGCGCTCGACCGGCTGACCGCCTCGCTCGCTGCCAAGGCCGAGGCGTGGGATCATATCGTCAAGATCGGTCGCACCCACACCCAGGACGCGACGCCGTTGACGCTGGGGCAGGAGTTTTCGGGCTATGCGGCGCAGCTGGTGAGTTGCAAGGCGCGGATCGAGGGTGCACTCAACGGCAACATCCGCAAGCTCGCGATCGGCGGCACGGCGGTCGGCACCGGGCTCAATGCGCCCGAGGGCTGGGCCGAGGACATGACGGCGGCGATCAGCGACATCGCCGGCACGCAGTTCGAAAGCGCGCCCAACAAGTTCGAGCAGCTGGCGGCCAAGGACGGGCTGGTGTTCTTCTCGGGCGCGCTCAACACGCTGGCAGTGGCGCTCAACAAGATCGCCAACGACATCCGCTTCCTGGGCTCTGGCCCGCGTTCGGGGCTGGGCGAGCTGTCGCTGCCGGCCAACGAGCCGGGCAGTTCGATCATGCCGGGCAAGGTGAACCCGACCCAGGCCGAGTCGCTGACGATGGTGGCGGCGCAGGTGATCGGCAATCACCAGGCGGTGACCGTCGGCGGCATGCAGGGGCATTTCGAGCTGAACGTGTTCATGCCGCTGATCGGCGCGAACGTGCTGCGTTCGATCCACCTGCTCGCCACCGGCATGACGAGCTTCGCCGAGCGCTGCGTCGACGGGACGGTGGCGAACGAGCAGCAGATCGCCGATCTGGTCGGCCGCTCTCTGATGCTGGTGACCGCGCTGGCACCGGTGATCGGGTACGACGACGCGGCCAAGATCGCCAAGAACGCGCACGAGAAGGGGCTGACGCTGAAGGAAAGCGGGCTGGCGCTGGGGTTGGTCGATGAGGCGACGTTCGACCAGTATGTGAAGCCGGAGACGATGGTCGGGCGGTAAGGGCCGGGCAGGACCTGCATTTCCTCAACCCCGTTTGCCTCGAGTAGCCGTCGAGCTTGTCGAGACGGCATATCGAGAGGGCAGCGCGCGCGGCTCTCTCGATACGGGCTCTCGACAAGCTCGATCCCTACTCGAGCCGAACGGGAAGGGGGGTGATCCCGAGCAGTAAACCCCCTCTGGAACCCTCGCGCCGTTCCCGCGCTTACCTCTCGACACGAAAGCGAGGTTTGCATGGGTACGACGACGGTAGGCGCGCTGATCGGCGGCGCGATCGACAGCATGAGCGGTGACGATGGCGCCGCGGACGGCGCGATCATCGGTGCGGTGACGGCGAATGTGCTGAAGCTGGTGGTGCCGGTGGTGGTCACCTATGCGGTGGGCTGGGCGGTGCTGCGCGGCGCCGAGCAGCTGCGCGAACAGTTGTTCCAGCGGGAGAAGACGGCATGATCGGCCGTATCGTAGGGGCGCTGGTGGGCCGCGAACTCGACCGGCGGGACGGCAGCGGCGGCGTGAAGGGTGCGGCGTTCGGCTATATGGTTGGCGGCGCGCTACGGCGCATGGGGCCGCTCGGCCTGGTGCTCGGCGGTGGCTATGCCGCGAAGAAGGCGTATGACCGGCGCAAGGCGCGTCGAGGCTACTAAAGGCCGGGGCGGGGGTTCAGGCCCCCGCCTGCCAGCTGCGAACCGCGTCGTTGGGCGCGAGCAGCATCCAGACGTTGAGCGTCAGGTTGTCGCGGATCGCGGCGAGGGCGACGAGCTCCAGCGCGATCCCCAGAGCAATGGTGGCCCAGGGCGGCAACCGACGCGCAACGGCGAATCCCACCACCATCCAGCCGATGTCGGCGACCGAATTGACGACGCTGTCGCCTTCATAGCCGAGCGCGATCGTGACCGCGCGATAGCGATCGATGATGATCGGCGAGTTCTCCAATATCTCCCACGCCGCCTCGACAAGGGTCGCGAACGCCAGGCGCAGCTGCCATGGCTTGCGGCGCAGGACCAGCCAGCCGAGACCATAGAAGATCAGCCCGTGCACGACGTGGCTGAGGCTGTACCAGTCGGCGAGGTGCTGGCTGTTTTCCGCCGATTGGACGGTACCGTGCCAGAGCTTCACCGTGCCGCAGGTGCAGATAGGGGTGCGGCCCATCGCCAGCAGCACCAGCGCTGCGAGCGCGACGATGGCCAGCGTCGCCCACCACCAGCGGGCAGAATGGGACGGAGTACGGGTAGGGAAGGTGGTCGCCATGCCTTGACGTATCGCTCCTCCTCGCGCCACTAGCGCGCATGGAACTGCCGCCAGAGTCCGATCCGCACGGCTTCAAGCGCCGTGGCGTGTTGTTTGTCCTCTCCTCGCCCTCCGGCGCGGGAAAGTCCACCATCGCGCGCAAGCTGCTCGCCGACGAGCCGGGATTGTCGATGTCGGTGTCGGCCACGACCCGCGCGCCGCGGCCGGGCGAGGTCGAGGGCAAGGACTATCACTTCGTCGACCTGGAAGAATTCCGGCGGATGGCGACCGAGCATGAGTTCCTGGAATGGGCGCATGTGTTCGGCCAGCGCTATGGCACGCCGCGGGCACCGGTCGAGGCGATGCTGGCGGCCGGCAAGGACGTGCTGTTCGACATCGACTGGCAGGGCGCGCAGCAGCTGTTCCAGATCGCCGGCGGCGACGTGGTGCGCGTGTTCATCCTGCCGCCGTCGATGGCGGAGCTGCGCCAGCGGCTGCTCAACCGCAACACCGACGCGCTCGAGATCATCGACGCCCGCATGGCGCGCGCGGCAGCCGAGGTGAGCCACTGGGACGGCTATGACTATGTCCTGGTCAACGACGACGTCGAGGCCTGCTTCCGCAAGGTGCAGACGATCCTTGCGGCCGAGCGCCTGAAGCGCTCGCGCCAGACCGGCGTCATCGGGTTCATCCGCAAGCTGATGGCCTGAGCGGAACGTCCGCTTCGGCGCCGGCGTTCTGGTGCCGTCCTCGCGGACGATGCCTGCCATCAGACCACGGAAGCCACCGCCTATGTCCTCCGCAAGCTCGCCTGCGCCGGCCGCCGCCGGCTCCGGTGTCGGATCGCGCCTCAAGTCGATCATCGGCGGATCGACCGGCAACATGGTCGAGTGGTTCGACTGGTACGTCTATTCGGCCTTCACCCTTTATTTCGCGCCGCACTTCTTTCCGAGCGAGGACCAGACGGCGCAGCTGCTGAGCGCGGCGGCGGTGTTCGCGGTCGGTTTCGTGATGCGGCCGATCGGCGCCTGGGTGATGGGCATCTATGCCGACCGGCAGGGCCGCAAGGCGGGGCTGACGCTGTCGGTCACGCTGATGTGTCTGGGCTCGCTGATCATCGCCTGCACGCCTGGATATGAGACGATCGGCATCGCGGCGCCGGCGCTGCTGGTGCTGGCCCGGCTGATGCAGGGCCTGTCGGTGGGCGGCGAATATGGCGCGAGCGCCACCTATCTCTCGGAAATGGCAGGGCAGGACCGGCGCGGGTTCTTCTCCAGCTTCCAATATGTCACGCTGATCTCGGGCCAGCTGCTCGCGATCCTGGTGCTGCTGGTCCTCCAGGCGGTGATGGATACGCGCGACCTGGAGCAGTGGGGCTGGCGCATCCCGTTCGTGATCGGGGCGATGCTGGCGCTGGTGGTGTTTCGCCTGCGCCGTGGTCTTGCCGAGACGGAGAGCTATAAGAACGCCAAGGCGACGGGAGCACCCAAGTCCGGCTTCCTCCAGCTGGTGCGCCATCATCCGCGTGAGACGGCGCTGGTGATGCTGCTGACGGCCGGCGGTACGCTCGCCTTCTATGCCTATTCCATCTACATGCAGAAGTTCCTGGTGAACACGTCCGGCTTCTCCAAGGAGGCGGCGAGCCAGATCAACGGCGTCACCCTGTTCGTGTTCATGTGCCTACAGCCGATCGCCGGCGGGCTTTCGGACCGGATCGGGCGCAAGCCGCTGATGGTCGCCTTCGGCGTCGCGGGCGTCTTGTTCACCTATCCGATCTTTAGCGCGCTGGAGCAGACCAAGGACGTGTTCACCGCCGGCCTCCTGGTGATGGCGGCGCTGATCATCGTCACCGGCTATACCTCGATCAACGCGGTGGTGAAGGCGGAGCTGTTCCCCTCGCACATCCGCGCGCTGGGCGTGGCGCTGCCTTATGCGCTCGCCAACACGCTGTTCGGCGGGACGGCGGAATATGTGGCGCTGAGCTTCAAGGACGCCGGGTGGGAGCGCGGCTTCTACTGGTATGTGACGGCGATGATCGGCGTGTCGCTGATCGTGTACCTGCGCATGCGGGACACGCGCCACCGGAGCCTGATCCAGGAGGATTGAGGGGCGTCGCCTTGGGGCTGGCGACGGTGCTCCCGCGCAAGTGCTCGTTGCTCTGCTTGGCCGTGGATCCCCGCCTGCGCGGGAATACGTAGGGGGCGATCGTCCTACCGAAGCGCGTCCAGGAACTGGACGGCGGCGTCATAGTCCCGGCGGCGGATCAGGCGCGCTTCGGTCGCGAGCGGGTCCTCGCCCCAGCGTTCGACCTGCCAGTCCTCGTCGACATGGGCGGCGTTCCACACCGTCTCGGCATCGAAGGCGCGTTCGGCAAGCGCAAGTGCCAGCACCAGCGAGCCGGTGATGGTGACGATCGGCGAGAGGCCGGCGAGCGCGAAGGCGTCGCGAGCGGCCGTAGCCTCGGCGAGTCGCGCGACGGTGGCGGGGGGCTGGACGACGTGCATCACGCCGGCGGTGATCGCGAAGGTCACGTCGTAGCGCTGGCGGGCCCAGGCGAGCACGGGGTCCCACGCGGCTTGCTGGCGCGCGACCAGCGGCTCCGGATCCTCGGCGCGGTAGCAGAGCAGGTCGCTCTCGCCATAGGCCGCCAGGCCGGCTGCGAAGGCGGCAGGATCGGGGGCGACCCGGTCGATCGCGGCGTTGGCGAGGCCGGTGAGCGGCATGGCGCGCGGATCGAGCCGGTCCTCGACTGCGCTCCATTCGTCCGCCACCGCCTGCGCCAGCGCGGGGGTGGGGAGCGCCAGCGGCACGCGACCGGGAGTGCGGACGGGGCGCCCATCGAGGGCAATGCCGAGGCCGGCGTCGATGGGCTCGATCGTGACGGCTTTCCAGAAGCGCTTCATGGCTTGGGCGGAGTCCTCCAGCGGTGTGCCAGGGCGCGGGGCACCACCGCCATCACGTACAGCGCGCACAGCACGATCGCGACACCCAGCAGCTTGGGCGGCCATTCGGTCGCGCGCGTCAGCAGCATGAGCCCCAGGACCGCGCCGGCCGAGGCGACGATGCGGACCAGCACCAGCACCAGCCAGCGATTGCGGGCGGGATCGGCGCTCATGCGCGCACCGCGACGGGCAGGGGGCACAGCGTCTCGGCCAGCGCCGGAAGTGCCGAGGCATGGTCGAGGACGTGGCGCGCGCCGGCGGCGGTGAGCTCGGCGACGGTGTGATAGCCCCAGGCGACGCCGATGGGGTGCACCCCGGCGGCGGCGGCCATGGCGATGTCGAAGCTGGTGTCGCCGATCATCACGGTGTTCTCCGGATCGGCACCCGCCTCCGCCATCGCCCGCTCCAGCATGGAAGGATGTGGCTTAGACGGGTGGCGGTCGGCCGTCTGGAGGGTGACGAAATGGTCGGAAAGGCCATGATGCTCGAGGATCAGTGCGAGCCCGCGATCGGACTTTCCGGTGGCGACGCCCAGCAGCCAGCCGTCTGCGAGGAGCCGTTCGATCGCCTCGGTGACGCCGTTGAACAGCGGCTCGTCGGCGAGGCCGCCGCCGGTCCGCATCGCGCGGAAGTGGCGCTTATAGTCCTCCGCGACGGACGCGTGCAGCGCCGGCTCCACGTCTGGGGCGAGTCGGGCGACGGCTTCGACCAGGCTCAGACCGACGATGCGGCGGATCGCGGCGCGATCCGGCAGCGGCAGCTGCGCGGAACCGAAGGCCAGCTCCATCGCGCGGCAGATGTTCGCCTGGCTGTCGACCAGCGTGCCGTCGCAGTCGAATACCGCGAGTCGGGTCATCCGCGTCCCCGGCTGCGCCGTTCGCCGCGGCGCTCCTTGCGGACGGTCTTGGCATGCGCCTTGGCCTTGGCCTTTTCCACGGCGCGGCTGGGGGGCGGGGGCGTGTCCTCCGCCAGCGCATTGCCGAGTGCCATGTCGAAGCCCAGCAGCTCGATGCTCTCGGCAAAGTGCTGCGGCAGCTCCGCCGTCACGTCGATCTTGCCGCCATCGGGATGATCGATGCGGATGCGGCGGGCGTGGAGGTGCATCTTGCGGCTGACGCCCCCGGTCAGGAACGCCGCGGCGCCACCGTACTTGCCGTCGCCGACGATCGGATGGCCGATCGCGGCCATGTGCACGCGCAGCTGGTGGGTGCGACCCGTATAGGGCTGAAGCTCCACCCAGGCGGCGCGGTTGCCCACGCGCTCGATCACGCGGTAGCGCGAGCGAGAGGGCTGGCCCGCTTCCTCGTCCACGTGCATCTTCTCGCCACCGCTGCCGGGCTGCTTGGCGAGCGGCAGGTCGATCATGCCGTCGTCGATGTCGGGCACGCCGATGACCAGCGCCCAATAGGTCTTGCGCGCCGAGCGGCCGGAGAAATGCTTCGAGAAGAAGGCGGCGGCACGCGACGTGCGGGCGAGCAGCAGCGCGCCCGACGTGTCCTTGTCGAGCCGGTGGACGAGCTTGGGCCGGCCTTCCGCGTCGAACTGAAGCGCGTCGAGCAAGCCGTCGACATGGTCGTGCGTCTTGGTGCCGCCCTGCGTTGCGAGACCCGGCGGCTTGTTGAGCACGATCGCCTGCGCGTCGCGGTGGATGACCATCGACTGGGCGAGTTCCACCTGCTCGGGTGCGAGCGGCGGGCGCTGTGCCTTCGGGCGCGGGGCCTTTTCCGGCTCGGGCGGGGGGACGCGGATCTGCTGGCCCTCGGTCACGCGGTCGCCGGGCGTCGCGCGGGCGCCGTCGACACGCAGCTGGCCGGTGCGCGCCCAGCGCGACACGGTGTTGAAGCTCACGTCCGGCAGGTGCCGCTTGAACCAGCGATCGAGGCGGACGCCATCGTCGTCGGCGCCGACGGTGAACTGGCGAACGGCGTTGGGCGTGTCGCTCATGCGGCGATCCTTCCGAGGGAGAGGCCGGCGAACAGCGCGAGGATCGCGCCGGCGACCGAAGCGGCGACATAGGCGAGGGCCGAGACGAGCTCGCCGCGCTGGATCATCAGCGCCGCATCGAGCGAAAAGGCCGAAAAGGTGGTGAAGCCGCCGAGCACGCCAACGCCGAGCAGAAGTCGCCCGGCCTCACCGCCCAGCGCCCCGCGCGCGAGCACCGCAACGAGCAGGCCCATGGCGAAGCCGCCGAGCAGGTTGACGCCGAGCGTCCCCCAGGGCCAGCCGGGGCCGAAGAGGACGAGCGCGGCGCGCCCGAACAGATGGCGCAGCCCGGCGCCGACCGCGCCGCCGAGCATGACGAGTAAAAGATTGCCCATGATCGGCTGCGCCTAGCGCATTGGCGCGCGACTGAACAGGCGCGTGGCGCGGGGAACGCTTCAAACGCCCTTGTTCAGCACCATGTCGATGTTGGTGCGAGGGCCGTCGGGGGCGAGGAACAGCACATAGACGCCGCCGTCGCGCCCGCGACTGCCGGCGAGCACATGTTCGTTGCCGTCGAGCTGGTGGCCGCTCGCATAGCCGGCGCGGGTCGCGCGGGTGTAGTACCAGTCGACGAGCTGCCCGAGCGGCGCATCGACGGTGAAGCTGACCACGCGGAACTGACAGCCGGGAACCTGGCTACCCGCTGCCTCGGTGAGCGTCGCCTGCGGGTGGAGGGGCAGGTCCGGCGGCAGCCGCTTTGCCCAGTCGGTCGCGTAGGTGAGGCTGCGCGTGCACTCGACCGGCGCCGTCCCCTCGCGCCGGGACGCTGCAGCGAGGGTGACGGCGCGGCGCGCGGCGTCGCATTCGGGGCAGGCGCCGGCACGCTTGGCCGGGGGCGCCGCCAGCAACCGCTCCGTGGCGGGGTTCGCCGACGTACCGGGGCGGGGCCCGGCCCCCGCCTTTGCGTTTCCTTGGTTGGTGCCGGCGAGACGCCTGGGATCCACGAGGATGCGATTGCCGAGTGCGGCGGCCTCCTGATTGTCCCCGGTCAGCTCGGCATCCAGCGCCGCGACGTTTTCGGTGCCTGGATCGGTCCGGTCACAGCCTGCGAGCGCGAGCAGCGAAAGGGCAGCGGCGAAGGACGGCAGTCGGCGCATCGGGCTCTCCCACACGACGGACATTGGCGAGAGGGTCAAACAAGACGAAGCTGGTGTAAACCATGTTCTGCGGTCGATCAGGCGGGGAGTCCCGATGCGGTGCAGGAATGGAGGCCGGGCGAGAGGAATAACGAAAAGGCCGGGCCGCGTGTGCGGACCCGGCCCTTCGAGAGTCAGCGGCGGCGGGTGCCGTTCGCTTCGGTGGTGAGGCGCTTGATCAGGTCGACCTCGGCCTTGCGATAGGGGGTGCCGTCCGCACGCAGCACCTCGTGGAACCAGACGGTCGGCTCCTCATAGGTGTAGGGCTTCTTCCAGCTGTCCCATGGCATGCGGGTCTGGGTCTTTCCGTCGACAAAGCCCCAGTTGAACATCGCGATGTCGTACTTCTTGCCGAGCGGCAGCGACCCGTCGAACGTCGATCCGTTCCCGCGCGCCATATATTCGGTGCAGAAGACGGGGCGGCCATAGCTCAACACCTGCTTTGCGCGGGTTTCCCACTGTTCCGGCCAGTTATAATCGTGGAAGCTGTTGATGTCGGACTGGCTGAGCTGGATGCGCTCGACAGCGTCCAGCGTCTCGGCCTTGTCCCAATGCTCGCCGATCCACACGCCGCTGGTGAGCGGCTGGATCGGATCGACGCTGCGCGCCCAGTCGAACACGCGGCCCAGCAGCCCCGCGACCAGCGCGGTCTTGTTCGGGGTAGGCTTGTAGGAGCCGCCGCCGCCGCCTTCGTTGTTGGGTTCGTTCCACACGTCCCAGCCGAGCACGCGCTTGTCGTTGGCGAAGGTGCCGACGACGTCCTTCACATAGCCTTCGAGCTTGTCGTACTGGCTGGCGTCCGCGAGCCGCGCGGCGCCCGGCGCCTGCATCCAGCCGGAGTTGTGGACGCCGGGGATCGGCGGGCGCTGCGGCCCTGCCACCGGGTTGGGATCCCAGCAGCTGTCGAACAGCACGAACAGGACGCGGATCTTGTGCTTGTCGGCGATCTGGAGGAACTGGTCCATCCGCTGCTTGAGGCCCGCCGCGTCATTCTCCCACAGCATGTTGTGGAGGTAGACGCGCATGACGTTCATGCCCATGTCCTGGGCCCAGCCGAGTTCCTGATCGATCTGCTGGGGGTTGAAGGTTTCCGGCTGCCACATCTCGAACTGGTTGATCGCGCCGCGGTTGGTGTAGTTGGCGCCCACCATCCACGGCTGCTTGCCGTACCAGCTCTTGGCCTGGGTCGGGGTCCAGAGGTCGCGTGCGTCGGCCGGAAGCGAAGCCGTGATCGTGGCAAAGGCGGCGCCGGCGAGCAGCAGGAAACGAGTCATGTTCGGGGCTCCTGGGATTAGCGCTGCTGGGGCGGGGTGACCTGCCCCGTGGAGAAGCGATAGGTCATGGTGTTGCGATAGGTCTGGCCGGGATCGAGCCGCGCAGACCCGAAGGCGGGCTGGTTCACCGTGTCCGGAAACAGCTGCGGCTCCAGCACGAGCGCGTCGCCGCCGCGGTAGATGCGCTGCGCCTTGCCGGTGACAGTGCCGTTGATGAAGTTGCCGGAATAGAATTGCAGGCCGGGCTGGTTGGACCAGAGCTCGAACCCGCGGCCCGACAGCGGATCGTGGACCCGCGCCATCAGGTGCTGGTCCTGGGTGACGCGGTCCCCGATCACCCAATTATGGTCGTAGCCGCGGCCGTAGACCATCTGGATGTCGCGGGCGTCGCGCACCCGCTCACCGATCTGGTGCGGCGTGCGGAAGTCGAACACGGTGCCTGCGACCGGACGCAGCTCGCCGGTCGGGATCAGCGTCTCGTCCACCGGCGTGAACCGCTGGGCGGGAATTTCCAGGATGTGGTTCATCGCCCCCGCGCTCGAACCCTCGCCCGAGAGGTTCCAATAGGCGTGGTTGGAGAGGTTCACGACGGTCGGCCGATCGGTGGTGGCGCGATAGTCGATGGTGAGGGCGTTGTTCTCGTCGAGCGAATAGGTCGCGTCGACGGTGAGGGTGCCGGGATAACCCTGGTCGCCGTCCCGGCTGACGTAGCGCAGCGTGACCGAAGGCGTGCTGCCCGACTTCACCGAGACCACGTCCCACACGACCTTGTCGAACCCGCGCGTGCCGCCGTGCAGTGCATTGGGGCCGTCGTTGACCGGCGTCTGATAGGTCTTTCCATCGAGGGTGAAGCGGCCCTGCGCGATGCGGTTGGCGACGCGGCCGACCGTGGCACCGAAGAACTCGGGTTGCTTGAGATACCCGGCCATGTCCGGATAGCCGAGCGTGACGTCCTCGATGCGGCCGTCGCGGTCGGGCATCTTGAGCGACTGAAGGCTGGCGCCCCAGGCGATCACCGTCGCCGAGACGCCGTGGCTGTTGGTGAGGGTGACCGCCGGAACCGGCTTGCCATCGCTTGTCCGGCCGAAGGTCGAGCGCTTTGCCTCGCCCGCCTGGGCTGTATGGGTCGTCAAGCCTGCCACGGCCACCGCCGCAAGCAACATCCACGCTTGGCGCATCGCTCTCTCCTCATCTTGCGGCCACCTTCTGCGAATGGCATCCCCGCATGTGTAGCGCCTGAGGGAGGCACTGCAAGCCAATTGTACGATAATTGGCTTGAAGGGTGCGAGGGGCAGGCGTACGCAACAAGCAAGCAGGCGGAAAACGCCTGCAACACCGGAGGGGTGTGCCGACGTGCAGCAGGAGTTAGGGCGTAATCTTACCTACGGTCTTCAGGAGGTGCTGGGGCGGGCGATCGTCGTCGGCTACTACAACGACCGGCCGTTTCCGAACGAAGCGGATATCGTCAGGGAGCATGGCGTCAGCCGCTCGGTAACGCGGGAGGCGGTGAAGATGCTGGCGGCCAAGGGGCTGCTGGGCGCACGCCCGAAGCAGGGCACGTTCGTGCTGCCGCAGGAATCCTGGAACCTGTTCGACACGGACGTGCTGCGCTGGCTGCTGGAGCGCAAGCTGTCGATCAACCTCCTGCGCCACTTCAACGAACTGCGCGTCGCGGTCGAGCCGGCAGCGGCGGCGCTTGCGGCCCGGCGTGCGGGGCCGGAACAGCATGCCGCGATTCTCGCGGGGCTCGACCGGATGCGCGCTGCCGAACAGGGACGCGACGAGACGCTGGACGCCGACATCGCCTTTCACGTGGCGGTGCTGCGGGCTTCCGAGAATCCTTTCTACATCCAGTTCCGGGACGTGGTGGCGACGGCGCTGCGGACGTCGATCCGCTTCACCAACCGGATCGCGGGCCGTTCCGCCAGTATCGCGGACCATGCCGCCGTCTATGAGGCGATCGTCGCGGGGGATGCGGACCGGGCGCGGCTCGCCATGGCCAAGCTGATCGACGACGTGCTGGTGCTGATCGAAGGGGTCGGGGAAGAGGCGGCCGCCGCCTGAACCGTCCGCCGGCTGCATTGCGGCCGGCGGCGGAACTTCACGGGCGCCGTCGCGCTGAACCGGCGACGAGCCGGGAGACAGGCAGATGAACGCTGAACGCACTACCCATGCCGCCGCCGATGCGAGCGGGGCCGCTGCGGCCCGCCGATCCGGACGCGCCTGGAAGATCGGCGCGGGCATCGCTCTGGGCGCTGCTGCCGTCGGGCTCGCCTATCGCCGCCTCTCGGCGCACGAGCATGGGGACCGCGAGGTCGCCTATCCGCCGCTCGACACGCCCAAGCTGCTCGCCGAAGATGTCTGGATCGTCGATGGCGCGCCGATCGCACCGATGGGCATCACCCTGCCGGTTCGCATGACGGTGGTGCGGCTGGGGAACGGCGAGCTTTGGCTCCACTCGCCGATCCGCTACACGCCGGCGCTCGCCAAGGCGCTGGAGGCGATCGGGCCGATCCGGCACCTGGTCGCGCCGAACATCGCGCACTGGACTTTCCTCAAAGCCTGGCAGGAAGCCTATCCGGACGCGACCACCTGGGGCGTGCCGGGGCTTCGCGACCGGCGCCAGGTGCGCAATTCGGGTGTGCGCATCGACTGCGACCTGCAGGACGCGGCGGAGGAGCCGTGGGCCGCCGAACTGGAGCAGGGGATCGTTCCCGGCGCAGCGGGCTTTCGCGAGGCCTATTTCTTCCACGAGGCCAGCCGCACGCTGTTGCTGGTCGACCTGATCGAGAACCTCCAGCCGGAGAAGCTGCCGCCCTTTACCCGCGCGGCGATGGCGGCAGCGGGTGCGACCGACGGGACCACCGCACGCTATCTGCGCGTGCTGATCCGCTGGAACGGCGACGAGGCGGCGACAAAGATCCGCGGGCTCATCGACCTCGATCCGGAGCGGGTGGTCGTTGCGCATGGCGCCGTGTTCGAGGGGCATGGTGCCCAGCACCTCCGCCATGCCTTCGCCTGGCTCCTGGAAGATCGGGCTCGATAGCCCCGCAAGAGCTTGCTGACGCACCCGCAGGCGAGGGCAGGTCGGCGGGCGCGGCAAGGGAGCCGTGCGGTTCCGCAACTCCGCCAAGACGAATAACATAGATGAGTTACCGCTTCACGGACCGCCGGTAAGCCGCTTCCCCGTAGCAAGGGGAGCATGGGTGCACGACGGACATCACAGCGGTGGAATGATGTTGATCCGCCGCCTCGGCAACTATGCACGCCTGACGCCCGAA
This sequence comes from Sphingomonas molluscorum, assembly GCF_039522995.1. NCBI lineage: Bacteria > Pseudomonadati > Pseudomonadota > Alphaproteobacteria > Sphingomonadales > Sphingomonadaceae > Sphingomonas > Sphingomonas molluscorum. The sequence continues at coordinate 197,029 of NZ_BAAAEL010000002.1, read as the reverse complement.
GACGAAGCGGCACTCCAGCAGATGCTCGCGCTGCCGATCCGACTGGCACACGCCCGCCGGGACATCATCGCCGAGGGGGCGGTGCCGCGGGCGGTGTTCCTGATCGTCTCGGGCTGGGCGTGCCAGTTCAAGACGCTGGAGGACGGGCGCCGACAAATCGTGGGCTTCCTGCTTCCGGGCGACAGCTGCGATCTCAACAACCTGGTGCTGAGGCGGATGGATCACTCCATCGGCGCGTTGACCGACGTCCGCTATATGGAGATCCCGGGCGAGGCGATCCAACGCCTGACGCGCGACCATCCCCGCATCGGCAAGGCCCTGTGGTGGCAGATGCTGGTCCATCTTTCGGTGCAGCGCGAATGGACCACCAACTTGGGCCAGCGCAATGCCATGGAACGCCTGGGCAGCCTGTTGTGCGAGCTGGCGCTGCGGCTGCGCGACGTCGGCCTGTCGAACGGCGAATGCTATGATCTGCCGCTCACGCAGACCGATCTCGCCGATGCGACCGGATTGACCTCGGTCCACATCAACCGGACGCTTCAGCAGTTGCGTGCGTCGGGGCTGATCAGCCTGTCGGGCCGTGTGTTGCGCATCCCCAACTTCGCTGCGCTGCAGGAAGCGTCGCTGTTTGCGCCGGACTATCTGCACCGCGCACAGCGTGAGGCGCGGCAGAGCCACGGCCTGGCTGGTGCGGGCGTTGCGGATCACGCGGACCAGTGACCGTGAGGGGCGGGGAGCACCCCCTGTAGCCCGATCATGCGTCATCGACGAAATCGATCAACCCGATAGGATTTCATCACTTCCCTCGCGCGCTACGCCTCCCTATTTCATTCGCATCCGCAGCATGGAGTTTTTGGAATGGGAATCATTGGTAGCTCGCTGAAGCCGTTCACGACGCAGGCCTACAAGCAGGGCAAGTTCCTGGAGGTCAGCGACCGCGACGTAGCGGGCAAGTGGGCGGTGTTCTTCTTCTATCCGGCCGACTTCACCTTTGTCTGCCCGACCGAGCTGGAAGACCTGGCCGACAACTATGCCGAGTTCCAGAAGCTGGGCGTCGAGATCTACAGCGTCTCGACCGACACGCATTTCAGCCACAAGGCATGGCACGACACGTCGCCGGCCATCGGCAAGATCGACTTCACCATGCTGGGTGACCCGGCCGGCGTGATCACCAACAACTTCGGCGTGATGCGCGACGGTGCCGGCTTGGCCGACCGTGCGACCTTCGTGGTCGATCCGGAGGGTGTGATCCAGTTCGTCGAGATTACCTCGGAAGGCGTCGGCCGCAACGCCGTCGAGCTGCTGCGCAAGATCAAGGCCGCGCAGTATGTCGCAGCGCACCCGGGCGAAGTCTGCCCGGCGAAGTGGGAAGAGGGTGAAACCACGCTCGCCCCGTCGCTCGACTTGGTCGGCAAGATCTAACCAGCCCAGCCCCCCTTGGGTAACCAGGCGGCCCGGGGTGAATCCGTTCGCCCCGGGCCGTTTTGTATCAAGTTTCCGGAGTTTCCCCATGCTCGACGCCAATCTGACGCAGCAGCTCAAGGCCTATCTGGTCAACATTCGCGAGCCGATCGAGCTCGTCGCTTCGCTCGGCACCGACGCCAAGTCGCGCGAGCTGGGTGAGCTGCTGAACGAAATCGCAGCCCTTTCCGACAAGATCGAGGTCGTCCAAGGCGACGACGCGCGCAAGCCCAGCTTCCAGATCCGCCGCACCGGCACCGACATCGGCGTCCGCTTTGCGGGCATCCCGATGGGCCATGAGTTCACCTCGCTGGTGCTGGCCCTGCTCCAGGTCGGCGGCCACCCGTCGAAGGCGGCGCAGGACCTGATCGAGCAGATCAAGAACCTGGACGGTGACTTCGCCTTCGAGACCTATTTCTCGCTGTCGTGCCAGAACTGCCCGGACGTGGTGCAGGCGCTCAATCTGATGAGCGTGCTCAACCCGCGCATCAGCAACGTCTCGATCGACGGCTCGCTGTTCAAGGAAGAGGTCGAGGCGCGCAAGGTGATGGCGGTGCCGACCGTCTACCTGAACGGCGAAGTGTTCGGCCAGGGCCGCATGGAGCTGGAGCAGATCGTCGCCAAGATCGACAGCGGCGCCTCCGCGCGTGCGGCCGAGAAACTCAAGGCCAAGGATGCGTTCGACGTGCTGGTGGTGGGCGGCGGCCCGGCCGGTGCGGCGGCGGCCATCTATGCCGCGCGCAAGGGCATCCGCACCGGCGTGCTGGCGGAGCGCTTCGGTGGCCAGGTGCTCGACACCATGGCGATCGAGAACTTCATCTCGGTGCCGCATACCGAGGGGCCGAAGCTCGCCGCGCACCTGGAGCAGCATGTGAAGGAGTATGACGTCGACGTCATGAACCTGCAGCGTGCCGACAAGCTGATCCCTGCGGCCCAGGCCGGTGGCCTCCACGAGGTGCGGCTGGAGAATGGCGCGTCGCTGAAGGCGCGTACCGTGATCCTGTCGACGGGTGCCCGCTGGCGCCAGATGAACGTGCCGGGCGAGGACGCGTACAAGAACAAGGGCGTGGCCTATTGCCCGCACTGCGACGGTCCGCTGTTCAAGGGCAAGCGCGTGGCGGTGATCGGCGGCGGCAACTCGGGTGTCGAGGCGGCGATCGATTTGGCCGGTATCGTCGCGCACGTGACGCTGATCGAATATGACTCGGACCTGCGCGCCGACGCGGTGCTGCAGCGTAAGCTGGCCAGCCTGCCGAACGTGAAGATCATCACCTCCGCGCTCACCACCGAGGTGAAGGGCGACGGCGAGAAGGTCGTGGGCCTGACGTACAAGGACCGCAACCACGGCACGGCGCATGAGATCGCGCTCGAAGGCATCTTCGTGCAGATCGGGCTGGTGCCGAACACGGAGTGGCTGAAGGGTGCAGTCGGCCTGACCCCGCGCGGCGAGATCGAGATCGACCATCGCGGCGAGACCTCACAAGCCGGCATCTTTGCGGCCGGAGATGCGACCACGGTGCCGTACAAGCAGATCGTGATCGCGATGGGCGAGGGTTCGAAGGCGGCGCTGTCGGCGTTCGACTATCTCATCCGCCTGAACCCCGCGGATCTCGCGGAGGCGGCGTAAACGGAAGCGGCGCGGCCGGTGGGCCGCTCCGTCTGCTTTTCTGAGTCCGTATTCCTGCGCAGGCAGGAATCCAGGGCCAAGCAGAACAACAAGCGTCGGCGTGCGGAACCCTGGGCTCCTGCTTTCGCAGGAGCACTGTGGAGGCCTGGGCGTCAGTCGGTTTGCCGCGCCACGCCGTGCTCGAGATAGGCGGCGAGCGGCTCGATCATCTCCTTGGGGATGCGGCGCGCGATCACCGGCATCGTCGCCTGCGACTGGCGGGCGTCGACCTCGACTTCCTCGCCCTGCCAATGGCGCAGGCGGTCGGCGATATAGCCCGCCTTCTGGCCTTCGATCACCGGTGCGCGTCCTCCTGGCTTGTGACAGGAACGGCAGGCCGGAAGCTCCTCTTCAGGGAGCCCGCGCGAAACCAGGCGGGCGGCCGCGGCGGTGCCTTCGCCGGCGGATAGGGGACGCAGTCCCGGCATGGCGGCGAAATGGCGTGCCAGCGCCTGCATCTCCGCGTCGGAAAGCATGACCGCGACTTCCCGCATCACCGCACTCTGGCGGTCTCCGCTCGCATAGCCGCGCAGCGCCGCGAGCAGATAGCCGGGCTGCTGGCCGCCGAGGACCGGAACGTCGTCGGCGCCGCGCCCGCGTCCGTCTGCCCCGTGGCAGCCGGTGCAGGTGCGAAGCGTCGCATCGGAGACGCCGGCCAGGGGCGCGGCAGGCGCCTCCTCCGTCAGCGACCGGTATTGCGCGGGCGTCATCCGCGGCAGGCGGCGGACGAAGGCGACCATGCGGCGGATCTCGTCCGGGCGGTCCTTGGCAGCCCAGGCCGGCATGCCCGTGAACTTCACGCCGTGCTGGACGATCCAGAACAGCTGGCGGTCATCCCATTCGCGCGCGTTGATCGAAAGGTTGGGCGCATGCGGGGTGGCAGCCCGCATCACCGGCGACGGCGGCACACCGGGCGCGCCGTGGCAGACGGCGCAGCTGTTCTTGAAGTGGCCCGCCGCGCTGACGAGCCCCAGGTCGTCGCGTGGTGCCTTCTCACCGGCGAACGCGGCGTGGGTGCGCACCGAATTGCGCATGGTCCAGTGCAGGAACCAGTCCGTGATCGCCCAATGGCCGCTCGACGCGGCGACGTTGAACACGCCGGACCAGGCGAAGAGCATCCCTGCCGCCGCCAGGCCAAGTAGCGCCACGATTGCACGGCGCCAGGTGATGCGAAGGGTCATGCCCGTGCCTCCTGCCGGATCAGTCCGGCCAGCATCGCCAGCGCGCCCAGCAAGTAGCTGGCGCCGCCGATCACCAGCATCACGACGCCGCCGAGCTGCTGGTCCTCGACCGGGCCGAGGCCGGCAAAACCGCCGTGCATCGCCATCATCGGGTAAAGCGGGCGGGGCGCCAGGCCGATCAGCGCGCCCAACAGCGTCATGTGCATCGAGGTGAGCAGGAGTGCCCCGATGCCGCCGACGCGCCGATCGTCCCCGGCGCCGAGCACCGCCGCCCACAGCAGGACGCCGGCGGCGAGGAAGCTCAGCTGCTCGACCGCCAGCCAAGCCAGTTGCGTGTCGGCAAGCGCCCGCATCGCCGGCAGGTGCCAGCCCCAGACGACGCCCAGTTCGACCAGCGACATGGCGAGCGGATGGACCAGCCGCGGCGCGCGAAGGGCGAGATCATAGCGCGTGCCGACCATGCTCCAGGCGAGCAGGGGCGCGGCGATCGCGACGGCGATCATGTGCCCAGCCATGTGCCCGACCATGCCGAGCCCGAGCGCCGACACCAGCCAGCCGAGCGCCAGCAGCGCTGCGCCGGCGAGGAGGCTGCCGCGCTTCACCGGCAATCCTGGAGGAAGAGCACGGGCATGGCGGTGAACACCACGCCGGCAAAGCTCAGGCCCGACAGCAGCAGTGTCGCCTTGGCAAGGAAGCGGATGCGATCGACGTCGGTCCCCGATTCATGCGGCGGCGGGTCTCCGGGGATGCGGGACTGGATGTGGGCGAGGATGCCGGCCAGCGCGATCAGCACCAGCGCGAGGACGGTGCCGATCGCAAAGGCGGCGGGCGAGTCGGCGAAGCTGCCGAGCTTCGCACAGCGCACCGCCGCCCAGAGATAGGAGAAGAGGAAGTGCGCCGCCCACAAGGTCGGCGGGATGATCAGCGTCCATAGCGTGACCCGCAGCGCCCGGACGCGATCGCGCAACCCCCGCTTCATGCGACCTCCGGGAACCAGGCGATCGTCAGATAGGTGACGATCGCGGTGAGCGCGAGGAAGTGCTGGAAGACGGTGATGTTGCGCAGGTCCGCATCATGGGTGGGCGTCATCCTGCCCGCCAGGCTGCGCGCCAGCGTGTAGACCTGCATGATCGCGCCGACGCCGTTATGGGCCGTGGTCCAGATGGCCAGCGTCCAGACGATCGCCGGGTAGACGTGGAGCGTCGGGTCGAGGCCGGTAAGCCAAGGACCGGCGAGCCCCGCGGCCAGTCCGCTGAGCGAGGCGAGCGGTGCGGCGACCAGCAACATCCGGGCGAGCGCGACCCGGCCGCGGGCATGAACCTCGCGCGCGGCAACGGTCGCAGCCCAGCTGGCGAGCGTCAGCCCCAGCGCCACCATCGGCCAGGCGATGCCGGGCCCGTCGAGGCCGGTGCCGGACGGCGGGAACTCCGGATGCACGGTCCAGTAGAAGTAATAGCCGAACACCAGCCCGGAGAAGGCGGTCGCATCCGCCATCATGGTGATGAACATGGCCCACCAGCCGGAGGAAGAGGGCCCGGAGAGGTAGAGCGGAAGCTCCAGCCCGTGGCCGATGGGCTTGCACGGCTTCTCCGGAATCTCCGCGGTGCCAGTCCACAGCCAGGCGAGCACCAGCGCCAGGGTCGCGAGGCCGGAGAGGAGCGCCAGCCAATAGAGATGGTAGGTCGTGAGGATGAACACGCCGCCGAGCGCGATGGCGGTCAGCATCGGCTTGACGCTCGGCGTGCCGAGGCGGACGACCTGGAGCGGGCGCGCGTCGAGGACGGTGGTGACGATCGTCTCGCGCCGGCCTTCCTCCGCATCGGGCAGGAAGTAGCGGCCTTCGTCCACGTTCCGCACGAAGCCTGGCTGGTCCCAGATGGGGTAGCGGCTTTCGATCAGCGGGATCGAACGCACGCCCCAGTTCTCGCTTTCAGGCAGCGTCAGCCATTCGAGTGTGCCCGCATCCCACGGATTGCGCCGTGCCTTGGGCCGGGTGGGGGAGAGCGCAAGGTCGATCACCACCAACGCCACGCCTGCGGCGAACAGATAGGCGCCGGCCGTGGAGGCGAGGTTGAGGCCGCCGATGCCGAGCTCGGCCGGATAGGTGAACACGCGGCGCGGCATGCCCATCAGGCCGGAGAAGTGCATCGGGAAGAAGGTGAGGTTGGCGCCGACGAACATGATCCAGAAGGCGATGCGCCCCAGTCGGTCCGACAGCTTCTTTCCCGTCACCAGCGGCCAGTAATAGTAGAGGCCCGCGACCAGCGGCAGCAGCGTGCCGCCGATCAGCACATAATGGAGGTGCGCGACGACGAAATAGGTGTCGTGCGCCTGCCAGTCGAACGGCACCACGGCGACCATGACGCCCGTCAGGCCGCCGATCACGAAGATGGCGAGGCTGCCGGTGGCATAGAGGAGCGGCGTCGACCACACGACGCGGCCGGCCCACAGCGTCGCCAGGAAGCAGAAGATCTGGACGCCCGTTGGGATTACCACCGCCTGCGAGGCGGCGGAGAAGAAGGCGAGGCTGATCTTGGGCAGCCCGGTCGCGAACATGTGGTGCACCCACAGGCCGAAGCTCAGGAACGCGGTGCCCACCGCCGCCAGCACGATCCACGGATAGCCCAGGAGATGCCGGCGCGCGAAGGTCGGCACCAGCATCGCGAACAGCGCGATCGAGGGCAGGAAGATGATGTAGACCTCCGGATGGCCGAAGATCCAGAACAGGTGCTGCCAGAGCAGCGGATCGCCGCCGCGGGCCGCATCGAAGAACGGCCAGTCGAGCAGCCGCTCCATTTCGAACAGCACGTCGCCCGCGATCAGCGGCGGGAAGGCGAACAGGATCATCACCGCCACGACCAGGATGTACCAGGCGTAGAGCGGCATCAGGTTGAGGCGCATGCCGGGCGGGCGGCATTTCAGCACGCCGACGATCAGCTCGACGGCGGCGGCGACGGACGACACCTCGATGAACGAGAGACCCAGCATCCAGATGTCCGCGCCGAGGCCGGACAGGTCCTTGCGGGTGGTGAGCGGCGGATACATGAACCACCCGCCGTCGGGTGCCGCGTTGAAGAAGATCGATCCGCTGACGAACACGCCGCCGATCAGGAAGCTCCAATAGCCGAACGCCGAAAGCCGGGGGAACGGCAGGTCGCGCGCGCCGAGCAGGCTGGGCAGCAGGATGATCGACACCGCCTCGAACATCGGCACGGCGAACAGGAACATCATCATCGACCCGTGCAGCGTGAACAGCTGGTTGAAGGTCGAGGCCGAGACCAGGTCGTTGTCGGGCGCCGCCAGCTGGGTGCGCATGATGAGCGCCAGCACGCCCGCGAACAGCATGAAGGCGAAGGCGGTGAGGACGTACCAGTTGCCGACGCGGTTGTTGTTGCAGTCGGTCCAGCGGAAGAACCAGCCCTTGGGCGGCTCCCACACGGCGCGCAGCCGTTCCTCCTGGGCGCGGCGGACAGCGGGATCGTTCTGTGCGTCGGCGGTCATTGCAGGCCCTGCAGATAGCTTGCGATCTGCCGGGCGTCGTCGGGCGGCAGGTGGGGAAAGGCGGGCATGCGCGCGCCGGGTTTTGCCTCGTCGGGCTTGCGGATGAAGCGGGCGATCGCCTCGGTCTCCATCGGCAGCGTGCCGGCAGCGACGCGCAGGCGGCTGCCGAAGTGGGTGAGATCGGGGCCGATCGTGCCGAGCGCGCCGGTGCCGCGGATGGCGTGGCAGCCTGCGCAGCCATTGTCGGCGAACAACGCCTGGCCGCGTGTGTCCGCAGGAGGGGTGGCGGGCCTGCGCTGGAGGGCGAGCCAGCGATCGAAGGCTGCCGGCTCCATCGCGACGACGTCGAACGCCATGCGGGCGTGGGACAGGCCGCAGAATTCGGTACAGGCGCCGCGGTAGCGGCCGGGAGTATCGGCGCGCACCACCAGCTCATTGGTGCGGCCGGGGATCATGTCCATCTTGCCCGCGAGGCCGGGAATCCAGAAGCTGTGGATCACGTCGGACGCCTTCAACTGAAAGGCCACGGTGCGGCCGACCGGGATGCGCACCTCGTTGGCGGCGTTGACCGGCGGAGCCCCTGGAGGCTGGTAGGCGACCCGCCACCAGAATTGCTCCCCCGTGACGGTGATGCGGAGGTCGGCAGGGGCAACCGGCCGCGGGCGCATCATCGGCAGGGCGTAGAGTAGCAGAGCGAACAGGACGAGTGTCGGCACCAGCGCGCCGAGCACCAGCACCAGGCGCATGCCGCCCTTGTGGCTGAGGCGCCCTTCGGGTGCGCGCACCGCGGCCAGCCAGAGACCGGCAAGGGCCACCAGGATGACGACCGCCCCGATCACCAGCACCAGCGTGAGGTGGCGGACCTGCTCGGCTTCGGCCCCGAACGGCGCCAGGGCGGACTGGTGGCGGTTGCAGCCGGCGATCAGCAGCGTTGTTGCCGTCGCGCAAAAGATCTCGCCCCGCCGTGCGCGCATGCCACCCTTTTCATTGCGCCGGCCGGCGACGCGCCTTGGTCTTATCCCTGTTGCTCCCGCAACGCCTGCAGTCGCGCTTCGATCCGGCAGACACAAAACGTAAGAAAGGGACGGGGCGGCACCGCGGCACCGCCCCGATCGGTCAGCGCGGGCTCTGCACCTGCGGCTGATCGGTAGCGACCACCGGCAGCCACACGGCGGTCGGTGCGCCTGTGTTGTGCTCGATCGTCACCGTCGCCTTCTGATAGTCGGCGGGCTTGGCGAAGAAGATGTTGGGCACATACTTCTGCGGGTTGCGGTCGTAGAGCGGGAACAGCGTCGACTGGATCTGCACCATGATGCGGTGGCCCGGCTGGAACACGTGGTTCACGGTCGGCAGGCGGAAGCGGTAGCGCTGGACCTTGTTGGCTGGGATCGGCGTCGGCTTTTCGAAGCTGTCGCGATAGCGGCCGCGGAAGATGTCGAGCGCGATCGGCAGCTGATAGCCGCCCATCTTCGGGTCGGAGGCGACCTCGTCCGGATAGACGTCGATCAGCTTCACCACGAAATCGCCGTCGGTGCCGGTGGTGCGGGCGAACAGGTCCGCGATCGGCGCGCCGGAGACGCGCGTCGGCGCGGTCAGCACCTCGGTCTGGTAGGTCAGCACGTCCGGGCGGCCGTCGACCGAGCGCTGGTCGCTCACCAGCCACTCCTTCCAGCGCGCGGAGTCCGCGAACGACACCGGCCGTGCGAGGTACGGCACGGGCTTGGCCGGGTCGGAGACATAGCTGTCGGCGCCGCCCGCGGGCTTGCCGAACGACAGGCTGTAGTTGCCCTGGAGGTACAGCGGCGTCAGCGGACGTGCGCAGTCCTTTTCACAGGCGAGCGGCCAGGTGGCGAGCCGGTCCCAGTGGTTCGCACCGGTGTTGTAGATCAGCACCGGCGGCGCTTCGTACGCAGGCGCGTTGTCGCGCAGATAGCGGTTGAAGAAGGGCAGCAGCACGTCGCGGCGGAACTGGAGCGCGGTGTCGCCGTCCCACTTGAGCGGGCCGAGCGAGGAGCCGTCGTAGTTGACTTGGCTGTGCCGCCACGGGCCCATGACGAGGTGGTTGTTGCCGGCCTTGCCCACGGCCTTGAGCGCCTCCCAGCTCATGATCGCGCCGTACATGTCCTCCTGGTCCCACAGGCCCTGGATCCAGAGTGTCGGCACGTTGGAGGGGTTGGCGGCGACCATCTTGTCGAGCGCCTGGCCCTGCCACTCCGCGTCATACGCCGGGTGCTCCGACATGCGGCGCCAGAAGGGCAGCTGGTCGAAGCCGGACTGCTTGGCCCAGGCGCCGGCCGAGCCGATGCGGCGGAAGGTCTCGTAATCGTCGAGGCCGGTCGAGGGGGGCTGCTTGCCCGCGCCCTTGAAGCCGCTCTGCGAGCCGATCCAGCCGATATTCGCCTGGCGGAAGGCGCCATAGTGGAACCAGTCGTCGCCCATCCAGCCGTCGATCATCGGGCTCTGCGGTGCTGCGACCTTCAGCGCCGGGTGCGGCCCGAGCAGCGCCATTACCACCGTGAAGCCCTCGTAGGAGGAGCCGAGCATGCCGACGCGGCCGTTGGATTCGGGCAGGTTCGCCTTGTTCACCAGCCAGTCGATCGTGTCGTAGGCGTCGGTGACGTGATCGACCTTGGTGCGGTTGAGCGGACCGATCACGGGCCGCGTGACGACATAGTCGCCCTCCGAGCCGAACTTGCCGCGGATGTCCTGGAAAACGCGGATGTAGCCGTCGTTGACGAACACCTCATCACCCTGCGGCAATGCCGACAGCATGTTGGGGCTGTCGGTGCGCGAGGCGCGGCCGGAGGCGTTGTAGGGAGTGCGGGTCAAGAGGATCGGCGCGTTGGTCGCGCCCTTTGGCACGATGATGACGGTGTGCAGCTTCGTCCCGTCGCGCATCGGCACCATGATCTCGCGACGATCATAGTCGTAGGCGGTCTTCGGCATGGTGAAGTTGGCGGGAATGTCGCCGGTACTCGCCTCGGCCCGGGTGTCGACGTCCTTGGGGGCGGGCGGCGCCACCTGCGCAGTGAGGGCGGCGAACAACATCGGGGCAGCAAGCAGGGCAGGGCGCAGGCGCATCGGCAGATCCTTGGGTGCGGCGCCCGAGGAACGAGGGGCGCTGCGCCCATTGTTGCGGTGCGGAGCCGCCGAGTAAAGCGGCTTGGCGCGATGCCGTGCGTCTTGGTGCTCCTGCGCAGGCAGGAGCCTAGGGCCAAGCAGAACCACGTCTGTAGCGTTCTTGGCCCTGGGCTCCTGCCTGCGCAGGAGCACGGGGGAGGGAGAGGCGATCAGCCGTGCAGGCGCTTCGCGTGCCAGGCGACATGGTCGGGCATGAAGGTGGAGATGAAATAGTAGCTGTGATCGTAGCCCGGCTGCATGCGCAGGGTGAGCGGGATGCCGGCCGCGGCGCACGCGTCGCGCAGCAGCTCCGGCTTGAGCTGGTCCAGGAACCCGTCGGCATCGCCCTGGTCGACCAGCAGCTCGGGCAGGCGCGCGCCATCGGCGATGAGCGCGCAGGCATCGTGGACCCGCCACGCGGCCAGGTTGGTGCCGAGATAGCCAGTCAGCGCCTTTTCGCCCCACGAGCACTGCATCGCCGACGCGATCGGCGCAAAGGCCGAGACGCTGTGGAAGCGGTCCGGATTGCGCAAGCCGATGGTGAGCGCACCGTGCCCGCCCATCGAATGGCCGGTGATCGACTGGCGCGCCATGTCCGCCATCGGGAACTCGGCCGCGATCAACGCGGGCAGCTCGTCCTCGATGTAGGTGCGCATGTGGAAGTGCGTCGACCAGGGCGCCTGCGTCGCATCGAGGTAGAAGCCTGCGCCCTGGCCGAAGTCATAGCCCTCCGCATCCGGTACGCCTTCGCCGCGCGGCGAGGTGTCCGGCGCGATGAAGATCACGCGGTGCTCGGCGCAGGCAGCGCGGAACTCGCCCTTTTCCGTCACATTGGCGTGGGTGCAGGTGAGGCCGGACAGATACCAGAGCACCGGCAGCCGCTCGCCAGGGTCGTGGGCGGGCACGAACACGGAGAAGGTCATCGGCGTGCCCGTCGCGGTGGAGGCGTGGCGATACACGCCCTGGATGCCGCCGTGCGAGGTGCTGGTGGAGACGGTTTCGAGAGCCACGGTGCGTCTTTCGATCACGCGATGCGGTGCGACGCGCAGAGCTTGTTGCCGGCCGGGTCGCGCAGATAGGCGAGGTAGAGAGTCCGGCCCGCGGTCCCGTGGCGGATGCCGGGCGGGTTCTCGATCGCGGTGCCGCCATTTGCCAGGCCGGCCGCGTGCCAGGCGTCCGCTGCCTCGGGCGACGCGGCGGCGAAGCCGATCGTGCTGCCGTTGGCCGGGCTGGCAGGCTCGCCATTGATCGGCCGCGTCACCAGGAAGCGGCCGCCGCCATGCATATAGACGACGCGCCCCCATTCATCGACCACGCCGGCCGGGATGCCGAGGGCGCCGAGGGCGGCGTCGTAGAACGCCTTGGACGCCGCGATGTCGTCGGCGCCGACCATGACGTGGCTGAACATCAGTACACCACCACGCTGCGGATGCTCTCGCCGGCGTGCATCAGGTCGAAGCCCTTGTTGATCTCCTCCAGCGTCAGCACGTGGGTGATCATCGGGTCGATCGCGATCTTGCCGTCCATGTACCAGTCGACGATCTTCGGCACGTCGGTGCGGCCCTTGGCGCCGCCGAAAGCGGTGCCGCGCCAGTTGCGGCCGGTCACCAGCTGGAAGGGGCGGGTGCTGATTTCCTTGCCAGCTTCGGCCACGCCGATGATGATCGAGGTGCCCCAGCCGCGGTGGCACGCCTCCAGCGCGGTGCGCATCACCTCGGTGTTGCCGGTGCAGTCGAAGGTGTAGTCCGCGCCGCCGTCGGTGAGCGCCAGGATCTCGGCGATCACGTCCTCGCGGCTCTTTCCGCGGCCGTCGACGAAGTCGGTCATGCCGAACTGGCGGCCCCAGCTCTCGCGGTCCGGGTTGATGTCGACGCCGATGATCCTGTTGGCGCCGGCGAGCTTGGCACCCTGGAGCACGTTGAGGCCGATGCCGCCGAGGCCGAAGACGACGATGTTGTCGCCGACCTGCACCTTGGCGGTGTTGACCACCGCGCCCACGCCGGTCGTCACGCCGCAGCCGATGTAGCAGCTGGTCTGGAAGGGCGCGTCTTCACGGATCTTCGCCACCGCGATCTCGGGCAGCACGGTGAAGTTCGAGAAGGTCGAGCAGCCCATGTAGTGGAAGATCGGCTGGCCCTTGTAGGAGAAGCGCGTGGTGCCGTCCGGCATCAGCCCCTTGCCCTGGGTGGCGCGGATCGCGGTGCACAGGTTGGTCTTGCCCGACAGGCACGACTTACACTGGCGGCATTCGGGCGTGTAGAGCGGGATGACGTGGTCGCCCGGCTTCACGCTGGTGACGCCCGCGCCCACTTCGCGCACGATGCCGGCGCCTTCATGGCCGAGCACGGACGGGAAGATGCCTTCGGAGTCGAAGCCGTCGAGGGTGTAGGCGTCGGTGTGGCAGATGCCGGTGGCCATGATCTCGACCAGCACCTCACCGGGCTTGGGGCCTTCGAGATCGAGCTCAACGATCTCCAGCGGCTTCTTCGCTTCGAAAGCGACGGCGGCGCGTGTCTTCATGGGGGTTCTCGCGATTTGAAACGGGGATGGAGCGGGGATAGCGAAACCGCGGGACGGCGCAACCGGTCCGGGCTGCGGAACTGCCGGGGACACTCTATCTAGACGGGCACGCGGCACCGGCTGGCGCGTTGGGAAAGACATGGACACGGTACGCCAGACGATCGCGAAGCAGGTGCGGGCGCTGACAGGCGCGGGGGACGGGGCGATCGACCTCAGCCGCCCGCCCGGGGACGACGGGCTGTTCGGGCCTGCTTCCGTGTGCTGGCGCGTGCACGGCGACTTCACCTCGATGATGATCGGGGGAACCGCTGCGCTGATGTTGCAGATGCTCCACCCGCTGGCGCTGGCCGGCGTGTGGGATCATTCGAACTTCCAGCGCGACATGCTGGGGCGGTTGAAGCGGACGGCGCAGTTCATCGCCGGCACCACCTATGGCGCGACCGGCGAGGCGGAGCGGCTGATCGGTCGGGTGCGCGCGATCCACGATCGGGTGCACGGCACGCTGCCGGACGGCACGCCCTATGACGCCAACGATCCCGAACTGCTGACCTGGATCCATGTCGCGGAGGTGCGGATGTTCCTGTCCGGATACCTGCGATACCGCGCTCCGCTGTCGGCCGCCGAGCAGGACCGGTATTTCGCCGAATATGCCGAGGTTGCGCGGCGGCTGGGCGCGACGGACGTGCCGACCAGTCGGCGCGAGATCGATGCCTATCTGATGGACGTACGGCCGCAGCTGCGCTTCGACGAGCGCACGCACACGGTGCTGCAGGCGCTTCTGTCGCAGCCGGCGCCGAACCTGGCGATGCGGCCGTTCGGCGACCTCACCATGCGGGCGGCGATCGACCTGCTGCCGCCCTGGGCGCGCGCGATGCTCCAGCTGCGCGAGCGGCCCGCCGAGGGGCCGCTGGTGCGGGCGGGCGCGCGGGGCGTGGGGGTGATGCTGCGCTGGGCGCTCAACGGCCGCAATGCGGAGGCGCAGGCGCGGCGGGGTTGACCGGAGGGAATCTCCCGTGCCCCGGCGGAGGCCGGGGCCCAGTTGGAATGGCACGGGCGAGGGTGCGCCTAACCTTATGGGCGTTCCGTAGCTGGGCCCCGGCCTTCGCCGGGGTACGGTGTTGCTGTGGGCGAGTAGCGCTGGATCAGGGCAGCGCCGCGCGCAGTTCCTCGACCCACGGTTTCGCGACACCGTCCGAAGGCGCGCGCCAGTCGCCGCGCGGGCTGAGCGCACCGCCGCCGGACACTTTCGGGCCGTTGGGGATCGCGGAGCGCTTGAACTGGCTGGTCTGGAAGAAGCGCCACAGGAAGGATTCGAGCCAGCGGGCGATCGTCTCGAGGTCATAGGCATTGCGCTTGGCCTGCGGGAAGTCGATCGGCCAGGCGCCGCCTTCGCTGTCCTTCCACGCGTGCCAGGCGAGGAACGCGACCTTGGAAGGGGACAGCCCCTGCCGGACGATGTGGTGCAGGAAGAAGTCGTGCAGCTCGTAGGGGCCGACCTTGCTTTCGGTGCTCTGCAATTGGCCGTCGTCGCCAGCGGGCACGAGCTCGGGCGAGATTTCCGTTGCGAGGATGGCGTCGAGCACTTCGTTGGTGGGCGCGTCGAACTGGTCGGTCTGGATCGCCCAGCGGATGAGATACTGGATCAGCGTCTTGGGCACGCCGGCGTTGACCGCATAATGGCTCATCTGGTCGCCGACACCGTAGGTGCACCAGCCGAGCGCCAGCTCCGACAGATCGCCGGTGCCGAGCACGAAGCCCTCACGCTGATTGGCGAGGCGGAAGAGGTAGTCGGTGCGCAGGCCCGCCTGCACATTCTCGAACGCGATGTCGTAGACCGGCTCGCCGCGCCCGAAGGGGTGCTCCATGTCGGCGAGCATCTGGCGCGCGGCCGGGCGGATATCGATCTCGTCCCCGGTGATGCCGAGCGCGTTCATCAGCGTCCAGGCATTGGCCTTGGTGCCCTCGCTGGTGGCGAAGCCCGGCATGGTGAAGCCGAGGATGTCGGACCGCGGGCGATCGAGCCGGTCGAACGCCTTTGCCGCGACGATCAGCGCGTGGGTGGAATCGAGCCCGCCTGACACGCCGATCACCAGCCGCTTGGCACCGGTCGCGACGATGCGCTTGCGTAGCGCCTCCACCTGGATGTTGAACGCCTCGTAGCAGTCCTCGTCGAGCGAGACGGGGTTGCTGGGCACGAAGGGGAAGCGGCGCACCTGGCGCTTGAGGCCGACGTCGGCGAAGTCCGGCTGGTGCGCGAAGCCGATGCGGCGGAATCGCGTCTCCGGGTGGCCGGAGGCGGCGGCGGCGTCGTTGAACGTGCCCATGCGCATCCGCTCCAGCCGGATGCGGCCGGCATCGACGTCGGCATAGATGGTCGCATCCGCACTGGCGAAGCGGTGCGAGGCGGCGAGTTGCTCGCCCAGTTCATAGACCAGCCCCTGACCATCCCACGAGAGGTCGGTCGTGCTCTCACCGGGACCGGCGGCGGAATAGACATAGGCACCGACCGCGCGCGCGGACTGGGCGGCGCACAGCATCTCGCGGTCGCGCGCCTTGCCGACGACGATGTTGGAGGCGGAGAGATTGCACAGGATCAGCGCACCCGCGAGCGCGCCGGCGGTCGAGGGCGGGGTGGGCGCCCAGAAATCCTCGCAGATCTCCGCGTGGAATACGAAGTCGGGCAGGTCCTCGGCCGCGAAGATCAGGTCGGTGCCGAACGGCGCGCGCTGGCCGGCGACGGTGATCTCGAGCCCGGTGAGGCCCGCGCCCTCGGCGAACCAGCGCTTTTCGTAATATTCGCGGTAGTTGGGAAGGAAGCTCTTGGGGACGACGCCCAGGATGCGGCCGCGAGAAACGGCGACGGCGCAATTGTAGAGCCGGCCGTTGCGGCGCAGCGCCGCGCCGACCAGCAGCACCGGGCGCAGGTCAGTGCTGGCTTCCACTACCTGCGCGAGTGCCGCTTCTGTCGCTTCGCACAGCGCGTCCTGCAGGTGCAGGTCGTCGATCGCGTAGGACGAGAGGTTGAGCTCCGGGAAGACCAGCAGGTCGGCGGCGGCCTCATGACCTTGCCGGGCGAGGGCGATCGTCGCCTCGGCATTGGCGGCCGGATCGCCGGCGGTGGCGAGCGGGGTGCAGGCACCAACGCGGATCAGGCCGTGCCGGTGGATCGAATAGAAGCGGTGTTGCGTCATCATGCGAAGCGTAACGCGCGAGACGGCGAGAAGCTACGTCACCCGTTTTCGCGCGTTGCGGCTTCGCCTCGGATCACGCCTTGCCGGCGTAGATCATCCGGCCTTCGCCCAGCATTGCGAACACCTGTGGCAGGTCCTGCTCGCCCACCGCGAAGCAGCCCTGGCTGCGGCCGAGCATGCCGTGGGTCTTGAGCATGTCCGGGTTGGCGTACCAGGCGCCGTGGATCACGATCGCGCGGTCCCGGGCGTTGTCGTTGGTCGGATCGAGGCCGATCACGCGCTGCGAGCGACCGTGCTTGCCGACATAATAGTCGGCGGTGACGAAGGCGCCCTCGCAGGTCGCGTTCGAATTCGGCTGGTTGGAGAAGCGCTGGAGCTTGCCCGAGTGCGCGGGGTCCGAACCGCTGCCGTGCGAGACGAGCAGGCGCGTGACCTTCCCCCCCTCCAAATCGATGAACTGGAAGCGATGCTCGCTGGACGGCGCATCAAAATCGGCGATCGCGATGCGGTCGCGGCGGCGGATGGTGTCGCCATGCGCGTCCAGCGCCGCAATCGCGCGGTCGAACAGTTCGGGCTGCACGCCACGGGGCGCGGAGACGCTGGCGGCCTTCGGCTCGGCAAAGATGCGCTGGCGGACCGGGGTCGGCACCGCGCGGGGCGCGGGGCGATCGGTGCCACCCAGCGTGCTGCGCGTCACGGCAAAGGCGCCCAGCGCGGCGATCGAACCCAGCATTGCGCGGCGCGAGCGAACGGTGTCGTCAAACTGCATCCTGCCTCCAAGAGAAGATGGTGAGGACAGCGGCCCGTCGGGGCCGTCGTGCGCTCTCAAGTATCTAATTTGGTGCCATTTTATGCAAGTTCAACCGCCCCGGGGATTGCCCGGGCCGTCGCGTTCCGGAGCCTTGTCGCTCAGTCGGCCGGGGCCAGGACGCGCGCGATCGTCGCCTTCAGCTGGTCGCCGGTGAAGGGCTTGGTAAGGACCGGGAGCGGAACGCTGCCGTCCTCGACATCGGCGAATCCCGTGACGAGAATCGCAGGCAGGCCAGGTCGCCGCTCGCTCGCCACCCGGTAGAGATCGAGGCCGGAGATGTCCGGCATGGCATAGTCGGTGACGAGCAGATCGATCGCGGTGTCGCTCTCGAGCGCGTGCAGCGCCGCCTGGGCGCCGTCCGCCTCGATCACCTGGTGCCCGGCGCCCGTGAGATGCGCGACGAGCACGGCGCGGACTTCGGCGTCGTCCTCGACCGCCAGCACCCGCAGCGAGGGCGTCTCTGCCGCCTGAGCGGCAACCGCTGCGGCAGCCTCCACCGGCTCCAGGCGGGGGAACCACAGGGTCACCGTCGTGCCCTCGCCGACGCGGCTGTCGATCGTCACCGTGCCGCCGGACGCTTCCGCCATGGCGCGGACCATTGGCAGGCCGAGGCCCGTGCCCTCGCCATGCGGCTTGGTGGTGAAGAAGGGTTCGAACACGCGGTCGCGCAGGTGCTCGGGAATGCCGGCACCATTGTCGCGCACCGCGATCCGGATGCAGTCGCCTGCATGCGCCAGCTCCGGCGGCGCAGGCGCGCGGGCGCTGGAGATGACGATCTCCCCGCCATTGGCCATGGCATCGCGCGCGTTGATGCACAGGTTGACGATGGCGAGCTCGAACTGGCCGGGATCGGCGTGGATCGCGCCGTCCGCCTGGAGGTCGAGTGTCAGGGAGACGCGACCCGCCATGGTGCGGGCGACGAGTTCCTCCAGATCGCGGATCGCCTCGTCCGGGCGGAAGGTCTCGGCGGCGAGGTCACGCTGGCGGCTGAAGCTCAGCAGGCGTCGGGTGATCGCCGAGCCGCGGCCGGCTGCCGAGCGGGCGTTGGCGAGGAAGCGGGTGAGCCGATCCGGCTTGTCCAGCGAGCGCTCGGCGAGTTCGAGGTTGCCGAGGATGGCGGCGAGCAGATTGTTGAAATCATGCGCGATGCCGCCTGCGAGCGTCCCGAGCGCCTGGAGCTTTTCGGCCTGGTGGAGGCGGCGGGCGGCGAGGCGGCGGTCGGTCTCGTCCGACTCGATCTTGAGCAGGTGGCGGTCGCTGTCGCTGGCGCCAAAGGGGATCCGGCGGACGCGGGTCCAGCGCTCGTCCTCATCCTCGCCCCCGCTCTGCAGATCCTCTTCGGAATAGCTGCCGCTGGCGAGCGCCGCCTCATCCTTGTCGCGCACGTCGCCCGCGGTCGCGTTTTCGACACGATCGTGGTTGCCGCGGATCAGGCGATGGTGGCGATCGAGCACTGAGATCTGGTCGGCCGATGCCTGCATCAGGCCCAGGAAGGCGGATTGTTCGAAGCGGAGCGCGGCGCGCAGCTTCTGCCGCTCGGCGGCGGCGGCGACCATCGCCCGCAGCGCCTCCGGCTCCCATGGCTTGGCGGCATAGCCGCTGATGGCACCTTCGTTGACGGCCGACACGACCGCCGACAGGTCCGCATAGCCGGTCAGCAGGATCGCGTCGGCGTCGCTAAAGGGGCGTGCGCGGGCCAGGAACACGTTGCCCGGCATCTCCGGCATCCGCTGGTCGGAGATGATCACCGCCAGGTCCGGGTTCGCCTTGACGATCTCGAGCGCCGCCACGGGGGAGGTGGAGGAGAGCAGCCGGTAGCGGTCCTCCAGCAGGTCCTCCAGCGCGACGAGGATCTCCTGCTCGTCGTCGACGACCAGAACCTTGGGCAATTCGGAATCGTTGAAATCGGTCATTGTCGATGCAGGGGTACCGCCAAGAGGAAGCGGGCGCCACCTTCGTCGCCCGATTCGATCGTGATCTCGCCACCATGCGACCGGACGACGCCATAGGCGATCGCCAGGCCCAGGCCCGTGCCGGAGCCCACGTCCTTGGTGGTGAAGAAGGGTTCGAACACCCGCTCGCGTACCTCCGGCGGGATGCCGGGGCCGTTGTCGGTGACCGCGATGAAGAACCGGTCGTCGCGGGTCGAGGTCTCAATGACGATGCGGCCGGTGGCGGGATCGACCGCGTCGACCGCGTTCGAGATGATGTTCATCACCACCTGGTTGACCAGCGCCGGCGAGCTTTCAAGCGTGCGGACGGGGCCATAGCGCCGCTCGATCGTGACGGTCGCGGGGATCTTCGGCTGGAGCAGCGTCAGCACCGAATCGATCGCCTCCGGAATGTCGACGAGCGACCATTCGCCATCATCGAGACGCGAGAAGCGCCGCAGCTTCACCACCAGATCCTGGATGCGCACCAGCCCGGTGCGGATCGAACCCAGGCGCTCCGCAGCCTTGGCTAGACGCTTGGTGCGGGTGTCGTCCTCGGCGGTCGTTGCGTCCTGAACCGCCCGCTCCACGGTGGCGTGGTGGGCGAGGATGAAGGCGAGCGGGTTGTTGATCTCGTGCGCGATGCCGGCGACGAGCTCGCCCAGCGACGCCATCTTGGCGGACTGGACCAGCTGTGCCTGCGTCTCGCGCAGCTGCGCGTTTGCCGCCTCCAGCTCGCGGTTGGCGGCGGCGAGGGCGTCGCTCGCCTCCGCCTGGGCGCGCGCATGGGCGAGCGCCAGCTCGCGCTCCCGCTCGCGGGCAGCGCCCGCCGCCTCGTCGTCACGGGCGAGCTTGCGACGGAGGATCGAACGCACCCGCACGAGGAGCATGTCGCGCTCGTCCCGGCTGGGCAGCACGTCGTCGGCACCGGCACCGAGGCCGGCAAGCGTCTGTGCGGGATCGGCGACCTCGGACAGCGCCGCGATCTCGAACCCGGCGCTGTCCGCCTGCCGCTGGCGATCCAGCGCACGGACCCAGGCGAACGGGTCCTCGCCTTCGGGGGCCGGGCCGACGAGAACGCCGTCGAACTCCTCCTGCGCGACCGCGGAGAGCATCGCCTGCTCGTCTCCGGCGATGCTGACCGCATGGCCGTCCCCCGTCAGCAGCCCCCGCAGCCAGTCTCGATAGATCGGGTCCGCCACCGCGACCAGCAGCCGCGCCTGGCGGAAGCCGCCCGCCGTGCCGTTGCCCGGCACGGAGCGCCGCTGGCGCAACAGCGAGCGCATGCGCGAGACCAGAAGCTGCGGGCCGCTCGCCTTGGGCACATAGGCATTGGCGCCGCTGTCGAGCCCCTGGCGCTCCACCTCGCTCGCCTCGTCACTGGTGAGCATGATGATCGGCAGCGTGCGGGTGTGGCCCGTCTGGCGCAGGATCCGCACCAGCTCGTCCCCGTTCATGCCAGGCAGCCGATAATCGACCACCAGCAGGTCGGGCAGCGCCTCGTTGAGGCTGACCAGTGCGTCCTCGGCCGTGCGGGTCCGGTCGACGGTGAAGCCGAAGCCCTCCAGCGTCCGCCGGAAGACCAGCGCCTGGGTGTCCGAATCCTCGACCAGCAACAGGTGCGGCGACGCGTCTTCGCTCACTGGACGACCTCGCGCGCCAGGATCCGCTTCACATGGGGGCCGATCAGATCGAGCGGCAACGCCAGCGCGCCCTGGCGCACCGCGGCGGCCGGCATGCCGTTCACGACCGCCGTGCTCTCATGCTCCGCGATCGCGGCACCTCCGGCGTCGACCAGCTGGCGGACGCCCGCAGCCCCGTCCTCTCCCATGCCGGTCAGGACGACGGCGAGGGCGGCACCGTCGAGCGCGGCCGCGGCGCTGGTGAACAACACGGTTGCGGCCGGCCGCTGGCCACCGACGGGCGGCGCCTCCGACAGCCCCAGCTTGCCCGAAGGCATCAGGGTCAGGTGCCGGTCGCCCGGCGCCACATAGATGGTGCCCGGCTGGGGCAGGACGGCGGCGCGGGCGAGTTCGACCCGCTGCGGCACGACGCTGTCCAGCCAGCTGGCGAACCCGTCCATGAAGGCGCCGCCCATGTGCTGGACGAGCAGCACCGGCAGCGACAGGTCGGCGGGAAGGCTGTTGAACAGCTTGGCCAGCGCCTGAGGGCCGCCGGTGGAGGCGGCGCACAACAGCATCCGCGGCGCAATGCGCGGCCGCCCGGCGGTCGGCGTGCCGGCAAGCGGCGTGCGCATGCGCCGGCGGACCACGGCCACCTGGCTCATGATGACGAGCTGGGTGCGGATCTCGGCGGCGATGGTGCGGTATTCGGGATCGGCGATGCCGACCGGCTTTTCCACGGCGGCAAGCGCGCCGGCACGCAGCGCATCCATGGTGGGATTGAGCTGGGTGCGATCGAAGCTCGCGGAGATGACGACGATCGGCGTCGGCTGATCGGCCATGATCTGGCGCGTCGCCTCCAGCCCGTCCATGCCGGGGAGGCGAATGTCCATCGAGATCACGTCGGGCCGGATCGCCGCCAGTTGCGCCAGCGCCTCTTCCGCGCTCGCGACGGCGGCGACCACCTCAAGCCGGGGGTCGCCCGCGATGATGTGCGTGAGCAGCGTGCGAACGACGAGCGAGTCCTCGACGATCATGACGCGGATCGGGCGCGTTGCCATGGCTCAGACCAGCTGCTGTACGACGGAGATCAGCGTCCCCTGGTCGAACTCCTGCTTCGTCACATAGGCATTCGCACCCAGCTGGAGTCCACGCTCGATATCGTCCGGGCTGTTTCGCGATGTCATCATGACGACGGGAAGCGCTTGCAGGGCCGGATCGTTCCGTATTGCCGTGAGCAATCCGAAACCGTCCATCCGCGGCATTTCGACGTCTGCCACCACCAGGTCGATCGGCTCGATCCCGGCGCGCAGCTGCTCCAGCCCGGCGAGGCCGTCGACCGCGATGAGGACGCGATAGCCCTGCGCCTCCAGGATGCTCTTTTCGAGGGTGCGGGTGGTGATCGAGTCGTCGACGACGAGCACCGTGCGCTGCACCGGCCGGGTCGCAGGCGCGATGCGCGGACGGCGGCGGGGGCCGGATGCGTCGGCGGCGAGCAGTGCCTCCGGCTCCAGCACGAGCGCGATGCCGTCCTCCAGCAGCACCGTTCCCCAGATCAACGGCACGTCGGCGGCAACCGCCGTCGGATCGCCGACCACCAGCGAGCGGACGTCATCAAGCGCGTCCACCAGCAGCACGCGCCGCTGGTCCGAGCCCTCGATCACCACCGCAGGCCGGGCACCGTCGGGCGCTTCGGAAGGCGGCAGGCCGAGCAGGTCGGCCAGTTCGGCCACCGGCACCGCCTCGTCCTCCAGCATCAGCACCGCACCGCCCTCGGTACGGTCGAACGCGTCGGGGGTGAGGCGCAGCACGCGGTCGACGCTCGCCGCAGGGAGGGCGTGCCGCGCGCCGCCGGCCTCCACCAGCAACAGCGCCTGGCGGGCGAGGGCGAGCGGCACCGACAGGCGGATCTCGGTGCCCGTCGGCCGGCCGGGCAGGATGCGGACGCGGCCGTGCAGCCGGCGCACCGTCTCCGCCACGACGGAAAGGCCGATGCCGCGGCCGGACACCTCGTCCACGGTCCGGCTGGTCGAGAAGCCCTGCTCGAACAGCAGCGCGTAGAGGCCGCGTCGGGAGGGTGTCGGCGCTCCGGCGGCGATCAGTCCCGCCTCCCGAGCGCGCGCCTCGATCGCCTTGGGATCGAGCCCGGCGCCGTCGTCGCGGATGACGATGTTGAGGCGGCCGCGATCGGTGGTGGGGAGCACGCTGATCGTGCCACCCTCCGGCTTGCCCGCCCGGGCGCGCACGGCCGGCGGTTCGATCCCATGGCTGACGGCGTTGCGCAGCAGGTGGAGCAACGGCTCGCGCAGCGCCTGGAGGACGCGGCGATCCGCCTCCGCCTCGATCGGCTCCATGGTGAGCTCGGCGAACTTGCCCTGGCTGGCCGCGAGGTCGCGGACCATGCGCTCATGGCCCTCGAAGAGGGTAGCGACGGGCAGCAGCAGGATGCGTTCGGCGTCGCGCTCGATGTTCGCCGCGGCGCGTTCGAGTGCCCAGCGCTGGCGGCCGACTTCGCGGCGCAGCCGTTCCGTGCTGCCGACCAGGCGCGCGATGCGGCGGGCAAGCTCCCCGTCCTGCGTGGCAGGCATGTCCGCCAACTCGGCCCCGAGCACTTCCACCATCTCCACGATGCGATCCTGCTCGGAGATGTGGTTGGCAAGGTCGTGGACCGAACGGGCGAGTCGCTCGACGTGGCGGCCGGCGACATGCACGCGGCCCGTCTGCGTCGGGGATGCCGCGGCGGTCGCCTCCGGCGCGTCCTCTTGCGTGGTGTCGCTGCGGGCGCCGTCCTCGATCGCGTCGGCGAGGGTGCGCAGCTCGGCGAGCGTCGCGGCATCGAGCGCGCGTTCCCCGCGTTCGGCGGCGAGCAGGATGGTCTCGGCCGCATGGGCAGCCGCTTCGGTCGCCGGCAGGTCGACCGCACGCGCCGCCCCCTTCAGGCTGTGGGTGCGGCGGCTGAACTCGCGCAGATCGACCGGGCGACCGGCGGCGGCATCCGCAAGCGCCTCGCGGATGCCGGCCATGTGCTCGGCAAGCTCGGCGGCGAATGCCGCGAGCAGTTCTGCGCGGAGTTCGTCCACCCGCCCGTCCTCAGACGCGGTAGCGTTCGGTCAGGCCCACCAGCGTCCGCGACAGCTGGGTGAGATCGCCCGCCGCCTGGTCGAGCTGGCGGGTGCTCGCCGCGGTCTGCTGGCTCGCCTGGCGGATGTTCTGCAGGGCGATCGTCACCTGCTCGATGCCGATCTGCTGCTGGTTGGTGGAGGCGACGATCTGCTGGAAGGTGTGGACGTTCTCCTGCACCCGCGTCGCCAGTTCGTTGATCGCCGACTGGCTGGCGTCGGTGCGCTCCTTGCCGGAGGCGACGCGCTTCACCGCCTCTTCCGTCAGCATGACCGAGGCGTTGATGCCGCGCTGAATGTCGCCCAGGATCGAGCGAACGTTGCGGGTGGCGGACTTCGCCTGGTCGGCCAGCGTCTTCATCTCCGACGCGACGATCGCGAAGCTGCGGCCCTGCTCGCCGGCCGCCGCCGCCTCGATCGAGGCGTTGAGGGCGAGGAGGTGGGAGCGTTCGGACACGTCGTTCACGGTCGCGATGATGTCGCCGATGGTCTGCGTCTTTTCCGACAAGGCGACGATGTTGCCGGCGACCGCCTCCGCCTGTTCGCGGATCGCGTCCATCGCGCGGGCGGTGTCGTGGACCGCGGTGCGGCCGGTGTCGCTGGTCTGGGCGGTCGCCTGTGCCGCGGCAATCACTTCCTGCGCGCGCAGCGTGATCTGGGCGCCCGAATGGGTGATCTCGTCGACCGTGGCCGCGGTCTCCTGCACGGCCGCGAGCTGTTCCTCGACCGAGGCGGCCTGCTCCTGGGTGGAAGCGCGGATCTCGGTGGCGGCGGCGTTCAGGTCTTCGGTGGCGGCGCGGCTCTGCCGGGCGATCTCGCGCAGGCCCACCACCATCGTGTTGAGGGTGGCACCCAGCTGGCCGAGTTCGTCGCTGCCGGTGATGCGTGTTTCGCCCGACAGGTCGCCTTCGCCGATGCGGCCGGCGAAGCTCATGAAGTCGCTCAGCGGCCCGGTGATCGAGCGGCGGATCGTGAAGGCGACCACGACGCTGACCGCGATCGCGATCAGCAGCCCGATCAGGATCGACGTGCGCGTGCTTTCATAGACGTCCTGGGTCGCGCGCCGCCCGACCTCGATCGTGTTGCTGACGATCGTGCGGACCTGGCCGAGGCTCTGCGCGAGCGCGGCATGGTGGCGATCAATCTCTTCGCCCGCCGCGATCGCACCCTCGATATTGCCGTTCTCCAGCATCTCCAGCTGGCGTGCGCTCGCGGGGCGCAGGCGATCGAACGATGCCTGCACCGCCTGCGCGCCCTCGGACAGCTGGCGCCATTGCTCGATGCGGCCCTGATTAACCGCGGTTTCGCGGTTCTTCTCCGCGGTTGCGGTCAGCTTCGCGAGCGCGGCTGCCGTTTCGTTGGCGCGCGACTGCCATTCGGTGATGTCACCCGGAATGCCGCGGCCGCTGCGCATCGCGTGCATCACCGCCATCAGCCGCGCCTCGCGCATCCGTGCCTCGGCACGGGCGATGGAGTCGACATCGAGAATCGCGGCATAGTCGCGCTGGACGATCCGGTCGACGTTCGAGCGGACCACGCCCACCTGCTGGAGCGAGTAGAGGCCCAGCGCGACCAGAATGGCCGTGATGATGCCGAACCCGGCAACGATCCGAGTGGAAACCGACAAGGCTTTATCCTTCCTGCAGGGGACGGGCGAGGAGCCGCTGGATCAGCAGCGCAGTGTTCACGACGGCCAGACGCTGGCCGCCGTCCGCTTCGACGAAGCGCGTGAGGGTGTCACCGCCCGTGGCGCCGGGATCGACGATGGCGGCGGAGGCGGTGATGGCGGAGACCTGGAGGGCGATGCGCGGCGCCGCATGGCGCAGCACCAGCATCGCACGGCCGGGCTCCTCGGGGGTGGCCAGGCGCAACGCCACGGCCGGATCGAAGAGGTTGAGGACGGCGCCCCGCCACGCGATCAGCCCCACCAGGGCGGGAGGCGCGCCCGGAACCGCGGTGACGCGCGGGATCGCCGCCACCTCGAAGAGGTCCGCGAGCGGGGTCGCATAGGTTTCCTCGCCCAGGGTCCAGGTGAGGACGCGGATGCGGCTGCGCTGGTCGGCTGCCTCAGGCGGGGCGAGCGCGCGCTGGCGCTCCGCGAGCACGGCTGCGACGGCCTCGGCATCGAGGAAGGGCGCTGCGACCCGAAGGTCTCCCGGCATGCTCATGCGGCACCCCCGAGGGTGGCGCGGACGGCGGCGACCAGGCTGCCTGCGGTCATGCCGTCGCCCTCCGGCAACTCGACGTCATTCGCCATCCCGGCGGCTGCGCGCGCGGCATTGCGGAGCGCGCGGTTGCCCTCGGCATCGCGCCCATGCGCCAGGAGATGTCGGCCAAGCAGATAGTGCGCCATCGCGAACCCGTTATCGAGATATAGCGCGCTGCGAAATCCCCGCTCTGCACGAACCCCATCTCCAAGCGCGAGGGCGCCGAGCGCTGCGAGGTAATGAGCGACCGGGTCGCGCGGCGTGGCGAGCGCCTCCTGCTCCGCCAGTTCGAGTGCCTGGCTCGCGTCGCCACGGGAAAGCGCGGTGCGCACTTCTCCGGCTGCGGCGGGCTTGGGCGGTGGCGATGTTGGAGGCGGCGGCGGGGCAGGCTGCGGCGGGGGACTGACAGGCGGCGCGGCCTTGACCGGTGCCGCTGGCGGCGGGGCAAGTGATGCGAGCGACGGTGGCGGCGCGGGCGCGGCTGCGGGAAGCTCGGCGGGGCCGTCGAGCCGCGCGTACGCAAGGACACCGTCGACGAGCACCGGCCGTGCGACGTCCGCGAACTCCGGGTTCGGCTCGGCATGGCCGATGAACAGCAGCCCGCTCGGCGCGAGCCGGCGCACCAGCGTGCCGACCAGCTGCTTGGCGACGTCGCTGCGGAAATAGATCAGGACGTTGCGGCACAGGATGATGTCGAACTCGCTGAACTGCAGCGGGGCGTCGTCGTCCAGCAGCGCCATCATGTTGGCGTGTTCGAAGCGGGCGAGACCGCGATAGCGCGCCTTCAGCCGCCAGCGGTCGCCTTCGCGATCGAACAGCCGCTCGCGTTCCGCCTCTCCCAGGGTGCGCAATGCCCAGGAGGTGTAGCGCGCCTCGCGCGCCGCGGCGATCGCGGCATCGTCGATGTCGGTGCCGGTGATGCCGATCTTCCAGTCGGAGACTGCGTCTCCGAGCAGGTCGCGCAGCAGGATCGACACCGAATGCGCCTCTGCCCCGGTCGAGCAGCCGACGCTCCAGACGCGCAGCTGGCGCTTCGCCCGCCGCTCCCGCAGCAGCTTCGGCAGGACGCAGCGGCGCAGCACGTCGAACTGTTCGGCAAAGCGGAAGAAGAAGGTCTCGTTGATCGTGATCGCGCTTTCAAGCGCGCGCCATTCCGCGGCCGCCGCATTCGGGTCCGCCAGCCGGGCGGCATAGTCCGCCAGCGTGTCGATGCCGTTCGCAGCCATGCGGCGCGCCACATGCTCGAACAGCTGGTCGTCCTTGTCGACGTAATAATGGTGGCCGGTGCGCTCGACGATCCGCGCCTTGATGGCGGCAAAGGCGGGATCGTCGACCGGCGCAGACGGCAGCGCGTGGCGCTGCGCGGCCAGGCTCACCCGATCGCCCAGTCGGCGCCGCGCGCCTCCGCCTGCGCCGCCAGCGCCGCCAGCCGCTCGCGTTCCGCTTCGCTGAGCAGCTGGGCGAGCGACAGCAGGTGTGCGGGGCCGTCGGGCAGCGTCACCTCGGCCAGGATCGCGCCATTGTGGCTCGCCTCGGCCTCCACCGGACGGACGGCGTCGGCGTCGGGGGTGACCATGTCCTCGACCCGATCAACGAGCAGGCACGGCATGGTGGCAGCCGGCCCATGCGGCCGGATCAGGTGGGAGAACAGGTCCAGGGTGCCCAAGGCAGTGCCGACGTCGAACAGAAGTGCGGGTGCCAGGACGGGCAGCGTCTCGCCCCGGACGTCGACGAAGCCGGCGAGGGGGCGGGGCAGGGTCGGGGGCCGCGCGATCGGAAGCAGCGGTAGCACCTCGCGCACGTCCCGCGCCGGGAGCGCGAGCCGGTGGTTACCGGCACGAAACAGCAGCAGCGGATCGGAGGCACGATTGGGCATCGCGGGCTTCTATAACGCGGGCTTTCCGGCCCGTCTCCCCGCCACGCGCGTCTTTCGGGGCAGGTGCCGGCTTCCTATCTGGAGCGGGATGGCCGCCCAGCTAGACCTGTTCGGAACCCCGCTGCTGCCGGGCCTCTCCTATGGCGAAGAGGTGCTCGATGCGTCTGAGGAAGCGGCGCTCGTGGCGGCGATCGACGCGTGCGCGCTGACGCCGTTCCGCTTCCAGGGGTGGACGGGCAAGCGGCTGACCGCGTCGTTCGGCTGGAGCTATGACTTCGATCGGGGGCGGATCGCGCCGGGGGCGGAGATCCCGGCGTTCCTGAGGCCTTTGCGGGAGCGCGCGGCGGCGTTCGCGGGGATATCGGCGGCCGAGCTCGAGCAGGCGCTGCTCATCCGCTATGATCCGGGGGCGGGGATCGGCTGGCATCGCGACCGGCCGATGTTCGAGCATGTCGTGGGGATTTCGCTGGGTGAGCCGGCCGTCCTGCGCCTGCGGCGGCGCACCGACACCGGCTTCGACCGCCGTAGCCGTACGCTTGCGCCGCGATCGATCTACCATCTTTCCGGCGAAGCGCGGCACGCGTGGGAGCACGGCATCGCGGCGATGGAGCGCACGCGCTGGTCGGTGACCTTCCGCAGCCTGTCGGCCCTGGGCAGGCGCGCGGCCGCCCAGGGCTGAAGGATCATTCCGCGGTTGCGTCCTTGGGCTTGCGGCCACGGCGCTTCGGGGCGGCAGGCGCCTCTGCGGCGGTCGCCTCGTCGCCACCGGTGCGCGGCTTGCGGCCGAGCCCGATGCGCTTGGCCATGTCGCGGCGGCTCTGCGAATAATTCTCCGCGACCATCGGATAGTCAGACTTCAGATTGTAGCGCTCGCGATACTGTTCCGGGGTCAGTCCGTGCCCTGCCAGATGGCGGCGCAGGGTCTTGTACGGCTTGCCGTCGATCATCGAGATGATGTGGTCCTTCGACGCGAGCGACTTCCGCACCGAGACGGCGGGCGTGTAATCTTCCGTGGGGGCCGTCTCGACCGGTTCCGAAGATGCGCCGCCGCTCAGCCCAACCACGGTCGCGTGCATCGTCTGCAGGAAGGTCGGTACATCTTCGGCCGACACGCGGTTGTTCGCATTGTTGAGCCAGGCGATGGTGAGCTCGGTCGCGAGTTCCACCGCATTCAATTCGGAAACGTCTTCGGCCATCTTCATTCCTCCGTTCATCGGCGCGCACTTGGGACTTTCCGTGCAGCGCGTCAACTTTCCAGGGTGTTGCCAGCCACACCTTGCGGCTTCGGAGCCAAAGTACCGGATCAGCATCGCGTTTGTGCCGACTCCGGCGAAGCGCCTTAACAGCCATACAAAGCAAGGATTTATTCGTGATTAACAGTGGCGAGTCGCATCCTCTCCGCGAAACGTAAGTTGCCGTATTGGGTAATAGAGGGCGGCCAAGCATCCGAGCAGACGTGCATGGCCGATAAATTCACCATGAGCCTCGGGAGTAAGGCTGCTGCTTGCCCGATTGCTAGCAACTGCAATGGTGGCAAGACATCGGGGACGTTGCGGATGCCGCGATAAAAATATTCGGATCAGCGCCTGGGGAAGCGAAGTCGACGTCCTTCGCATGCGGATTGCCGGGCGAGTTCGAGCAATTCGAGACCCGCGATGGCATCCTCCGGCTCGACGGGCGGAGCGCTGCCCTCGACGATGGCGGCCGCGGCCTGTTCATAGAAGCGGGGCCATGTCCCGGCAGCGCTGGGCAGGCGACGCTCCCCGGCCTCGCCGTCGACAAGCGTCCCCCAGGCGGATTCCGGCTCGACTCCATAGCCCGGATCGGACGGGGTTCCGCCCGCGCGCAGCACCGGCTCCTGGGGGTCGATCCCGTGTTTCACGAAGCTGCCGAGCGTTCCGTGCAGCGCGAAGCGGGGGCGGGGGGCCGTGACCAGAGAGGCGGCGCCCAGGATCACCCGGCGGCTTCCATAGTGGAGCGTCAGCTCGAAATAGTCGTCCACCTGCGCCGCCTCCCGCTGGATCGCGATGTCCGCCGACACCGCCTCGGGCACGCCGAACAGGCGAATCGCTTGGTCGATGAGGTGCGGGCCGAGGTCGGCCAACAATCCTGCGCCGGCGTGCGGGGTCTCGCGCCAGCCCTGCTTGATGGCGGGACGGAAGCGGTCCCAGCGCAGTTCTGCGAGTTGCACCTCGCCGAGCGTGCCGTCGCGCAGCAGCTGCTCGACCGTGCGGAAGTCCGTGTCCCAGCGCCGGTTGTGGAAGACGGTGAGCATCCGCGCGTGCGTCACGGCGAGCGCGGCAAGTTCGCGCGCATCCTCGACGCTGAGGGCAAAGGGCTTGTCCACGACGACGTGCTTGCCGGCCTCCAGCGCGGCGCGGGCGAGCGGCGCATGGGTGTCGTTGGGCGTCGCCACCACCACCAGATCGATCGCAGGGTCCGCGAGCAGGGCGTCGACGGAAGCCACGGCACGAGCCTCCGGATACAGCGCTGCCACTTCCTGCGCGCGCGACGTGACGACTGCGGCGAGGCGGAGGGCGGGGGTGGCGGCGATCAGCGGCGCATGAAACGCGCGCCCGGCAAGCCCGAAACCGATCAGCCCGACGTTCAGCATGGTGGATGTTCCTTTTCGCGGCGATGCGTGATGGTGCTCCCGGTCGGTGCCACTATCTTGGATTGAAGCGCAAGGAACGGAGTGTGTCGCGCTGCGGCTTGAGGCAGGCGTGGGGCAGGAGGTCGCGATGACACAGCAGCATGTTGCACAAGACCCGCGCTGGGCCCGTATCGTCGCCCGGGATGCGGCCGCGGACGGGCAGTTCTGGTACTCGGTGGCGACGACGGGCGTGTACTGCCGGCCGTCCTGCCCCTCGCGCACCGCCAATCCTGAGAATGTGACGATCCACGCGACGCTCGCGGACGCTCGCCGGAGCGGCGCTCGGGCCTGCCTGCGGTGCCGGCCGGATGCGGACGGCATGCGCATGGCCGGCCTCGATCAGATCGCAGCGGCGTGCCGCAGGATCGAGATGGCCGAGACCATGCCGACGCTGGAGGCGCTCGCCGCTGAAGCCGGCATGAGCCCGAGCCACTTTCAGCGCCGGTTCAAGGCGGTGACGGGCGTCACGCCCCGCGCCTATGCCGCGGAGCACCGCGCCGGGCGGGTACGGGCGGCGCTGGAAGCGGGCGCGGCCGTGACCGAGGCGATCCACGCCGCCGGCTATGGCTCGAGCGGCCGCTTCTATGCCGAGGCGAAGGCGGTGCTGGGCATGAAGCCCGGCGCCTATCGCCAGGGTGGCGCGGCCGAGACCCTGCGCTTCGCCGTCTCGCCGACCAGTCTCGGCCATCTGTTGGTCGCCGCGAGCACCACGGGAATCGCGGCGCTGCTGCTGGGCGACGATGCCGATGCGCTGGTGACGGACCTTCGCCGTCGCTTCGCCAACGCGCGGCTGGAGGCGGGCGGCGAAGACTTTGCGTCGATGGTTTCGCAGGTGGTGGCGTTCGTGGAGGCCCCTGCCGCCACGCTCGACCTGCCGCTCGACATCCGCGGCACCGCTTTTCGACGGCGGGTGTGGGAGGAACTGCGCGCGATCCCGGCGGGCGCGACGGCGAGCTACGCGGAGATCGCCGAGCGGATCGGCGCACCCCAGGCGGTGCGGGCCGTGGCCGGTGCCTGTGCCGCCAACGCGCACGCGCTGGCGATCCCGTGCCATCGTGTGCTTCGCAGCGACGGTGCTCTGTCGGGCTATCGCTGGGGCACGGACCGCAAACGCGCGCTGCTCGACCGCGAAGCCGCGGCGCGCGGGGATTGACCGGCCGGCGCTGCGGGACGACGGCGTGCGCGACACCCAGACGTGAGGAGAAGGCCGTGAAGAAAGTCGTGGTGGTGGTCGACACCCAGGCGGATTTCATGAACCCGGACGGCGCCCTGGCCGTTGCGGGCGCCGATGCCTTGGCTGCACCGATGGCCGAGTGGCTGGCCTCGCTTGCGCCGGAGGAGATCGCTGCGGTGCTCTTCACCTTCGATACCCATTTCGCCGACACCTACCCGAGCTTGCCCGAGGCGCAGCAGTTCCCGATCCACTGCGTGCGCGAGACGCCGGGCTGGCAGAATGTGCTTGATCCCGAGGTGGTGGATCCGGCGATCCGGACCTATCGGCTGGAAAAGGGCGTGTTCGCCATGTGGGAGGAGCCGGGTCTTCGCGTCGAGCCGATGCGCGAGGGCGTGTCCGCGGACCGGGACGCGTTCTTCCGGGACCTGCGGGCGCGGGGTGTGGGGGACGCCGTGGTGATCGGGGTGGCTGCCGACTATTGCGTGCGCTGGGCGATCGACGGACTGGTGGAGCGCGGCTTTCGCGTCACCCTGCCGCAGGCGCTGACGCGCGGGATCGCGCGCCCGATCGAGCAGGTGCTGGCCGAGGATTTCGCCGGCCAGGCGGTCGCGCTGCGCTGAGGGGGAGTCGTTGGTGCGCCCGGCTGGATTCGAACCAGCGGCCCCAAGCTTAGAAGGCTCGTGCTCTATCCAACTGAGCTACGGGCGCACGCACGCGTTCCGTTAGCGCGCATTGCGCCGAAGCGGAACCGTCCTCATAACCGCGCCATCCCGTTTCTGGAGAGAGGGGCAGCATGACGCCGGCACCCGCGGACGCGCGCAGCGTGTCCGGTTTCCGCTTCTACGACTTCGCGATGGCCGCCTTTGTCGCCATCCTGCTGCTCTCGAACGTGCTGGGGGCGGGCAAGGTCGCGACGATTGGCGGGGAGGGGCCGCTCGGCGGCTTCGTGTTCGGCGCGGGCATCCTGTTCTTCCCGATTTCCTATGTGCTCGGCGATGTGCTGACCGAGGTCTATGGCTTCGCGCGGGCGCGGCGATGCGTGTGGGCGGGGTTTGCCGCGGTGCTGTTCATGGCGCTGATGTCGGCCGTGGTGGTGGCGCTGCCGCCCGCGCCCGGCTGGGAGGGGCAGCGCGCCTATGAGGCGGTGTTCGGGCAGGTGCCGCGGATCGTCTTCGCCTCGGTCGCGGCGTTCTGGGTGGGCGAGCTGGTCAACGCCTATGTTATGGCGAAGATGAAGCTGCTGACCGAGGGGCGGATGCTGTGGGCGCGCACCATCGGCTCGACGATCGTGGGGGAGGGGGCGGACAGCCTGATCTTTTATCCGGCCGCGTTCCTGGGCGTGTGGCCGACCAGCCAGGTTCTGACGGTGATGGCGACCAACTGGGCGCTCAAGGTCGGCTGGGAAGTGGTGCTGACGCCGGTCACCTATGCGGTGGTTAACCGGCTCAAGCGGGCCGAGGGCGTGGACGTGTTCGACCGGGGAACGAACTTCTCGCCGTTCCGGCTGAAGGCGTGAGGGGGAAGCGCCCGCTCAGGCGAGCGCTTCGACCAGTCCCTCGAACAGGCGGCGGCCGTCGGTGCCGCCGTGCGCGGCTTCGATGCGGCGCTCGGGGTGCGGCATCATGCCGAGCACGTTGCCCTGGGCATTGAGCACGCCGGCAATATCGCGCGCCGAACCGTTGACGACGCCGGCATAGCGGAACGCGACCTGGCCCTCGCCCTCCAAGCGGTCGAGCGTCTCTTCGTCGGCGAAATAGTTGCCGTCGTGGTGCGCGACCGGGATCGTCACCGTCTCGCCTTCGCTATAGCCGCGGGTGAAGCGCGAGGTCGCGTTGGCGACGGTCAGCGGCGCGTCGCGGCACACGAAGTTCAGCCGGGCGTTGCGCATCAGCGCGCCGGGCAGCAGGCCGGTTTCGGTGAGGATCTGGAAACCGTTGCAGATGCCTAGCACCGGCAGGCCGCGACCCGCGGCCTCGACCACGGCGCGCATCACGGGGGATCGCGCGGCGATCGCGCCGGAGCGCAGATAGTCGCCATAGGAGAAGCCGCCGGGAACAGCGACCAGGCCGATGCCGTCCGGCAGATCGGTGTCGCCGTGCCACACCATCGCCGGCGCCTGGCCGGTCACCTGTTCGAGTGCGACCGCGATGTCGCGATCGCAGTTCGAGCCGGGGAAGACGACGACTGCGGTCTTCACGCGACGCCGTCCTGGCGCTCGATGCGGTAGTTCTCGATCACCGTGTTGGCGAGCAGCTTGCGGCACATCTGGTCGACGGCCTCGTCGCTGGTGTCGTCGGCGACCTCCAGCTCGATCAGCTTGCCGACGCGGGCATCGGCGACGCCGTCAAAGCCGAGCGAGCCCAGCGCGTGCTGGATCGCCTTGCCCTGCGGGTCGAGCACCCCGTTCTTGAGCGTCACGATGATGCGGAGTTTCATGGGACCTCGGGGCAATGCTTGGAGTGGTGTGGTTGCGGGCGCCTATGGCCCCGGCGTGCCTGCCAGGCAAGCGCTGCCGGGGCGCAAAGGGCTTAGCGGCCGCGCTTCTTGCGATGGGTTTCCATGTCGAGCACGGCGGTGTCGCCGCCCTCGGGAAGCAGGCCCAGCCGGCGTGCGACCTCCTGATAGGCCTCGACCTCGCCGCCCAGGTCGCGACGGAAGCGATCCTTGTCGAGCTTCTCGTTGGTGACCATGTCCCACAGGCGGCAGCCATCGGGGCTGATCTCGTCGGCCAGGATGATCCGGCTGAAGTCGTTTTCCCAAATGCGGCCGAACTCGAGCTTGAAGTCGACCAGGCGGATGCCGATCCCGGCGAACAGGCCGGCCAGGAAGTCGTTCACGCGAATCGCCATGTCGGCCATGTCGTGCAGCTCGTCCTGCGCGGCCCAGCCGAACGCAAGGATATGCTCGTCGGTGACCATCGGGTCGCCGAGCGCATCGTCCTTGTAGTAATATTCGACGATGGTGCGGGGCAGCTGCTGCCCTTCCTCGATGCCGAGGCGCTTCGACAGCGATCCAGCGACGACATTGCGCACCACGACCTCGATCGGCACGATCTCGACCTGGCGGATCAGCTGCTCGCGCATGTTGAGGCGGCGGATGAAGTGGGTCGGCACGCCGATCTGGCCGAGCAGCGTGAAGATGTGCTCGGAGATGCGGTTGTTGAGCACGCCCTTGCCGTTGATCGTGCCCTTCTTCTGGGCATTGAACGCGGTCGCGTCGTCCTTGAAATACTGGATCAACGTGCCGGGCTCGGGGCCCTCGTACAGGATCTTGGCCTTGCCCTCGTAGATCTGGCGGCGGCGAGCCATGTGCGGAACCCTTCCAAAACGATCGGCCCCGGAAGCGCGCGCGCTTGCGTGCTGCCGGGGCGGGATGGCGGCGCCTATAGCGAAGAGGGCCGGGCGTCGCAATCAGGCGTGCGTCGCGACGCGGACGAGCGCGGTCTGCCGAAAGCGGGCGCGGGTACACGGAACGGTTGTGGAACAAGGCGCGCGCCTGCTATCCGCGGTGGCGATGGCGACCGACTTTAAGGACCCGTTCGACGCGATCGTCGATGCACCGTTCGACAGTGCCCTGTCCGAGCGCTACCTCGTCTATGCGCTCTCCACCATCACCGCGCGCTCGCTGCCCGATCTTCGCGACGGGCTGAAGCCGGTGCACCGCCGGCTGCTTTGGGCGATGCGGCTGCTGCGGCTGGATCCGGCGGCGGGCTACAAGAAGTGCGCGCGCGTCGTCGGCGACGTCATCGGTAAGTACCACCCGCACGGCGACCAGTCCGTCTATGACGCGATGGTCCGGCTCGCGCAGGACTTCGCGCTCCGCTATCCGCTGGTCGACGGGCAGGGCAACTTCGGCAACATCGACGGCGATAATGCCGCTGCCTATCGCTACACCGAGGCGCGGCTGACCCAGGTCGCGATCGACCTGATGGCGGGCCTGGACGAGGACGCGGTCGATTTCCGCCCCACCTACAATGGCGAGGAGCAGGAGCCCGAGCTGTTCCCGGGCCTGTTCCCGAACCTGCTCGCCAATGGCGCCGCCGGCATCGCGGTGGGCATGGCGACGTCCATCCCGCCCCACAATGCCGCCGAGCTGTTCGACGCCGCCGCCATGCTGATCGACCAGCCGGAGGCGGACGACGTGGCAGTGCTGGGTCATGTGAAGGGGCCGGATTTTCCGACCGGCGGTATTGTCGTCGATCCCCCTGCCGCCATCGCCGAGGCCTATGCCACCGGCCGCGGCGGCTTTCGCGTGCGCGCGCGCTGGGACGTGGAGCGCGAGAAGGGTGGCGGCTTCCGCATCGTCGTGAGCGAAATTCCGTACGGCGTCGCCAAGGGCAAGCTGATCGAGCAGGTCGCGACGCTCATCAACGACAAGAAGCTGCCGATCCTCAGCGACATTCGCGACGAATCGGACGCCGAGATTCGGGTTGTGCTGGAGCCGCGCAGCCGCACGGTGGACCCCGCGACGCTGATGGACGGGCTGTTCCGGCTCACCGACCTGGAAACGCGCGTGCCGCTGAACCTCAACGTGCTCGACGCGACGCGCACGCCGCGGGTGATGAGTTTGCGCGAGGTGCTCCGGGCCTGGGTCGACCACCAGTTCGTGGTGCTCCGCCGCCGCTCCGAACATCGCCTGGCCAAGATCGCCGACCGGCTGGAACTGCTCGACGGCTATATCATCGCCTTCCTCAACCTCGACCGGGTGATCGAGATCATCCGCACCGAGGACGAGCCGAAGGCGGTGATGATGGCCGAGTTCCAGCTCACCGACCGCCAGGCCGAGGCGATCCTGAACATGCGGCTGCGGTCGCTGCGCCGGCTCGAGGAGATGGAGCTGCGGCGCGAACGCGGCGAGCTGGAGAAGGAAAAGGCGGAGCTGACGCTGCTGCTCGGCTCCGAGGCGCGCCAGCGCACGCGGCTGAAGCGCGACATGGCGAAGCTGCGCGATCGCTATGGTCCCGAGACCGCGCTCGGCAAGCGCCGCACCAGCGTGGAAGAGGCCGCGCCCGCACGCGAAATCCCGCTGGAAGCGATGATCGAGCGCGAGCCGATCACCGTCGTGCTGTCGCGGCGCGGCTGGATCCGTGCGCTCAAGGGACACAACGACCTGGCGGCGGCCGAGACGCTGAAGTTCAAGGAAGGCGACGGCCCGCTGTTCGCGTTCCACGCCCATACCACCGACAAACTTCTGCTCGCGACCGACGCGGGGCGCTTCTACACGCTGGGCGCCGACAAGCTGCCGGGCGGGCGTGGGTTCGGCGAGCCGGTGCGCGCGATGGTGGACATGGACGGCGATGCCGAGATCGCGGGCTTCCTGCGGGCGGCGCAGTCGGACCGCTTGCTGCTGGCGGCGAGCGACGGGCGCGGTTTCATCGTCCGGATCGCCGACGTGATCGCCGAAACCCGCAAGGGGAAGCAGGTGATGACGCCGCGCCCGGGTGCGCGCTTGCGCGTCATCCGACCGATCGCGCCCGACGACGACTATGTCGCGGCGATCGGCGACAATCGGAAGCTGGTGGTGTTTCCGCTGGCGGAGGTGGCCGAACTCGCGCGCGGGCAGGGCGTGCAGCTCCAGCGCTTCCGCGATGGAGGCCTGTCCGACGTTCGCACCCTGCGCTTCGCGGACGGGCTCAGCTGGACGATGGGTGGCGAGACCGGCCGGGTGCGCACCGAGGCCGACCTGAGCCCGTGGCGCGCAGCGCGCGGTGCTGCGGGGCGCATGCCGCCGACCGGCTTCCCGCGCGACAACCGCTTCGACTGAGACGATCGTTCGAAACGCAGCATTAACGCACCGGACCTAATCCGGACTGGATGGTACTGCTTTCGCAACGGCGATCTAGCGCACACGAGGATGCCGGAAACCCGGGTCCTTCCGGAGAGGACATGAGCCGATCCCTGGCGACCGAGCCGTTCCTGGACGTCCTGCCGATGCCGGCGGCGGTGGCGACGCTCCGTGACGGCAAGGTTACCCTCTCTCGGATCAACAGCGGCTTCCGACAGATCGATGCCGAGGCAGGGCCCAAGGGCGCGCTGGACTGCAGCGACATGCGGGCGCGCATCCACCGGTTCCTCGAGGGAGATGCGCTTCGCGACGTGTTCGAATGGACGCTCGGGCAAGCGGTTGATGCGCGCTACTATCGGGTAGTGCTCACCCGGCGCAGCGGGGCGCGTGCCCGTCGTTGCCTGCTGTCGCTGATCGACCGCACCCCCGAGGAGCGGACGGAGCACAGCCTGCGGCGCGAGATGGCGATCGACGCGCTCACCGGACTTCCCAACCGCGCGGGCTTCGAGGACCGGCTGGAGGAGGTGCTGGCGAAGGGCGGGCGCGAACAATACGCGGTCCTCGCGCTCAACCTCGACCGGTTCAGCCGCATCAATGCCTGCCTGGGCAGCATCGTCGGAGACGAACTGCTCATCTCGGTCGCCCGCCGCCTGAAAGGGGCGTTGCGCCAGCCGGACGTGCTGGCGCGGACCGGTGGGGACGAGTTCGCGATCCTGCTCTCAGGCGTCAATCGTAGCGATGACGCCACCGAGGTGGCGGAGCGGATTCGTGGCGCCCTGGCGATCCCGTTCACTCTTTCGGATTTCGAGGTCCGCATCGGCTGCTCGATCGGGATCGCCCTGGGCGCGTGCCTGGCCGCTGATCATGAGGACATGGTCCGCCACGCGCAGTTCGCAGCGAAGCGTGCCAAACGCACCGGTCTTCCGGAGGTGTACCGGTCCGAGGCGCTGGACGTGATGCGTGCCGAATTCTCGATCGAGACCGAGCTGCGCCGGGCGATCGATTCCGGCAATCTGCACCTCCACTACCAGCCGATCTGCGACCTTGCGACCGGCAGGATCGTCTCGTTCGAGGCACTGGCGCGCTGGCGGACGGAGGCGGGGGAAGACATCCCGCCCGCCCGGTTCATTCCCGTGGCCGAGGAAGCCGGACTAATCGTGCCCATGGGCCGCTGGGCGCTGGACGAGGCGATGCGCACCCTGGCCGGCTGGGACCGGGTGAGCGGGGCGAGCTGCGGGCTTACGGTCGCCGTCAACCTCTCTGCCGTCCAGCTGCGGCGGGACAATGTGGTCGCGCTGGTGGAGCGCACGCTTGCAGCGCATAACCTGGCGCCGCGGCGGCTGACGATCGAGCTGACCGAAAGCGCGATCGTCAGTGACCGGGATCCCACCGCCGAGACGCTGCGGGCGCTCAAGGCGCTCGGTACCACGATCGCCATGGACGATTTCGGCACCGGCTATTCCAACCTGGGCTATCTCCAGAGCCTGCCGATCGACCTGCTCAAGATCGACCGCAGCTTCGTGTCGGGAATGCTCGCGAACCGGGACAAGGTGGCGATCGTACGCGCGGTGCTCAGCCTCGCGCAGACGCTGGGCATGCGCACCACCGCCGAGGGCATCGAGACCGAGGCGCTGGAGCAGACGCTGGGCGCGCTCGGCTGCGACTATGGGCAGGGCTATCTCTATGCCCGCCCGGTCGATGCCGAGCGTGCCTATCAGCTGCTGCTGGAACGCAACCGCTGATCGAGCTCCGCCGCAGTTAGCGCCTCGACGCGCGCGGCGTCCGGGAAGCCTTCCGCAATCCACTGATCCTCGATGCGCCGCAGGGCGCGGGCGACGTCCGGGCCCTTGCCGATGCCGCGTGCGACCAGCGCGCCGCCGGTCAGCGGAAACTGCGGGCGGACCCAGTCGAGGAGGTCGGCGACGGCGCCTGCCGCTTCAGGGTCGTCCGACAGCAGCAGGCGGTCGATCGCCCCTTCGGTTCCGATGCGATAGGCGAGCGCGCGCGGCGAGCTGATGCCCTCGGCACTTGCCGCCAGCGCCAGCCGCTTGCGCTGCGCGTTGGAGAGCTTGAGCCGGGCGCCGACGGACTCGAGCGCCTCCGCAGGGATCAGCGCGACCAGCCGGCGGATCGCGTCGGGGGCGACGCCACAGGCCTGCTCCCGAGCCGCCAGGCGGGCGAGCCGGGCGACGCTGGCCGAGTCGATCTCCGGCAGGACGGGCACGAAGATGCCCTGCGCCTGCATCAATCCGACGACCTCCACGGCCGAGCGCGCCACCAGCAGCTTGAGCAGTTCGTCGGCCACCCGTTCCCGGGACAGCGCCATCAGGTCGTTGGCGCGCGCGACACAGGCGGCGAGACCCTCCGGATCGGGCGTGTCGCCGAAGCGCGCGAGGAAGCGGAAGAAGCGCAGGATCCGCAGGTGATCCTCGGCGATGCGGCGCAGCGGATCGCCGATGAAGCGCACGCGACCCGCGCGCAGATCGGCGACGCCGTCGAAATAGTCGGTGATCCGGCCGGTGACCATGTCCGCATAGAGCGCGTTCATGGTGAAGTCCCGCCGCACCGCGTCCTCGCGCCAGTCGTCGGTGAAGGCGACGGTGGCGTGGCGTCCGTCGGTCGCCACGTCGCGGCGAAGGGTCGTGACCTCCACCGGGCCGCTTTCCAGCACCGCGGTGATGGTGCCGTGCTGAAGCCCCGTCGGGACGGCGCGAATGCCGGCGGCCTTCAGGCGCGCCAGGACCGTCTGGGGATCATGGGCGGTGGCGACGTCCAGGTCTGCGGCGGCGATGCCGAGCAGCGTGTCGCGAACGACGCCGCCCACGAAGCGGGCTTCGCCGCGATCGCCGCCCAACGCCTCCGCGAGGCCGGCGAGCCCGGGCCGGTCCTGCCAATCGGCGGCAGGCAGCGTCAGGCCGTCCACGCGAGCCTCCGCGACAAGTTCACCAGCATCGCTGCCGTAGCACCCCATATTCTCCAGCCTTCGAACCAGATCTCGTAATAATGGCGTTCCCGGCCGCGCCAGGTGGCGTGGCCCTTGGCGTGGTTGGCCGCGTCGAGGAGAAAGGCCAGCGGCACCTCGAACACCGCGGCCACCTCGTGCGGGTTGGGAGCGAGCGGCAGGTCGGGCGCCACTACGCCCACCACGGGCGTGACGGTGAAGCCGGTGGCGGTGCGATAGCGATCGAGGCTGGCCACCACGTCGACGGCCTCGCGCGGCAGCGCCACTTCTTCCTCGGCCTCGCGCAGCGCGGCGGCGACGGCGTCGGGGTCTTCCGGATCGATGCGGCCGCCGGGAAAGGCGATCTGGCCGGCATGGTTGCGCAGCGTCGCCGTCCGCTGGGTCAGCAGGATGCCCGGCTCCTCCCGGTCGGTGACCGCGACCAGAACCGCCGCCTCGCGCCAGCGGACGGCCGCCACTTCATCCTCGTCGAAATCCCCCGTCAGCAGCGGCATCTGCGCCGGCTGCGCGAGGCCGGCACGCAGCCGTTCGGC
Source organism: Sphingomonas molluscorum (assembly GCF_039522995.1). Classification (NCBI taxonomy): domain Bacteria; kingdom Pseudomonadati; phylum Pseudomonadota; class Alphaproteobacteria; order Sphingomonadales; family Sphingomonadaceae; genus Sphingomonas; species Sphingomonas molluscorum. The sequence continues at coordinate 155,717 of NZ_BAAAEL010000002.1, read as the reverse complement.
AAGCGTCATGCCGCGTCGAGCGGGAAGAAGCTGCCCGCGCTCCACACGCCGGGGACGGGATCCTGTCCCTCACGCGCCAGCGCGCGCTCGACGAGCTCGTAATAGACCGGCCGCGCCATGCGCGCGTCCATGCCGCCGCGTACCTGCAGATAGGGGAGGGCGCCGTCCGGGCCCTGTTCGAAGCGCAGGGGATGGCCCGCGTCGGCCAGCACCAGGTCCCCCGTGTTCAGGCGGAAGATCAGCCGGCTTTCGGTGCCCTCGCCCTCGGCGCGAAGCTCGCTTGCCACGAACGGCGCATCCTCCACCGCGATGGAGAGCTTTTCCACCGGAGTGACCAAGACGTAGCTGCCGTCGGGCTCGCGCCGCAGGATGGTGGAGAAAAGCCGCACCATCGATTCGCGGGTGATCGGCGCGCCTTCGTGAAGCCAGCGGCCGTCGCGCAGGATCGTCATACCGCTGTCCCCGCAATGCGTCGGATTCCAGCGCTCGACCGGCGGCAGCCGGTCTTCCTCCATCAGCTGGGCAATCTCTGCGAGGGAGAGCGAGGCGAGATCGGGGAGGGGACGCATGGGCATGACCCGACCTTCGATGGCGACCCGGGCGCGCGGGCGCAACCCCGCACAACCCTCAGTCCGGCACGACCTGGCGTGGCTGAAGCTCGCCCGCGCACTCCGGAACTCCTGTACCGCGGGCCAGCAGGCGGCGCGCTTCGAATGGCCCGGGAAGGCGCCAGCGGCTCGTGTGCGCTGCGTCGAAGCCGAAGAAGCGGCCGTAATATTCCGGATCGCCGATCAGCATCAGCGGCAGCGGATCGCGCATCGCATCCGCCGCGTCGAGCATGTGGCGCATCAGCATGCGCCCGATGCCGCCCTGCTGCGCCGCCGGCTCCACCGCGACCGGCCCTACCATCACCATCGCCACGCGCTCGCCGTCGTCGCAGGCGAGCGAAACCGGCCAGCACTGGATGGTGCCGAGTAGCGCGCCGTCTTCCGCCACCGCTGCAAAGCTGAGCTCCGGGATCGCGCGAGTCCCGGCACGCACGCGATAGGCGGTGCGCTCATGGCGACCCGGCCCGAATGCGCGGTCGAGCAACGCTTCGACCTGGTGCGGGGCGATCTGGGCAAGCGGGACGAGGTGGATCACGGAAGCAGACGACTCCTCCCCGGCGGGACTGCCGAGGGCGCGCGCGTTTAGCCCCCGTGCGGGCGGACGCAAAGCTGAATCGCGGGCGGCGGTCGTGCTCTCCGGAAGGGCAGCTTCCCGACGCCTCCTCATCTGCTAGGGGACGAATCGAACCATAAGGGACAGCAACCGGTGCGCGATCTTCTCCAACTCCAGGTACACGACTTCGAAGTGCAGGTTCTGACCGGCGTCTATTCCGAAGAGACGCACCTGCCGCAGCCGCTGCGCATCTCGATGACGGTCGACCTCGACTGCCCCGAACATTTCGCGCCCGACACGCCGCTGTCGGCGTCGAAGAGCTATCTCGACCTGAAGCACGCGGCGAGCGAGGCGTTGCCGCAGGGCGTACATTTCACGCTGATCGAAGGGGTTGCGGACCATATCGCACGCACCTTGTTCATCTCCGATCCGCGCGTGCAGCGGGTGGAGGTATCGATCGTGAAGCTCGCCATCGCCGAGGCGGGCGAATCGATCGGGATCCGGCTGGTCCGTCACCGCCCGTGACATCGCCTGCCGCTGCCCGCCCGCTGGCACTGGTCACCGGAAGCTACCGGCGGCTCGGCGCGCATATCGCGGCCCGGCTTGGGGAGGCGGGCTATGCGCTGGCGTTGCACGCGAGCAGCGAAGGCGAGCCGGACGCGGATCTTCTTGCCCGCCTCGAGGCTGCGGGCGCGCCCTATCAATGCTTCGCAGCGGAGCTTTCCGATCCGGAGGCGGTAGCGGGCCTGGTGCCGCGCGTGGCGGCGCATTTCGGGCAGCCGGTGACGCTTCTGGTCAACAACGCCTCCTGCTTCCGGGCCGAGGACGCAGCGGTGCCCGGCATGGATGCGCTGGTGCGGCATTTCGCGGTGAACGCCGCGGCACCGTTCGCGCTCGCAGCCGCGGTTGCGGCGCAGGCGCCCGCGGAAGGGACCTGCGTCATCAACATGCTGGACGAGCGCATCGTCCAGCCGCCTGCGGACCAGCTCGCCTACACGATTTCCAAGCAGGCGCTGGCGGAGGTCACCCGCACGCTTGCCTATGCGCTGAAGCCGGGTGTCCGCGTGAACGGCGTGGCGCCGGGACTGACGATGCCGACCGCGGATTATACGCCCGAGCAGGTGGCGCGACTCGCCGGCCTCATGCCGCTCGCGCGCTTGCCGGAACCGGACGACATCGCCGATGCGGTGCTGTTCCTAGCCGGTGCGCGGGCGACGACCGGGCAGGTGCTGTTCGTGGACGGAGGCGCCAATCTACGCCGGTTCGAGCGGGACTTCGTCCATCTCGCCCGCGACGGCGAGGGCGACTGAGGCCCTCGCCGTCGCGCAAGATCAGGCGCCGGCGCCGGACTCGGCGTGGCAGGGGCCGAGCGAGCGCAGCACGAACTGATAGTCCTCGGCGGCGATTCGCGCGCCCTGTTCGTCCTGCGTCTCCAGGGCGGAGGCGGGCAGGCTGCGCGGGAGCCCGCAGGCGAGTCGGTACCAACCCAGCGTGTCCCGCTGCGGCGGACCAGCGCCCTCATTGACGATGTCCCCGAACGACACGGCCCAGCGGGGCGGCTGATTCGGGCGGCGCAGCACCAGCAGCGACACCGGGTCGCCGGTCTCCGTCTTCAGGAAGATCTGCGTCTCTCCCTCGCCCGGCAGCGTGCCCACGACGTGGAAGGCGTTGCCGATGCCGGTGATCGCCGGGGGCGCGTTGCGATCCAGGATCTCCCGGACGACACCGCGTGCGCGCGCGTCGAGCGCCGGGCTCCAGCTCCGCTGCGCATCAAGCTGCACGAGCTGTACCTGGTCGGGCCGGCCGGCGACCGGGCGGGCGAAGATCAGCACCCGCGTCTTCTTCAGACTGGGCGCACGTCCTCGGAAATCCAGCGGAACATCAACGAGATAGCCGATTCGCGCCGGCATCGCGCCCGAGCCGCGGATCAGCGCGCCGACCTCTGCCTCGACATAGAAGCGGGCCGCATTGGCGGCGACGCCGGCGGCCTCGGCACCTTTGATGCGGGTCGCGCTGGTGATCGTCGCGTCGATGACCAGCGGCGCCGCAAGCACCAGATCGGCGACTTCCGCATAGCCGACGGCGGGCTGCTCGGCGGGCGCGGTTTGCTGTGCCGTTGCCGCGGGCGAAAGGGGGGCGAAAAGCAGCAGTGCCGCCGATGCGGATGCAGGATAAAGTCGAAACATGGTTGCCAGCATCTACGCGATCTTGCAGCATCGACCTAGGCCGATTCAAGATGCGGGCGTTCGTACCGACGATTGCACTTTTGTTGCGTCTGACAAAGCGTTTGCGTCGCGGAAAGTGCCACGATAGAGAATCGGCGGTGTTCCCAGCAGCGCTACGGCGATGGTGCGGATGCAAGGTCGCGGGCTGCGAACGCGCTCCGTACCACTCGGTGTGAGGCTTAAGGAGTTTTGTTGCTGAATGGCCTATGCTGATCAAAAAGCGGGTCCTGGGCGCATCGTCGCAATCGCCGTCGTGGCGTTGCTGCACGTGCTCATTGGGTACGCATTTATATCTGGTCTCGCGTACAAGTACGTGAAGAAGCAGGTGGAGGACCTGGACACGTTCGACATCGTCGAGCCGCCGCCCCCGCCTGAGGAAGTTCCGCCGCCGCCGCCGCCGCCGCCGGATCAGCCGCCGCAGTCGCCGCCGCCGGTGGTGACGCCGCCGCCGATCGTGCGCGTGCAGACACCGCCGCCGGTGGTGATCCAGTCGGTGACGACGCCGCCGCCGACGTACAATCCGGTTCCGGTCGCCGCGCCGCCGGCACCTCCTGCGCCGCCCGCTCCGCCGGCCCCGCCTGCGATCAGCAAGAAGGCGGGTCTGAAGGGTAATCCGGGCCAGTTCTTCGGCCGTGATGCGTATCCGCCGTCGGCGGTTCGCGAGGGCGCCGAAGGTCGCGTCAGCGCAAAGCTGACCGTGGGCACCGATGGTCGGGTGACCGATTGCGTCGTCACGTCCTCGAGCGGCAACTCCGCGCTGGACCAGACGACGTGCCGGATCTCCAAGAGCCGCGTGCGGTTCACGCCGGCACAGGACGCAGCGGGCAATCCGGTCGCCTCGACCTATCCGCTCAGCGTGACCTGGAAGCTCGAAGACCAATAATCGTACAAGGCCCGGCGCTCGTGCGCCGGGCACCTTAGAACCATTCGCGCATGCTTCTGTAAGGGATACATCTCACAATGCTCACCAACATCTTTGCTGCCGGGGCTCCCGCCGGCGCTCCGAACTTCGGCTTCTGGGAAGCTCTGCAGCAGGGCGGTGCGATCGCCTGGACCGTGCTCGCCATCCTGGTGATCATGTCGGTCGGCTCGTTCTACATCCTGTTCACCAAGCTGTTCGAGCAGCAGAAGATCATCAACCAGGCGAAGCGCGTCCGCGCGACCTTCTGGCAGTCGAACTCGCTGCGCGAAGGCGCTGCCAAGCTCGACAAGAACTCGGCCTATCGCCAGATCGTCGACGACGGCCTCGCCGCTCAGGAGCAGCACGCCAAGCTGACCGATCCGGTCGAGGCGCATGACTGGCTGCACGGCTCGCTCGCGCGTTCGGAAGCCGCGATCAACTCGAAGCTCGGTGCGGGCCTCGCGTTCCTCGCGACCGTCGGCGCGACCTCGCCGTTCGTCGGTCTGTTCGGTACCGTGGTCGGCATCTACCGCGCGCTGGTGAAGATCGGTGCCGCTGGCCAGGCCGCCATCGGCGACGTCGCCGGCCCGGTCGGTGAAGCGCTGATCATGACCGCCATCGGTCTGGTCGTCGCGGTTCCCGCCGTGCTCGCCTACAACTGGCTGCAGCGCCGCAACAAGTCGATCGCGGAAGACCTGTCGGCCTTCTCGAACGACGTGCTGGGCTTCCTGGCCTCGAACGGCGCGGTTCGCCCGACGCTCGCTTCGAAGTCGACCGTTGCTGCCAAGCCGGCCGCGACCGCTGCGAAGCCGGTGACCGGCACCACGACCGCCGGCCAGACCGGTGGCGTGCCGACCCGTCCGTAAGCGGATACCTACCTCGCCGCCGGGCTTCACGGCCCGGCGGACGACGTGACGAAAACGAGAATAGGATAGCCTTATGGCGATGAGTGTTGGCGGCGACGGCTCCGAAGAAAAGCCGCTTTCGGACATCAATACCACGCCGCTCGTGGACGTGATGCTGGTGCTTCTGATCATCTTCCTGATCGCAGTGCCGGTGGTGGTCCAGTCGGTGGAACTGCAGCTTCCGAAGGTGGAGTTCGAGCCGACGACGACCAAGCCTGAAAACGTGTCGCTCTCCGTACGCGGCTCCGGCAACAGCTGTGAGGTGTATTGGAACCTCACGCCGGTCAGCAGCGGCGAACTTCGCGAGCGCGCGGTCAAGAAGCTCGAGGACGAGGTCGCACGTCAGGGCGGCCCGAACGCTCCGGGCGTCGAGCTTCCCGAGGTCCACATCCGCGGCGACGTGAACACCCCGTACCGCTGCATCGGCGGCACCATCTACACGATGCAGTCGGCTGGCTTCGCCAAGGTCGGCTTCATCTCGGAGCCCGAGCCGGGCGGCACGCCCCGTCTCTGATGCCGGCGTTTTCGAGGAGTAGTCTCACATGGCAATGAGTGGCGGCCGCGATGACGGCGAGCCGATGATGGAAATGAACACGACGCCGTTGATCGACGTCCTGCTCGTGCTCCTCATCATGTTCATCATCACCATCCCGATTCAGACGCATGCGGTGAAGGTGGATCTGCCTCAGCCGGATCCGAACAGGCAGGATGTGGTTGATTCGGAAAAGAACAAGATCGCGATCACGGCGGACGGCGTCGTCACCTGGAACGGTGCGACGGTCGACGAGGTGACGCTGCGTCAGTACCTCGACCAGACTGCGGCGATGTCGCCGGAGCCGGAACTCCACTTCCAGCCCGACGCGAACGCCCGCTACGAGGTCGTCGACGGCATCTTGTCGATCATCAAGCGGTCCAACGTGACCAAGCTTGGGTTCGTCGGCAACGAGCAGTACCGCAACGACTTCTGATCCGGTTCGCCGGACCAGCAAGCGATCGAAAAGCGCCCGCGCGGACCCCCGCGCGGGCGTTTTGCTGTCTGGGGCGCTGCTGGCCAGGCGGAGCCGATCGCGTAAGGCAGGGAGGCGGCGTTGATCGCGGGGTGCGGAACCGTGCCTGAAGGACGCAGCGGCGCCCTGCGGAAAGTCGGGTCTTCCTGGGGACGGGCCACGGCCCCTCTGCTGCGCCAGACGGTCCGGAGCGTGGCTTGGCTGCCACCGCGGGGCTGACATGATGGAGCGCTCTCGACGGAGCGTTTTCTCACGATTCTGGACTGACCCGACCTAGCTCAGAGTCGTCGGCCGTGCGCGTCGAACCGGCTCACGGCGGATCATCAACGGTCCGCAGGCTACGCGGCCGTGGCGACGGGTAGAGAGGTGACGTTCATGACGCCGCAGCCCGGCACAGCATGGGCAACCAACGGGGCCCCAGGGGTTCGCTGGCCTCGGCCGTCCTGCGCTTCACTGCCGGTCGGCCGCCCATGGAGCGGGAATTCCGCTCGAGGCCGGTCCGGTGCTCGGAGCAAGACCGGCTAACCGGCCTAAGCGGGAAGCGGGAGGGAAGGCGCCCCTACAGCCGGGGCAGCGTGACCCCGCGCTGGCCCATATATTTGCCGGCGCGGTCGGCGTAGCTGGTCTCACACGGTTCGTTGCCCTTCAGGAACAGGAACTGGCAGGCACCCTCGTTGGCGTAGATCTTGGCCGGGAGGGGGGTCGTGTTGGAGAATTCCAGCGTGACATGGCCCTCCCACTCGGGTTCGAGCGGGGTCACGTTCACGATGATGCCGCAGCGCGCATAGGTGGACTTGCCGAGGCAGATCACCAGCACGTCGCGGGGCACGCGGAAATATTCGACCGTGCGGGCCAGCGCGAAGCTGTTGGGCGGGATGATGCACACGTCGGTCTGCCGGTCGACGAAGCTGTTGGCGGCGAAGTCCTTGGGGTCCACCGTCGCCGAATCGACGTTGGTGAAGATCTTGAACTCGTCCGCGACCCGCGCGTCATAGCCATAGGAGGACAGGCCGTAGCTGATGCAGCCCTCGCGCCGCTGCGCCTCGACGAACGGCTCGATCATGCGGTGCTCGACCGCCTGTTCCCGGATCCAGCGGTCGGAAAGAATCGCCATGGTGTCCCCCTGCTTTGGCGGGGAGCCTTTGCCCGCTTTGCCAGTCTGAGCAACCCCACAGTGGCGATCGATCCAGCGGGCGCGCCGGATGCATCCCCCCGGGCGCGATCCGGCTATTTGTGCTAACGAGCGGGAGCGGGACAGAAACCACGGGTTCCGCGGGACTTCGTCGCCAATGTGCACGAGGGGAGCGAGCATGCTGCAACGCTTGCAGGATCATCACGGCTGGATGCTGGCGCTGCTCAAAGAAGGCGATCCGCTTCTTCGCGACCCGCAACTGCGCCCCTCCGCGGCCTTTCTCGCCACGCGCCGAAGCGCGATGGGGCGGCTGTTGACCTCCTATCAGCAGTTCATCCACCGCGAGGTGTTCGATCCGATCATCGCCGGCGGCAATGCCCGGGACGCTGCGCTCGCCCGGGCGATGAAGATCGACTGCATCGAACTGACGGAGAGCTTTCGCGCTTTCCAGCGGCGCTGGATCGCGGAGGATGCCGTCGAGCGCTGGGACGAATATCATCCCGCGGCTGTCCGCATGGTGGAGCGCCTGCAGCGCCACATCGCCGATGTCGCCGCGATGGCCCGGGAGGTCTCGCTCCCGCAGCCTCCGGCACCTGTGATCGGGACCGACCTGCCGCCCGGCGTCTGAGCACCGCTACCCGCCGAGTGACGCCGGGCTTGCCACGGGGCCGGCCCTTGTCCATATGGCGCGCGGGAGTCGGGCGGACGGTGCCGTCGCCAACCCGGTCAGGTCCGGAAGGAAGCAGCCGCAACGATTCCGTACCGGGTCGTTCCGGCTCCCACCTCAACCCATCGCTGGCTCATCGCTCGCAGGCGTTGCAAGCCGCCTCTTTGCAGCCCGCGGCTTCGACAGCCGCTGCGTGAGCCGCTAAGGATCGGCCGACATGTCCGATTCCTTCCTAGACCTGGGCGAGACGCCGCAGCCCACCGCCAAGGCGGACGCCTATCGCGTGCTGGCACGCAAGTATCGGCCCCAGACCTTCTCCCAGCTGATTGGCCAGGATGCGATGGTCACCACGCTGGGGAATGCGATCAAGCGCGACCGGCTGGCGCATGCCTTCCTGCTCACCGGGGTGCGCGGGGTCGGCAAGACTTCCACCGCGCGGCTGATCGCCAAGGCGCTCAACTGCATCGGTCCGGACGGGCAGGGCGGCCCGACCATCGATCCGTGTGGGGTATGCGAGCCCTGCCGCGCGATCGCAGAGGGGCGCCATATCGACGTGATCGAGATGGACGCCGCCAGCCACACCGGCATCGACGACATCCGCGAGATCATCGAGGCCTCGCGCTACGCGGCGGTATCGGCGCGTTACAAGATCTACATCATCGACGAAGTCCACATGTTGTCGAAGGCGGCCTTCAACGGCCTCCTCAAGACACTGGAGGAGCCGCCCGGCCATGTGAAGTTCCTGTTCGCCACGACCGAGGTGAACAAGGTGCCGGTCACGGTGCTGTCGCGCTGCCAGCGATTCGACCTGCGCCGAATCCCCGCCGAGCTGCTCGCTGAGCATTTCGCGCATGTGGTCGCCGCCGAAGGCTTCGAAGCGGAGCCCGAGGCGCTGGCGCTGATCGCGCGTGCGGCGGAAGGCTCGGCCCGCGATGGCCTTTCGATCCTCGACCAGGCGATCGCTCATGCCGGGATGGAAGGCGAGGGCGTGCGTGCCGACGCGGTGCGAGCGATGCTGGGCCTGTCCGACCGCGGGGCGATCCGCGAACTGTTCCGGCTGCTGCTGGCAGGCGAGGCGGCGCCGGCGCTCGCGGCGCTGCGCGGCCAATATGACCTGGGCGTCGATCCGCAGGCGGTGCTGCGCACCCTGCTGGAGACGGTGCATGGCGTGACCCTCGCCAAGGTCGGGGCGACGCCGCCCGCCGGGCAATCGGCAGAGGAGCGCGAGGCGCTCGCCCATTGGGCCGAGTCGCTGTCGTTCCCGATGCTGCATCGTCTGTGGCAGTTGCTGTTGAAGGGGCATGACGAGGTCGCGCGCGCGGCGCTGCCGATCGAAGCCTGCGAGATGGCGCTGCTGCGCGTGATCCATGCGTCGAGCCTGCCGGACCCGGGCGAGCTTGCACGGGCGCTGGCAGAAGGCCGCGGACCGGCGCTGCCCGCCGGGGGAGTGCCCCAGGGCGCCAGCGCACCCGCACCCGCACCTGCTCTGGCGCCGGTCGCCGCGGAGCCGGAGCCGGCGCCGCCCGCGCTGCCCGATAGCGTCGAGGCGATCGCGGACTTGCTGGAAAAGCACGGCCGCCACACCCTGCAGGTGCAGGTCCGCAACCACGTCCGCCCGATCCGCCTGGAGCCGCCAGAGCTCGAAATGTCGGGCACGCGGCCGCTGCCGACCGACTTCACGCGCGACCTGGGCCTGGCGCTTCGGGAGATCACCGGCCAGACCTGGAGCATCCTGATCGGGGAGGGGGCGGGGAACCCGACGCTGCGTGAAACGCTGGCGGCACAGGCCGAGGCGGAGCGCGCGGAGATACTGGCGTCGCCCCTGGTGGTGGCGGCCATGGCAGCCTTTCCGGGCGCCGAACTCGATCACTGGAAACGCAAGGACGGGAGCATCGCTCGATGAAAGACCTCAACGACATCATGGCCATGGCGCAGAATGTGCAGGCCGAACTCGAAAAGGCGCAGGCCAGCCTCGACACGATCGAGGTGGAGGGTCAGTCCGGCGGCGGGCTGGTGAAGATCCGTGCCTCGGCAAAGGGCCGGATCCTCGGCGTCGACATCGATGACTCGCTGCTTCAGCCCAGCGAAAAGCAGATGCTGGAAGACCTGATCGCAGCGGCGCTCAACGACGCGCGCGCCAAGGCGGACGCCGCCAGCCAGGGCGAGATGTCCAAGCTCACCAGCGGTCTGCCGCTGCCCCCGGGCTTCAAGCTGCCGTTCTGATCGGGCAGGTCGTCGCGCGGCATCGCGGGAACTTTCGTTTCGAAGGCGGAGTTAATCCGCATTCGAAACGGAAGGGAGTGAATGCCATGTCCGACGATCGCATCGATACGACGACCACCACCACCACGGGCGCTGCACCGCACACCACGGTCGTGGAACGCCGCAGCGGCGGCGGCGGCACGGCGCTTCTCGCCATCGTGCTGCTGATCGCAGTCCTGATCGGCGGCTATTTCCTGCTGCGCGCCAGCAACAACGACACGATCCAGACCGAAGCGGTCGCGGGCGCGGCCAAGAGCGTCGGCGATGCGGCCGACAAGGCCGGCAGCGCGGTGAGCGACGCCGCGAGCGGCGAGACCAAGTAATTCGACGGACGCCTGACCTCAGCGGAGGCAGGCGTCCAGTTCCTGCCGGCGCACCACGCCCACGCGCGCGGCGATGGTGTTGCCGTGCCGGCGCGTAAAGCCGTGCGGCGCGATCGCTGCGCGCTTCTTGGGCAACGGCAGCACCGCGGCGATGCGTGCCGCTTCCGACGGTGAAAGCGTGTCGGCGCCGTGCTTGAAATAGCGGCGCGCACCCGCCTCGACACCATAGGTGCCGATGCCGGTCTCGGCGACGTTGAGGTACACCTCCATGATCCGCCGCTTGCCCCAGATGTTCTCGATCAAGAGCGTGAACCACGCCTCCAGCGCTTTGCGGACATAGCCGCCGCCCTGCCACAGGAAGACGTTCTTCGCCGTCTGCTGGCTGATCGTGGATCCGCCGCGGATGCGCCCGCCGCGGGCGTTGCGCTTGGCCGCATTGGCGATGGCGTCGAAGTCGAAGCCGCTGTGCGAGCAGAAGCCGGAATCCTCGCCCGCGATGACCGCGCGCGCCATGTCCGGGTCGATGCGGGAAAGCGAACGCCAGGACTTGGTCACCCCATGGCCCGTGAAGACGTCGCCCAGCATCGTCCAGGTGATGGGAACGGGCACGAAGCGGTAGACCACCGTCATGGCCACGGAGAGGGCGACGAAGCCCAGCGCGAGCTTGACGAGCCAGCCCAGCAGGCGGCGGACGGGCGATCGGGTTCGGACTGCGGCGACCATGGCCGACAGCTAGAGCGAAGCGCGACGGATTGGAACCGCCCGTACGCCCCTAGGGGCGGGCCGGGACGCACCCGATGGCGCGTCCCGAAAGTTCAGGCGGTGGCGAGCAGGCGCTTGTCGCCGGCCAGGCGCATCATCGCCTTTTGCAGCTTCTCGAACGCGCGCACCTCGATCTGGCGGACGCGCTCGCGGCTGACGCCATAGACCTGGGAGAGTTCCTCCAGCGTCTTGGGGTCGTCCGTCAGGCGCCGCTCGGTCAGGATGTGCTTCTCGCGGTCGTTGAGGTCGTCCATCGCCTCGACCAGCATGCCGTGGCGGACATCGGCTTCCTGCGCATCGGCGACGCGCTCGTCCTGCAGCGGGCCCTCATCGGCCAGCCAATCCTGCCACTGACTCTCGCCGTCCTCGCGCATGGGGACGTTGAGCGACGTGTCGCCGCCCATCGCCATGCGGCGGTTCATGGAGGTGACCTCTTCCTCCGTCACGCCCAGATCGGTCGCGATTTTGGCGAGATGCTCGGGGCTGAGATCGCCGTCCTCGAACGCGTCGAGCTTGGACTTCATGCGCCGCAGGTTGAAGAACAGCTTCTTCTGCGCCGCGGTCGTGCCCATCTTCACGAGGCTCCAGGAGCGCAGGATGAACTCCTGGATCGAGGCGCGAATCCACCACATCGCATAGGTCGCGAGGCGGAAGCCCCGGTCCGGCTCGAACTTCTTCACGCCCTGCATCAGGCCGATGTTGCCCTCCGAGATGAGCTCGGACACGGGCAGGCCATAGCCGCGATAGCCCATCGCGATCTTGGCCACGAGCCGCAGGTGGCTGGTCACCAGCTGCGCCGCAGCCTCGGTGTCGCCATGCTCCTGGAACCGCTTGGCAAGCATATATTCCTGCTCGGGCGCCAGGATCGGAAACTTCCGGATCTCCGACAGGTAGCGGTTGAGGCTCGCTTCGCCGCCCAATGCGGGAATCGTCGCGGGGACGTTGCTGCCGCTAGCCATGATCGCTTCTCCCTTATTTGCGCAGGCTTTCCTCGAAAAGCGCGCGCCAGCTTATACGTGAAGATGGTGCAACAGTTCCTGCATGTCTGCCGGAACTTCGCTATGGAACGCTAAAGCGTGCCTTAGTACAGGGTGGATGAACCCTAGATGTGCCGCGTGCAGAGCCTGACGCCGGAAACCCAGGGTTTCCAGGGCTTCGCGGTGCTGCGGACGCGCCCGACCGTACACCGGATCGCCTACCAGGGGGTGGCCGATTGAGGCCATGTGGACGCGCACCTGATGGGTCCGCCCCGTCTCCAGCCGGCACTCCACCAGCGCCGCCTCGCGCAGGGGGCGTACCAGCGACCAATGCGTCACCGCGCGCTTGCCGCCCTGGACGATGGCGATCTTCTTGCGATTGGTGGACGAGCGCGCGAGCGGCGCGTCGATGGTGCCGCTGCCCGTCTTCGGGCGCCCGGACACGATCGCCTGGTAGCGACGATCGATCGAGTGCGCCTTGAACTGGCGTGCCAACCCCTCGTGCGCCTGGTCGTGCTTGGCCGCGACGAGCAGCCCCGAGGTGTCCTTGTCGATGCGATGGACGATGCCGGGCCGGGCGACGCCGCCGATGCCGGACAGCTGCCCGGCGCAATGGTGGAGCAGCGCATTCACCAGGGTGCCGTCCGGATTGCCCGCGGCCGGATGGACGACCAGCCCGGCCGGCTTGTCGACCACGATCAGATGCTCGTCCTCGAACACGACGGTGAGCGCGATGTCCTGGGCCACATTGTCCGCCGGTTCGGGCGCAGGGACGTGGATGTCGAACCGGTCGCCGGCGCGCGCCTTGCGCGAGGGATCGGAAGCGGCGGTACCGTCGCTCGCCAGCACCTTGCCCGACGTCATCAGCGCCTTCAGCCGCTCGCGCGACAGGTCCGGCAGCGCGTGCGCGAGTGCACGGTCCAGACGCCACCCGTCGGCTGCCTCGGCGACCTGCGCCGCAATGATGGAATCCCCCCGGATCATGTTCTAGCTAGATGGGAATGACGCTGGAGATTGCAACCGGGATCGCGCAGGCGATCCGCGATGCCGCGGCGGTTTCGCCCGACCGGGAGGTGTGCGGGCTGCTCCTGGGCGAGCCCGGCCGGGTCACGGCGCTGATGCCCGCCGCCAATGTCGCCGCGGACCCGACGACCACCTTCGAGATCGATCCGTCCGCGCTGCTCACGGCCCACCGCGCAGCGCGCGGGGGCGGGCCTGCGGTGCTGGGCCACTATCACTCGCATCCCCGGGGGGCGGTGCGTCCTTCCAGCGCCGATGCGGCCGCGTCGCACGCCGACGGCGCCTTGTGGATCATCACCAATGCCGAGACGCTCGGCTGCTGGCGCGCGGTGGCGGAAGGACCCGTCGCCGGACGGTTCGTCCCGGTCCCGCTACGCTTTGTCGGCTGAGGTTGCGGAGACCGTCCGGCAGCGTCAGAAGGTGCGCCGAACACCCATTTCGATCGGATTTCCGCCATGCAGATCAGCGCCACCGACTTTGCGAGCCTCTTGTGCTCCCGGCTGTGCCACGATCTTCTCAGCCCGGTAGGCGCGCTCAACAACGGGTTGGAGCTGCTGGCCGACGAGCAGGACCCGGCGATGCGGGCGCGATGCCTGGAATTGCTGGCAGAAAGTGCGCGCGCTTCCGCCAACAAGCTGAAGTTCTTTCGCCTGGCCTTTGGCGCCGCCGGCGGGTTCGGCGACGTGGTCGACACGCGCGAGGCGCGCGCCGCGATCGAGGGGCTGTTTTCGGAGAACCACCGGGTGAAGCTCGGGTGGATGGTCGCCGAGCCGACCCTTCCCAAGCCCGCGATCAAGGCGCTGCTGAACCTGGCGCTGATCGGCGGCGACGCGTTGGTCCGCGGCGGCCAGCTCGACATCGGCGCCGAGACGAATGCGGGTGGCGTCGAGATCGTCGTGCGTGCGGACGGGCCGCGGATCGTGCTGGACCCCGAACTGCGCGACGCGCTGTCGGGGGAAGGGGACCTGTTGGCGCCGCGCGCGGCGGCGGCGTTCCTGGCTCATGCGCTGGTGAAGCAGAGCGGCGGCACGCTCCAGGTCTCGCCTCCGGAGGCGGACGTGCTGCTGTTCGGCGCCTCCTTCCCGCGGAGCTAACCCCCTCTTAACCCGGGGGCAGGCATGCCTATCCGGGGAAACAGGGACTTTATGGACGATCTTCTCCGGGAGTTCATCGCAGAGACGCGCGAGACGCTGGAGGCGTTGTCCGGCGAAATCGTGGCTTGGGAAGCCTCGCCGGGCGACCGCGCACGGCTCGATGCCATTTTCCGCTTCGTCCACACCGTAAAGGGGAGCTGCGGCTTCCTAGGGCTGCCGCGGCTTCTGCGGCTGAGCCACGCTGCCGAGGACGTGCTGGCGGACGTGCGGGCGGGTACGCGCACGCCGGATCGCGCCTTGGTCAACGCCGTGCTGGCGGTGGTCGATCGCATCGGGGCGCTCGTCGAAGCGCTCGATGGGGGCGCTGCCGTGCCGGAAGACGACGAAGCGGGGCTGATCGCCGCGCTGGGGCCGGGCGCCCCTGACGTCGTGCCGCTTCCTGCGGCCGTGCCGCGCACCGGCGGCCGCAGCGTGCGGCTGGGCGTGGGCCTGCTCGACCGGATGATGGCGGGCATGTCCGACATGGTGCTCGCCCGCAACGAACTGGCACGTCTGCTCCGGCGGGGAAGCGTCGATCCTGGCGTCGAGGCGGCGCTGGCGCGGCTGTCGCTTTCCATCGCCGAGATGCGCGATGCGGTGACGCGCACCCGCATGCAGAAGATCGAGACGCTGTTCGCAGCGGTTCCCCGCCTGGTCCGCGATACCGCGGCAGAGCTCGGCAAGACGGTGTCGCTGAAGCTGGAGGGAAGCGACATCGAGATCGATCGCGACATGGTCGAAGTCATGCGCGATCCGCTGGTGCACATGGTTCGCAACGCGATCGACCACGGCATTGAAAGCGCAGCAGAGCGGCAGGCCGCCGGCAAGCCCGAGGCGGGGCAGTTGACCATCGCCGCACGCCAGGCCGGCAACCAGATCGTGCTCGAGGTCATCGACGACGGACGCGGGATCGACGTCGACCGCCTGGTAAAAAAGCTCGTCGCCTCCGGCAGCCGCCGGGAAGCGGAGCTCCGCGCGCTCGATCCGGCCGCAGGTGCCGAATTGATCTTCGAACCCGGGCTGTCGGTGCGGGACGCGGCGACGCCGATCTCCGGGCGGGGCGTCGGCATGGACGTGGTACGGTCCGCAGTCGAACAGATCGGCGGCCGGATCGAACTCGAGAACCGGCCGGGCGAGGGGCTGCGGATCCAGATTCAGGCGCCGTTGATGCTGTCGATCATCCCCGCCGTCCTGGTGGCGGTCGGCGAGCAGCGCTTCGCCCTTCCGCGCCAGGTCGTGGAGGAGATCGTTGCTGGTCCCCGCGCGCGTATCCGGGAGGAGGACGGGACCGAGCTGGTGGAGGTGCGAACGCGCCGGATGCCGGTGGTGGACCTGGCCGCGCTGCTGGAGCTGGCCGCCCCGCGTACGGAGCCGCAGACGCTGATCGTGGTCAACGCGCCGAATGGCTGCTTTGCCCTTGCCGTCGACGCGGTGCTCGATCACCAGGAACTGGTCGTGAAGCCGGCGTCGCCGCCGGTGATGGCCACGGGCATCTACGCCGGAACGACGTTGCCGGACAGCGGCAAGCCGATGCTGTTGCTCGATTGCGCCGGGATCGCCAGCGCAGCCGGCGTCCGGTTTCCGCCGCCGCCGAGCCAAGGCCTGGAAGACAAGCCTCCCGAGGAAGCGGCAGCGAACGGGGGTGGTCCGCCAGGGCTGGTGTTCGTCGATCTCGACGGCGCCCGCCGGGTGGTCCCGCTCGCGGCGGTGGACCGGATCCAGCTGGCCCGATCCGAAGCCGTCCACGTCGCGGACGGGCGCCTGCGGCTCTTGCTGGACGGAAAGTGGCTGGCGGCCGAGGCAGTGGCCCCGGTCGACGATGGTGCAGAGATGACCGTGCTGCGCCTCAGCAACGGCCGACAGGAGCTCGCCTATGCCGCGCGGCACGCCACGGATCTCGTGTACCTGCCCGAGGTGGTGGAAGCCGCAGGCACGGCAGGGCGGATTGCGGGCACGGTGGTGCTCGACAAGCAGCGCATCGAGCTGATCGACGTCGACTGGTTGCTTGCGCAGCTGGAACCCGCCACGCCATCCGGGCTGGCCGGCGGGCCGCTCTGCCTGCTCGCGGCACCGGCCTATGGTCCCCTGGCGGCTTTCATCGGGCCTTTGCTGGAACAACACGGCTATCGGGTCGCGCTCGGTCGCGCATCGTGGGAGCCGCCCGCCGTCGTGCTGATGACCGAAGCGGCTGCGCGCGCGACCCTGGTTTCCGAGCGCCCGGGCGGACCCCCGGTCATCCGCCTGCGCAACCTGCCCGATCCGGCAGGACCCGGCGACACCAGCATCTACCGCTATGATTCGGACGCGCTGCTCGCGGCGGTCGCAAGCTGCACCCGAACTGCGGGCGCGCTGCAATGAAGGGGCTCTACCTGGTTGCGCGGATCGCCGACCAGGTGGTCGCCATCGCCTCCGACCGGCCCGGCAATGCCGTCGAACTCAAGGAGATTACTCCCGTCCCGCGGGCTCCCCGCGCGGTGCTGGGCCTGGCGGCGCTGCGCAGCTGGGTGGTGACGGTGATCGACACGCCGCGTGCGATCGGCCTCGCCCGCAGCAGCATGGCCTCGAACCAAGCGGTGATGGCGACGGTCGAGGGGCATGATTATGCCTTGCTGGTCGATGCTTTGCACGATGCGGTCGCGCTCCGGCCCGAACTGGTCGACGGGGGCGGGGACCTGCCGGCGGCCTGGCGCGGGGTGGTGCGGGCGGCGGCCATGCGCGCCGGGGAGCGCATCCTGGTGCTCGATCCCGCCGCACTCCTGGACGCGATTGTTCAGCCTGCGTGAGCCCTCGCAAGATCGGGCCGGGCGTGCGATCAGGGTTTCAGGGGGAAATGATGAAAAGCTGTCTGGTCGTTGACGATTCGAAGGTCATCCGCAAGGTCGCACGCCACATTCTGGAGGCCCTCCGGTTCGAGGTTCGCGAAGCGGGCGATGGGCGTGAGGCACTCGCCAGCTGCATCGCAACGCCTCCGGATGCCATCCTGCTCGACTGGAACATGCCGGTGATGAGCGGCATGGATTTCCTGCGGGCCTTGAAGGACGCCGGGCTGCCGCAGCGGCCCAAGGTGGTGTTCTGCACCACCGAGGGCGACATGGCGCACATCCGCGCCGCGATCGAGGCGGGCGCCGACGAATATGTGATGAAGCCGTTCGACCGCGAGACCCTGGAGAGCAAGTTCCAGATCATCGGGCTCGCCTGATCGCCCGGTCGCCACGCTCCGGCGGCCGCGCGCGGCGCCGCCGGACCTCCGGCTTGCCTTTGCCCGGCGGGCGACGCATCGCTTCGGCGTAGCTTGGGGACGGGGTGCATGCAGTTTATCGACAGGCCTTCGCCGAACTTCGACGATCGTTCACTGCCGGTCACCATGGTGGTGCTGCACTATACCGGCATGCAGGACGCCGCCTCCGCCATCGCCCGGCTGGCCGATCCAGAGGCGAAGGTGTCGTGCCACTATCTCGTTGCCGAGGACGGCACCGTCGTCCGCATGGTGGACGAGGCAAGGCGGGCCTGGCACGCCGGCCGCTCGCACTGGCGGGGGGTGACCGACATCAATTCCGCCTCCGTCGGCATCGAGATCGTCAATCCGGGCCATGAATGGGGCTATGTCCCGTTTCCAGACGAGCAGATCGACGCGGTGATCCGGCTGGTCGCCGACATCAAGCAGCGCCACGCCATCACCCGCGGGAACGTGGTCGGCCACTCGGACATCGCACCGGCGCGCAAGCAGGATCCTGGCGAACTGTTTCCGTGGGGCAAGCTCGCACGGCTGCGGCTGGCCCTGCCACGGCCCACCCAGAACCTAATGGACCCCCACTGGAGCGACGCCGGCTTCCTGCTCGCGCTCGAACGGTTCGGCTACGACGTCGAGGATCCGGTCGCGGCGGTGACTGCCTTCCAGCGCCGCTTCCGGCCGGAGATGGTGGACGGGATCATCGACGGCGAGTGCCGCTCGCTGCTGCTGGCGCTCCTGCTGCCCAAGCCGCAGGGCGACGACTGAGCGGCTTTCCCCGGCGGCGAAGCTGCGCTAGGCGGGCCGGGTCAGAGGGTCGGGCGGCCGCGGCCTCGTTCGCAAGAACGGGGGCGAGGAAAGTCCGGGCTCCACGGAAACGACGGTGCCGGGTAACGCCCGGCGGGGGCGACCCCAGGGAAAGTGCCACAGAGAGCAAACGGCGACGGCTTCGGCCACGTCACGGTGAAAGGGTGCGGTAAAAGCGCACCGCGGGCCTGGTAACAGGAACGGCATGGCAAACCCCACCGGGAGCAAGACCGAATAGGGACGGCACATGGGCCTCGTTCCGGCCCGTCGTCCGGGTTGGTTGCTGGAGGCGGCGCGCAAGCGTCGTCCTAGAGGAATGGTCGCCTATCCCGCCTCGCGCGGGTGGACAGAACCCGGCTTACAGACCCTCTGACGCGTTCCCGCCCAGCGCTGGATCCTTGCCGTGACGGTGCGCGAAGGCACCCGATCGGGCGAGATGGGTTGCGCCGGTCCGCCACGATACCCAGGGACGATAGGCAGGACGGACCGACGCGCCGGGTGCAGGAGGGGTTGCACCCGGGAGGGGGTTGAAGTGGGTCAGACGAGGACCGGCTGGGGCCGCGGCACTTCGCCGAGCGGCGTCGTCGAATCGATCTCCATCATCGGCTTGATGAGGCCGTCGCGCAGGTCATAGACCCAGCCGTGGAGGTAGAGCGTCTGCCCCGCGGCAAAGGCGTCCTGAACGACGGAGGTGCGCGCGAGACGCACGAGCTGGTCGCGGACGTTGAGCTCCACAAGGCGGTTTGACCGCTGGCTCTCCGGCAGCGAATCGATTTCGTCCTGATGGTCCCGATAGACCTGTTCGGCGTTGCGCAGCCACTTGCCGAGGAAGCCGGTAGCGCCGCCTTCCAGCGCCGCATTGATGCCGCCGCAGCCGTGATGGCCGCAGATGATGATGTGCCGGACCTTGAGCACGGTGACCGCATATTCGAGCACGGACATCAGGTTGATGTCGTCCTCGTTCACCAGATTGGCGACGTTGCGGTGGATGAACATGCCGCCCGGCGGCGTGTTGGTCAGCTGTCCGGCCGCGACCCGGCTGTCGGAACAGCCGATCCACAGGAACTCCGGCTGCTGGCCGGCGATCTGGCGCTCGAAATAGTCGGGGCGCTCTTCCAGCCGCTCGGCTGCCCATGCCTTGTTGGCGAGGAGCAGGTGCTTGTACTCTCTCATGCGAAGACGACCTCCTTGCGCGGCGCCTGGATCTTGGACGCCGTCTGCTCGCCGACGTCGCCACGGACGATCACGCCGATGTTGCGGAACTGCGCGTTGCGGACGAACGCGTTGATGATGTCGATGTTGTCGATGTCGACGTAGCTGGTGGCCGACAGGTCGATCAGGACGTGGGTGTTGTCCGGAACCTTCGCGAGCTCCTTCTGCAGCTCGTACTTGTGGATGAAATAGAGGTTGCGGCGGGCGCGGATCATGCAGCTGTCGCCGTCCTGGACGAAGATGATCGCCGGACGGAAGTTGCGGCCGATCACGAAGATGAAGCCGACGACCAGGCCGATCACGATGCCTTCCAGCAGATCGGTGAAGAGGATCGCGCCGACCGTCACGACGAACGGCACGAACTGGGTCCAGCCCTGCTTGAAGCGCTTGGTGAACAGCGACGGCTTGGTGAGCTTGTAGCCGGTGGCGATCAGCACCGCGGCCAGCGCCGACAGCGGGATCAGGTTGAGGATCGCGGGGATCAGCAGCACGCTCAGCAGCAGCCAGCAGCCGTGCAGGATGGTGGAGAGCTGGCTGTTAGCGTTGGCGTCCACGTTGGCCGAGCTGCGGACGATCACCGAGGTGACCGGCAGGCCGCCGATCAGGCCGGCGACGATGTTGCCGCTGCCCTGCGCGAACAGCTCGCGGTTCTTGTCGGTGGTGCGGCGCTTGGGGTCGATCTCGTCGATCGCCTTCACCGACAGCAGCGATTCGAGGCTGGCCACGATCGCGAGCGTGACGGCGGTGCTCCACACGGCCGCGTTGCTGATCTGGCCGAAGTCCGGGGTCGTGAACAGGCCGATGAACTCGCCGAGGCCTGCGGCCACGGGCACGCTCACCAGGTGCGACGGCTGGACCTGAAGGTTCGGCGCGACCATCCCGAACAGGGCGTTGATGAGCACCGCGCCGACCACGACGACCAGCGGACCGGGAAGGAAGCGCAGCGGGCCTTCCTTGGGCTTGGCATGATCCCACCAGAACAGGAACGCCAGCGAGATCGCGGCGATGATCGCCGCGCCCCACACGATCTGCTCGCGCAGCACGCGGCCGATCGCGGAGAAGGTGTTCTCGCCATCGCCCTGCCAGAACGAGAAGCTGCCTTCCGGATCGGCGTCATAGCCGATCGCGTGCGGGAACTGCTTGAGGATCAGGATCAGGCCGATCGCGGCGAGCATGCCGGTGATGACGGACGAGGGGACGAACTCGCTGAGAATGCCGCCGCGCGAGACGGAGAAGACGAGCTGGATACAGCCTGCCAGCACCACGGCCAGCAGGAACGCCTCATAGCTCGGCAGGCGCTGGATCGCATCGAGCACGATCACCGTCAGGCCGGCGGCCGGGCCGCTGACCGACAGGGGAGACTTGCTCAACATGCCGATGACGATGCCGCCCACGATGCCCGAGATCAGGCCCGAGAACAGCGGCGCGCCGGACGCCAGTGCGACCCCCAGGCAGAGGGGCAGCGCGACGAGCGCCACCACGATCGAGGCCGGCACGTCCTGCCGCCAGCTTGTCGCAAATTTAGAGGCCAAGGACACCGCGGTACCTTCTCTTGATCGGGTAAAAGCGTCTGGGACGCATGCGGCACAGCATATAAAACACGACCGGGCCGGGGCGGCAGCGGGAAATAATTACGTTTTGTTTCCCATGGCGCTGGGTTGTGCCGCGCGGCAGGGGGGCTATCTGGAAGGCGATGGTCCGCTCAAGTCGATCCAACGATTGGGGATTTCCCCGCTGGCGCGGTTACGAAGCCGAGCGCCAGGCTACGCGCGTGCGCCTTTGCGACCGGCACGGCTGTGAAGCCCCCGGCGACCGGCCTGCGCCCAAGTCTCCCAACAATCCCGACCGGTGGTATTTCTGCGAGACCCACGCGGCCGAGTACAACCGCAACTGGAACTACTTCGAAGGGCTGGACGAGGAAGAGGCGAAGCGGCGGGAGGCGAGCGAGCAGCGCACCGCCGACGGCTATGCCAATGCCTCGCATTACGCCTGGGGTGGCTCCGGGGACGGTACCCGTTCCCGCGACGAGATGCGCGCGCTAGAAGTGCTGGGGCTGGAGGTCGATGCCGACTTCGAGGCCGTGCGGAGTGCCTGGCGCCGCCTCGCCAAGTCCAGCCACCCCGACGTGCGCCCCGGCGACAAAGAAGCCGCGGTTCGCTTCCAGGCGATCCAGGCGGCCTATGAGGTGCTGCGGGTCGCCGAGGAACGGCGGCAGTGGAAGCCCGCATGAAGCCCGCGGTCCGCGCGCGCTGGTCGCGGGCGGTGCTGGTGTGCGGCAAATGCTCGCGCAAGCTCGATGGCGGCTTCGGACCGGACGGCGACCAGCCGCTGACCAAGGCGCTGCGCAAGCGGCTGGGGCTGAAGAAGGGGCCGAAGGCGCGGGCAGGTATCGTCGAGACGCGCTGCTTGGGCGTCTGTCCCAAGCGTGCCGTGACGGTGATCGATGGGGCGAGGCCGGGCGAGTGGCTGCTGGTGAGCCCGGGCGCCGACCTCGACGGGCTGGCGCAGGAACTGGGGCTGTCGGAGCAGAAGACTCATACCGCCGACGCCGATTAGCGGCCGCTTGCTCGCTTGACGGTGCAATCCGCCTGGGCAGTATCTGCGGCTCGGTCGTGCCCTCTCTTGCGGATCTGCCCTTGCGTATTCTCCTGACCCTTACGGCACTGGTCGTGGCCGTCTCTCCGGCTGCGGCGCAAAGCGAACCTGCGCGGAGTTTCGAGGGGACGGTGGGGCGCAGCAGGGTCGTTCTCACCCTGGAGGAGGACGGCAAGGGGGAGGACGCCTGGGGCAGCTATTTCTACCTGTCGAGCCGGCTGGACTTGGCCCTGCAGGGAGAGCGCCGCGGCAACGCACTGACGCTGGAGGCGCGGGCAACGCAGGATCGCCTGGAACTGCGTGAGGAAGGCGGCGGCCTAGTCGGCACGCTGACCACCGCGGCCAAGCGCCGCTTCTCGGTTCGGCTCGCGCGCGTCACCACTGCGAAGGACCTTCCTGCCGATCTGCCGCCGGAGCTTTCGCTGCACGAGCGGCTGCAACTGTCCGGGCTGACGCTGGAGCCCGAGGCCGTCGAGCAGGTCGACGGCAAGCCTATCCGCTGGCACCGCGAGCCGAAGAGCGGCGTCCGTCTTTTCCGCCTGGAGAGCGGCTATGCCGCGCAACCGATGGCGGCGATGAACGTGCTCCTTGCGCAAGACCAATGGCGCGAGGTCAGCCGCTGGCTCAGCTGCACCGACATCGGCGGCGAACCGGGGGTGGACGGCGGGGTCGAGGGCAAGCCGTGGCTGGGACGCGACTATGTCAGCTATGGTTGGCAGACGAGCTGGTCGTGCGCGGGTGCCGCCCATCCGGACTTCGGGACCGCTGGGCACAGCTTCGACGCGCACACCGGCCGGGAGCTGAAGCTGGACGCGGTGCTGCGGTTCGGTCCGGCACCGACCCCGCCCGAGGATAGCGACCGCTGGTATGGCTATCGCGCGCAGACCTTTGCCCCCGCGGTGGTGAAGCTTCTCCAGCGCTACCATCCACAGGAGATGCAGCCCGTCGACCCGGATGGGGAGGAATGCGACTATACGGATCCGGACGTGTGGAACTTCCCGGCCTGGCGGCTGACGCCGGAGGGGCTGTGGCTTGGCGCGAGCTTTGCCCGCGTGATGCGCGCCTGCGACGGCCCCGACTGGGCGGTGCTGCCGTGGTCGGCGCTGCCGGTGAAGCCGGAGGGAAAGAGAGCCGGCTGAGGCGCCCGCCTCAGCCGGCGGCGTAGCGTTCGGCCTCGTGGCGGATCAGGGCGATCATGTTGGGGATGCCCTGGGTCCGGTTGGAGCTCAGCTGCTTCGACAGGTCGAAGGGGGCGAGGGCCGCGGAAACGTCGGTCGCGAGGATCCCGGCTGGGCTCTGGTCCTGCACCGCCGAGAGGACCAGCGCGATGATCCCCTTGGTGATGGCGGCGTTGCTGTCCGCCAGGAAGTGGAGCGTTCCGTCCTCGCGCCGGGTGGGATAGACCCACACCGAAGCCGAGCAGCCTCGCACCAGCGTCGCGTCGGTCTTCAGCGCATCGGGCATGGGCTCCAGCGCGCGGCCCAGATCGATCAGCAGGCGATAGCGGTCGTCCGGATCGAGGAAGCCATATTCATCGAGGATGTCGTCGAGGGACTGCATGCGCAGCCCGGTAGCAGCTGGCGGCGGCCGGCAAAAGGCCGCCGCGGCTGCATCAGAGATCGACGCCGGCGGCGATCGCTTCCAGCTTGCGGATGCGCTCCTTGAGGTCGGCGAGTTCGATGCGGGTGCCGGCGTGGCCGAAGCTGGGCGCTTCGCCGCTTTCGACCCGGGCGAGTTCCTGCCGCTTGAGCGCCAGCCAGCCGCGCCAGCCCGCAAGCATTGCGGCGGTGACCATGGCCACGGCGGCGAGGCCGCTGGTGGCGAGGACGAGGGTGAGGTTCGGGTCCGTCATGTCGCTGCTCCGATGGGGCGTGGACGTGGGTGGTCAGTTGAGCGGCGGCTGGTCGCGCAGCCGCTCGATCTCGTCGGAAAGATCCAGGCCGCGGTTGGTGACGATGCGTTCCAGCACGCGCACCCGCTGCTCCAGCCGCTCCGTCTGCGCCGCATATTGTGCGGCCTTTTCCGCGAGCTTGTTGGCTTCGACCTCCAAGGCCCGCTCGCGGTGGTCGAGCCAGGGCTTCACGAAGGTCTTGCCGATGATCGCGACGATCGGGATCATCAGCGCAAGGATCGGGATCAGAATAGGGCTCATGGTCGGTCCTTCAGTTCGCGCGGTCGCGCAGCTGGTCGATCTCGCGGGAGAGCAGGGCGCCGCTGTCGGTGACGATGCGCTCCACCGTGGCGAGGCGGTCCTTCACCGATCCGAGTTCGGCACGGAGCTGGGCGTTCTCCTGGCTCAGCAGGCGAACCCGCTCGATCGTCTCGTCGCTCTTCTGCGGATAGACGGCCTGCCCCCAGGCGCCATCGAGCGGATAGCCATGCTTGATCCGCATCCAGGTGGTGATGACCCATCCGGTGACCGCAACCGCGACGATGGTCACGATCAGGGGGAAGAGGCCTTGGAGCAATGCGTATTTTTCCGGGCTCATCTCAGATCTCCTCTCGCCGGGCTCAGCGCAGCGCGTCGATTTCGCGCGCCGTGCGGGCAGCGGGGTCGGTGGCGATGCGCTCGAGCACGGCGATCCGCTCTTCCAGCCGGCCGATCTTGCCGGTCAGGCGCTCGTTCTCGCTGGAAAGCAGCGCGATCTTGCGCTCGGCTTCGGGGTCCTCCTTGCGGCTGACGCCCGACCATTCGTTCTCCACCGGATAGCCGTGGCGGGCACGGATCCAGTTGTTGAGCACCAATCCGAAGGTCGAAATCGCGATCAGGGCGATGACGAAACCCGGTCCACTCCAGCTCATGATACTTCCTCCCTGTTTGCCCCCCGGGGATCGGCTCAGCGCAGGCTGTCGATCTCGTCGGCCAGGCGCGTGTTGCGGCTGGTGTAGAACATCTCGATGTCGGCCAGCCGCCGGTCGATGTCGCGGAACGTGGAGCGGATCTCCGCGGTCGAGCGCTTCGGGTTGGAGCGCACGCCCTGCCAGAACTTCGCATCCTCCTCGCTGTCGTAGAGGCCGACCGGCTTCTTGGGCGCCATCCAGGCGATCATCCCATAGGCGATGAGGGTCCAGGGGAAGCCGCCGGCCAGCGTCAGCAGGACGGCGCCGATGCGGATCCACATGGCCTCGACACCGGTATAATCCGCGATGCCGGAGCACACGCCCGACCACTTCGCATTCTGCTTGTCGAGGTAGAATTTGGTGCGTTGCGCGGTCATCTCAGTTCCTCCGGGAAAAGTCGATTTCACGGTCCGCAGCGTCCGGCGCGGAAGGACGGAAATCCGGGTTGTCGGCAGCGACGATGCGTTCGATCGTCTGGAGGCGTTCCTCCAGCCGGCGGGCCGTGAAGTGCATCTCGTCGAGCAGCTTCTCGTCCTCGCCGGTCAGGGTCGGCGCCTGCTTCCACCGCGTGATGTAGTGCAGGATCAGCCACGGCAGTCCGATGAACAGCGTGACGATCGGCACCGCGATGGAGATGAAGTCGTCCATCTCAGCCCTCCTTGTTCATGCGCGCCTTGAGTGCGGCGAGCTCGGCGTCGATCTTTTCGGCCGACTGGAGCTCGGCGATCTCTTCCTCCAGCGTCTTCACCTGGCCCATGCCCAGCGCGTCGGCGCGACCCTCGGCCAGATCGGCGCGGCGTTCCAGCACCTCGAAGCGGCTGAACGCCTCGTTGGTCTTGGAGCCGGCATACATCTCGCGCAGGCGGCTGCGGTTGTTGGCGCTTTCGAGCCGGGTCATGATCGCGTTCTGGCGGGTACGCGCCTCGCGCAGCTTGTTCTGCAGCTTGGCGATGTCTTCTTCCGAGCCGCGCAGCGAGTCGTCGAGCACGCGGATCTCGCCGGAAAGCTGCTCGACCATGTCGGCGGCCTTCTTGCGCTCGATCAGCGCGGCCTTGGCCAGATCCTCGCGGTTCTTCGACAGGGCGAGCTCGGCCTTCTCGGTCCAGCTCTCCTGCAGACCCTGCAGCTTGGCGATGTGGCGACGCATCTCCTTCTGATCGGCGATGGTGCGCGCGGCGGATGCCCGAACCTCGACCAGCGTCTCCTCCATCTCAAGGATGATCATGCGGATCATCTTGGAGGGATCTTCCGCCTTGTCGAGCAGATCGGTGACGTTGGCGGCGATGATGTCTCGGGTGCGGGAAAAGATACCCATCGATTCAAACTCCTGTGTGTGTTCCGGTTGGGCCAGGGCGAGGGGGCAACATCCCGCCCCGGCCCGCCGTCGGTCACGCGATCGCGTGGCCGGCGGATGCTGCGAAAGCCGGGGCCGGGCCGGTGCTGGTCGTTGCCGCCAGCGTCACCGTGCTGAGGACCAAAGCGCCGATCAGGCTGGCGAGGGTCCGGCTGAGGCTCGTAGCGTTGTAGGTCGTCATCATAGTGCTCCCTGAACCTGTTGTGCTGCCCGATTGCTGGGCTTGTCCATTGCATTGCAGGAGCCGTGCCAGTTTTCAGAAACCGCAGAAATTCGCCGTTCTCGGGAGTGTCGTCGTCGTCCCGCAACAAAGCCGTTGCTAACAGTTGGGAAACTGCGCCAAGCTTCCGGCATGGAGCGCACGACCCAAGTCATCGGCCAGTCGACGGCCTTCCTCGACACGTTGGAACGGGCCAGCCGCGCGGCGGCGCTGGATCGACCGGTATTGGTGATCGGCGAGCGCGGGACCGGCAAGGAGCTGGTGGCCGAGCGCCTGCACCGCCTGTCGCCCCGCTGGGACCAGCCGCTGGTGGTGATGAACTGCGCGGCGCTGCCGGAGACGCTGATCGAGGCCGAGCTGTTCGGGCACGAGGCGGGCGCCTTCACCGGCGCCACCAAGGCGCGGGCGGGTCGGTTCGAGGAGGCGGACCGCGGTACCTTGTTCCTGGACGAACTGGGGACGCTGTCGATGGCGGCGCAGGACCGGCTGCTGCGCGCCGTGGAATATGGCGAGGTGACGCGGATCGGCTCCTCCCGGCCGATTCATGTCGACGTCCGCATCGTAGCGGCGACCAACGAGCATCTGCCCGATCGGGTGGCGGCGGGAACCTTCCGTGCCGACCTGCTCGACCGGCTGTCGTTCGAAGTGGTGACGCTGCCGCCGCTGCGCGCGCGCGCCGGCGACATCCCGGTGCTCGCCGAGTTCTTCGGGCGCCGCATGGCGGCGGAGATCGGGCGCGAGGTGTGGCCGGGTTTCGGCCCCGCCGCGCTCGACGCGCTCACCAGCCATCCCTGGCCCGGGAACGTGCGCGAGCTGCGCAACGTGGTGGAGCGCGCCGTCTATCGCTGGGAGCGGCCCGGACCGATCGACGGCATCGAGATCGATCCCTTCGCATCGCCTTATCGTCCGCGTGGCCAGGCACCCGCATCGGTCGCGCCCGCCCTGTCCGAGCCGGGACCTCCATCGACGGCGGACGTGCCGGCGGAGCAGGACTTCGAGCCCGCCGATTTCAAGACGCGGGTCAACCGCTTCGAACGCGAGCTGCTGTCGCGCGCGCTTGCCGAGAACCGCTTCAACCAGCGCACCACGGCCGAGGCGCTGGGGCTGAGCTACGACCAGTTGCGCCACGCGCTGCGGCGGCACAATCTGCTGGGGCAGGGCGGCGGATGAGCTGCGGATGCACCGATCGGAGGTTGCGCACGGCGTGCCGCAGCTTACCTAGAACGCGACCGTAACGACCGGAGCCATCCGGTCGCGCCCGCGTTCGACACCACAAAATCCATCAAGGAGGAACCGTCATGGCTTTCGAACTTCCCCCGCTGCCCTACGCCTATGACGCGCTGGAGCCGACCATCGACAAGGAAACGATGACGCTCCACCACGACAAGCATCACAAGGCCTATACGGACAAGCTGAACGAGGCGATCGGCGAGGACCCGAGCCTCGAGGGCAAGACGATCGAGCAGATCCTGGCCAACATGTCGGGCGCGCCGGCCAAGCTGCGCAACAACGGCGGCGGCTATTGGAACCACGACTTCTTCTGGAAGACGATGAAGGGCGGCGGCTCGCAGCCGACCGGCGCACTCAAGGACGCGATCGACGCCAAGTTCGGCTCGGTCGACGCGTTCAAGGAGCAGTTCAACACCGCTGGTGCGAACCAGTTCGGTTCCGGCTGGGCCTGGCTGATCGTGGGCGAGGACGGCGAGCTCGCCATCACCTCGACCCCGAACCAGGACAATCCGCTGATGGACGTGGCGCCGGTGAGGGGCACGCCGATCCTGGGCAACGACGTGTGGGAACACGCCTATTACATCACCTATCGCAACGCCCGGCCCGGATATCTGAAGGCCTGGTGGAATGTCGTCGACTGGGACGTGGCAAACCAGCGCTACGAAGCGGCCAAGGCATGAACCATAGGGCGGGAAGGAAACTTCCCGCCCTATGTTTTTGCGACGCGGGGAAATCCCGACCGCTTCAGGAAATATCTGGGGGGCCATCCTTGTTAATTTTGCCCGGCTCTGCCATATAGGTGCAGCTACAGTCGCATATTGACGGTTTTCGGTGCTTTGCGGCTCGTTTTTCCTTCTTTCCCTGTGTTTGAGCGCAAGCGCTCCCGACACGCGGGCGCGCCGATAAGAAGGAATACCCCATGAGCATTCTCGGCACCGTCAAGTTCTTCAATGCCGACAAGGGCTATGGCTTCATCGCGCCGGATACGGGCGGCGACGACGCTTTCGTCCACATCACGGCGGTCGAGCGGGCCGGCATGATCACCCTCAACCAGAACCAGCGCGTTTCGTACGAGCTGGAGCAGGATCGCCGCGGCAAGATGGCAGCGGTGAACCTTCAGCCGGCCGACTAAGTCGGACGGCGACCCGGCGGCGCCATCCGGCGCCGCCGAGCTCTTTACGGGAGACCCGTCCATGGCACAGCTAAGCTATCGTGAGCACGCCGCACAGGCCCATGCCGATGCAGAGGCGGCGACGCTGGACATGGTGCGCGACCGTTGTCTCCGGGCCGAAGCGGCCTGGGTGGCGATGGCGGAGCGCCAGGAGCGCGTCGACAAGCTTCGCGCCGAACGCGAAGGTGCCGGGCCGGTCCCCGTCCTTTAGGATACCGAGTGAAGTTTTTTACCACG
Organism: Sphingomonas molluscorum; assembly: GCF_039522995.1. NCBI lineage: Bacteria > Pseudomonadati > Pseudomonadota > Alphaproteobacteria > Sphingomonadales > Sphingomonadaceae > Sphingomonas > Sphingomonas molluscorum. Next base: position 126,346 of record NZ_BAAAEL010000002.1, on the reverse strand, counting down.
CAGAACACCTCCAGTTTCCCCATTCCCGAAGCCGCCGTCCCAACGGCCCGCCGACAGTCGGCCGCGGATCGCCAGATGCAGGCGATCGCCCGTGCTGCGGTTCGCGAAGTGCTCGGATGAACCAAAAAGGCGCGCCATTGCTGGCGCGCCTTTTGTGTTTCGGGAGGAAGGGGGCAGCGCCGCGCCTCAACCCTCCGGCGGAACCGGCGCTTCCTTTTCTGTCGTCAGGCCATGGCGCAGCAACATCGGCACGTTGGCGATCGCGAACAGCAGCGTCAGCGGCACCGCACCCCAGAGCTTGAATCCGACCCAGAAGTCCCAGCTGGTGTTGCGCCAGACCAGTTCGTTGAGCACCGCCATGGCGGCGAAGAAGCCGGTCCAGTTGATCGTCAGCTTGCGCCAGCCCTCGGCCGAGAGGCCCGGATAGGCGCCCTCCAGCAGCGACTGGAGCAGCGGCCGGCCGGTGGCGAGACCGAAGCCCAGGATGGCCGAGAACATCGCGTAGACGATCGTCGGCTTTACCTTGATGAAGGTGTCGTCGCGGAAATAGAGGGTGAGGCCGCCGAACACGAGGACCAGCGCGCCCGAGATCCACAGCATCGGCGAGATGCGACCGGTCTGGATGTGCGAGACCAGGATCGCGACGAAGGTTGCGACCATGAAGGCGGCGGTCGCAATCAGCACGCGCGCCAGGCTGTCGACCATGTCCGGCAGATGCAGGTGGCCGGCAAGCAGGTTGGCGGCGAAGAACACGGCCAGCGGCCCGTAGTCGAGGGCCATGCGCAGCCCGGGGCTCGCCTCCTTTGCGGGAGCTGTCGTGCTCATCGCAGGTTCCTCCCCTGGTCGACGCCGGCGATGATGCGGGCCACTTCATTGGCGTCAAAACCACGCAGGTCGTCGGCAGTCTCCCCGACGCCGATCGCGTGGATCGGAAGGCCATAGCGCTCGGCCGCCGCGACCAGCACGCCGCCCCGCGCCGTGCCGTCGAGCTTCGTCATGACAAGGCCGGTGACGCCAGCGGTCTCCTTGAACACCTCGATCTGGTTGAGCGCGTTCTGGCCGGTGGTGGCGTCGAGGACGAGCACCACATCGTGCGGCGCCTCCGGATTGAGGCGGCCGAGCACGCGGCGGATCTTGGCGAGCTCGTCCATCAGCTCGCGCTTGTTCTGGAGGCGCCCGGCGGTGTCGACAATCAGCACGTCGATGCCGGTGGCGGTCGCCTGCTTCACCGCCTCATAGACGATGCCCGCGGCGTCGCCGCCCTCGGCACCCGAGACGATCGGCACGCCGATCCGCTCGGCCCAGGTGCGCAGCTGGCCGATCGCGGCGGCGCGGAAGGTGTCGCCGGCGGCGAGCATCACGCCGTAATCCTGGTCGACCAGAGTCTTGGCGAGCTTGGCGATGGTCGTGGTCTTGCCCGATCCGTTGACGCCGATCACCAGGATGACTTGCGGGCGCGGAAACGCCTCGATCTCCAGGGGCTTCGCGACCTTGGCGAGCGAGCGCTCGACCTCCTCGGCCACCACCAGGCGGATGCCGAGCTCCTCCATGTTGCGCTCATACTGGCCCTCGGCAAGCCGGGCGCGGACGCGCGCGGCGGTCTCCGGCCCCAGGTCGGAGGCGATCAGCGCCTCCTCGATCTCGTCGAGCGTCTCTTCGTCCAGTCGCGCGGCCGAGAGGCCGGCGAGATTGCCCATCAGCCGGTCGGAGGTCTTGCGAAAGCCCCCGAGCAGCCGTTCGTGCCACGATGCGCTCATGCCGCCACTCCCACCAGCCGGTCCTGCTCGACGGCTGTGATTGCCACGTCGGCGATGGTGCCTGCCTGCATTGTTCGATCCAATCCTACTTCCGCAAAGGCTTCCGCATGTCCGCGGTCGCCGGGTCGTTCCACCAGAACTCGTTGCCGCGTGCCGACGTGCCGGCGCAGCCATTCCGTACGGCGCTCGGCCGCACGCGCGCGCAGCGTGGCCGCACGCGCGCGCAGCGTGGCCGCGCGCTCCCGCGCTACGGCCGGGTTCACCTGCGGCATGCGCGCAGCCGGCGTCCCTGCACGCGGCGAGAACGGAAAAATATGCGCATGGACGATGTCGCAATCGTCGAGCAGCGCCAGCGTATCCGCGAACATCGCCGCATCCTCCGTCGGGAAGCCGGCGATCAGATCCGCCCCGATCGCGATCTCCGGCCGCCTAGCCTTCAGCCGCGCGACCATTGCGACGGCATCGGCGCGCAGATGGCGGCGCTTCATCCGCTTGAGGATCAGGTCGCTGCCCGCCTGGAGCGAGAGATGGACGTGCGGCAGCACGCGGGGTTCCCCCGTCAGCAGCGCCATCAGCCGGTCGTCGATCTCGATCGAGTCGAGCGACGACAGGCGGAGCCGCTCCAGCGCCGGCACATGGGTCAGGATGCGCTCGACCAGATGGCCGAGGCTCGGCTGGCCGGGCAGGTCGTGGCCGTAGCTGGTGAGATCCACGCCGGTCAGCACGACTTCGCGATGGCCGGCGGCGACGACCTCGGCGACTCGCGCCACCACCGCACCGGCCGGCGCAGAGCGGGCAGGGCCCCGGCCGAAGGGGATGGCGCAGAAGGTGCAGCGATGGTCGCAGCCGTTCTGCACCTCCACGAACGCCCGGACGTGGGCGGCAAAGGCGGGGGCGAGGTGCGGCGTGTCCCGCCGGACGGCGTCCCAGTCCGACACGCGGACCGGCTCGCTGCCTGTCCATGCCTCGGGCAGCAGCTTGTCCGCGTTGCCGACCACGCGATCGACCTCCGGCATGGCGGCGAACCCCTGCGGATCGATCTGCGCGGCGCAACCGGTGACGATCAGTTCCGCGTCCGGCCGATCGCGGCGTGCGCGGCGGATCGCGCGCCGGGTGCCGGCGACGGCCTCGTTGGTCACGGCGCAGCTGTTGACAACCACCGCATCCCGGCACCCTAGCAGCGTGCGGATCGTTTCGCTTTCGGCGATGTTGAGCCGGCAGCCGAGGGAAATCACCTCGGGCAACACGGAAGAAGGGGGCGGCATGGCGGCTGATCTAGGGGCGGACCCAAGCGAAGTCCAACGCGCGGCGGATGCCGTGCTGCACTTCTGGTTCGACGAGCTCTCGCCGGAGCAGCATTTCGCCAAGGATGAGGCGCTGGATGCGGCCATCCGCGAGCGGTTCGGCGCCTTGCGGTATGCGGCGGTCGCGACGGACGCCGAAGGATGGCGCGACACGCCCGAGCGGTTGCTGGCGGCAATCCTGCTGGTCGACCAATTCTCGCGCAATCTCTACCGCGGCTCGGCAGCGGCGTTCGCGGCCGACCCGCTCGGGCTGGAACTGGCGCTGTCGGGCATCGCAGCGGGCTATGCGCCGACGTTCGAGCCGCCGCGCCGGGCCTTTCTCTACATGCCGCTGATGCATTCGGAGGATCGCGGCGTGCAGCGCTTCGCCCTGCGCTGCTTTTCCGAGGCGGGGCTTGAGACGAACCTGGCGTTTGCGCAGGCCCATGCGGAGGTGATCGAGCGCTTCGGTCGCTTTCCCTCGCGCAATGCCGCGCTCGGCCGCGACTCGACCCCGGAGGAGCTGGCCTATCTCAGCCAACCAGGCGCTGGTTGGTGACGTCGAGCGGGAGTTGAACAGGCGCGTCCGGGGCAGGGCGTGCGACGAGCTGGCGACGCTCGGCGAGCATCCGGCGTACGCCCGCGGTGGAAAGCGGCGGCCCGTAGCGCAGCCCCTGTGCCTTGGCGCAGCCGATCCCGCGCAGGCGCGTCTCGACGGCATCGTTCGGCACGCCCTGCGCAGTCACGGGCAGGTTCAGGCTCTCGCCCAGCCGCGCGATCGCGTTGACGATGGCGGTGGCGTCCGCACTGTCGGCCATGGACTGGACGAGGCTGGCGTCGATCTTGATCCGGTCGAGCGGCAGCGCGCGCAAATGGGCCAGGCTCGAATAGCCGGTGCCGAAATCGTCCAACGCGACCCGCACGCCCTGGTTCTTCAGGCTGCCGATGATCGATTGCGCCAGCGGCAGGTTGTCGAACAGCGCGCTCTCGGTGATTTCCACCTGGAGACGGTGGGCCGGGAAGCCGGTTTCGGTCAGGAGCTTCAGGATCTTCTGCGCGAGCCAGGCGTCCCGCAGCTGGCAGCGCGAGAGATTGACCGTGAGGCAGAGCGACGGGTCCCAATCGCGGGCGGCGTCGAACGCCTGGCGCATCAGCGACAAGGACAGGTCGGCGACGAGGCCGGTATCCTCCGCGAGCGGCAGGAACGACTCACCTTCCAGCAAACCACGCGCCGGGTGCTGCCAGCGGGGCAATACCTCGAACCCGTCGAGGTCGCCGGTCACGAGGTCCATCTGCTGTTCGAAGAAGGGGAGGATCTGACCCTGGGGGATGGCGATCCGCAGCGCCTCTTCCAGGTCGTTCCGGCTGTGCAGCTCGCGCTCCATCGAGCGATCGAACCAGGCGAAGCGATCGCGGCCGTTCCGCTTGGCGGTATAGAGCGCGATGTCGGCCGCGCGCATCAGCGCCTTGATCGAAGGGCAGTCGGCGCCCGAGCAGGCGACCCCGACAGAGGCGGTGACCTGGCAGCGCACGCCCCCCACGTCGACCGGCTGCGAGAGCCGGGCCAGCAGGCGTTCGGCAAGCCGCTGGACCTGCGCCGGCTGGGCAGGGGCGATCGACAGCGCGCAGGCAAAGGAGTCGCCCCCCATGCGCGCGATGCGGCTGCCGGGCGGCATCGTCTCGATCAGCGCGGTCGCCGCGTGCCGAAGCACGACGTCACCCGCCGGCTGGCCGTGCATGTCGTTGATCGCCTTGAAATGATCGAGGTCGACCAGCAGCAGCGCAACCGCGCCGCGCGCCCGGCCGGCGCGCTCGATCATCGCGGCACCTTCGGAGGCGAAGTCCTTGCGATTGAGCAGGATCGCCAGCGGGTCGGGGGCTGCCAGCGCGCGGGCGTGTTCTTCGGCGGCCTCCTGCGCCTGTGCGGCGGCGCGCTGCGCCTGATGGCGATTCCAGCCGAGCAGCATCAGCGCGAGGTTGAGCAGCAGCGCCACGACGAGCAGCCGCTGCGGCGGCGGTCCGCCCCCCAGCCAGACCCCGAGCGTGCTGGCGAGAAGGGTGCTGCCGATCCCGACCAGGAGCAGCAGCGAGGCGATGCCGATCCCCAGCAGCAGCGCGTCCGAGGAAGGACGCAACCTGCCTGAACGATCGGTGCCGAAGATCGTGCCGAGAGGAAGCCGCGAGCGCATGACTCCTTGTCCGCCACAGGTATGTAGATCGGGTTAAATCCTGCCGGCTCCGCGCACGACTTGCCCAGTTCGGCGCAATCCGCTATCGGGCCACCGTCGTTCCTCAATGGGACGGCATCCATGCGAACGCCCACGGGCGACGCCGGCCGACGAGGTTTCGTCCGCCGGCGTGTTTTGCTTGGGCGCCGGACGGAGGACATGGAAGTGGAGCAGGTACGTGTTCGATAGCTTGAGCGACCGGCTGGGAGGCGTCTTCGATCGCCTGCGGGGCCGTGGTGCGCTGACCGAAGCCGACGTGCGTACCGCCATGCGCGAAGTGCGCGTGGCGCTGCTGGAGGCCGACGTCGCGCTTCCGGTCGCGCGCTCCTTCGTCGACAAGGCGACCGAGGCTGCGATCGGCCAGGACGTGCTGCGCTCGGTCACGCCGGGGCAGCAGGTCGTCAAGATCGTCCATGACACGCTGGTCGACATGCTGGGGCCGGACACGGCTGAGCTGGACATCGCGGTCACGCCGCCGGCGGTGGTGATGCTGGTGGGTCTCCAGGGCTCGGGCAAGACCACCACGACGGCCAAGCTCGCAAAGCTTCTGTCGGGCCGCGAGCGCAAGAAGGTCCTGATGGCGTCGCTCGACGTCAACCGTCCGGCCGCGCAGGAGCAGCTGGCGGTGCTGGGCCAGCAGGTCGAGGTGGCGACGCTGCCGATCGTCGCGGGCCAGCAGCCGGTCGACATTGCACGGCGTGCGCTGCAGGCGGCGAAGCTCCAGGGCTTCGACGTGCTGATGCTCGACACTGCGGGCCGCCTGCACGTCGACCAGGCGCTGATGGACGAGATGAAGGCGGTGTCCGACATCGCCTGTCCGAACGAGACGCTGCTGGTGGTCGACTCGCTGACCGGCCAGGACGCGGTTAACGTCGCGACCAGCTTCTCCGAACAGGTGCCGCTGACGGGCGTCGTGCTGACCCGCATGGACGGCGATGCGCGCGGTGGTGCGGCGCTGTCGATGCGCGCGGTCACCGGCAAGCCGATCAAGTTTGCGGGCGTCGGCGAAAAGCTCGACGCGATCGAGCCGTTCCACCCGAAGCGCGTCGCCGGCCGCATTCTTGGCATGGGCGACGTGGTGTCGCTGGTCGAACGTGCGGCCGAGAGCATCCAGGCGGAGGATGCCGAGCGCATCGCCAACCGGATGGCCAAGGGCCAGTTCGACATGAACGACCTGCGTGCGCAGCTCCAGCAGATGCGTCGCATGGGCGGGCTGGGTGCGTTGGCCGGCATGATCCCGGGCATGAAGAAGGCGCAGGCGGCAATGGCCTCCGGTGCGGTCGACGAGAAGATCCTGCTGCGCATGGACGCGATGATCACGTCGATGACGCCCAAGGAACGCGCCAAGCCCGAACTGCTCAACGCCAAGCGCAAGATCCGCGTCGCCAAGGGTTCCGGCACCACGGTGCAGGACGTCAACAAGCTCCTGAAGATGCATCAGGAAATGTCGACGGCCATGAAGAAGCTCAAGAAGATGGGCGGTCTGAAGGGCATGATGGCGATGCTGGGCAAGGGCGGTCCGGGCGGCGGCATGGCCGGCCTGGGCAATGCGCTCGGCGGCGCTGAGCTGGGCGACATGATGAGCAAGGCCGGCGGTAGCGGCGGCCTGCCCGGGCTTCCCGGGGGCGGCAAGGGCGGCATGCAGCTGCCCCCCGGCTTCGAGAATCTGATCAAGAAGAAGTGAGCGCTCCGAAAGGAGCAATCAGCAACCAACGGTCCGGCGATTGCCGCGGCCACGAGTAGAAAGAAGAAGGAAATCTCATGGCAATCAGCATGCGTCTGTCGCGCGGCGGCTCCAAGAAGCGCCCCTACTACCGGATCGTGGTTGCCGACGCGCGCAGCCCGCGCGACGGCAAGTTCATCGAGAAGGTCGGCACCTACAACCCGCTGCTCGCCAAGGACGACGAGAAGCGCGTCGTGCTCGACACCGAGCGTGCGAAGCACTGGCTGAGCGTTGGTGCGCAGCCGACCGACCGCGTCCTCCGCTTCCTCGACGCAGCCGGCGTCAAGGAGCGCACCGCGCGCAACAACCCGAACAAGGGCAAGCCGGGCGAAAAGGCCACCGAGCGCGCTGAAGAGCGTGCGGCCAAGGCGGCCGAGGCGGCTGCCGCTGCCGAGGCTCCGGCCGAGACCGCCGAGGCCTGAGCCCAAACGGACATTCGTGCGTTTCTTCTGCCGAACCCGCCTGCAAGGGGCGGGCCGGCAGAAGGAGCGGCACGATGACCATCGACCCCGAACAGCACGGCGCCAACGACCATGACGACTCGTCGTCCCCGGACACCGGTGCGAACACCGGCGTCTCGACGCCCGATCCCGCGGAGGGTGCCGACGACGCCCCCGGCGGCGGCGACGGATCTCCCGACGCCTGAGGCGGAGCCGGACGCAGACGGCGAGCGCCGGGTGGTGCTCGCCGTCGCGATCGGCGCGCACGGCGTCGCAGGCGAGGTGCGGCTCAAGGTCTTCGCCGAAGACCTGGGCGCGCACACCGTGCTGAACGGCGGGGCCCTGACGCTCCGGTCACTTCGGCCGGGCAACAATGGCGCCATCGCCCGCTTTGCCGAGGTCTCCTCGCGCGACGCGGCCGAAGCGTTGCGCGGTACCCAGCTGTGGGTGCCGCGCGACAGCCTGCCTCCGCTGGAGGAAGGCGAATATTATCACGCGGACCTGATCGGGCTGGCTGCGGTCTCCGATACGGACGAACCGCTCGGCACCGTGGTCGCTGTCGAGAATTTCGGCGCGGGCGACGTGCTGGAGATCGAGCGTCCGACGGGCAAGCGCTTCATGGTTCCGATGCGGGCCGACGCGGTTCCGGAATGGAATGGCGAGCGACTGGTGGTCACGACGGCCTTCATCGAGGTCTGAGACACGCGCGACGACCGGGCAAGCTGTTGCAAGATTGTCATAATTCGTCGCTTGCCGCCCCTGCGGCCGCTGGCTAGGCCGCCCGCGATGTTTCGCAAGCCTGCTCCGTTGCTGCTCCTCGCAGCCCTGACGCTGTTCGTGCTCGCTGCACTGGTGCTGCCGCTGAACCGCGACGAGAGCCAATATGTCGCTGCCGTGGAGCTGATGCGGTACGGGCTGCCGTTCCGCGATTTCATGTACCTGCAGACGCCGCTGCAGCCCTTTCTTCTCGCGCCGTTCGCCTTTGTCGAGGAAGGCTGGCTGTTTCTTGCGCTGCGGCTCGCCAATGCGGCCGCCGCCGCCGGGGCGATCGTGTTCGTCTACCTGGCGGCAAAGGCGGCGGGGGGAACGCCGCGGCGCGCATTCGCCGCCGCGGTCATGCTGGCATTGTGCGACGCGATGATCTTTGCCGGCGGCGTCGCACGCAACGACGCGCTGCCGGTGTTCTTCGAGGCGCTGGGCATCTGGCTGCTGGTCGACACGCACCTGCGGATCCGCCCGAACCGGCGCGTCTTCCTGGCGGGGCTCGCCTTCGGCGCGGCCGTGTCGGTCAAGATCAGCTACATCGTGCCGGCGGGCGTGCTGTTCGCGGTGATGCTGTACGAGGGGCGCCGCGACCGCTTCCGCAGCGCCACGGCCTATGCGCTGGGCGGTGCGGTCGGCGTGGTGCCGACGCTGGCACTGCTGGCGATCGCGCCGGAGAGCTTCCTGTTCGGCGTCTTCGAATATTCGCTGATCGCACCCCAGCAATGGCGGATGCTCAACGAGCAGGCGCACATGCTGGAGTTCCCGACGACGCTCGGCCGGCTCGCCTGGTTCCTGGTCCAGGGGCCGGCGCTGGTGGTGCTCGCGCTGGTGCTCTGGCGGCGGTTCCGCCACGGCGGGGATCGCCATGGCGTGGCACTCGACTGGCTGATCATCGCCGGCTGCATCGCCGCAATGCTGCCGCAGCCGAGCTTCCGCCAATACGTCATTCCGATCCTGCCGCCGCTGTTCGTGCGTTTTGGCGCGATCCATGGGCCGATCGCTCCGCGCAGGAGCCTGCGGCTGGTGCTGGCTGCAACCCTGGTTCTGGGGCTTTGGCGGACGACCAGCGAGTCGATCGCGGCGCTGCGGGGCGGCTCGCCGATCCTGTTCGCGGTGGCGGACGGCGACTGGCTGGGCGAGCATCTGGACGACAGCGGTATGCCGGGCAAGGCGGTCAGCCTGTCGCCGGAGCGGTTTGCGGGCGGCAAGCTCGACATCGACCCCCGCTTCGCCATGGGGCCGTTCCTGTTCCGCATGCGCGGGCTGGCGACGCCGGCCGAGGAGCAGCGGATGCACATGGTCACGCGCGAGAGCCTGGACCGGGTGCTGAGCAGCGCGCCGCCACCGGCGATCGTGACCGGCGGCGAGGTGCGCTCGACCCCCGCGGCGCCCGGCGGGCTGGACGCCCCGCTTCGTGGCTGGGCCGAGCGGAACGCCTATCGCCGGATGCAGTCGCCCTCCGGCCTCCTGTCGCTCTACCTGCGGACCCAGCACGCGCAACGCCGCGGATAGCGCGGGCTACCCTTGGGCGGCAAAGCCCGTCAGAGTGGCGTGTGGCACTAGTGGCTCGCTGGCGGGTTGTTCCTGCTCGCCAACGAGGGCCCTCGACCTTGGCTGCCGGAGATCTCTCGCTTGGAACTCGTCGCCCCTGCCGCGCAGCACCGCCGGAACGCCCGCGTGAGCGAGCTGCTGGAAAAGGCATGGAGCCGAGGCTGGCTTTCGCGACCCGTTCTGGAGCCGGATCATCTGATCGCCGCCGCGCGCGCGCGAACCGGCCTCCAGGAGTTGGGAAGCGGCAGCGGTTGGGAGGAGCGGCTGGAGCGACTCACCCAGGCGCTGCGGGAAGAGGCGGCCCTGTCGCCGCTCGGGACTGTGATCGCCTATGGCCAGCTGGTCGCAGCCCTTGCCGATCGGGCGCGCGTCCATGCGCTCTGGCGGCGGCATCCGGAGATCCTCGAACAACCTATTCTCCGGCCGATCATCGTGCTGGGGCAGATGCGCTCGGGGAGCACGCGGATGCAGCGGCTGCTCGCCTGCGATCCCCGGTTGGCGCACACCCGCTTCTTCGAAAGCTGGAACCCGGTGCCGATCGCGCGGCGCCGCTGGCTCGACGACCGGCGGGTGCGGGCATGGATCGGCCTGCGCTGTGCGGAATGGCTGAACCCCGAGTTCCGCATCATCCATCCGACCGCCCTGGAGGCGGCTGACGAGGAGATCGGGCTGCACAACGTGTCGATCTTCGGCGCGGCGTTCGAGGCGCAGTGGCGCATCCCGAGCTTCGCGGCCGCTAGCGAGGCGATGGACACCCGACCTGTCTATGCCGAGTTCAAGCGACTGTTGCAGACGGTGGCCTGGCTCGGGAAGGGGCGAGAGGACCGGGAGCACCGACCGTGGGTGCTCAAGCTCCCCCAGTTCGCGCAGGATCTGGACTCGCTGCTGGAGGCCTTCCCGGACGCGCGGCTCGTCTGCCTCGACCGACCGGCATCGGCCGTGGTCGCGTCCTCGGCATCGCTGGTACACAGCCAGATGCGCGTGCAATCCGACCATGTCGACCGCCACTGGATCGGGGCGGAGTGGGTGCGCAAGGTGGCGTTGCGGGAGCGGCGGATGCGGGCCGCGCGCGCGGCGGCGGACGTGCCGCAAGTGGACGTCGGCTTCGATGGGATCGGCGAGGATTGGGAGCGGGAGATGCAGCGGGTCTATCGCATGCTCGACCTGCCGCTGACGGAAGAAGTGCGGAGCCGGATGCAACGCTACCTGGACCAGCGGCGGCACCGCCGGCTGGCGGGCCACCGCTATGCGCTCGGCGACTTCGGCCTGAGCGAGGCCGAAGTCGAGCGGGCGGTGCGCGGTGCCCACAGCCCTGTGTCGGAGAAGCTGGAAGTCCTGGGTTAGCGCCAAAGCGGCGACTGCTCGCTCAGCGTGTTGCGGATCGTGGTGGCCGCGACGCCGGCTTCGCCCATGGCGTGGCTGATCTGGTCCAGGCCTTTCACCACGTCCCCCGCGGCGAACAGGCCGGGAATGGAAGTGCGCTGGTGGTCATCTACCTCCAGGCAGCCGTCCTCGCTTGCCCGCGCGCCTGCCTCCACCGCCAGGTGCGAGCGGATGCGGGAGCCGAGCGCCGGATAGACGCTGTCGAACGCCATCCGCCCGCCGGCGGTGTCGAGCGCCAGCTGGTCGCCCTCGATCGCGAAGCCGCCGCAGGGCCCATCCACACGCTGGATGCCGGCGGCGTCGAGCTTCGCCGCGCAGGCGTCGTCCAGTCCATGCTCGGCTTCCGGCGCGATCAGCGTCACGTCCCGGGTATAGCCGCGCAGGAACAGCGCCTCGCGCATGCCGTGATCGCCGGTACCGATCACGCCCACGCGCTTGTCGGTCACCTCATAGCCGTCGCAGATCGGGCAGTAGCGCAGCAGTCCGCGGGCGAGCGCGGCGTCGTGGACGTCATTCGGCAGGCTCTTGGGCCGGTGGTTCACCACGCCGGTCGCCAGCAGCACGGTGCGGGCGCGCGCGATCCGATCGCCGACCCGGACGGCGAACCCGTCCTCCTCGCGGGAGAGGCCGGTGACCTCCGCAAGCTCCCGGTGGGCACCGTAGCGCTTGGCCTGTGCGTACATCAGCCGGAGCAGATCGGTGCCCTTGATCCCCTCGGGATAGCCGGCGTGATTGCGCGTGCAGGGGATCATCGCCGCGCGGCTGGAGCCGCAGTCGAAAAGCCGGATCGAAAGGTGGAAGCGTGCCAGATAGATGGCGGCGGTGAGGCCGGCGGGGCCGGCGCCGATGATGATGCAGTCGTCGGGCCGCGTCTCGGAACTTGTCATCCTGTCTCCATCGGTCAATGGGGCGGGCATGTCTTTCACCGCTACCGTCCTAACGCTTTACCCGGAAATGTTTCCCGGCCCGCTCGGCACTTCGCTTGCCGGCCGGGCGCTGCGCGAGGGCCGCTGGTCGCTGGAGACGGTGCAGATCCGCGACTTCGCCGCCGACAAGCACCGCTCGGTCGACGACACGCCGGCAGGCGGAGGGGCGGGGATGGTGATGCGTGCCGACGTGCTCGCCGCCGCCCTCGACAGCGTCGCCGACGATCGCCCCGTAATCGCGATGAGCCCGCGCGGACGCCCGCTCGACCAGCAGCGGGTGCGGGAACTGGCGCAGGGGCCGGGCGTCACCGTGCTGTGCGGCCGCTTCGAAGGCTATGACGAGCGCCTGTTCGAGGCGCGCGACATCGAGCTGGTGTCGATCGGCGACTATGTGCTGTCGGGCGGCGAGATGGGCGCGCTGGTCCTGCTCGATGCTTGCATTCGGCTGCTTCCAGGAGTAATGGGCGCCGCTTCAAGCGGGGATGACGAGAGCTTCGAAACGGGGCTGCTCGAATACCCGCAATATACCCGACCAGTGACATGGGAAGGGCGCACGATCCCCGAAGTGCTGCGATCGGGGGATCATGCGAAGATCGCGGCCTGGCGAAAGCACAGGGCCGAGGTCGATACACGGCTACGGAGGCCGGATCTGTGGGAGCGCCATGAGGGCGCTCGGGTCCGACCTCCCTCTGGCGCGCGGCGACATGACGAGGAAGACTGACATGAACCTCATCCAGACGCTCGAAGCCGAGCAGATCGCCAAGTTCAACGAGGCGAAGAAGATTCCGGAATTCCGCGCGGGCGACACGCTGCGCGTCGGCGTGAAGGTCGTCGAAGGCGAGCGCACCCGCGTCCAGAACTACGAGGGCGTGTGCATCGCGCGCTCGAACAAGGGCATGGGCTCGTCGTTCACGGTCCGCAAGATCAGCTTTGGTGAGGGCGTCGAGCGCGTCTTCCCGCTGTATTCGCCGAACATCGACTCGGTCGAAGTGGTTCGCCGCGGCGTGGTGCGTCGTGCGAAGCTCTATTACCTGCGTGGCCGCACCGGCAAGTCGGCGCGTATCGCCGAGCGTCGCGACCCGCGCCCGACGGCTGCTGCCGCCGAGTAACGGCCGGCACCCATCGGGTCCGCTTTGGGGGCGTGGAGGGCGACAGCCTTCCGCGCCCCTTTTGCGTGCGCGGCGGTTCGGGGTGGCGAACCAGTGCTTTACCCGCGGCGTCCGCCCCGCGATAACGCGGCCGGCGCCTGCGTCCGCAGGCGTGTTCCACGGAGACGCGACGGGATGTTGAGATGGGTGTTGGGCGTTGCCATGATGACGAGCGGAACCGCTGCCATGGCTGCTGATCTGGCCCGATCGCCACAGCCGGCGGCGGCGACGCAGGCAGCGCAGGACGCGCAGCAGACGCTGACGCTCGCGCGTGTGTTCGGCAGCCCCGACCTCAACGGCACCGCGCCGCGCAACCTGCAGATCTCGCCCGACGGCCGCTATGTGACGGTGCTGCGCAACCGTGCGGACGAAAAGGAGCGCTTCGACCTGTGGGCGATGGATGCGACCACCGGCGAATGGCGGATGCTGGTCGATTCCAAAAAGGTGGGATCGGGCGCCGAACTGTCCGAGGCCGAGAAGATGCAGCGCGAGCGTGCGCGCATTGCGGGCTCGCGCGGTATCGTGGCCTATGACTTCGCGCCTGACGGGCAGTCGATCCTGGTGCCGCTGGACGGGGACCTGTTCCTGGCAACCCTTGACGGCCAGGTCCGCCGCCTGACCGAGACCCAGGCGGGCGAGCTCAACCCGCTGGTTAGCCCCAAGGGCCGCTTTGTCAGCTTCGTGCGCGACCAGAATCTGTTCGTGCAGCCGCTCGCCGGCGGTGCGGCGCAGGCGGTGACGACCGAAGGCGCGGGCACCGTCCACTTCGGCGAGGCCGAGTTCGTGGCGCAGGAGGAAATGCACCGCAACACCGGCTATTGGTGGTCGCCCGACGAACGCTACATCGCGGTCGAGCGCTTCGACGAGGCGCCGGTGAAGGTGTTCAGCCGCGCCGCGATCGGCGCCACCGGCACCAGTGTCTATGACCAGCGCTACCCCGCAGCAGGCACGCCCAACGCGTTGGTCGACCTCTATGTCATGAAGCCAGACGGCTCAGGCAAGGTGAAGGTCGACCTGGGCAGCGATCCCGACATCTATCTCGCGCGCGTCGACTGGCTTCCGGACGGCTCGGCGATGCTGGTCCAGCGCCAGACCCGCGACCAGAAGCGGCTCGACATGCTGCGGGTCGACCCCGCCACCGGCAAGTCGACCGTGCTGTTCACCGAGACGGCCGGCGAGCGCAGCTGGATCAACCTGTCCGACGCCTATCGCGTGATGAAAGACGGCAGCCTCATCTGGCGTTCCGAGCGCGACGGTTTCGGCCATCTCTACCGCTGGAAGGCGGGCAAGTGGACGCAACTGACCAAGGGGCCTTGGGTCGTCCAGTCGCTGGTCGGCTTCGATGAGGCGAAGGGCCGGCTGTTCTTCACCGGCAACAAGGACGACGTGCTCGAGCAGCATCTGTATGCGCTCGATCTCAAGCGGCCGGGCAACGTCACCCGGCTCACTGAAAAGGGCTGGTGGAACGGCGCCACCATGGACGGGGCGGCGAGCCGCTTCCTGATCACGCGCTCCAGCCCGAGCCAGCCGGCGCAGGTTTATCTGGCGGACGTCACGGGCAAGCGAATCGCGTGGATCAACGAGAACGCGATTGGGCCGGACCACCCCTATTATCCGTTCGCCGCCAGCCATCGCCAGACGCAGTTCGGCACCATCAAGGCGGCCGACGGCTCGACGCTGCATTGGGAGATGATCACCCCGCCGCTGGAGCCCGGCAAGAAATACCCCGTGTTCTTCCAGCACTATGGCGGCCCCGGCACCGGTCAACAGGTGACGCGTGGCTGGCAGGGCGCGTTGCCGCAGTATCTGGTCGACCAGGGGTGGATCTTCTTCCAGATCGACAATCGCGGCTCGTACAACCGGGGCACGGCGTTCGAGAACCAGCTGTATCACGCGATGGGCACCGTCGAGGTCGAGGACCAGCTGGCTGGCGCCAATTACCTCAAGACGCTGCCGTTCGTGGATCCTGCCAAGATCGCCACCTATGGCTGGTCCTATGGCGGCTATCTGTCGCTGAAGATGCTGGAGAAGACGCCGGGGGTCTATGCCGCGGCCGTCGCGGGCGCGCCGGTCACCGACTGGGCGCTTTACGACACGCACTACACGGAGCGGTACCTGGGCGATCCGCGCACCGATCCGCAGAGCTATGCCTCCTCGGGTGTGGTGACGGAGGCGTCGAAGATTCGTGATCCGCTGCTGCTGATCCACGGCATGGCGGACGACAACGTGTTCCTGGACAACTCGACGCTGTTCGCAGCCGAGATGCAGCGGACGGCGACGCCGTTCGAGATGATGTTCTATCCCGGCAACACCCATCGGGTCGGCGGGCCGGGGGTCAGCGAGCACCTGTGGAAGACAATCCTTTCGTTCCTGGACCGCAATGTTGTTGCGCCAAAGCCGCAGAACGCGGCAGCAAAGTAACGCTTGGTTGCCGCGGCGCTGGAGAAGGTCTAGCGCCGCGGCGACAATGCGAGTGGAGTGAGTGATGGGCTATCGGGTGGTGGTCGCAGGCGCGACCGGGAATGTCGGGCGGGAGATGCTCAACATCCTGGCGGAGCGTGAGTTTCCGATCGACGAACTGGCGGTGCTCGCCTCGTCGCGGTCGGTCGGCGACACGGTCGACTTTGGCGAGACCGGCAAGCAGTACAAGATCCAGAACATCGAGCATTTCGATCCCACCGGCTGGGATATGGCGCTGTTCGCGATCGGCTCCGAAGCCACCAAGGTCTACGCACCCAAATTCGCCGCCGCCGGCTGCACGGTGATCGACAATTCGTCGCTGTATCGCATGGACCCGGACGTGCCGCTGATCGTGCCGGAGGTGAACCCCGAGGCGATCGACGGCTATCGCGCGAAGAACATCATCGCGAACCCGAACTGCTCGACCGCGCAGATGGTGGTGGCGTTGAAGCCGCTGCATGACGCCGCCAAGATCAAGCGCGTGGTCGTCGCGACCTACCAGTCGGTGTCGGGCGCCGGCAAGGCGGGCATGGACGAGCTGTTCGAGCAGAGCCGCAACATCTTCGTCGGCGACCCGGCCGAGGCGAAGAAGTTCACCAAGCAGATCGCGTTCAACGTGATCCCGCACATCGACAGCTTCCTGGACGACGGCTCGACCAAGGAAGAGTGGAAGATGGTGGTCGAGACCAAGAAGATCCTGGACCCCAAGGTCAAGGTGGTCGCCACCTGCGTGCGCGTGCCGGTGTTCGTCGGCCATTCCGAGGCCATCAACATCGAGTTCGAGAACGAGATCTCCGCCGAGGAAGCGCAGAACATCCTGCGCGAGGCGCCCGGCGTCATGCTGGTCGATAAGCGCGAGGACGGCGGCTATATCACGCCGATCGAGTGCGTCGGCGAGTTCGCGACCTACATCAGCCGCGTCCGTGAGGACTCGACCGTCGAGAACGGCCTGGTGCTGTGGTGCGTCAGCGACAACCTGCGCAAGGGCGCGGCGCTGAACGCGGTGCAGATCGCCGAGCTGCTCGGCCGCCGGCACCTCAAGAAGGCTGCCTGATACTCTGGCTGCCCCGGCTCCGCGCCGGGGCGGCCACGTCGCTCAATAGCCGGTGTAGCGGCCCGGCCGATGCCAGGCGATCAGGATGCCGCTGATTGCCGCGGCGCTGAGGATCGACCAGCCGAGTTGCTGGGCCGACACCACCGGGATCGCCAGCGCGAGGATCACCACGTCGAGGGCAATCTGGGTGCGCCCGGCGTTCCAGCCGCGTTCGCGTTGCAGCCAGAGCGTCAGCACACCGGTCCCGCCCACGGCGGCGTCATGGCGCGCGAGCGACAGGATCCCCATGCCGATCACGGTTCCGCCGACCAGCGCCGCGAACAACGGGTGCACGGTGCCGACTTCGAAGGCGTAGGGACGGATCGCCGAGAACAGCGCGATGCCCGCGTTCACCGCGATCGAGCGCAGCGTGAAGCGCGCGCCCATCACCTTCCAGGCAAAGGCGAAGAAGGGCAGGTTGATGATCGTGAAGAGCACGCCCGGCGGAAGCGGCACGAGGTAGGAGACGAGCAGCGCGATGCCGGCGATGCCGCCCGTCACCAGTCCCGCCGCTTTCAGGAACACCAGCCCCAGCACCAGAAGCGTGCAGCCGACGAACATCGCATAGAGATCCTCCGCACTGCTGTGCGGAATGCCGTCGGAAGGGGAAGGGCGGCGGGCAGACGTCATCAAGGGCTCCGAAAAGGGGGCCTCGGCAGGACATGCCTCTCCTGATGCGCTTGTTTTGACGGGCTCCTATCGCCGGCTTGGCGCTGCGTCCATGGGACGTGCCACCGAGCCGGCGGGAGCGGCGCCCAGCCGCTCCCGATCACGGCCTTACTTGCGCTGCGACGCGGTCTCCTCACGGGTGGCGCGGAATTCGCTATCGGCGGACCAGTTCGGCCAGACGCGGCCGTTCGCCAGGCGATCGCCCAGATTGTAGAGCAGCGTCAGGTCGCCTTCCCAGCTGCTGGTGTTCCAGCCGGCGTCATATTCGTCGGCGGGCTGGTGGTACCGGTCGCGGGTGTAGAGGTCGCTCAGCTCCTTGCCGCGTGCGGCACCGCCGTTCACCAGTTCCTGGCCCGCATCATAGGAGATGGCCGGCACGCCACGCTTGGCAAAGGGGAAGTGGTCGGAGCGGTAGAAGCTCCCCGCTTCCGGCCGCGCCTCGGCCGTGTAGTGGCGGCCGAACTTGGCGGCTTCCTCGGTGAGCATGGTCAGCAGGTCGAGCTTGGCCGCACCCGAAATGCTGAAGTCGGTGGTCTTCTCGACCGCGAACGGCCCATCCATGTTGATCGCGCCCACCGTGGTCGCGAGCGGCCGGAGCGGGTTGTCGGCGTAATATTCGGAGCCGAGCAGCCCCTTTTCCTCCGCCGTCACCGCCAGGAACAGGATCGACCGGTCGGGCTTCGGTCCCTTGCCATAGGCGCGGGCGAGTTCCATCAGCGCCGCGGTGCCCGAGGCATTGTCGAGCGCGCCGTTGTAGATGGTGTCGCCCTTCGCATCCGGGGCGCCGATGCCCAGGTGATCCCAGTGCGCCGAGTAGATCACGGTTTCGTCCGGGTGGCGGCTGCCGGGCAGGATGCCGGCCACGTTGTGGGAGGTGATGATCTCCGGCTTCACCTGGTAGCTGGCGGTCATCGTCGCCTTGAGCGGCATGGGCCGGAAGTCCGCCTTGCGCGCCGCGGCCTTCGCGGCCTCGAAGTCGGTGCCCGACGCCTTGAACAAGTCGGCGGCGAGATCCTTCTGGATCCAGCCTTCCATCGGCGTGTGCGCGGCGGCAGGGTTCGCGCGGACGATGTCGAACATGGTGTTGGTGTTGGAGTTCTTGACCGTCGCCCAGCCGTAGGAGGCGGGCTCGCTCTCGTGGATCACCAGCACGCCGGCCGCACCCTGGCGCGCCGCTTCCTCATACTTGTAGGTCCAGCGGCCGTAATAGGTCATCAGCCGGCCGCCGAAGTCGCCTTCGCCGCCCTCGAAATCGGGGTCGTTGACGAGCACGACCATGATCTTGCCCTTGAGGTCGACGCCCTTGAAGTCGTCCCAGTTGCGCTCCGGCGCCTTCACGCCATAGCCTACGAACACCAGCGGTGCCGCGTTCAGCTGGACTGAGGTCTGGCCGGTCGAGGCGGCGCGCACCGCGATCTCATTGCCCTGGGTGAGCGGCTTGGCGGTGCCGCCGATCGCCATCGCCAGGCTGGGCGTGCCGACGATATCGGACTTCAGCAACGGCACGTCTTGGAAGAAGCTGCCCTTGTCGCCGGCCGGCTTCAGTCCCGCTGCCTTGAACTGCGCGGCGATGTACTCGATCGTCTTGGTCTCGGCGCGGGTGGCGGGACCGCGACCCTCATACTCGTCGCTCGACAGCGTCTTGATGTCGTTGGAGACGCGCGCGACGTCGAAGCTGGGCTTCTTGGCGGGCGCGGCGATCGCTGCAGTGGACGTGCCGACAAGCGCGGCGAGGGCAAGAAGGCGCAGCGAAGAACGCGTGGAACGGAAGGGCATGGGCGGAACGACTCCTGGCGAAGCGACGATGGCAGGGGACGGATGCCCCTTCGACATTGATGCCCAAGCGGCGCACAATGTCGAGGTGGTGCAGCAAACGGGTGCAGGAGAAGCGCGATGCGCGAGACGGTTTCCGGCGGGTGCCAGTGCGGGCGGGTGCGCTATCGCGTCACCATCCACGACGACGATGCCTATCTCTGCCACTGCCGCATGTGCCAGCGCGCGACCGGCGGCGTCTCGATCGCGTTCAAGAACGTCCGCAAGGCGGAGGTGGTGTGGGAGCAGGAGCCCGATCGCTATGCCTCTTCCCCGATCGCCAGCCGCGGCTTCTGTCGGGAATGCGGCACGCCCCTGACGTTCGAGTTCCCGGACAGCGAGAACCTGGACCTGACGGTCGGCAGCTTCGATGCGCCGGGCCGCTTCCAGCCGCGCCACCACTTCGGGGTGGAGAGCTGGCACGCGCAATGGCTCGACACGCGCGGCCTGCCCGAATATCGCGCCGACGAGAACCCGGCCACGCGCGACAGGTGGATGAAAATCGTTGGCAGACTTCCCGACTGAGACGCACCGCTTCCAAAGCTTCGACGGTACCGAGATCGCCTGGCATGAGGGCGGCAGCGGCCGCCCGCTGCTGCTGATCCACGGCTATTTCAGCGACGCCTACACCAACTGGATCCGCTACGGCCACGCCGCCAAGATTGCGGCCAAGGGCTACCGGGTCATCATGCCGGACCTGCGCGCGCATGGGCAGAGCGCCCGGCCGCACGATCCTGCCGCCTATCCGCCCGACGCCCTGGCCCAGGACGGCGAGGCGCTGGTCCGGCACCTGGGCCTCGGCGACTATGACCTGGCCGGCTATTCGCTGGGCGGGCGCACCGCGGTACGGATGGTCGCGCGCGGTGCGGCGCCAGCCAAGCTGGTAGTCGCCGGCATGGGGCTGGAGGGGCTGACCGGCACCAGCGGCCGGGCCGACCACTTCCGCAACATCCTCACCAATCTCGGCAAGCACGAACGCGGCACCCCCGAGTGGCTGGCCGAAGCCTTCCTGAAGACCACCAAGGGCGATCCGATCGCGCTGCTCGGCATCCTCGGCACCTTCGTGGATACGTCTCGCGAGGAAATCGCCGCAATCCGGCAGCCGACACTGGTGGTCGCGGGCGAGGAGGACAGCGACAACGGCAGCCATGCCGCGCTTGCGGATCTGCTGCCGAACGCCACGCTGCGCGAGGTGCCGGGCGGACACATGAGCGCGGTGACCAAGCCGGAGCTGGGCCGGGCGATCGCAGACTTCCTGGGCGCTTGACCGCGGGCGGGGCGGGCGCGCAGGTTGCGCACATTCGTTCCGTACCCGGGGGTTCCATGTTCCGTACCGCTGCCTCGACGCTTGCCGTCGCCCTCTCGCTTGCCGCTGCCGCACCGGCGTTCGCGCAAGCCGCACCCTCCGCGCCGGCGGCCAGCACCGCCGCGCCGACTGCCGCCGATGCCGACGCCCTGGTCGCGCGCGCCGAGAAGGAGGCTGCTGACTATTCGCTCGACGCCTCGCGCATCGCCTGGGTGAACGCGACCTACATCACCGACGACACCGATGCGCTGGCCGCGAAGTCCGGCGCGATCGGCACCGAGATGGGCGTGCGCTATGCGCTGGAGGCGGCGAAGTTCGACGGGGTGAAGGGGCTGTCCTACGACACCCGCCGCAAGCTCGACATCCTCAAGAACGGCCTCACGCTGCCTGCCCCGACGCGTCCGGGTGCGGCCCAGCAGCTGTCCGACATCAGCACCCGCATGGCATCCTCCTACGGCAAGGGCCGGGGCACCAAGGGTGGCCAGCCGATCAACGGATCCGACATCGAGGCGGCGATGGGCAGCAGCCGCGACCCCAATGAGCTCAAGGAGATGTGGGTCAGCTGGCACGACAATGTCGGCGCACCGATGCGCAAGGATTATGCCCAGATGGTGGGCATCGCCAATGAGGGGGCGAAGGAGCTCGGCTTCTCCGACGTCGGCGCGATGTGGCGTTCGGGCTATGACATGCCGCCCGAGCAGTTCGCGCAGATGGCCGACAAGCTGTGGAAGGAGGTCGAGCCGCTCTACCTCTCCCTCCACACCTATGTCCGCTGGAAGCTCAACGAGAAATATGGCGACGCCGTGCAGGCGAAGACCGGGCCAATCCGTGCCGACCTGCTCGGCAACATGTGGGCGCAGGAATGGGGCAACATCTATGACGTGGTCGCCCCCGCCGGCACGGGTGACCTCGGCTACGACATCGGCGACCTGCTGACGGCGAAGAACTACGACCCGGTGAAGATGGTGAAGGCGGGCGAGGGCTTCTACTCCTCGCTCGGCTTCGCGCCCTTGCCAGAGACCTTCTGGCAGCGTTCGCAGATCGTGAAGCCGGCGGATCGCGAGGTGATCTGCCACGCCTCCGCCTGGGACATCGACAGCAAGGACGACATCCGCATCAAGATGTGCACCAAGGTGAACTCGGACGACTTCGTCACGATCCACCATGAGCTTGGGCACAACTACTACCAGCGCGCCTACAACCGGCAGCCGTTCCTCTACATGAACGGCGCCAACGACGGCTTCCACGAGGCGATCGGTGACTTCGTCGCGCTGTCGATCACGCCGGACTATCTGGTGAACATCAACCTGCTCGATCGCGCGCAGGTGCCGGGCGCCGAGAAGGACATCGGCCTCCTGCTCCGCCAGGCGATGGACAAGGTCGCGTTCCTGCCGTTCGGCTTGCTGATGGACAAGTGGCGCTGGGGCGTCTTCTCCGGCCAGATCCCGACCGGCGAGTATCAGAAGGGCTGGGACGCGCTGCGCCTCCAGTACCAGGGCATCGTGCCGCCGGTGGCGCGCGACGAAAGCCGCTTCGATCCGGGCGGCAAGTACCACATCCCGGGCAACACCCCGTATGCCCGCTACTTCCTGGCGCGCATCCTCCAGTTCCAGTTCTACAAGGCGGCGTGCGATCAGGCCGGCTGGAAGGGCCCGCTGCACCGCTGCTCCTTCTTCGGCAACAAGGAGGTCGGCGCGCGGCTGAACAAGATGCTGGAGATGGGTGCCTCCAAGCCCTGGCCGGAGGCGCTGCAGGCGTTCACCGGCACCCGCGAGATGAGCGGCAAGGCGATGGTCGACTATTTCGCGCCGCTTAAGACGTGGCTCGACCAGCAGAACAAGGGCAAGCCCAAGGGGTGGTAAACGACAAGGGGCTTGCACGGTGCCCACCGTGCAAGCCCCTTGATCCTTCCCTGACTACCGCCAGGTTCGGCTCACCGGAACGGCGGTTCGTTGAACGCGCGCAGTTTGCGGCTGTGGAGGCGGTTGCCCTCGCGCCGTAGTTCCTCACACGTCTCGATGCCGATCCGCATGTGCTCGTTGATCGCGCGCTCGTAGAAGCGGTTGGCCTGGCCGGGCAGCTTGAGTTCGCCGTGGAGCGGCTTGTCGGAGACGCAGAGCAGCGTCCCATAGGGCACGCGGAAGCGATAGCCCTGCGCCGCGATCGTTGCCGATTCCATGTCGATGCCGACTGCGCGGCTGAGCGAGAAGCGCAGCGCGGAGCGGGAGAATTGCAGTTCCCAGTTGCGGTCGTCGGTGGTGACGATGGTGCCGGTGCGTAGGCGGCGCTTGAGTTCGTCGCCCGACTGGCCGGACACCGTCTCCGCGGCGCGGGCGAGCGCCTGCTGTACTTCGGCGATGGCCGGAACCGGGATTTCGGGCGGCAGCACGTCGTCGAGGATGTGGTCGTCGCGCAGATAGGCGTGGGCGAGCACATAGTCGCCGATCCGCTGGCTGGGGCGCAGGCCGCCGCAATGGCCGATCATCAGCCACGCCTCCGGCCGCATCACGGCGAGGTGATCGCAGATCGTCTTTGCGTTGGAGGGGCCGACGCCGATGTTGACCAAAGTGATGCCGCTGCGATCCGGCGCCATCAGGTGATAGGCCGGCATCTGGTGCCGCCGCCACGCGCTGTCGGTCACCAGCTTGTCGACGTCGTCGCCCGCGGACATCATCAGCCCGCCGGCGCCGGACACCCCGGTGTAGCGGCTGCCTTCGCCGAGCTGCGAGCAGGCCCAGCGGACGAACTCGTCGACATAGCGGTGGTAGTTGGTGAACAGCACGTAGCGCTGGATGTGCTCGGGCGGGGTGCCGGTATAGTGGCGTAGCCGCGCGAGCGAGAAGTCGGTGCGCAGCGCATCGAACAGCGCGAGCGGGCGGTTGCCGTCCTCGTGGATCCAGAGGCCGTCGGCGATCTCGTCGCCGATATGCGCGAGCTCGGTCGCCGGGAAGTGCCGCGCGAGTTCGGCGGCGGTCACCTGGTCGAGGCTCAGCGCGTGGCCGGCGTCGAGCACATAGGCGAAGGGGATTTCCTGCCGGCTTTGCGCGACGCTCACCTCGACGTCGTGGCTCTCCATGATCAGCGACAGCTGTTCCTGGAGATAGTCGGAGAACATCGCCGGCTTGGTCACGGTGATGCGGTACTCGCCGGGCACGTTCAGGCGGGCGAACGACCGCATCGGCGTCGGCAGGTCGCCGCCGCCGCGATAGCTCAGCCGGAGTTCGGGATAGGCGAAGGTGCCGTCCAGCCGGGAGGAGCTCGGCGGCGGCGTACGATCGCGAAGATAGGTGTCGAGGGCGCTCCGCAGCCGATCCACGGAAGCATTGTAGAGTCGATCCAGGCGATCGACGATGTCTGAAGCTTGCGTCATCCTCTGCCGCTAAAGCGTTCGGCGCCAGCGCGCAAGCCCAGGCGCAAGGACGGAGGCAAAGCCCGCCGGTGCCCTCGCAGGCACCGGCGGCGCGCGAAACGCGGCTTCGCCGCTCGCGGGCTTACTTGCTGTTGGACTTGCTGGCGGTGCTGCCGCTCTTGCTGGAAGCCGACTTGCCGCTCGAGTTGCTGCCGGTGCCGCTCGCCGACTTGGTCTTTGCGCCGGTCTTCTTCTTGTCGATCAGCTTGGACGCACCGAACGCTGCGCCGGCAATGGCGGCGGCCGCACCTGCGACGATCGCAGCGGTGGTGCCGGGCTTCTTCTTGACCGCGGCCGTGGTGCTCTTCGCAGCGCCGCTGATCGCTTCCTTGCTGCGACCGGCGGCATCGGCGATCGCTTCCTTGCTCTTGTCGAGCTGCACGTGCGCCTTGTCGGCGAAGCTGGTCTTCTCGGCCTCGGTGGTGCCGTTCGTGTTGGTCGACGTGGTTGCGTTCATCGGGGTGCCTCCCATCGGTCAATGTGGTCGCGTAACGAGAAACCAACTCGTGGCCCTTGCGGCGGTTCCGGTGGGGAGGTGCGGGAACGGCTGCTCCGCCGTTCCCGTGCCACGCGTCAGCGAAGCAGTGCCGGCCTCACAGCGTCTCCAGCAAATGCTCGGCCGAGCTTACCCGGAACTCGCCGGGTTGCTCGACGTGGAGCGCCTCGACCACGCCGTCGTTGATCACCATGGCATAGCGCTGCGCGCGCGTGCCCATGCCGAACTTCGACCCGTCGAGTTCCAGCCCGACCGCGCGGGCGAAGGCGCCGTTGCCGTCGGCGAGCATCGTCACCTTGTCGCCCACTGCGTTGGCGTCGCTCCAGGCCTTCATCACGAAGGCGTCGTTGACGGCGGTGCAGGCGATCTCGTCGATGCCCTTGGCGCGGATCTCGGCGGCCTTTTCGACGAAGCCCGGCAGGTGGCGCGCGGAGCAGGTGGGGGTGAAGGCGCCCGGCACCGAGAACAGGGCGACGCGACGGCCCTGGAAGAAGCTGGCGGTATCGACCTGCTCGGGGCCGTCGGCCGTTACCTTGGCAAAAGTGGCGTCGGGCAGGCGGTCGCCCACTTGGATGGTCATGAATTTCTCCCTGTTGCGCCCCCGGCCGGGTGCGCGCGCGTAGCTAGGGTGCGTCGAAGCGGCTTTTCAAGCGGTGGCGGAAGGGCGGACCCGGCGCTATGTTCCAACTCATGGATAAAGCAGCGTTTCTGGTCGGTCAGTTCCTGTTGGCGATGCCCGGCATCGGCGACCCGCGGTTCGAACATGCGGTGATCGCGATCTGCGCCCATGATGAAAAGGGCGCGATGGGGGTTGGCGTCGGCGAAACCGTGGACGGGCTGGGGCTGCACGATCTGCTGCGCCAGTTCGAGTTGCGGACGGACCTGGTGGCGGACCTGCCGGTCCATGTCGGCGGCCCCGTGGAGCCCCGCCGCGGCTTCGTGCTCCACAGCAAGGATTGGGGCGGGCAGGACACGATCGATGTGGCGGGGCGGTGGTCGCTCTCTGGCACGATCGACGTGCTGCGCGCGATCTCCGAAGGCACGGGGCCGGAGCGGTTCCTGGTCGCGCTGGGCTTCGCCGGCTGGGAATCGGGGCAGCTCGAAGGCGAGTTGTCGCGCCACGGCTGGTTCAACACGCCTTCGGAAACCGACCTCCTGTACGACGTGCCCGCGGGGGAGCGGTGGGAGCGTTGCTTCATCGCCGCCGGCATCGATCCGCGCCTGCTGGTGTCGGCGACCGGCACCGCTTGAGCGCCCGGTTCGGCACCGCTTCGGACGCGCGACATATAAAGAACTCTTTATATAGCTGATTGCGCCCGCGCGGGGCCTCGGCTACTGGCGCGGCATGCCGCGCGCCATGTTGGGCGCGCACCGGTTCGACAGGAGATACTTCGTGGCCACCGTGCTCGACACCCAGGATTATGTCATCAAGGACATCAGCCTTGCCGGCTTCGGCCGCAAGGAAATCGAGATCGCCGAGACCGAGATGCCCGGCCTCATGTCGCTGGTCGAGGAATTCGGCGCGTCGCAGCCGCTGAAGGGCGCGCGCATCACCGGCTCGCTGCACATGACGATCCAGACGGCAGTGCTGATCGAGACGCTGGCGAAGCTCGGCGCCGAGCTGCGCTGGGCGTCGTGCAACATCTTCTCGACCCAGGATCATGCCGCCGCCGCCATCGCCGCGTCGGGCATCCCGGTGTTCGCCGTGAAGGGCGAGACGCTGGAGGAATATTGGGACTATGTCGTCCGCATCTTCGACTGGGGTCAGGACACCACCTGCAACATGATCCTGGACGACGGCGGCGACGCGACGATGTTCGCGCTGTGGGGCGCGCGCGTCGAGGCGGGCGAGACGCTGTTCACGCCGACCAACGAAGAGGAAGAGATCTTCGTCGCGACGCTCAATCGCTTCCTCAAGGAGCGTCCCGGCTACCTCACCAAGACGGTTGCCGCGATCAAGGGCGTGTCGGAAGAGACCACCACCGGCGTCCACCGCCTCTATGAGCTCGCCAAGCAGGGCAAGCTCCCGTTCCCGGCGATCAACGTCAACGACTCGGTGACCAAGTCGAAGTTCGACAACCTCTACGGCTGCAAGGAATCGCTGGTCGACGCGATCCGCCGCGCAACCGACGTCATGCTCGCCGGCAAGGTGGCGTGCGTCGCCGGCTTCGGCGACGTGGGCAAGGGCTCGGCGGCGTCGCTGCGCAACGGCGGCGCGCGCGTGCTGGTGACCGAAGTCGACCCGATCTGCGCGCTGCAGGCGGCGATGGAAGGCTATGAGGTCGTGACGATGGAAGACGCGGCCACCCGCGCCGACATCTTCGTGACCGCGACCGGCAACGCCGACGTCATCACGCTCGACCACATGCGCGCGATGAAGAACATGGCGATCGTGTGCAACATCGGCCACTTCGACAGCGAGATCCAGATCGCGGGCCTCAACAACCTGAAGTGGACCGAGATCAAGCCGCAGGTCGACGAGGTCGAGTTCGCCGACGGCAAGAAGATCATCGTTCTCGCCAAAGGCCGCCTGGTGAACCTGGGCTGCGCGACCGGTCACCCGTCGTTCGTCATGTCCTCGTCCTTCACCAACCAGGTGCTGGCGCAGATCGAGCTTTGGACCGGTGCCGACAAGTACAAGAACGAAGTCTACGTCCTGCCCAAGCACCTCGACGAAAAGGTCGCGGCGCTGCACCTGGAGAAGCTGGGCGTGAAGCTGTCCAAGCTCAGCCAGAAGCAGGCCGACTACATCGGCGTGCCGGTCGAGGGCCCGTTCAAGCCGGACCACTACCGCTACTAAGCGACGCTGCCGCACTGCGGAGGCAAAGAACAGGGCGGGGTGCCGACAGGCGCCTCGCCCTTTCTCTTTTCCGGGCGACGAAGCGACGCGCGGATGCTGCGGCGTGCATGGCGCTGTGCGGTGAGATCGCCTAAACCGCGGGCGATGAGAGCATTCGCACGGCCGCGGGGACGAACGCGGCGATGATCATTCTGAACCCCGTCTCGGCGATCCTGGCCGGGGCGGTCCTGGCGTTGGTGCTGGTGGGGGCGGTTTGGGCGCTCGCGGCCGGGCTGTGGCTGCGCAGGCGCGCGCGTGCGGGAATCGCCGCCGCGGGCATCGACGCGACCCTGGTGCAGGCCTCGCCCGCGCAGGCGATGCTGGTGCGCGCCGACGGTCGCGTGGAGATGCCGCCGCAGCTCGCGCAATGGCTGGGGCTGTCGGCGATGCCGCAGACGCTGGCCGACCTCACGGGAATGGACGAGGGGCTCGATCCCACCAGTGCCGAGGCGCTGTTGCGTGAGATCGGCGGTGCGCAGCGCGCCGCCCGGCCGTTCCGGATCGAGGTCCGCGCGCGCGGTGCCGCCCGGACGCTGACCGCGAGCGGCGAGCGTGCGCCCGCCTCGCTGGAGCCGCATGGGGGTGCGCTTGTCTGGTTCTTCGACGCAACCGAGTTCCAGACCGAGATCGGCACGCTGTCGCGCGAGATCGAGGAATATCGCAGCGGCTTTGATGCGCTGTCGGGGCTGATCGAGGCGGCGCCGATGCCGATGTGGTATCGCGATGGCGATCTCCGGCTGGCGATGGTCAACAGCGCCTATGTGCGCGCGGTGGACGCGTTCGACGCCCGCGAAGTGCTGGCCCGCCAGGCGGAACTGGTGGACGGAGACGGCATGGGCGGGCCGCTCGGCAGTGCGTTGATCGCGCGCGACACCGGGCAGCCCCAGGCAAGCGTGATGCCGGCAACCATCGGCGGCGCCCGGCGCATGCTGCGCGTCCACGACGTGCCGCTGCCCGAAGGGGGCATCGCGGGCTTCGCGGTCGACATCCATGACGTCGAGGAGATGCGAGCGGGGATGAAGCGCTTCCGCCTCGCGCAGCGTGCGGTGCTCGATCGGCTCTCGGCAGGCGTCGTCCAGTTCTCCGCCGACCGGTCGCTGGAGTTCTGCAACCAGCCGTTCCGCCGCATCTTCGGGATGCGCGGGGAGTGGCTCGCCGACCGGCCGGAGTTCGACCGCGTGCTCGAACGCATGCGTGAGGCGAAGCGCCTGCCGGAAGTACGCGACTTCCCGGGCTGGAAGCAGGAGCGGCGCGCGTGGTTCCGCGCGGCGGAGGCGGTGGAGGAGCCCTGGCACCTGCCGGGCGGCACCTATCTGCGCGTCGTCGCCCAGCCGATGCCGGAAGGCGGCCTGCTGCTGATCTTCGAGGATCGCACGGAGCAGGTGCAGCTGGCGAGCGCGCGCGACACGCTGCTGCGGGTGCGTACCGCCACGTTCGACAACCTGTTCGAGGCGCTCGGCGTCTTCTCGGCCGACGGCCGCCTGCAGCTGTGGAACAGCAAGTTCCGCCAGCTGTGGGGACTGGAGGAAGCGTTCCTGAACGACCATCCGCGCGTGGACGTGCTGGCGGAGCAGGCGGCACCGATGCTGGCGAACCCGTCCCGCGCGGTGCTGATCCCCGAGCTGATCCGGTTCGCCACCGTCCAGCGCATCCAGCGCAGCGGTCATTTCGCGATGGCGGACGGGCGGCATTATCAGTTCGGCGCCGTGCCGCTGCCCGACGGCAACGCGCTGCTGACGATGCTCGACATTTCCGACAGCCGCCGCATCGAGCAGGCCTTGCGCGACCGCAACGAGGCGTTGGAGGCGGGGGACCGCACCAAGACCGCGTTCCTGGCGGCGATGAGCTACGAGCTGCGCACGCCGCTCACGTCGATCAAGGGTTTTACCGAGATGCTGCACGGCGGCTATGCCGGTGCGCTCAGCGAAGACGGAGCGCGCTATACCGGCGCGATCCTCGAATCGGTCGACCGGCTCGGCGAACTGATCGACGACGTACTCGACTTGACCGCCAGCGAAGGCGCGCCGCTGCAACGCGCGGAGGTCGACCTCGCCCCGCTTGCCAAGGCGATGGCCGCGGACATGCTGCCGGCCGCCGCCGCCAAGCGGATCGAACTGGTGGTGGAGGTGGACGCGTCCGTCGGGAGCATCGTCGGCGATGCGCGGCGCATCGGCCAGGCGATCGCCCACCTGCTCGACCACGCGATTGCCGGCACCCGCGATCGGGGACGGGTGCTGCTGCACGCGGACGGCGATGCCGAGATGGCCCGCATCATCGTGTCGGATGACGGCCCCGGGATGGATGCCAACACGGCCGCGCATGCGCTCGACCGGTTCGCGCCGGGTGGTGCCCTCCGCCGGGGCGAGCGCGCCCTGGGGCTGGGGCTGCCGCTCGCACGGCGCATTGTCGAGGCGCACGGCGGCACCATCGCGCTGGTGTCGGAACAGGGTGCGGGCACGCTGGTCACGATCGAGGTGCCGCGAGGATGAGCGACCTGCTGCTGCATAGCCCCGAAGAAGCCCATGCGTTCGGCGCCGCGCTCGCGCGGGTCGCCAACCCTGGCGACGCGATTGCGCTTTCTGGCCCGTTGGGAGCCGGCAAGACCAGCATCGCGCGCGGGCTGCTTGCGGCGCTCGGGCTGATGGAGGAAGCGCCGTCACCCAGTTTCGCGATCGTCCAGCCCTATGAGCCGCCGGAGACGCGCTTCCCCGTGCTCCACGTCGACCTGTATCGCATCGAGCATGCCGAAGAGGCCGAGGAGCTTGGCCTGGACGAGGCGCGGCTCGACGCGCTGCTGGTGGTCGAATGGCCCGAGCGGCTGCCGGACAGCGCCTGGGAAGACGCGCTCTGGCTCACCCTTACCCCCGAAGCGGATGGCACCCGCCGCTTGACAGCGAAGGTGCCGCCGTCATGGAAAGCACGATGGCCGCTGACATGAACCCGCCCGCCGCGGCGCCCGCCTTTCTCGCAGCACAAGGATGGGGAGGGGCAGAGGTGGTCCCGCTCGCCGGTGACGCTTCCTTCCGCCGCTATTTCCGCGCACTCGACGCCGGCCGCAGCGCCGTGCTGATGGACTCGCCGCCCAAGCTGGAGGACCAGCGTCCCTTCGTGGAGCTTGCCCGCTGGCTGACGGAGCGCGGCTTTCGCGCGCCGGCGATCCTGGCCGAGGACGCGGCCGAGGGGCTGGTGCTGCTGGAGGACTTCGGCGACGCCCGGCTGCGCGAGACCGTGGACGCCGCGCCCGAAAGCGAGCTCCGGCTCTACGGCGATGCGGTCGACGTGCTGATCCGCCTGCGCGATCACCCGGCAGCGCCGGTGCCGGCCTATGACCGCAGCGTCTATCTGCGCGAAGTGATGCTGCTGCCGGAATGGTATTGTCCCGCGATCGGCCTGGAGGTCGACGCGCCGGGCTATCGTGCCGCGTGGGAGGCCGTGCTCGACACCGTTGACGGCGGCGAGGCGGTGACGGTGCTGCGCGACTATCACGCCGAGAACCTGATGCTGATCGAGGGCGAGGCGGAGACGCTGGGGCTGCTCGATTTCCAGGACGCGCTCGCGGGGCACCCGGCGTACGACCTCGTCTCGCTGCTCCAGGATGCGCGGCGCGACGTCGCACCCGCGCTGGAGGAGGCGATGCTCGACCGCTATCGCCGTACCACCGGTGTGGGGGAGGACTTCCTCGACGCCTATCACGTGCTGGGCGCCCAGCGGAACGCCAAGATCGTCGGCATCTTTGCGCGGCTGTGGCAGCGCGATGGGAAGCCGCGCTACGCCGCGCTCTGCCCGCGCGTCTGGCGCTATCTGGAGCGGGATCTCGCCCAGCCGGTGCTGGCACCGGTCGCAGCCTGGTTCGACGCCAACATCCCCGCCGAACTGCGGGGCGATCCGATGCAGGTGCGCGCATGAGCAAGGCCATGACGCTGTCGCTGCGCCCGAACCCGGACGTGGCGGTGCCGGAAACCGCGATGGTGATGGCCGCGGGTCTCGGCAAGCGCATGCGGCCGCTGACCGCCACCCGGCCAAAGCCGTTGGTGAGTGTCGCGGGCAAGCCGTTGATCGACCACGTCTTCGACCGGCTTCGTGCGGCGGGCGTCAAGCGCGCGGTGGTGAACGTCCACTATCTGGCCGACGTGCTGGAGGCGCACCTGCGCGCGCGGGTGAAGGACATGGAGGTGCTCGTCTCCGACGAGCGTGCCCAGCTGATGGAAACCGGCGGCGGCCTGGTCCAGGCGCGCGAGCTGATCGGCGACAAGCCGTTCGTCTGCGTGAACAGCGACAATCTGTGGGTCGATGGGCCAGTGGACGCGATCCGGCTGTTGGCCGAGGCGTGGGACGATGCGCGGATGGACGCGCTGCTGCTGCTGGTGCCGCTTGCCCGTGCGGCAAGCCACAGCGGCCATGGCGACTTCCACCTCGATCCGACCGGACGCATCACCCGCCGCCGCCAGCCGGGGCGGCTTGCGCCGTTCGTCTTCACCGGCGTGCAGATCCTGTCGCCGCGGGTGATCGCCGACTGGCCGGAAGGGCCGTTCTCCACGAACCTTTTCTGGGAGCGCGCGCTGGAGGCTGGCCGCCTGTGGGGCCTGGTCCATGAGGGGCTGTGGTTCGACGTCGGCACGCCGGGAGCGATCAAGGAGACCGAGGCGGCGCTCGCCGATGGCTGAGGCCCCGCGGCTTCGGCTTTTTTCCATTCCACCGCACCGGGCGTTTGCCGACGCGCTCGCGAACGGCTTGCTGCGCCAGTACGGGCGCGATCCCATGGCGTTGGCCCGCGGCTTCGTGCTGCTGCCGAACAACCGTGCCAAGCGCGCGATCACCGACGCCTTCGTCCGCGCAAGCGGCGGCGGGTTGCTGATGCCGCGACTGGTCGCGGTGGGCGACCCGGAGATCGACGAGGCCGTGGGGCCGTTCGCCGACCCGGCGGACGACCTCGATCCGATCCCGCCCGCAGTTGCACCGCTCGCCCGACGGATGATCCTGTCGCGGTTGGTGGCGGAGGAGCGGGCGCGCGCCGGGCGCCCGGTAGATGCGGCCGAAGCGGTGCGGCTTGCCGGGGACCTCGCCCGCACGCTCGACCAGCTGCTGGTCGAGGAAGTCGAGCCCGATGCGCTCAAGACGATCCGCTTCGACGAGCCGCTCCAGACCCATTGGGAGCGTTCGCTCGCCATGTTCGAGACGGTGCTGGTACGTTGGCCGCAGGAGATGGAGGCGCTCGGCCATATCGACCTGGCGGTGCGGCGCAGGCGGCTGCTCGACCGGCTGATCGCGCGCTGGCGGGCGACGCCGCCGCCGAGCTTCGTGTGCGCCGCCGGCATCGCCAGCGCCTCGCCGGTGATCGCCCGACTGTTGCGCGCCATCGCCGGACTGCCGCAGGGAAGCGTCGTGCTCTCCGGCCTGGCCATCGACATGGACGATGCCGAGTGGGATCTGCTCGGCCCGCACGAGCCCGACCCGGTCACCGGCCGCCGGCGCCGTTCGCTCGAGACGCACCCGCAATTCCAGCTGAAGCTGCTGCTCGATCGGATGGGCGTCGGCCGGCGCGAGTTCGAGACGTGGCGGGCCGGCAGCGAGCATGACGCGCGCCCCGCGCGCAGCCGCACGATCGAGAGCGCGCTGGCGCCGGCCGAGCGCACCCACGACTGGATCGACCTGCCGGCCGAACGCCGTAGCCTGGCAGGCGTGCAGGCGCTGGACGTGCCGACCCCGGCCGAGGAAGCGCAGGCGATCGCCATCGCCATGCGCCAGGCGTTGGAGACCGAGGGCAGGACCGCGGCGCTGGTGACCCCCGACCGTGCGCTGGCGCGCCGCGTGTCGGCGCATTGCGCGCGATGGGGGATCACCGTCGACGACACCGCCGGCCAGCCCCTGTCGGTGCTGCCGCCGGGCACGATGCTGCTCGCGCTCGCCGATGTGGCGGCGCAGGACTTCGCGCCGCTGCCGCTGCTCGCCTTGCTCAAGCATCCGCTCGCTTGTGCCGAGGAGGGACGGCTGGAATGGCTGGAAGGCGTGCGGCGGCTCGACCGCGCATTGCGCGGGCCGCGACCGGCGCCCGGGCTGGCCGGGCTCGACGCGTTCCTCGCCGATGCGGAAGGGCGCGAGGGTGCGCTTCGGCGTGCGGCGGCACCGTGGTGGGAGAAGACCCGGCCGCTGCTGGCGCCGCTTGCCGAGGCCTATGCCGGGGGCGCACGCCCGCTACCGGAACTGCTTGGGGCATTGCGGGCGACGGCGACGGCGCTGGGTGGCGACGCGCTCTGGTCGCGTCCCGAGGGCCGGGCTGCTGCCGAACTGCTCGACACGCTGGAGCAAGAGGCGGTGCACGGCCCCGCGATCGTGGAGCCGGAGTCGATCGGCCCGATGCTCCGCACGCTGATGGACGAGGTGGCGGTGCGCCCGCCGCACGGCGGCCATCCGCGGCTCGCCATCTACGGCCTGCTCGAGGCGCAACTCCAGACTTCCGATCTCACCATCCTGGGCGGGCTCAACGAGGGCGTGTGGCCGGGGCTTCCCGCGCCCGATCCGTGGCTGGCGCCGCGCATTCGGGCGGAGCTCGGGCTTCCGGGTCTGGAACGCCGCATCGGCCTGGCCGCGCACGACCTTGCCAACAGCCTGGGCGCGAAGGAGGTGCTGCTGACCCGTGCCCACCGGGACGCGAGCGGACCGACGGTGGCCTCGCGCTTCTGGTTGCGGCTGGAGGCGCTGTCGGGCGGGCTTACGCGGGCGCAGGCGCTGGCGCGGTGGACGCATGCGATCGACGATCCGGGCGCTTATGACCCGGCGCCGCGCCCGGCGCCGTGCCCGCCGGTCGCGCTGCGTCCGCGGCAGATTTCCGTCACGGAAGTGGACCGGCTGAAGGCCGATCCGTTTGCCTTTTACGCGCGGCGGATGCTGCGACTGGCGGCGCTCGATCCGGTCGATGCCGATCCCAGCGCCGCGTGGCGCGGGACGGCGGTGCACGGCGTGCTGGAGGATTGGGCGCGGCAGGATGGCTTCGATCCCGCCAAGCTCGCCGGGCGGGTCGACGCGCTGGCAGCCGATCCGCGCACCCACCCGCTGCTGCGCGCGCTGTGGGTGCCGCGGCTGCGCGAGGCGGTCGACTGGATTGCTGGGCAGGTCGCGGCGCAGCTGGCGGGCGGCCGGAGCATCCTGGGCGTGGAGGGCGAGGGCAAGATCGACCTCGCCGGCGTCGAGTTGCGCGGCAAGTTCGACCGGATCGACCGGCTGGAGAACGGCGACCTCGCGGTGGTCGACTACAAGACCGGCCAGCCGCCCTCGACCCGCGCGGTGCGCGACGGCTTCAGCCTCCAGCTGGGGCTGCTCGGCATCATGGCCGAGCGTGGCGCCTTCGAGAACATCGGCGGCGCCGCCACCGCGTTCGAATATTGGTCGCTCGCCAAGAAGGGCGACGCGTTCGGCTATGTCGCAACGCCGGTCGATCCGGCCGGCAAGTATAACCGCGTGCCGACCGACCGCTTCGTGGCCCTGGCGCTCCATCATTTTACCGAGGCTGCCGCCAACTGGCTGACCGGGGAGGCGCCGTTCACCGCCAAGCTCAAGCCCGAATATGCCCCCTTTGCCGAGTATGACCAGCTGATGCGCCGCGACGAATGGTATGGCCGTGAGTAGCGCCGGGCTGCTCCCCGAACTGCGCGGTAACCAGGCGCGCGCCAGCGATCCCAGCCGCCACGTCTGGCTCTCCGCCTCCGCCGGCACCGGCAAGACGCAGGTGCTGACGGCGCGCGTGTTCCGCCTGCTGCTGCGCGGGGTCGAGCCTTCGGCAATCCTGTGCCTGACCTTCACCAAGGCGGGCGCGGCCGAGATGGCCGAGCGCGTCAATGCGCGGCTCGCGCGCTGGGTGCGGCTGCCGGAGCAGGACCTGAAGAAGGACCTGTTCGCGCTGGGCGAGGACCCGAACGAGGAAGCCTTGATCGCCCGCGCGCGCACGCTGTTCGCGCGGGTGCTCGACGCACCGGGCGGCGGCATCCGCATCCAGACGATCCACAGCTTCTGCCAGACGCTGCTCTCCGCCTTCCCGGTCGAGGCGGGGCTCGTTCCCGGCTTTCGCCCGCTGGAAGCACGCGAGGAGTCGGCGATGGCGCGCGACGCGCTCGCGGCCATGCTGGTGGAGGAGCAGCGGCAGGGGCGGGTGACGCTGGGCGATGCGATCGCTGCTCTCAGCCTGCGGCTCGGCGAAGGGCGGGCGGAGGCGTTCCTGGCCGAATGCGCGCGCCGGCCGGATGCGATGGCGGCGCTGCCCGCCGATCTCGCCGGCTTTCTGCGCGACGCGTTCGACCTGCCGCACGGCGACCTGGATGCGGCGATCTGCGACGGCTGCTGCGACGACGCGTTCGATGTCGATGCCCTACGCGACCTGATGGAGGCGAACCGCGCCTGGGGCACCGCCACCGGCCTGAAGGTCGCGGCTGCGATCGAAACCTGGCTTGCGGGCGATCCCACCGCCCGCGCCGAGGCGCTGGACACGCTCTACGGCCAGTTCTTCACCCAGAAGGACACGCTGAAGAAGGCGTCCGCCAAGGTGCTGGCGGCGATGCCCGACTATGACCTGGCGGCGGAAGCGATCGGCAGCCGCTGTGCCGAGCTGGTCGCGATGCGCCGCCGCGCCGCCTATGCCGACCTGCTCGCCGCAGCGCTGGAGGCCGGGCGCCGCTATGCCGCCGCTTATGCCGAGGCGAAGCGGCGGGCGGGCGCGGTCGACTTCAACGACCTGATCGCACGCACGCTGGCGCTGTTCGCCCAGCCCGGCATCGGCGAGTGGGTGCGCTTCAAGCTCGACCTCGCGACCGAGCACGTCCTGATCGACGAGGCGCAGGACACCAATCCCGAGCAATGGGCGATCGTCCGCGCGCTGGTGGACGAGTTCTTCGCGGGCGAGGGCGCGCGGGTGGCCGGGCTGCGCACCTTGTTCGTGGTCGGCGACTACAAGCAGGCGATCTTCGGCTTCCAGGGCACCGATCCCGTCTATTTCAAGGCGGCACACCAGCTGTTCGACCAGCGTGCCGCGGTCGCGCCGGAGTTCGACACCGAGGCGCAGCCGCTCGACACACTCTCGTTGACCGAGAGCTTCCGCTCGACAGCACCCGTACTGGAGTTCGTGGACGCGGCGATCGACGCCTTTCCGCAGCCCGGCATGGGGGACATGGAGGAACGGCTCCAGCACGCCAGCCGCGTGGCCGGGCCTGGCACCGTCACCCTGTGGGCGCCGACGGTCGAGGAAGCGGGCGAGGGGGAAGAGGGCGAGGAACAGTGGATCGCGGATGCCACCCGCACCCTCGCGGGCAGGATCGCGCGCCAGATCCGCGAATGGATCGGGGCGCTGCCGCTGGAGAGCAAGGGACGGACCCTGGGTGCCGGCGACGTCATGGTGCTGGTCAAGCGCCGCGGCGAGCTCGCCTCGCTGATCGTCGCGCGGCTTTATGCGGAAGGGGTGCCGGTCGCGGGCATCGACCGGCTGCGGCTGAACGCGCCGCTCGCCGTGCAGGACCTGCTGTCCGCGATCCGCTTCGCGCTCCAGCCGGACGACGACCTGTCGCTCGCCAACCTGCTGGTTTCTCCGCTGATCGGCTGGAGCCAGGATCAGCTGATGGCGGCAGCGATGCGCGAGCGCGGGAGCCTGTGGCGCCACCTGCGGCTGACCCAGCCCGACGAGGCGCTGGCGCCGCTCCAGCAGATCCTGCGCCGCGCCGATGTGGCGACGCCGTACCGCTTCCTGGAAGAGCTTCTGTCCGGCCCGCTGGAGGGTCGGCGCAAGCTGGTGCTGCGGCTGGGCGAGGAGGCGCGGGACCCGATCGAGGAACTGCTGAACGCCGCGCTCAGCTTCGAGCAGGTGTCGACGCCCTCGCTGCAGCGCTTCCTCGACTGGTTCGATCGAGGCGACGTGGAGATCAAGCGCGATCCGTCGCAGGGCGGCGGCGCGGTGCGGGTGATGACCGCGCATGGCGCCAAGGGATTGCAGGCGCCGCTGGTCATCCTGGCGGATGCCTGCATCGATCCGAGCCAGAACCGGCGCGAGACGCTGCTGTGGACGCCCGAGGGGTATGACGGCCCGGCCTTTCCGGTGTTCCGCCCGCGCGCAGGCGAGCGCGACGGTCCCCTCGACGCGGCACTGGCCGAGGCGGATGCCAAGGAACTCGCCGAGCATTGGCGGCTGTTCTACGTCGCGGCCACGCGCGCCGAGGAACGGCTGGTGATCGCGGGTGCGCCGGGAACGCGCGCACAAGGAGTGGCGCCGCCGCTCAGCTGGCATGCCGCCGCTGCCGCCGCGCTCGATGCGCTGGAGGTGGGCACAGAGGAGGACGGCACGCGCGTGTTCCGCGGCCGCACCCCCGCCAAGCCGATCCCGCAACGCAGCGGTGGCGCGAAGACGGTGGGCGCGGCGGGCGAGCCGGACCCCGCATGGTTGCGTGCGCCTGCGCCGGAGGAGGCGCGTCCGCCGAGGCCGTTGGCGCCTTCGTCCCTGGGCGAGGACGAGGTCGCCGATCCACCACCGACCCCGGCGATGCGCGCCGCCGCACAGCGCGGACGCCTGCTCCACCAGATGTTCGAGCGGCTGCCGAGCCTGCCGCCTGCCGAGCGCGCCGCTGCCGGCGACCGCTGGCTGGCGGGCGCGGCGCAGGTCGAGGATGCGGCCGAGCGCCGGCGGATCGTGCGCGATGCGCTCGCGATCCTGGAAGTGCCGCGGTTTGCACCGCTGTTCGGACCGGACGCGCTTGCCGAGGCGCCGATCGCGGCGACGATCGGGGGCATGGTGGTGTCGGGCACGGTCGACCGGCTGCTGATCGAGGACAACCGCGTGCTGGTGGTCGACTTCAAGACCGGCCGGCGTGCGCCGGAGACGGCGGCCGAGGCGCCGACCTATCACCTGCGGCAGATGGCGGCCTATGCGGCGGCGCTGGCGGTGATCTTTCCCGGCCGCAGGATCGAGGCGGCGCTGCTCTATACGGCGGTGCCGCGGCTGCTCGAACTGCCGGACGAGCTGCTCGACCAGCACAAGCCGCGCTTGGCCGCGCGGGAGCAAAGCTTGGCTCTCGACGGTTGAGGCGACGCCCGCCCGCACCTAGGTAACGCAGCGACAAAGGAGATTACGACAATGGCGACCAAGGCGATCACCGATAGCAGCTTCCAGGCCGACGTCCTCGATGCGGGCAAGCCGGTGCTGGTGGACTTCTGGGCGGAATGGTGCGGCCCGTGCAAGATGATCGGCCCGTCGCTGGAGGAAATCTCCGAGGAACTCGGCGAGGAAGTGACCATCGCCAAGCTCAACATCGACGAGAACCCCGACGCGCCGGGCAAGTACGGCGTGCGCGGCATCCCGACGATGATCCTGTTCAAGAACGGCCAGCCCACCGCCACCAAGGTCGGTGCCGCGCCCAAGGGCCAGATCAAGGGCTGGCTCCAGGGCGAGCTCTAAGCAGCAAAGGGCCGGCATACGCCGGCCCTTCTTTTATCCGAATATCAGCGGCGCGGCCTGTTCCCATAGCTCCGGCGAAGCGGCGCTGAGCATGCCCCGGCGATTGTCGCCGACGCGGTACGGTGAGCCATCTGCGCGCGCGACGCGCCCGCCGGCTTCCTCCAGGAAGAGGACGCCCGCGGCATGGTCCCAGGGCAGGGTGCGCTGGAACAGGGCCAGGTCGTTCTCGCCGAGCACCAATCGCGGATATTGCTCGGCGGCACAGCGCGGAATCTCGACCAGCGTCAGCTTGCCGGCAACGCGCTCCGCGAGCGCCGCGCGATCCTCGTCCGACATGAAGTAGGTCGCGAGCGCCGCGACCGGCTCGGCCGCACCCGTTGCGCGCGCGGTCACCGGCTCTCCGTCGAGGAAGGCCCCGCCGCCGCGAACGGCGTGGCACATCCGGTCCGCCACCGGATCGTAGAGCCAGCCGGCCTGCGGGACGCCATCTTCCACGAGTGCGATCATCATCCCGAACGGCGTCTTGCCGGCCGCGAAATTGTTGGTGCCGTCGACGGGGTCGATCAGCCACACGCGGCCGCTCCCCACCGTGTCGAGCAGCGTCGGGTCTGCCGCGCACGCCTCTTCGCCCACGATGCGTGCTTCCGGATCAATTCCGGCGAGCCCGCGGGCAAGCTCCACCTCCGCCTCGCGATCGGCGATGGTGACCAGGTCGTCCTTTGCCTTTTCCTCGATGTCGGCGGCGTCGAGGTGGCGGAAGCGCGGCAGGACGACCGCCGCCGCCACCTCGCGCAGCAACGTGCAGACGGCGGTGTGGCGGGCGTCGGTCATGGGGTCAGCTCCGATAGTCGGCGTTGATCGAGATATAGCCGTGGGTGAGATCGCAGGTCCAAACCGTCGCCCGGCCCTCGCCGAGGCCCAGGTCGACGCCGATCTCGACCGTCTGGCCTTTCAGATGCTCGGCCACCGGCGCTTCGTCATAGCCGGTGACGGCAAGCCCGTCGCGCGCCACCTGCGTGGTGCCGAAGCGGATCGAGAGCTTGTCGCGCTCGGCCGGTTCTCCGGCCTTGCCGACTGCCATGACGACGCGGCCCCAATTGGCGTCCTCACCGGCGATTGCGGTCTTCACCAGCGGCGAGTTGGCGATGCTCATCGCGATGCGATGGGCGCTGCGGTCGCTCTCGGCGCCCTCCACATCGACCTGGATGAACTTCGACGCGCCCTCACCGTCGCGCACGACCTGCTGGGCGAGGCTCAGGCAGACGTCGAAGAGGGCGGCGGCGAACGCATCGGCGCCGTCGCTGTCGGCATCCACCAGCGGCGTGTTGCCGGCCTGGCCGGTCGCGAACGCCAGCACCGTGTCGCTGGTCGAGGTGTCGCCGTCGACGGTGATGCACGAGAAGCTCTTGGTGTTGGCCGCCGAAAGCGCCGACTGGAGGAAGGCAGGATCGACCGCCGCGTCGGTGAAGACGAAGCCCAGCATGGTCGCCATGTCCGGCGCGATCATGCCCGATCCCTTGACGATGCCGACCAGCGTCACCGTGCGGCCGCCGACGATCGCGGTGGCGGTCGCGGCCTTGGCAAAGGTGTCGGTGGTCATGATCGTCTCGGCCGCGGCTTCCCAACTGCACGGTTCGGCCACGATGGCGGCGTCGAGCCCGGCCTCTGCCTTGTCGATCGGCAGCGGCACGCCGATCACGCCGGTGGAGGCGACGAACACGTCCGATGGCTGGCAGCCGAGGTACCCGGCTGCCCGCGCCGCCACCGCTTCCACGGCCTCACGGCCGCGATGCCCGGTGAAGGCGTTGGAGTTGCCCGCATTCACCACCAGCGCGCGTGCCTGGCCCAGCACCAGTGCCTTGCGACACCATTCAACCTCCGGAGACGGGCAGCGGCTCTGCGTCAGCACCCCGGCGACGGCGGTGCCGGGTTCCAGCGTGACAAAGGTGAGGTCGCAACGATCCCATGCCTTGTAGCGCGCGCGGGCGACACGCGGGGTCACGCCCGCGATCGGCGGCAGGACGGGGAAGGCGGCGGGGGCGAGGGGGGAGCGGGTGGTAGCCATGGCTCCGGTCCATGCGTCCGTGCGCCCGATCCGTCGAGTGATTTTGTGATGGAAAGGTGCTCAGAGCCCGCCGCCCGGCGGCCGGCCCGCGTCTGCCCGGCTTTCGGGTGGACGGATCGCCGTGCGCCCATTATCTCCACCGCTGCCCGGCGCCATTGCGGCACGGGCTAGCTCTTCGCCG
This sequence comes from Sphingomonas molluscorum, assembly GCF_039522995.1. Taxonomy (NCBI): domain Bacteria; kingdom Pseudomonadati; phylum Pseudomonadota; class Alphaproteobacteria; order Sphingomonadales; family Sphingomonadaceae; genus Sphingomonas; species Sphingomonas molluscorum. The sequence goes on along the minus strand of NZ_BAAAEL010000002.1, from coordinate 85,387 downwards.
ATGGATCGTCGCTTGCGTCTCCTGTTGTTCCTTTCCGCGCTGCTGACCGGCCTCACCGGGGCCCTGGTCGGCGCGACTCCGGTAGAGGCGCGGCAGGTCGAGCAGGTCGCGGGCAGGATCGCGGCGGAAGTGGCGACCGATGTTGCCGATCACGCGCCCCTGGTCGTTCGCGCCAGCAGCGCATTGGACGGCGCGCGGCTCTCGCCGGTGCCGGCGCCCTATGCCGTACCTCCCGTCGATGTCCGCTCCAGGGTCGACAGCGCGCTCGAGTGAGCGTGCCGCCCGCGCGTGCGGGCGTCCTCCACCCCAGTTTCGCCGCGCCTGACAGGCGCGCCTCTCGGGATGCCGCGCACCGGGCGCGGCTCCGCTCCCCATCATGAAGGAACAGCCATGTTCGGCGGCCTTGCCAAGTCCCTCTTCGGTTCTTCCAACGATCGTTACGTCAAGTCGCTGGGTTCCATCGTCAACAAGATCAACGGCTTCGAAGCCGAGATCCAGGCGATGGACGACGAGACGCTCGCGCAGCAGACGGCGCGCTTCCGCGAGCGCCTCGCCAATGGCGAAAAGCTCGACTCGCTGCTGCCGGAGGCGTTCGCGACCGTTCGCGAGGCATCGAAGCGCGTGCTGGGCATGCGCCACTTCGACGTGCAGATGATCGGCGGCATCGTGCTTCACCGCGGCGAGATCGCCGAGATGCGCACGGGCGAGGGCAAGACGCTGGTGGCGACGCTCGCCACCTATCTCAACGCGCTGCCGGGTGAGGGCGTGCACGTCATCACCGTGAACGATTACCTTGCGCGGCGTGACGCCGAGCAGATGGGGCGGATCTACGGCTTCCTGGGGCTCACCACGGGCGTGATCGTCCCCAACGTGTCCGATGGCGAGCGCCGCCAGGCCTATGCCGCGGACATCACCTACGGCACGAACAACGAGTTCGGCTTCGACTACCTCCGCGACAACATGAAGTATGATCGCGAGTCGATGGTGCAGCGGCCGTTCGCCTTCGCGATCGTCGACGAGGTGGACTCGATCCTGATCGACGAGGCACGTACCCCGCTGATCATTTCCGGGCCGACGGACGACAAGTCCGACCTGTACCTGTCCGTCGACGCGATCGTGAAGCAGCTTGAAGAAGCCGACTACGAGAAGGACGAGAAGCAGAAGAGCGTCATCCTGACGGAAGACGGCACCGAAAAGGCCGAGCGGCTGCTCGAGGCCGCCGGGCTGCTCCAGGGGGCGAACCTCTACGACTTCGAGAACACCCAGGTCGTCCACCACCTGAACCAGGCACTGCGCGCGAACATGATGTTCCGTCGCGACGTCGATTACCTGGTGAAGGACGGCAAGGTCGTCATCATCGACGAGTTTACCGGCCGCATGATGGACGGCCGTCGCTGGTCGGACGGCCTGCACCAGGCGACCGAGGCCAAGGAAGGCGTGACGATCGAGCCGGAGAACCAGACGCTCGCCTCGATCACCTTCCAGAACTATTTCCGCATGTATCCCAAGCTGTCGGGCATGACCGGCACCGCGGCGACCGAGGCGGCCGAGTTCTTCGACATCTACAAGATGAACGTCGTCTCGATCCCCACCAACGTGCCGGTGCAGCGCGTCGACGAGGAGGACGAGTTCTACAAGACGACCCAGGACAAGTTCCTGGCGATCGCGCGCAAGATCCGCGAGCATGCTGAACGCGGCCAGCCGGTGCTGGTCGGCACCGTCTCAATTGAGAAGTCGGAGCTGCTGAGCGAATTCCTCACCCAGGAAAAGGTGCCCCACAAGGTGCTGAACGCGCGCTACCACGAGATGGAAGCGCACATCGTCGCCCAGGCGGGCCGGCTGGGGGCGGTGACCATCGCCACCAACATGGCGGGTCGCGGCACCGACATTCAGCTGGGCGGCAACCTGGAGTTCCGCATGCTCGACGAGCATCCGGAACTGGAGGAGGGCACGCCGGAGTATGAAGCGGCGGCCGAGAAGATCCGCGCGGAGATCACGGCCGAGAAGCAGGCGGTGCTCGCCGCCGGCGGCCTGTTCGTGCTGGGAACCGAGCGCCACGAGAGCCGGCGCATCGACAACCAGCTGCGCGGCCGTTCGGGTCGCCAGGGCGATCCGGGCCTGTCGCGCTTCTACCTGAGCCTGGACGACGACCTGCTGCGCATCTTCGGGCCGGACACGCTGTTCGCCAAGATGATGCGCTCCAACATCGCCGATGGCGAGGCGATCGGCTCCAAGTGGCTGTCGAAGGCGATCGAGACCGCGCAGAAGAAGGTCGAGGCGCGCAACTACGACATCCGCAAGCAGGTCGTCGAATACGACAACGTCATGAACGACCAGCGCAAGGTCGTGTACGAGCAGCGCGCCGACATCATGGATGCCGACACCGTCGGCGACGTGGTGGCCGACATGCGTGCCGAGACGGTGAACGCGATCGTCGGCGAGGCCGTGCCGCCCAACTCCTATCCGGAGCAGTGGGACGTCGCGGGCCTGACCGAGCGTGCGGCCGAGGTGCTGGGCGTCGAAGCGCCGGTCGCGCAGTGGATCGCGGAAGAGGACGGGCTGGAGGCGGAGACGCTGGAAGAGCGTATCCGCACGCTCGCGGACCAGGTGGTCGAGGCGAAGGCAGCCGAACTGGAGCCGACCGCCTGGACGCAGATCGAAAAGTCGATCCTGCTCCAGAACCTGGACCACCACTGGAAGGAGCATCTGGCGATGCTCGACGCGTTGCGCGCGGTGATCCACCTGCGCGCCTATGCGCAGAAGACGCCGATCAACGAGTATAAGCAGGAGGCGTTCGCGCTGTTCGAGCGCATGCTGGGCAGCATCCGCGAGGACGTGACCCGGACGCTTGCGGTCGCAAACTTCAACTTCAACTTCACGCCGCCGCCGCTTCCCGAGCTGCCGGACTTCCTGACCAGCCACTTCGACCCGCTGACCGGCGACGACGACACCTGGGACCAGGATGCGGGCAGCGGCTACCTGACCACCCGCATGCCGCCGATGCAGATGCCCCAGCCGAGCGCCGAAGCCCTGGGCGAGGATCCGGCGGAGTGGGTCGGCCGCGTCAGCCGCAACGCGCCGTGCCCGTGCGGTTCGGGCCTCAAGTACAAGCACTGCCACGGCCAGCTGTAAGGGGGCGGGGACGCCGCGGCTGCCGGCCCGCTGGGGTTGGCAGCCACTGCGGCCAGGACGTCCCGCGCGGCGTTGCCGAAGCACAAAAAAGGGGTCGCTGCCGATGGGCAACGACCCCTTTTTGCTGGAGGGGAAGGAGGATCAGTTCGGCTGCGGCATCTGCACGCGCGGACCGAGGTTCTCGATCACTGCCCGCGCATCGAACGCGCGCACATTGTCCGTCGGCTTCGGCCCACGACCCACGATGATCTCCGCCGACGCCTCGTACTTGTCGACCGTGCGGATATCGGTGTTGTAGAACGGGTCGCCATAGGGTCCCCAGCCGCGCCAGCCATAGGCCGGACCGTGGAAGCGCCAGTAGGGGCTCCACGCGCCGAAGCCGCCATAGCCGCCCCAATAGGGATCGGGCGTCGCATAGGTGCGCGTGCGGCGTTCGGTGTCGCGGTCGACGAGGACGAAATAGTCGAAGCCGCGCTCGATCGTCAGCTGTGCGGCGCGGAACAGCAGGTAGCGCTCGACCGTCTCACGCGACGTGAGCGTGTTGCCGGCGAAGGTGACCTGGAAGCGATTGGCTTCGATCTGCTCGTCGGAATACCCCGTCCGGGCAAAGCCGCTGCCGGTCGCCGGCCGATAGGGGGTTGGGGTAGCGCAGGCGGCGAGCACCAGCGCCCCCACGATCGCAGTGCCGAAACCGGCGAGACGCTTGCGATCGAACCTGGATGACTGCATCGAGTTTCTCCACTGCCGCATATTTTCGCCGACGAAGGGCGGCACAACCTCAGAACGAACGTCGGGGCGTTTGGGTTCTTTGACCCGGTACGATGAGTTGTGCAACTTCGCAGCTTAGCCGTTCCTGAACGGTATGTGACCGGGCCCGAAAAGACGTTGTGGTAGAGGGGCTTACAGGCTTCCGCATCGGTCCGAGTCCGAACAGGCGCGCCGGCGCGCGTCTCTTTCGAAAATGCTGGCGTGTGGATTGTGCTGAAGCGGCCCTCCCGCGAGGGCGCACACGACAGGGGCCGCTTCGGCGCTGCGCGGCCAGTGCTCTTCCACGCCAGAAGGCGGAAGCTGCAAGCAGTCGGCGGTGTCTGGAAGAGTGGCTCCCGCACTGGCTCACATTGCGAACTTCTTCAAGCTTCCGACGCTCGAAGCGCGAAAAATAGTCACGCGATATCGTGCCACGTTCGGGAACGCAGCGTAGCATTACTAAACGTCGTAACTCGGTCCTGCCGAACTTGCGGACGATTGCTTGTCACCGCTTCGAGGCAATGGCCAGCAGTCTCCGAGTTCTGCGACGCGCCAAGAGGCCATCGCAATCCGATCGTGGCGCAAGGTCCAGCGGTTCATCGTTCTGGAGAACGTGTAGCTCGTCTAGCTCTCGGTTCGATCTGGAGTGGTGATGGCGGGGAACTTAATGCTGTGCAACGGCTAGGGCACTTAAGTGCCGAAGCGGCACTGAAATGCCGCTTCGGCGTTAATGCCGTCGGGGAGCTCTTGAGGCGGACACGCGATATTGCGGCAACCTCGCGTAGATGGTGCGTCAGGTAACCGCGTAAGACTATGTCACCGACGCGCCGCGAATGTAGCTATTGGTCCGGCTCCGGGATCCCACCAACGTCATGCCGCAAGAAGAATGGAGCGCATTTGTTGATGCAGTTCGCTTCCTCGGGCGCCACGGTATCGCGTTGGACCATGTCCCCGTTATGAGCGAGGCCCAGCAATGCCTGGCCCTCGTTCGCGTTCTTGTTCATGCGGCCGAGGCCGCGCCACGGGTCAAGCACGTTCGGTATCGGCCTGGTCAGCTCTCGACGCGATGATGGCTTTGCGCGACCTGAGTTGCTATCCGAGTCGGATGAGGGGCTAAAGCATGGATGAGCTGCCAGACGTCAAGGAACTGGATGCACTGGCAAACGTCACCGGCGGAAATGCGGTGTCGTCAGAGATGATGGTGGCAGAAGATCCCGGCGCGGAGCGACCGCCGGTAATGCCGATGGAGATCCAAAGCGGTATCCTCAAGAGCCTTGGGATCAACCTCTACACCAACCTCGGCAAGGTCCTCGTCGAGTTCATTGCGAACGCCTACGATGGCGACGCGAGCTACGTGAAGGTAACGATCCCCGAAGCCGAGATTGCAGCCGAGCGCGCTGCTGCGAAGGCGCGGGCCGACGAAGAGGCCGCCGCGCTCGCCGACGTCCAGTCGGGTCAGGTGGCTATGGAGCTTCCCGTGGCCGGGGTGGGGGTCACAGCTGCGGACATCACCAGCCCGGCACCTGCGCTGAACCTGGAATCGCTGTTCGAGACGCTGCCCGACTCGATCGAGGTCGTCATTGAGGACGATGGCCACGGGATGAGCTGGCAGGAGGTCCAGCGCAAGTTCCTTCCCCTCAACCGCCAGCGTCGGTCGAATTCGAAGGGCAAAGAAACCGAGCTCACCTCGCCGGGCGGCCGATACGTTATGGGACGCAAGGGCGTCGGCAAACTCGCAGGCTTCGGAGCCGCGCTGACCGTTCGGCTGTGGACCAAGCGGGCCGGCGAGACATCAGCCACCGTGATCACGCTCGTCGATGAGGACCTGAACCACGCGGGATCGATCCACAACGTGCGCGTGCCGGTCGAATATGAGGACGGGCTCGATCCATCGGCGCACGGCACCCGGATCAATCTCTCCCGGCTGAAGGCGGACGCGACGCGTGATCCGATGGACAAGATACGGAAGGTCATTGCCAAGTCGTTCCACGCGATCCGGCCGGAAGACTTCTCGATCATCGTGAACGACGAGACACTCCAGTTCAAGCTGCCGGACTACGAGTTCATCTACCCGACGAGCCTGACGCGCGATGCAATTGAATCTGGGGAGCGAGCGCACGAGACGGTCCCGGTCCCCGGCGTAGGCGCGCTGAAGTTCAGCTACTATGTCGGCTTCTTGGCGCGCTCTCATGGATCCGGTGCCGACCGCGGTGCGACGATCTACTGCAACAACCGGCTCGCGGCAGGTCCGGCGCTCTTCGGCCTCCCAACCGGAATGCACAGCTTCCACTCGGTCGACTACATGGATTGCGTGGTCGAGGCCGACGACCTTGACCGCAGCTCGATCGACTTCGTGAACACGGCCCGCAACGGCATTAAGGAGGGCAACGAGGTCGTCGGGGCGATGCTGCAGCAGGTCGTCACGGTAATGAAGCGGGCGGTTGCCGCGCATGCTCGTTTCAAGAAGGCCGAGGCGGACCGGAAGATTCTGGAGGATCCCCAGGCGCGGATCATAGCGGCGACGCTCGAGATGCTACCGGCGAAGACGCGGAAGGCTGGCGCGAAGCTGCTACAGACAATCGCACAGACGTTCGAGGTCGGGACGCCCGAGTTCGAGGAGCTCGCGCCGACCATCATGCACTCGATCAACGCGACCGAAGTGCTGATCAGCCTAGCGTCGCACGGCACGGACCCGGCGACGATCGCGGAAATCATGGGGCAGCTGCGCCAGCTTTCGGAAATCGAGAAGCGGGATGCGATCAAGCTGTATCGCGCTCGCCGTGGCGGGATCGAGAAGCTGCAGATCCTGTATGACCGGGGGAAGGAGAACTGGAAGAAGAAGCAATTCGAGAAGGATCTGCATCAGCTTCTGAAGGAGAACCCCTGGCTCATCCGGCCAGAGTTCTCGACCTACATCTCAAGCGACCAAAATGTGAATACGACCGTCGCGAAGCTCGCCCAGATACTGAAGGTCGATCGATTTGCGACGATCAAGGACGGCGAGGCGGACACCGACGTCAGGCCTGACCTGGTATTCCTGCTCTCGGACCCCATGGTCGAGGGTCCCTACACGTTGAAGATCGTCGAGCTGAAGAGTCCGGCTCTTCCTCTGACGATCGAGCACTGGCGGCAGCTCGAGAACTACGTCGCCGACGTCGAGGAGTGGTGCAGGACGAATCTGACTCACGTGGTGCGAGTCAACGGCTTCCTTATCGGGACGATGCCGGAGCCAAACCCGTCAAAGCGGTTCGAGAAGATGCTGATCGACAAGTTCGTGGAGACTGGCCCCGGCGACCAGATTCAGATCATTGGGCTGTACGAGCTGATCAAGCACGCCCGCACGGTCCACGTCGAGGCGATCAAGGCACTGGAGCGCGACATCGAGGAATTCGGCGACGATGATGACGACGTCGAGGCCGTGGTGGAGGAGGACGCGGAGGAACAGGATGCCGGGGCCGGTTCCCTAGGCGGCGAGTCGGTTCCCGTCGGCGGCTAGCAGGGCAGCGCTGATCACTTTGGCGACGGCAGTGGCGAGGGGGATGGGCACGCCGTTCCCGATCTGCCGGGCGACGGGGTAGGGACGGCCGACGAACTGCCAGTGGTCCGGTACGCCCTGGAGGCGCGCGCCTTCTCGCAGCGATAGGGTGCGGTTCTCCGAGGGATGCAGATAGCGTCCCTTGGAGGGGTTTTGGAACGTGCAGCGGACCGTGTTCGAGGGAGCCGAGGGATCGATCCTCCCCCACACGTCGGTCGCCTGGCAACCAACGCGCGCCCACGATGGGGGGCAGAGATGCGGAGCCTGCCGCATGACGTCCCGCTTGTCGCCCTTCGGCGGGATGATCGAGATGCGCTCCGCGGCCACGCCGCTGGCGATGGGCCAGGAATGGAGCGGGTCGCCTTCAGGAATCGGCCGGGCGATGGCGTCACCCGCGGTCAACACGTCCTTACGCGCAGCTGGCGGCGAAAAGCGACCGATCTTCGACGCGATGGTGAATGCGCGACGACGCAGCTGCGGGGCGCCATGCTCCACCGCGTCCAGAACCCAGGTGAAGACCTCGTATCCCAAGCCCTCAAGGGCGGTGGCCAAAGTGCGCCACTGGGCGGAGGCGAGGAAGGGCGGGACGTTCTCGATGACCACGACCCTCGCTCCGGAGGCGGCCGCCCAGCGGGGCACTTGCAGCGCGAGGTCGTTCCGAGCGTCGAGAGGGTCTTGTCTGCCGAGAGTCGAGAAACCTTGGCACGGCGGCCCCGCGATCAGGACCTCAGCGATGGGGATGTTGGTGACCGCGGTGACCGAACCCGCGATCGCGACCGGCTTGAGGTTGAGATTGTAGGTGGCGACCGCCTCCTTCGCGAGATCGATCGCCATGACGGGCTCGAAGCCCTGATCCACGAAGCCCGCGCTGAACAGGCCGGCGCCGCTAAACATGTCAATGAAAGTCGCGCCTTGCATAATTCGCATAGCTTTAATGTGAATATGCGGATATGCAAGGAAATTATGCGAGACGACGTGATGCCTGACGATGCACTCGAAAAGCTGGCTAAGATGTTACGAAGCACACATCTTCCCGTGCAGACGACCATAGCGAACGCGATCGGCGCCGATCAGCCATTCGTGTCCAGAGTTCTGCGGGGAGAAGTGAAGCGGGTGACCCCTCGCGTAGAGCGGCTCTGGAAATATGCGAGTTCGCGTATTGCGGAGGCGGAGCGAGCGTCGGAGGCAGTTGCCGACGTTGAGCGCGAACTGACCTCAGATTACGCAGGGACCGAAGATATCCAGCCCGCTCGCAGGAGCGGGCGGAAGAGGCGGACGAACCTCGAACTTGTGTCTGAAACATTCGCAGCCGATGCCCTGAGCGGGGTCAAGGCCTACCTGGAAGATGGATACGACCCCAGGCTGATCGTGGAACAGCTGGTCGTGCTTAGGCGGGCCCAGCAGGTGCGCCGTGCAGGTCGAGCGCCCGGCAAGCGTGGCTAGGCGGCTTACAGAATCGGCAAGTGACTGCCACCTGCTAGGGCTGGACTAACCGTAAGTGATCGATCCGAGCCGCAACGGTGAAACGGCACCATGGACGGCAGGCCCATCATTATTCAATGAAATTCGCCAGGTTCTTCAGGGTCGAATCCATGCCAGCCTTGTGCTCGGCAGCACCGATTCCTGCGGGAGCGTTTTCGGCTACGAACGTCACCTTGGTGCCACCGGTGACCGGCACAAGCGTCGTAGTTATCTTCATTACGCCAGCGAAGGCAGGGTCATCGGACTCGAATTCGACCGTCTCGACGATCTTCTCGTCCGGTAGTAACTCGACGAAGCATCCTTCGAAGTGGTCTGCCTCAGGTGTGGACTTGCCGCGACCGCGTTCACTGTCGGGGTAGTAAAAGGCCATTCGATAACTACCACCAACGCGCGGGTCGAAGGCGAGCACCTTTCCCGTCATGCCCTTGGGCGGGCGCCATGACGCGACCGATTCCGGGTCCATGAAGGCGCGGAAGATCGCGCGGGGAGGGGCGAGGATTACGCGTGAGGAAGTGTGTGTTGCTGAGTCGGTCATTCGGCGCCCAGTCTAGATCAGCGCGGCCGGCTCGCAAGGGGCAGGCCATCGTTCTTGGCTACTCGAAACCGTCTGTTCAACGGCGAGGGTGGCACATTGGCAAAGCTGACCCAGCTCATATCCACCGGACAATCCGTGTAGGTGATCCGTCACGGTGACCGGCTACCGATGGAGGAGGGTGGCCGGCCGCTCTTCACCAAATGCGAGCCAAAACGCGCGCAATAGCGGGATCAACGCCGCGCGATTCATCTGCTCAATCATCAAAGGGGGCAGACTTGCCTGATCGCGCCATGCGGGATCAGACCAATATTCGCTGTTTAGGACGAGCCGGTAATCCTTGATGCCAGCCACTGTCACCATGACCAGCCATGGCCCCTCGACACCGAACGGCGCGAGCTTGGCGGCGCCGGAATTTGCGGCATCGATTACGCCGTCCTCGAATCGTTTTGGCCAAACCAGCGGCGTTTCTTGCTTCCGTAGTTCGTTGACGATTCGACCGATCGTCCAGACCATGTCGATCCGACCCTGCCGGTAGGTGATAGCATAGGATCTGCCTGCCTGCGGGTCGCTCGGGACGCTATAGTTGAGCACGCCCTCGATCATGCGAACGGCCTCCATATGACCTGAAGGCTTGTGGGCAGCGAGCGCGTTCTCCGGCGTGATCTCTAGGTCGCGGGCTTCTCGGAATATGGTCACTGGAATGAGTGACAGAACTGCCTTGGGATCATCGCCAAGGCCGACCGGCAAGTCGCCACGCAGTGCCTGGTCGACCGCATCGAGATGGAGGGCGCGCAGTCGCGCTGGTAGAGCCTCGCTCGCAGTGAAGGCATCGCGCAGCTCCTGCGTATCCATCTCATATTTTCCATTGGACTTGCGGCCGTGGAAGCGATTGCTCTGCTTGAAAATGACCCGGTGCGGCGCGATGCTGCTCGCCGGGACGCGGATCAGAAGGATGCCGGCGCGATCGCCGATATCAATCCAATGCAGGCGCAGACCCGGCAGTCGCGGCTCGATGCCCGCGAGCAGGATATCCTCCCAGCGGAGCATCTCCTTGTCGGGGTCCTCGACCATGAGACCATGGATCGCAGTTGCCACTCCCCCCGGAGCGTCGATCCCGAACAGGATGTCGCCGCCTTGTGCATTCGCGAAGGAGGAAACGTCAGCGAGAAACTCCTTGCGGGCGGTGTCGCTGCTGCCTGGCAGTTCGCGCTTGAATTCGAGAGTCCGGCGCTCGGCGATCTGGTTGGCGATCAGCGCTTCCAGATCAGCGCGCGTGATCGCGTCGTGGGGCTTTGGAATCATGTCCCGGCCAACCAAATCTGTCGTGGCGCCTTGGCCTCGCCCTCACGTGAGGCGATGCATAGGCGCGACTGCCAGCCGACCTGTTGCCGAAGCGCGCCAGGATCCGCGTCCCTAGCGCGCAAGAGTCACCGCAATCGGGCAGTGGTCGGAATAATGCTTTTCACCACTGGCATAGTGCGTCTCGGTAAAGCCCGCCATGGCCGCTCCAGCGCGCTTGTCGAGGACGATATGGTCGATGAATGCGTCGTAGCGCGGGTCGCAGCTTGGCGGAGTGCCGGCATCGGCGAGCCTCAGATCGGCATTGGCGGGCTGGCCGTCATCGATGTCGTTCCAGGAGCTGTCGCCGGGGCTGCCCAGGCGCCGGTTCCAGTCGCCGAGTACCGCGAAGCGCTCGGGCCCAGTGGCCGCGGCATCGATCCAGGCCTCGACTGCCGGGACTTGCTGGAGGAGGACAGGGCAAGCCTTGGCCTCGCTGCCTTCGAAACAGCCCGACTTCAGATGGATCCCAAGGAGCCGGATCGGATCGTGGCCGCGTGCGCGCACCGTGATATCGATGCCCGAGCGCAGCTGGGGATTGCCGAGCATCAGGCTGGTGACATCGGGGTTGCGATCGAAGGTGATGCCTTTCCGGATCGCAAAGCCGACAGCCTGGCGAATGAAGGTCTGGTCCGGATGCCGGCCGCCGCAGGTGCCGCTGGCTTCGCCCGGCCGTTTCTCCATCACCACCGTGTAGCGGGCGGGGTCGAAAACCCGTTCGGCCGCCTTCACGTTTTCGGCCTCCTGAAAGGCTATGACATCGGCATCGAGGCTGTCGGCGATCCGCCGCATGGCGAGATAGTCATTCGCGGCGCGCGGCTCGCAGCCGGCTCCCTCCTTCTCGGCGAGGAATTCCAAATTCCAGCTGGCGAGCTTGAGGGGCCGCGCGGCGGTGGCGGCGATCTGTGGGGGCGGGCCGGGCTGCGCTGAGCAGCCGGCGAGCGCCAGCAGAATCGCGTACAGGGGAAAACGATGGGAGATCATACGGCCTTGTGGCGACCACCGCGCACGTCCGCAATGCAAGAGACCGCTCTTGAACTGAAGGGCGGCGAGCGACTTCAAGCAGCCCTAACGGAAATCCCGGGGTTTGATCTTGATGCCTTCGGTCGGCTGGCCGGGAATGATGCCAGATCCCAACCGCAAGTCCGGCACTTATCCCGAGGAAGGCGCTATGCCGAGCACGTTCCCCAAGTCCCGGGATTTTAAGTAATTCACCCTGCCTGACTCGGCATAGTTCTGGCACCAATTGACCCATGACCTTGCCACGGTGGGGACGTGTGGATAGGCATGCGCGATGCGTCTGTTGAGGATGATTCCGACGAGCCAAATCTGTGCGGTGCTTTGCATTGCGCTGACGCTGGTGTTCGCCGGTGCATCGCTTTCGCGCTCGATCGATCAGATACAGCATGCGCCCGGTGCTTCGCCGATCCATGAACATCTCGTCTTCAGCGATATCTCGCTCGACGACGCACATGATCTCGAACTGGATCACGATGGGGACCACCACGAGGTGGACCATAATGAGCCCGACGATTCTGATTCCTCCGACCATCTCCCTGGTAGCCATCATCACCATGGCGATAGTGGTTCTGGATTGATCGTGCTGGCGTCCACGGGCGCGGCGGAAGCCGCACTGGCTGACGACGCACCGAATGCGGTGCCCGATCGCCCCGCGATCGGATTTAAAGTCCAGGGACCCGAACGCCCTCCAAAACCTTCGACGATCAGCGCCTAGATCCGCGTCCGTGACGGGCGTGGGATACCCATGCCTGCTCGCGAGACCCAGCCACATGTCAAATCTTCTCCGTGCGCGCGTTCGCGCGCGCTTCATCTCCGCGTTGGCCGTCGGCAGCGCGCTATCCCTGCTGTTCGCTTCTCACTCCGCGCGGGCGCAGGACCTTACCCTGTCCGACGCGCTGTCGCGGGTTGCCAGCGGCGATCCGGCGATCGCCGTGAGCGCCGCCCAGCGCCAGGCCGCCGAAGCCTCCATTCGCCAGGCGGAGGTCCGGCCCCGCGATGTCGTCGGCGTCGATGTCGAGGATTTTGCGGGGACCGGTCCCTATTCCCCCGTCGACCGGTCCCAGACAACCGCCTGGTACGAGCGGACCTGGGAGCGCGGCGGCAAGCGCGAGGCCCGCATCGGATCGGCGCGGTCCGAACTGGACGTCGCGCAGCAACGCGGACGCCTGCGGATGCTCGACGTTCTGGAAAGGGTGCAGGCCGCCTGGGTCGAGGCGCTCGCCGCCGAAGCTGCGATCCCGGTGGCCGAGGAACGCTTTGCACTCGCCCTGCGGCTGGAGCGTGAGGTTGCACGCCGGGTCGGCCGGGCTCTCGATCCCCTCTTCGCCGCGGAGCGCGCGCGCACCGCGGTCGCGCAAGCCCGGATCGCTCGGGATCAAGCCATCGATAATGCGCGGATCGCCCGCGCGAGCCTCGCAGCCTATTGGGGCAGCGGCCCGGAATACCGGCTCGATGCCAGCGGGTATTTTCAGGTCGCGGCCGCAATGCCAGTGGTTGAGGAGATCGCCGATCTTGAGCTGCTCGCCGCCGAACGGGAGGCAGCCGATGCACGCATCAGGCTGGCCGAGGCGAACAGCGTCGCCGATCCCAGATTGCGCGCGGGCGTGCGGCATTTCGGCGAAGGCAATGAGGTCGCGCTGGTCGTCGGCGGATCAATTCCCTTGGGCGGCCGACAAGCCAATCGCGGCAATGTCGAACGCGCGCAAGCAGAGCGGCTTGCCGCCGAAGCCGAACTCGCCGTCGTCCGCGTCGAGCGCAAGCGCGAGATCGACCGGCTGGTGGCGCAGCGCGCATCCATCCTGACTGAGCTCGGCCGCATCGATCGCGAGGTCCTGCCGAGCGCCGAGCGCGCCGTCGTGCTCGTGCGCGACGGTTTCAACCGCGGCGGCACCGCCTTCACCTTCCTCGAGGTCGCCCAAGCCCAGCAGGCCGTGATCGATGCCCGCACGCGGCGCATCGAACTGCTGCGCCGCTACCACCTCGACGGCGTTCGCCTGGACCGGCTGACCGGTCGCCACGCTTCCCTTATCGCCAACGCGGAGGACCGCTGATGTCCCGTTGCCAATCGATCGCGAGCATCCTGCTTGCCTGCTGCCTGCTCGCCGCCTGTGGCGAAGTCCCGACCGCGAACCAGACCGAGGAACACGCGGCGCCGGCCGCTGCCGACTATGAGCGCGGGCCGCATCGCGGTCGCATGCTCCGCGACGGGGACTTCGCGGTCGAGATGACCATCTTCGAGGATGGTGTCGAACCCGAGTTCCGCGTGTTTGCCTATCGCGACGACAAGCCGGTTGCGCCGGCGCAGGTGCAGCTCAGCGTCGAGCTTGCGCGCCTGGGCGGCAGGGTCGATCGCTTCGCCTTCATGCCGCAGGACGACTTCCTGCGCGGCGGCGGCGTGGTCAAGGAGCCGCATTCGTTCGACGTGAAGGTGCGCGCGGTCGAGGGTGGCCGGACGCACAGCTGGTCCTATGCTTCGTATGAGGGACGCACCACCATCGCCGCAGATGCCGCCCGCGCAGGCGGCGTCCGGTCGGAGCGGGCGGGGCCAGCGCAGGTTGCCGAACTCGTCGACATGGCGGGCCGGGTCGAGATCACCCCGGAGGGCAAGGCCGACGTCCGCGCCCGCCTGCCCGGGCAGATCATGTGGATGCGGGGCCAACTCGGCCAAGCGGTCACCAGGGGGCAGACGCTGCTGCGGGTAGAGTCCAGCCATTCCTTGCAGACCTATGCCGTGCCCGCACCGATCAGCGGCATCATCGTGGAGAAGAACGCCAATCTCGGCGATGTGACCGGTGATCGCGCCTTGTTCGTGATCGCCGATCCGACCCAGCTCCATGCCGAGTTCTTCGTCTATCCGCGCGACGCCGAGCGGATCCGCGTGGGCCAGAAGGTCCAGCTTCGCAGCCTGTCGGGCGAAGCGCGGCTCACCGGCGCGGTCGAGGCGATCCTGCCCACCGCCGATCTCGCCAGCCAGACCCTGATGGCGCACGTCCATCTCCCGGCCTCGGCTGCCCGGCAGTTCCGCCCGAGAATGGGGGTCGAAGGCTCGTTCGCTGTGGCCGAGGCACAGGTGCCGCTAGCAGTGCGCACCAAGGCGATCCAGCGCTTCCGCGACTTTGAGGTTGTTTACGCCAAGGTTGGCAACACCTACGAGGTCCGGATGCTGACCATCGGGCGGCGCACGCCCGAATGGACCGAGATCCTGGCCGGTCTGGAACCCGGCACCGAATATGTGACTGACGGGGCCTTCCTGATCCGCGCCGATATCGAGAAGTCGGGAGCCAGCCATGACCACTGAGGCTGCATCGACAATCGAGCGGCCGGCACTGCTCGAACGCATCATCGCCGCCGCCATTCGGTTTCGCTGGGTGATCCTCGCCGCTGTCGCCCTCCTTTGCGCGCTGGGCGTGTGGAGCTTCCAGCGGCTGCCGATCGACGCCACGCCGGACATCACCAACGTCCAGGTGCAGATCAATAGCGAAGCGGCAGGCTTCTCGCCGCTCGAAGCCGAGCAGCGGGTGACCTTCCCCGTCGAGACGGCCATCGCGGGCCTGCCAGGGCTCCAATATACCCGTTCGGTCTCGCGCTACGG
Source organism: Sphingomonas molluscorum (assembly GCF_039522995.1). Lineage (NCBI taxonomy): Bacteria > Pseudomonadati > Pseudomonadota > Alphaproteobacteria > Sphingomonadales > Sphingomonadaceae > Sphingomonas > Sphingomonas molluscorum. Next base: position 70,006 of record NZ_BAAAEL010000002.1, on the reverse strand, counting down.
CCTCTCACAGGTGACCGCGGTGTTCGCCGATGGCACCGACATCTACTTCGCGCGCCAGCTGGTCAATGAACGGCTGCAAACGGCGCGCTCGCAACTGCCGGCCGGCGTCCAGCCCGAGATGGGGCCGATCGCCACCGGTCTCGGCGAAATCTTCATGTACACGCTCGAGGCCAGGCCGGGCGCGCGCAAGCCTGATGGTTCCGCCTACACGCCCGAGGACCTGCGAACCTTGCAGGACTGGGTGATCCGGCCGCAGCTGCGCAACACGCCGGGCGTGACCGAGGTCAACTCGATCGGCGGCTTCGAGCGGCAATATCACGTGACGCCGCTGCCCGAACGGCTGTCGGCCTATGGCCTGACCCTGGGCGACGTCGTCGACGCGCTCGACCGCAATAACGCCAATGTCGGCGCCGGCTATGTCGAGCGCTACGGCGAGCAATATCTGGTCCGCGTACCCGGCCAAGCGGCCGGGATCGACGATCTCAAGTCGATCATCGTCACCAACCGCGGCGGCGTGCCCATCCGCATCGCCGACGTCGCCGATGTCGGCATGGGCGAGGAGCTGCGCACGGGCGCCGCGACCGAGAATGGCCAGGAGGTGGTGCTCGGCACCGTCTTCATGCTCTCCGGGGAGAACAGCCGGATTGTCGCACGTGCGGCGGCCGAGCGGCTCGAAGTTGCGGCGAGAGCATTGCCGGCTGGGGTGCGCGCAGTCGCGATCTACGATCGCACCGAGCTTGTCGAGCGAACGATCTGGACGGTTGAGAAGAACCTGCTCGAAGGCGCGCTGCTGGTCATCGTCGTGCTTTTCATGCTGCTGGGCAACGTCCGGGCAGCCCTCATCACCGCGGCGGTCATTCCGATCACCATGCTGACGACGATCACCGGCATGCTCCAGGCCGGTGTATCGGGCAATTTGATGAGCCTGGGCGCGCTGGACTTCGGACTGATCATCGACGGCGCCGTCATCATCGTCGAGAATTGCCTGCGCCGGTTCGGCGAAGCGCAGCACCGACTTGGGCGGCTGCTCGACCGCGAGGAGCGTTTCTCGCTCGCGGCCTCGGCCACCTCCGAGGTCATCCGTCCCTCGCTGTTCGGGGTGATGATCATCGCGCTGGTCTATGTACCAATCTTCGCGCTGACCGGCGTCGAGGGGAAGATGTTCCATCCGATGGCGATCACCGTCGTCATGGCGCTGACCGCTGCGCTGATCCTCTCTCTGACCTTCGTGCCGGCCGCGATCGCGCTGTTCGTCACCGGCAGGGTCGAGGAAAAGGAGAGCCGGTTGATGCGCTGGGCGCGCCGCGCCTATGAGCCGGCGCTTGCTGCGGCACTGCGTCTGCGCACCGCCTTCGTGATCGGCGCCGTCGCGATCGTCGCGCTGGCGGGCTTTGCCGCGACGCGGATGGGCTCGGAGTTCATCCCTAACCTAGACGAAGGCGACATCGCGATGCACGCGCTGCGCATTCCCGGCACCAGCCTCAGCCAGGCGATCCAGATGCAGCGCGCGCTCGAAGCGCGCCTCAAGCAGTTTCCCGAGGTCGAGCGGATCGTCGCCAAGATCGGGACGGCCGAAGTCGCGACGGATCCGATGCCGCCTTCCGTCGCCGATACCTTTATCATGCTGAAGGACAGGAAGGACTGGCCAGATCCCCGGAAACCGCGAGCCGAGCTGGTGCGGCAGATGCACGCGGCGGCCCAGACCATCCCGGGCAACAACTATGAGTTCACCCAGCCGATCCAGATGCGGTTCAACGAACTGCTGTCGGGCGTCCGCGCCGATGTGGCGGTCAAGGTGTTCGGCGATGACCTCGATCAGCTCCTGAGCGTCGGGCAGGCGATCGAGAAGGTCGTGAGCGGGATTCCGGGGGCCGCGGATGTCGGGGTCGACCAGGTGACCGGCTTGCCGGTCCTTCAGATCACGCCCAATCGCTCCGCGCTCGCCCGCCTCGGACTCAATGTCGGCGACATCCAGGATGTCGTCGCGGTCTCGATCGGCGGCAAGGAAGCCGGCCAGCTGTTCGAAGGCGACCGGCGTTTCCCGGTCGTCGTGCGCCTGCCCGAGGATATCCGTCAAAAGGTCGATGAGATCGGGAGGCTGCGCATCCCGCTCGCCGCGTCTGGGGAGGGCCCGCGCGGCTTTGTCCCGGTGCAGGATGTCGCCAAGGTCGAGGTCGTGATCGGCCCTAATCAGATCAGCCGCGAAGACGGCAAACGGCGCGTGGTCGTGACCGCCAATGTCCGCGGCCGCGATCTCGGATCATTCGTCGCGGAACTCCAGCAGAAGGTCGGCACCGAGGTCGAGATGCCGGCGGGATATTGGATCAGCTACGGCGGGACGTTCGAGCAGCTCATCTCGGCCGCAAAGCGGCTCCAGATCGTCGTGCCGGCCGCGATGTTGCTGATTTTCGGCCTGCTTTACTGGCTGTTCCGCTCTGCCCGGGACGCCGCCATTGTCTTCTCGGGCGTGCCGCTTGCGCTCACTGGCGGTGTGGCGGCGCTGCTGCTGCGCGGCATGCCACTTTCCATCTCAGCCGGCATCGGCTTCATCGCGCTGTCGGGCGTCGCGGTGCTGAACGGCGTGGTGATGCTAAGCTTCATCCGCACGCTCATCGCCGATGGCCGGCCCTTGGACGACGCGATCCGCGAAGGTGCGCTCACGCGCTTGCGGCCCGTGCTGATGACCGCGTTGGTCGCGAGCCTCGGCTTCGTGCCGATGGCGTTCAACGTAGGCGCCGGCGCCGAGGTGCAGCGGCCCTTGGCGACCGTCGTGATCGGCGGGGTCATCTCGTCGACCTTGCTGACCCTTCTCATCCTGCCCGCGTTGTATCGGCTCGTGCATGGGCGGCGAGACGCGCCAGCTGTGCTAAGCCCGGCTACAGGAGTTTGACGATGTCGTTCAGAAGCTGGGTCGCCTGGCCCGGCGCCCCGCTTGCTCTGGCCTCGGCCGCCCTATTCGGGGCAAGCACGCCACTGGCAAAGGCGCTGCTCGGCGGCGGCGTCAATCCGTGGCTGCTCGCCGGCCTGCTCTACCTGGGATCGGGCTTGGGCCTTGCGATAATCACGATCGGCCGGCGCCTTATGGGCAAACCGTCCACGGAAGCGCCTCTTGGCCGCGGCGACTGGAAATGGATGCTGCTCGTCGTCCTGTCGGGCGGCGTCGCCGGACCGGTGCTGCTGATGCTCGGGCTGGTTTCGACGCCGGCCTCCTCTGCGGCCTTGCTGCTCAATCTCGAAGGGCTTGCCACGATGGCGATCGCCTGGGCGGTATTCAAAGAGAATGTCGACCGGCGATTGTTGCTCGGCGCGCTTGCGATCCTCGCCGGCGCGCTGGTCCTGTCATGGCAGGGATCGGCAGGCGGCTTCGGCATCGGCGCATTCGCGATCGCGGGCGCGTGCCTCGCCTGGGGGATCGACAACAATCTGACCCGCAAGGTGAGCGGCTCGGACCCGATGCAGATCGCGATGCTGAAAGGGCTGGTAGCGGGGATCGTCAACCTCAGCCTGGCGCTGGTGATGGGTGCGCGCATTCCCGACGGCGGGATGCTGCTGTCGGCCGGCGTCGTCGGCCTCTTCGGATATGGGGTCAGCCTCGTCCTGTTCGTGTTAGCCCTGCGCCATCTCGGGACCGCGCGCACCGGCGCCTATTTCTCGATGGCGCCGTTCATCGGCGCCCTGCTGGCGCTTCTGATGTTCGGCGAGCCGCTCACCACGCGGCTGATTATTGCGGCGGTGCTGATGGGCATCGGCCTATGGCTTCATCTTGTCGAGCGGCACGACCACGCACATGTCCATGAGCCGCTCGAGCATAGCCACGCCCATACCCACGACGCGCACCACGAGCATGAACACGGTCCCGGCGACCCGCCCGGAGAGCCGCATGTTCACGGCCATCAGCATCGGCGCCTGGTTCACAGTCATCCGCACTATCCCGACCTTCACCATCGGCACGGGCATGGGGCCGGCTAGGCCGCCCCTCCGCGCAGAGCCTGAGCGTAGCGACGATCGACGACTTCCCAATCGATGTTGCGGAAGAAGGCGTCGACATATTTCGCTGCGGCGGTGCCATAATCCATGTGGAAGCTGTGCTCGTACATATCGAGCGCAAGCAGCGGCACGCCGGCGATCGCGCCATGCATGTGATCCCAGGCCCACTGGTTGTGGAGCGAGCGGGTGTGAAGATTGTAGGTCAACACGGTCCAGCCCGACCCGCCCGCGAGCGACATGCCCGTGCGCCGGAAGTCTGCTTCCCAGGTCTCGAACGAGCCAAAGGCAGTGGCGAGCGCTTGCTTGATCGAACCGCCGGCCCGGCCGTTGCCGCCGAGCCCTTCGAAGTAGATCTCGTGGAGGATAATTGATCCGGTGCGGTGCAGTTCCTCGCGCTTGAGGCCGCCATAGACCACCGGCGGCAGGTCGGGGTCGGCAAGCGCCGCCGCCAGGCGGCCTTCGATCATATTCAGCGTCTTGACAGAGCCGATATAGTTGTTCTCCCAGTGCGACTTGATCAGCCGCTCCGAGAGGCCGTCGAGCTTGGCAGGATCGAACCGCAGCGGCTTGGGCTGATGAAGCCCTGCAAAGGCGGGAACCGGCGGACGCGCTGCCGCCGGGGTTTGCGCCAGACTATCGCTGCTTGCCATCGCTGCTGCTCCCAATCCTAGGGTCGCGACCACCGTTCGCCGGGTCAGGTCTTCCATTTGCGTCGTCCTCTCAGGTCAAAAGCACATAGGCCGCGCCCAGCGCAGAGCAGGCGCCCAGCACCGGGAGAACACCGACCTTGAAACGGAACACCGCGACGGCGGCGCCGAGCGCCAGCAGCGCCGCTGCCAGGTTGAGCGAGCTCCATACGGGCACGTCGATCGTGCCGCCCGCGAACGGCACCATGCGCACCTCGCCAAACAATGTGTGGATGGCGAACCAGACCGCCAGGTTGAGGATCACTCCCACCACCGCGGCGGTGATCGCGGCCAGCGCTGACGACAAAGCGCGGTTGCCGCGCAGCCGCTCGACGAACGGCGCTCCCGCGAAAATCCACAGGAAGCAGGGCACGAACGTGACCCAGGTGGTAAGGATCGCGCCCAGGGTCGCAGCGACCAGCGGATTAAGCGTGCCACTGTCGCGGAACGCGGCGAGGAAACCGACGAACTGCGTGACCATGATTAGCGGTCCGGGCGTGGTCTCTGCCATGCCGAGCCCGTCGAGCATCTCTCCGGGCTTGAGCCAGCCAAACGTATCGACTGCTTCCTGCGCGACATAGGCGAGCACGGCATAGGCGCCACCGAAGGTCACCACCGCCATCTGGCTGAAGAAGGTGGCGATGCGGCTGTACACATCATCCGGTCCCAACAGGACGAGCAAAGCGGCGACCGGCGCGAGCCAGAGAAACAGCAGCACCCCGGAGATGCGCAGCGACCAGCCGAGGTTGGGGCGGGCGTGGTCGGGCAAGCCTTCGCCGAGGGCGGTATCGCGGTCATGGACCGGAATCGCGCCACCGCTGCCATGGCCGCCGCCACCCTTGAAGGCAGTGAGTCCTGCCCGGCCGCCGAAGTAGCCGATCAGCGCGGCGCCAAGCACGATCAGCGGGAACGGCGCGTCGAGGAAGAAGATGGCGATGAACGCGATGGCCGCGAGGGCGCGCATCACGTTGTTCTTGAGAGCGCGCGACCCCACGCGCACGACCGCCTGCAGCACGATCGCCAGCACCGCCGCCTTGAGCCCGAAGAACAATCCCTCCACCAGCGAGACGTTGCCGAGCAGCACATAGACATAGGAAAGCGCGAGGATCGCGAGGAAGCCGGGAAGCACGAACAGCGCGCCCGCGATCAGGCCGCCCTTCGTCTTGTGCAGCAGCCAGCCAATATAGATGGCGAGTTGCTGCGCCTCCGGGCCGGGCAGCAGCATGCAATAGTTGAGCGCATGGAGGAACCGCTCCTCGCCGATCCACTTCTTCTCCTCGACGAGGATGCGGTGCATCACCGCGATCTGACCGGCGGGGCCGCCAAAGCTCAGTCCGGCGATCCGTGCCCACACCTTGACCGCTTCACTCAGCGGGATGCCGTGATCGCGCGGCTGCGCAATGAGATTGGCGGGCTCGAGGCCCTTAAGCGCCGCGTCGGTCATTTGGGTCTCCGGCTGCTGAAGAAGGCGTGAAACTGTTCGAGCGCGTCGCTGGCCTTGGCGATGCGTTCGAGATCCTCGTCGGTCGAGGCGCACACGCCCGAGAGCATTGCGCCGAGGCCCGTCGTTTCCGGCCGGGCGAACTTGCCGTCGCCGATATCGAGTTCGTGGATCATCTCGCCGATCGCTACGAGCGCCTCGTCCTCATCGAGCCCGGCGCGCAGGATCAGCGTCTCGAAACTGCAGCGATCGCCTTCGTGGGTAAATTCGGCGTCGGCCATGTCGAAGCGCAGCTCACGATGTTCGGCAGCATAGCTCTTGCCGTCGACGAACTTGAAGGTGGCCTGGGGGTCGATGAAGCGGCGGATCAGCCAAGCGCATGCGATGCGATCGACATGAACGCCGCGCCGCGTGACCCAGATGCGGTTGGTGAGCGACGCCGAATCGGGTGTGTCCGCAGCGTCCGAGCGGCTGACATCGGGATGCGCGTATCGCTTGGCGTCGAGTTCGCGGAGCGCCGCCTCCGCCGCCTGCCGGCCATGCGCGCCGAAGAAATCGAGCGCCTCTACCTCGGCGAGCCGCTTTTGGAGCCGCTCGATCTCGGTTCCGGTGACGGGGCCGGTGTCGAGCAGATTGCGGGCAGATTGCGCAAGCTCCTCATAATCGGCGTCTCGCGCCGCGTCGAATAGCCCGCGTAGCTCGCTGTCCGACAGGCCGAGCATCAGCCGGGCCTCGATCAGGATCGCTTCGCCACCGCTTGAGACGATCTCGTCGCGCAATTCGCGAAACGCGGTTTCCCGTTCCGCGCCGAGCGGCAGCACATGCACCGCGTTCTTGAGCGGTACCGCCCCGATCGCCTGGAGACGGCGCCAGACCTTCACGCGCAGATAGGGCGGCTTGGCGGGGATCTGATGCAGCAACGCAAGCCAGCCGGACTTGGACTTTGAAACGGACATGCATCATGTGTATCACGAGTCGCATGATAAAGATACACATGTGCTATGCACTCACTGCAGGCGTTTCATTCGGCGTTGCTGCGCCAGCCATGGCACAGGAGGTCAAGTCCGGGCCGATGCTGCACGATGCGCTCCGAGCGCCGGAAGAACTGGTGACCTCCGGATCGATCCGCGCGCGCTACGAGACGCTCGATGGGCAGTCACGCGCAGGCTTTGGTGCAAGCGACGAACTGTACAGCATCCGGTCGACCGTGCTCGCGGAGTATCGCGGGGATGGCTTTCGGATCGGTGCGGAGCTGTTCGACAGCCGCGCCTATGGTAGCGAGCCTGGGAGTGCGATCGGCACCGGGGAGGTCAACACGCTGGAATTGGTCCAGGCCTATGTTGGCGCGGATCTGAGGGAGCCGTTCGGCAAGGGCAGCAAGGCGAGCGTCCAGCTCGGCCGCTTCACCCTCAACCTCGGTTCGCGCCGCCTCGTCGCGGCAGACGATTATCGCAACACCACCAATGGCTATACCGGCGTCCGTGCTGATCTACGCCTGCGCGATGGCAGTGCCGCGACCTTCATCTACACCTTGCCGCAGGTGCGTCTGCCCGACGACCATCCCTCCATTCTCGATAACGAGAGCCATTTCGATCGCGAGAGCTTCGATCTGCGGCTGTGGGGTGGCTTGTTCTCCAAGCCGCGCGTGCTCGGCCAGACGATGGCGGAGATCAGCTATTTCCGCCTTCAGGAGAGCGATGCGCCCGGCCGCCCAACCCGCAACCGCGACCTTCACACCCTCGGCGCCCGGATCATTCGCGATGCGGCGGCCGGCAAGTTCGATTACGAAGCTGAAGGCTTCTACCAGTTCGGCTCTATCCGGGCGTCGCTAGCGCCGGGAGCGGCGGAACTCGACGTGTCCGCCTGGTTCCTGCACCTCGACGCCGGCTACAGTTTTGCCGGTCCCCTGAAGCCGCGCCTCTCGGTGGAATATGACTATGCCAGCGGCGATGGCTCGGGACGTGGCTTCGGGCGCTTCGACACGCTGTTCGGGATGCGTCGCGCGGATCTCGCGCCGGCGGGCATCTATGCCCAGATCGGGCGAGCGAACATCAGCACACCCGGCGTGAGACTCGAGGTTGCGCCGACGCCGCGGGTGGATGGATTTGTGGCGTATCGCGCGATGTGGCTGGCCGATCGCACGGACGCCTTTTCGACGACAGGCGTCCGCGACGTGACCGGTAGGTCCGGCAACTTTGCGGGGCATCAGGTGGAAGGGCGGTTACGCTATTGGCTCGTACCGAAGCTGTTGCGCGGGGAGATCAATGCCGCTTGGCTCGGAAAGGGCCGGTTTTTGAGAACCGCACCGAACGCGCCGGCAACGGGCGACACACACTACGCTTCTTTCGCGGTGACGGCGTTCTTCTGATCAGAGTTCCTCAGAACACCAGCGGCGGCGATCGCACGCACATGATGACCGCCGTCGCCGGGGTTTGATTGCAGTTAAAGCGCGTTCAAGAAGGCAAGCAATCGATCATCGGGGCTGAACCGCTGCGACTTGCCAGTCGTCAACGGCTGCACCCTGGCAAGTGCCGCTTCCTTCAGCGCGATGTGCGCATGCAGATACGCTTTGGTCGACTGCGTCGACTCATGGCCAAGCCAGAGCGATATGACCGTCGGGTCGACTCCCGCCTGCAGTAACTCCATCGCGGCGCTGTGGCGCAGTACATGTGGCGAAACCTTCTTCGACAGCAGCGATGGACGATGTTCGGCAGCTGCGCGGACGTGCTTGGCGAGAAGGAGTTGAACGGCATCAGGGCTCAAGCGACCACCATGGACGTTCGGGAACAGCGAGGTGACCCCGGCTCGAGACGGCTCCTTCATCCATTGCCGCAACGCATCGCGGGCTTGCCGTGTTAGCGGCGTCGACCGCTCCTTGCGACCCTTGCCCACACATCGAACGTGCGCGCCGACCTCGAGATTCACAGCGTCACGGTCCAGTCCTACTATCTCCGCCAGACGCAGTCCGGTCTGAACCGCCACGAGCAACAGTGTATAGTCCCGGCGCCCGATCCAGGTGGTGCGGTTGGGTGCCGCCAAGATCGCCTCCATCTCGGTCCTATCGAGAAACGCCACCTCGACTTTAGCGCGTAGTCGCCCCGGTATCGCGAGGATTCGCTGAATCTGCCCGCTATGCGCGGGCTCCTCGAATGCCACGAAGCGGAAAAAGGCGCGGATCGCGGTCAATCGGAGGTTGCGCGTGTTCGCGCCTATGCCACGTCTGCTCTCCAGATCATCGAGGAAGGAAACAATGAAGGGACCGTCAAAGTCGGTGATAGCCAGGTCAGAGGGTTGCTTGCGCAGCCGGGCATGCGCGAACTTCAGAAGAAGCCGAAACGTGTCGCGATAGGATGCGACGGTGTGCGGGCTGACACCGCGTTGCTGAATCAGCCTCTGGGTGAAGAAGCGCTCGATAAGCGGCGGTAGGGCGGTGGCTATTGTCATGATGCCGTCTCCCACCGCGCTTCGAGCCGGGCGGCAGCGTGGCCCATCAGCTCGGGACTCGCGGTCAGATACCAGTAAGTATCACGAGTGTGGGTGTGGCCGAGAAAGGTGGTCAGCACAGGCAACAGGCGTTCGACATCCTCACCGGCGCGATACCAGCTAACTAGCGTCCGCACGGCGTAGCTGTGGCGAAGGTCATGGACTCTCGGCCCTTTGCGCGTCTTGGGGCCGCGCAGGCCTACCTCGCGCGTCCAGGCAACGAAGACCTTGTGGACACTGTCATGGCGAAGCTGGGCGCCGCGGTCCCCGACGAGGAAATACGGGCTGGCCCGCCGCTTGGGACAGCTGTCCCGCCGCAGCGCATATGCCTCGAGCACCGCGATGGTCGTCACATCAATTGGAACGAGCCGTGTCTTCCCGAACTTCGTGTCGCGGATCGTCAACACGCCGCTATCGAGGTCGACATCCTCCCGGCGCAGATTGGTCGCTTCGCTGAAGCGGAGACCAGCCACGGCGAGCAGACCGAAGAAGCAGTGGAGGGTCCATGGCTTCAGTCCGCCGCGGGGCGGCAGCGCGAGCATTGCCCTGAGCAGATCAACGATCTCTTGTTCGCTGTAAATGTAGGGCTTGGGCCGCCGTTGCGGCGGGAATACGCCGCTCGGCGGAATCTCGGTTCTGGGATCGGTGTTCGCCAGATGCCTGGCGAACGACCGGATCGTCGACAGCCGCGATGACCATGTTGCAGGACCACACCCGCCGCCAGCCCACTCGATTGCGAGCTTGCCGGTAACAACGTCGGCGCCGCGCGCTGCCATGAACGCAATGAACGTGCGAAGTCGAAGCTCCTGGGTCGTGAGCTTGAACCCGAAACCGCGCCGCATCGCCAGATAGCGGCTGAGGGAATCTTCGAGGCCGCTCATTGTGCGTCTCCCGGCCAGGGTTGGCTCAAGAGGCGTAACCGCGGCAGATCGACCTTGGCGTAAACGCGCGTCGCATCATCGACCTGGTGGCGGAGAACATGGCCGATCTCGGCCAAGGTCGCACCAGCTCTGACCATATCCGTCGCTAAAGTGTGCCGAAAGACATGCGCGTGTCGCTTTGCAATGCCCGTGACACCCGCTCGGATCAGCGCCCGACGAGCTAGCAAGCTCACCGGCGCATAGCTTGCGAAGGGAACGCACGGCGTCTCAACGCGCAGGAATACCTCCCGATGTTCACATACCGGACGCGCGTGTCGTAGATAGTCGGCGATCGCAGCGCCGACATCTAGCGGCATCGGCATTGTCGCGCGCCGGCCGCCCTTGCCGGTAATCTCGAACACACCGGCAGCCCAGTCGATGTCGTCCAGCTTGAGGGTCGCAACCTCGTTCGCGCGTAATCCGAGACGAGCAAGCAAGAGCAGCACTGCATAATCGCGCCGACCCGCGACGGTGGTCCGATCGCAATGTGCGAGGACGCGATCGAGTTGTTCGGGCGTGAGAAAGGTCGGAAGGGACGTCAGCGTCCATCCCTTGATCGACGGCACGCTTGCAGCCAAATCATCGTCAGCGATGCCCTCGGCCTTCAGATATCTGAGGAACGACCGAAGCCGGCAGCACATGATTTTCGCGGTAGCGGCGCCGCGTCTGGGCGCGTGGCGCTCGACATACGCAATGACATCTGCACGCGAGAGCGAGGACAACCCTTTTCCCTTTACCCAGCACTCCTGCACGAACGGCCGCGCGAACCAGACATAGGACGCCGAAGACTTGGGCATAAAGCCGCGCCCATGTTCCAGAAAGGACTGGTACGCCGATAGGAGCAGGTCGCGTGGATCCGCCGACGGCAGCCCCAGCGAGATGGCTCCGACTGCGCGCAGGACACCGAGAAATCTTACCAATGCCGTGGGACTACCGTGCCGATAGCCGGTCTGCTGTCGCCGCCAGGCCAGGAACGAACTGACCGTCCGCTCATCGATGTCACAACTATCGCCGTGATCTTCGGTCAGCCATCGGGCGAACTCGCCGATGGCCCGGACGGCGTGGTATGTATGCCGGGTGCTGAAGTGTTGCGCCAGCATCAACGCGATGTATGCGTCTACGTGCTCTCGAAAGGGCCAGCCCTCGAGCAGCCTCCAAAGTTTGGGGCTCGTTAGCGTATATGATGTCATCGGTATCTCCTCTGCTGTTTTGCAAAGGAGACGCGTAACTATGCCGAGTCAGGCAGGGTGAATTACTTGAAATCCCGGGACTTGGGGAACGTGCTCGGCATAGCGCCTTCCTCGGGATAAATTCCGTTATGCCGATCTCGGCATAAAGGAATGTAGATGGTGCGCGCATCGCGTCCGAGGGTCTTGTTCGCCGGGTCGCGGGGGTCAGGCGATATCGGACTTTTGGCAACGTCTGCTCTGCTGACCCGATAGATGTCGGACACATCGCGGCGGCTGCCCACGCTTGCGAGCATCGGCGACAGATCTTCAAGCCGCTGGGCGATCACATGGATGACCTCGCCTTCGCGTTGCACCTGGCCGCGAACGCCCATCATGGACGAGCCGAGCACGGTGCGCCGGTTCGCCTCGAATATCTTGGTCCAGACGACGAGGTTGGCGACGTTGGTTTCGTCCTCGAGCGTGATGAACATCACGCCTTTGGCCGAGCCGGGCTTCTGCCGGACGAGCACGATCCCGGCGAGTTCGATCCACCGCCCGTCCTTGACGCTCTGCAACTGCTCGCAGGTAATCATTTTCCTCGCCTTGAGCTCGTCTCGGAGGAAGGCGAGAGGATGCGCCCGCAAGCTCAGGCCGGACGCGCGATAGTCCTCCACGACCTGCGATCCTTCGGTCATTGGCGCGAGCAGGACCTCAGGTTCCATCGCCTCGGCGAGCAGCTTGCCCGCGCGTTCGTCGGCCGCGGCGAAGAGTGGCAGAACTTCGCTTCCGAGACCTTTGACGCCCCAAAGGCCTGCGCGGCGGGAAAGGGCGAGGGACCCGAACCCATCGGCATCGCCGATACGATCTAGTGCACCGCGACCGACATGGGCGCGTCGCTGGATCTCCTCGACGGACGAATAGGGCTGATCGCCTCGCGCGCTGACGATCGCGGCACCGTCGGCGTTGGCAAGATCGCGCACCATGCAGAGCCCCAAGCGGACGGCCATGTAACGGCCGCTGGCCGGCTCAAGCGTGCAGTCCCAGCGGCTGTGATTGACGTCGATCGGCCGGACCTCGACGCCGTGTTGTCGCGCGTCCCGCACGATCTGCGCGGGAGCGTAGAAGCCCATGGGCTGGGCATTGAGGAGGCTGGCGCAAAAGGCATCCGGGTGATGGCATTTCACCCAGGAGGAGGCGTAGGCGATAAGCGCGAAGCTGGCGGCGTGGCTTTCGGGAAAACCATAGGATCCGAAGCCCTCGATCTGCTTGAACGTCTTCTCCGCAAACTCGCGGTCATAACCGCGCGCGACCATCCCTTCGATCAGCTTGTCCCGGAAATGCGAGACGCCGCCGGTGAGCTTGAAGGTCGCCATGGCCCGGCGGAGAAGATCCGCTTCGCTCGGGGTGAACCCCGCGCATTCGATCGCGACGCGCATCGCCTGCTCCTGAAACAAAGGCACGCCCAATGTCTTTTCGAGGACCCGGCGCAGTTTGGGGGTAGGGTAGGTGACTTCCTCCTCGCCGTTGCGCCTGCGCCGATAGGGATGGACCATGTCGCCCTGGATCGGGCCGGGGCGCACGATCGCGACCTGGATCACCAGATCGTAGAAGGTCCTTGGAGCCATCAGCGGAATCGACGCCATCTGCGCGCGGCTCTCGATCTGGAAGACGCCGAGCGTGTCGGCCTTGCGGATCATCGCATAGGTCGCCGGATCCTCGGCGGGGATGGTCGCGAGGTCGAGATGGACGTCCTTGTCATTGGCCATGAATTCGAACGCTCGGCGCATGCAGCTGAGCATGCCGAGCGCGAGGACATCGACCTTCATGAACCCCAGAGCGTCGATATCGTCCTTGTCCCATTCGATAACCTGCCGATCCTCCATCGCGGCGGGCTCGATCGGGACCAGTTCGTCGAGGCGATCCCGGGTCAGCACGAACCCGCCAGGATGCTGCGAGAGATGGCGCGGGGTGTTGATGAGCTGGCGCGCGAGCTCCAGCGTGAGCGCGAGGCGTCGGTCGCCCATATCGAGGTTCAGTTCCTCGGCGTGCTTCTCCTCGACGCCCTCGCGGCTCCAGCCCCAGACCGATGACGACAGACCGGCGGTAATATCCTCGGAAAGTCCCAGTGCCTTGCCGACTTCGCGGACCGCGCCGCGCGCACGGTAGCGCGTCACGACGGCGGTCAGCGCGCTGCGCGTCCGGCCATATGTCTCATAGATCCACTGGATCACTTCTTCCCGCCGCTCATGCTCGAAATCGACGTCGATATCGGGCGGCTCGCGGCGTTCGGCCGAGACAAAACGCTCGAAGAGCAGCTCGGATCGGACCGGGTCGATCGAGGTGATCCCAAGCACATAGCAGACGGCGCTGTTGGCGGCCGAACCGCGGCCCTGGCAGAGGATCTCGCGCCGCCGCGCCTCGGCCACGATCGAATGCACGGTCAGGAAATAGGGGGCATAGTCGAGGTCTGCGATGAGTTTCAGCTCATGCTCGAGTTGCTGCCGGACCTTCCCGTCGATCCCTTCCGGATAACGAAGTGGTGCCTTCTCCCAGGTGAGGCGCTCGAGTTCCTCCTGCGGCGTCCGCCCGGGCACCTGGATCTCATCGGGATATTGGTATTTGAGTTGTTCGAGACTGAAGGTGCAGCGCGACGCCAATTGCACGCTGCGCGCGACGGGCGAACTGTCCTTCAGATAGCGCCTGAACAGGCGCTCCATCTCCGCAGCAGTCTTGAGGTGTCGGTCCGCGAACCTCTCGCGCCGGGCGCCCAACTCATCGATCGTGCATTTCTCGCGGATGCAGGTAACGACGTCCTGCAGCAACCGGCGATCGGGCGAATGATAGAGGACATCGCCTGTCGCGACGGTGGGGACGCGGGCGGCGGCCGCCAGCGCCGACAGGTCGCGCAGACGGATGGCATCGCGCGGGCGGCGGCGGATCGACAAGGCCATATAGGCTCGGTCGCCGAAGATGCGGCGCGTTCGGGTGAGCGCTTCCTCCGTCACGGCATCGGCGCGGTCGGGCGCCAGCATCGCGATCAGCCCTTCATTCCATTCCTCGATGTCCGACCAATCGAGATGGCAGGCCCCTTTGCCGGCGCGGGCCTTGCCGACACTGAGCAAGCGACACATCCGGCCATAGGCCGCGCGGTCGGTCGGATAGACGAGTAGCGCCGTGCCATCGGTCAGATCGAGACGGCACCCGATGATGGCGCGCACGCCGGTTGTCTTCTCCGCATCCCAGGCCCGGACGATCCCCGCGACGCTATTGCGGTCGACGACGCCCAGCGCCGGCAGCCCCAGCAGCGCGGCGGCCGCGAATAGTTCCTCCGGCGACGACGCGCCTCTCAGGAAGCTGAAATGCGTCGTGACCTGAAGCTCGACATAAGCCGGCGCAGCGTGGCTCATGCGAAGGCGCCATGGATGAACCAGCGCATGGGACCGGTCGCGGGGTTCTCGCCGTCGCCAAGCCGGAACAGCCAATAGCGCCCCCCCGTCACGGTCTCGACCTGGTAATAGTCGCGGACGGTGTGGGGGCGCTCGGCTTCATGACCGGCATCGCGCCACCATTCGCCGTGGAGCCGCTCCGGTCCGTCAGCTCGGGTCACCCGGAAGCGCTGGCGCCGCCAGACGAACATCGCGGGAGGATGGTCGGGGAGCATGGCCGTGACGTCGATCGCCTCGGGCGGTGTCAGCATGCGACAGGGGCGGGGAAGATCGTCGTCCCAGGCCGCGCCGCTGGCGCCTGCCAGTGCGGCGGCGGCGCTGACCGATCGCTCCGGCATCGCGCTTGCGCGCGGGGCAGAGCGATAGAGGCTGTTCTGGCCGAAGCGATTGGCTAGCGCATCGACGAGGGACGCCAGATCGGGGCCGCGGCGCGTCAAGCTTTCGAGGCCTTCGCCCTGCCTAGCCGCCATCGGCTCCACCAGCGGCGACACCAGTGTCATCGCCTCGATCCCGAGGCCGGGGTCGACGGTCTCCAGCTTGGCGCACAGGAGTTTCGCGAGATGCGGGACATCGCGCGAGGGCGCCGCCGTCCCGACGCGGATGGCCTGGTTATGGGCATCGACCCTGTGGAAATAACAGTCGAGCCTTCGCGCACCTTTGCCGAGCCTGTTCAGCTGGTCGACGATGTCCGCGACGAGATCGTGGATCACCTGCCCGAACGCCTCCGCGGTCACGAGCGGCTCGACGAAACGGCGACGGGCGCGGGGGAGGGCGTCGGGAAAGATCGGGTCGATCGGCTCGGGCAGCGTTCCCAGCGCCTGGTCGAGGCGCCGATGCAGATTGCGGCCGAACCGCTTGGCGAGCGGCCCGCGCGGCGTTCCGATCAGCTGCTCGATCCGTTCGAAGCCCAGCTTTCGCAAGCCTTCGACGGCATCGGCCTCGAGGCGCAGCGATGCGATCGGCAGGAGTGCCAGCGCCTCGCGATGCTTGCCCGGATCGATCGTGACCGGCCGCCCCGCAGGGACGTGGCGCGCGACGGCATGCGCACAGCCCGCGGTGTCGGCGACCGCGATCTGGACGGAGAGCCCGAATGCGGCAACGCGCCGATGGAGATCCTTGAGCAGCGCCCGCTCGCTGGTGAACAAATGCGCGCAGCCGGTGATGTCGAGCCAGATTCCGTCCGGCGGGTCGGGCGCGACGACCGGCGAATAACGCTGCCCGGCCCAGAGCGTGAGCCGCCGCAGGCCTTCGAAATCGGCATCGGGATCGGCGTCGACCACCTCGAACTCCGGCGCGAACGAGCGCGCCTTGGTGATCGTCATGCCTGCCCGAATGCCAAGCGAACGCGCGGCGCCGTCCACGGACGCGACGATGCGCCGCCCATGATCGGGTATCGCCGTGATCAGTGGAATGGTGCTGGGAGACGCCGCGCCGTCAGGCGGCGACTTGGCGCTCTTCCGCCGCAGCCGGTCGGTCGACCAGTGCGGCAGGAAGACCGATACGACCCGTCGCATCGCACCCCTCCACAATCCAGCTATGCGGGTTGCCGCCGCGTACGCGCTCGAGCGCCACGTGCCAGCGGGCGCGTCCGAGACTGGGAATGCCCAGATCTTCGCTCGGCGACGCCGTGATCCGCCAGCGCGTCATGGCGGCGGAGCCTTCGCCCACTTCCTCGAGCTTTGCGGCGCGGCGAAAAACAAAGGCCGGCACGCCCGAGCCTTCCGCCGCAAGCTGCAGGCGCTTCGAGGCGGTCGTCGAATATTTGGTGATCTCGCCGACCACGCCGGCAACGCCCGCATGGCGGAGGCATTCCTCCATCGCGAGCAGCACATTGGCGTCGTTGCCCGCCTCGACATAGATGACGCGGTCGGGATGGAGCCCGGCAAGATGGAGGGCGGGCGCGAACAGGTCGCGCCAGCGCAGGCACCAGAAGACAGGGCCTTCGATCCGGGCAAGGATGCCGGCCAGGAAAGTGGTCGCGCTTGCTTCGTCTGCAAGGTCGGGGCTGCCGGTGATCTCGTGAAGCGCGCCGTTGGCGATTCCGCCGCCCGGCAATCGATCGTCGATCTCGCTTAAGCCGAACGGGATCGCCTCATGGCGCGCGCCCACGCCTTCGATCTGCGCGATACGCGCACGCAGATCTTCGAGGACGGTCGATTGGCGCATGACATAATGAGACTCGGAAGCGGTTGAGGCGTTCCCTTTATGTTCTAGTTAAAGCGGTACAGAGTCAAGCGGTCATCGCATCGCTGCGGAGAGAACCCCGTGAACTGTGCGTGCGGGATCGAGATCCTCGTCCGCTATCGGCCATCGTCGAATCGTCAGCGCATATCTTCGTATCGAACCGGGATATGCACCTTTGGGATGCTTTCCAGCTGTGGAACCGGACGTGTCTCACCACCCAGCGTGCGCCATTGACGTTCGCGGGCGCGGGCAGAGGAAAGCGACAATTCCATAATGTGCGCGACGGCCATGGCAGATTTGCCCATGTCGAATAGCCGGTAGCAAATCTCGACGCCGCGCGGTGTCAGGCGGCCGCGATGGTAGCGGTTCTCGGGCCAGCGCGGATGGAAATCGCCGACAAGCTCGGTGGCTTCGATCGACATCTCCTTGTTCAAAGCCTGGATCGCAGTCCGCCGCTCGCGGACGAGCTTGCGAATTCTCCGATCGAGGCGCCTGATGTCGTCGCGCAGTGCCTTCTCTGTGGCCTCGAAAAGGATTCCCCGCATGCTCATCACGCCGACATAGTGTTGGGCGATGGTGCGCTCCTCTAAAAGCCTGCGCATCGCCTCCAAGCGATCGAGCGCCTCATAGTCGTGCTCCTGCCGGTCCGGCATGTACGCGAGGTGGTCGCGAACCCAGGCGTCGGTGCTGAGGTCAGCGGTCACCTGGTCGAGATGGTGCGCGATGCTGTTCCGCCTGCCGATTAAATCGACCATCTCGCGCCGCTCGTCCGGGGTCAGCACGCCGTCTCGTACAAGGGCATCGAATGCACGCTTCACCTTCTTGCGATCGGGCACCTCCTCCTCGGCCGGGCGATCCTCGTCGTTGACGGCATTCTTCCAGTCTCGCTGGGCGGCGACGATCTCGAGCACCTCGCGCTTCAGTTCTTCGGCATGGTAGATGATCAGGATCATCTGCAAAGCGCGATGCCGTATCATGCAGCGTTCCAGCTCCGGCAGCCGGCCCCGCAGTGGATCGGTGTAGTGCGGCTTGCGGCCTTCCCAGAGAGGCTCTTCTCGCTGCGTCATAGCGCTGGCGCGCCGCCGCGGTCCCAGCGGATCGGGGTGGCATTGGGTCGGTCCGGGCGACTGGCAACCCAGGCCGGCCAGGATCGTGCGAGGCCCCTAAACCCGCAGGAATGGGCACCGTTCCGAATTCCCGGTCGCCCGCTGGCTGCATGGCTGGCCCCAAGCTCAAACGTCACCTTGAAAATTATCTGCATGAAGCGTATCTCCATGTCGGAAACGACGTATTTTGGTAGCACCGATGTCAAGCTTGACCGAGCAGATTCTGGAGCGCTTCACGGGCGGCGATACGATCGCGCGTGCGGATCTCACGCTGCCTGCCAATTATGACTCGGTGGGCCGGGCGTTGGGCGATCTTGTCAGGGCGCGCAAGATCACGCGGGTGGGACGGGGCCGTTACAAGCTGGCGTCCAGCAGCGTGCCCTTGTCGAGTGGGACGATCGCAGAGGCGATCAGCCGGAAGATCAGCCGCTCGAAGCGCAACGTATTCCTGCGCAGCGACTTCGATAAGCTCGGCAGTTACGATGGCGTCGGACGCGCGCTCAAGCAACTCACCCGGACCGGCAAGCTCGTACAGATCGGCTACGGCCTCTATGCCAAGGCTGAAGTGTCGCCGTTCAACGGCAAGCCGGCGCCTCTTGTCGGTATCCGCCGGCTCGCGATCGAAGCGCTTGGGCGGCTCGGCAAGGCGGTCGATGTGTCGAGCTTCGATAAGGCCTATAACAGCGGCCGTTCGACGCAGGTGCCGACTGGTCGTACCCTGGCCGTGAAAGATCGGGTTCGCCGGCGCATCGGATACGACGGCAATTATGTCGTTCTCGAACGCGCCTGACGCGATCACGCTTGGACGCGTTGCCGGTGCGTTGGCGGTCGACGAAGCCTTTGTCGAAAAGGACTGGTTTGTCGTCCAGGCGATCGCGGTGCTCGTCGCTGTCGGAGGCGAGGACATCGTGCCGGTGTTCTCGGGCGGCACCTCACTGCTCAAGGGCTACGGCCTGATCAAGCGGTTCTCGGAGGACATCGACTTCAAGCTCAACCTGTCCGCCGCCTTTACGGAGCTCTCCGGCGGGCAGCGGCGCAGGGCGCTCGGCGATTTCCGGGACAAATTGGCCGACGCGTGGAAAGCCGCCGGTTTCAACGTCACGGATGTCGTGGCGCGCGATGCAAATGGATTTCTCCAGTTCGAGATGGATTACCCCTCGATCCTGGATGCTCATGACGCGTTGCGTCCGCACATCCTTGCCGAGCTCTCCGCGAAACCGCCCCGTCTCACTGTGCAAGAGCGCCCGCTATTCTCGTACGTTGCCCAATTCCGCCGGGCAGATCCGGAAGTCGGCGCGATCGCATGCGTTGACCCGGTCGAGACTGCCGCAGACAAGCTCAGCGCCTTCAGCTGGAGATCGCTGGTCCGTGACCGGGCATCGCCGAAGGACGATCCTGCAGTCGTGCGTCACCTCCATGATCTTGCCGCACTGGAAGCCGCGGTTTCGGCAAGCAGCGATTTCCCCGCGTTGCTCGTCGAGACGCTTGTTGCGGACGCGGGACGCGGCGGAGAGGTAACCGAGAAGCTGACACCCACCGATCGGCTGGCGGCAATGCTCGCTACCCTGCATGCCGACACGCTCTATCCTCCGGAATATACGCGCTTCGTCGAGGGCATGGCATTCGCGGGCGATAGCGAGGTTCCGTCATTTGAGGAGGCAATAGCCGCAGTGACGCGGCTGTGCGCGCTGCTGCCAGACTGACGGTTCCTATCTCGACCGGCATAGACGGGCAGGCTCGTCGCGGGGTTTGAGGAACAGAACGAGGGGACGATCAGCGTTCTCGCCAGATGATTTGGACGTTCTGTCATGTATGAGAACATTAGCGTCCGCGATAAGCGCAGGCCAACAAGCGACACTTTTGTCGGATCAAAGGGTAGTATGCGATATCCAGGGCAACCAGAATCACCACCGGGTTGGTATCACGACAGAGGGCAGTCATACATCGAGCGCCAGTTTTCAAAGGAACTCGATGATCTGGCAGCGCGCATCGAGAGTGAGCATTGGTTTGGCGATCCCGAAAAGCATGGTCGCTATCGCGTAGATTTTATATTGAAGGACGCCAGACTGATTATCGAGTTGGATGGCCACGAGTTCCATTCCACGAGAGAGCAGCTTGAGAAAGATGCGATCAGGCAGCGATATCTGACCCGAGCCGGTTACTCAGTTATTGCATATTCGCCGACCTTCATCTCGGGGCCGACATGGAAGAAGGCGAGCGTTTCGGCCGGATGGCGGAAAGCGTCGCGGGCCTTGTCGGTGGCGCGGCTCGGGTGATTGATCGCCGCCGAAAGCTGCGCGCCGTGCTCCTTCATGAAGTGCGCGGTGTCCTTGATGTGCGCCTCGTCGACCGCGCCCGCGCCGGCTTTCATGGCGTGGCCTGCGTGCTGGGCGGCGAGCGGCGCGGCAAGAGCGAGACCGCTCACGGCGGCGAGCGCAAGGATCGTCCTGTTCATTGTCAAATCTCTCCCTCGAAGTGCGAAATCGGATGCCGACACATGGCAACTGGCCGCTTGCTAGCCTATCTGAGGAGAAAACCAACGGAGAAACATCGTGAGCGATACCAACACGGCGATCATTGCCGGCGGCTGCTTCTGGTGCACCGAGGCGGTGTTCCGCGACGTCGTCGGCGTCTCGAGTGTCGAGAGCGGCTATATCGGCGGCACCAAGGCGAACCCCACCTACAAGGAAGTCTGCACCGGCACGACCGGCCATGCGGAAGGAATCCGCGTGACCTTCGACCCCGCGGTCATCACCTTGCCCGAAATCTACGACGTGTTTCTCGGCACGCACGATCCGACGCAGCTGAACCGGCAGGGCAACGATATCGGGACGCAGTATCGCTCCGCGATCTTCCCCCTCTCCGAAGAGCAGGGCAAGGAGGCAGAAGCCGCGATCGCGCGCTGGAACGCGGAGAACGGCAAGACGGCTGTGACAACGATCGAGGGCCTGTCGGGCGGCCAGCAGACGGCGGAGTGGTATCCGGCCGAGGACTACCACCAGGAATACTGGGACGGCGAAGGCCAGCGCAATCCCTACTGCCTTGCGGTGATCCCGCCCAAGCTGATGAAATTGCGCAAGAGCTTCCAGAAGTATGTGAAGTAGCACAAGGGCAGCGCCAACCCGGCCCGTCAACGGACGGGCCGCGAGCGCACGCGCGCGAGCCGCAGGCGATCAGGCCCGCAAGGGCCTGAGACTCGCCGAGGACGTGCCCGCGGAGGCGGGCACGCGCCTTACCTGTACTTGCCCGCCGTGATGAACTTGCCGAAGGCCTCGCACCAGATCACGACCGTGTCGTAATCCTCGATGTTCACGCCGGCGGGCACCTCGGTGATGAAGCCGTTGTAGCTCTTGATCGAGCCCAGCTGCACCGACTGCGCCTTGATCTTGCGGAAATCCGCATCGGTCTCGACGTAGCTGGGCGCGAGGTAGATCTTGTAGTCCGGGCCCGGCGCGAGTTCGCCCTGGTGGACGATCCGCTGCGGGGTGACGCTGATCGTGCCCGTGCCCCAATGGAGCCAGTCGCTCCCGGGCAGATCCTTGCGGAAGGTTGCGGAATAGGTCGCGGACTGCGCGGCGGCGGCGAGCTGCGTGGCATCGGGCGCGCGCTCGGCGACGAGGATGGGGAGGAGATAGACGCCGAGGCCGAAGCCTACGCCAAGCGTGGCGAGGTGGGTAGCAGCAAGGAGGAGGATCTTCTTCATGGGGCGCATCTTTCACGAAAGGTCATGCGGTGCCTTTCGCAGAAACGCCGGGCCTTGTTACCCGACATTCCCCAAGTGGCCTGCCGCTTGACTTCAAGATCGCCTGATTTTGCTCGCTGGGCAAGCGTTTTTCGCCCCGAGCGGTGTCTGTCGTCGCGCAAACGGCCGAAGTCGGGTGGATCAAGCCTCGAACCCGCAGCATTCTGGCCCGGCAGAGCCGCTTTTCCGCGCGGCAGACGGACCTGTCCTGCCGCTTTCGTTCAGCTTGGGCATGGATCGTGGTCATGCGCATGACGGAGGCGTTCGAAGACGGCGGATGGCGGCAAGGACGGCCCGCACCATCGGGCCGGTGACGGCGACCTCGGCCAACTGGAAGGTAATGGCGCGGGCGTGGCGGACGACGCGGGCGCCGATCTTGATCAGCTTGAGTTGCAGGCTGGTCAACGACCAGTCCGCCATGGCCTCGGGCAGTTCGATGCAGCGCAGGAAGGTTGCCAGGTTGTAGGCCAGCGCGTGCAGTTGCAGCCGCACCTCGTTGTGCCGGAACTTCCGGCATGACAGCCGCGTCCAGCGAAAGGCATATTTGCCTTCCTTGATGTGCTGCTCTGCGGTGCCGCGCTGGTTGTAGAACCTCACCACCCAGTCTGGCTCCATCGGCAGGTTGGTGACGATGAAGCCGACTTTGGGGAACAGCTCGCCCGGATGCCATTCGATCTTGGCGATGACGCGGCGCGGCTTGTCCCAGGACGCCGCCTGATACTCGAAGTCCTCGAAGAACCGTTTGACCTTGGTCAGCGAAGGCCGTCCCACGGGCCGTGTCAGCCGATGCGCGATCTTCTCGCGCAAGACGGCGTTGGCGGGCAGACGGATGGCGTAGAAGAACCTGGCTTCTTCCAGCCGCATATAGATCGCGGGGATCGCGTAGGCAGCGTCGGCCCGGAAGAAGCGTCCACCAAGGTCGCGGCCAGCATATCGGGCAATGACGGGATCAAGGACATCCCGCCAGCCATCGGCGCTGTGGACATTGCCGTTACGCAGGGCGCAGCGCTCCAGCATGCCAAACTGGTTGAACAAGAAGATGGGGTGATAGCAGGTGCAGTCGAAATGCCCGTTCCAGGCAGCACCTTCCTGATCGCCGTGGGTGGGGCTGACCGAGCTGTCCATGTCCAGCACGATGTATTTCAACCCGTTGCGGTCATGAAACCGGTCGATCCATTGGCCGTTCAGATCGGCCAGCGCCGCCCGGTTCGCGGCCAGAGCCAGCGTCTCGGTCTCGAACCGTCCCATCTGCGATGCCGAAGCAGCTTGCGCCTCGACGGCCCTGCCGCCAACGACCTGACGCATCACGGGATCGAGGGCCAAGCGGTCGGCATCGTTCACATCCTCGTATCCGGCCAGTCGTCCGAACACCGATTGCCGGAACAATCCGTCAAGCCGATGGAGCGTGTTCTTCCCGGTGCGGCTGTCTCGCAGCGCCTCCGACGCCAGATTGGACAGGCCGAGCACGTCATCAAGCTCGCGCATCACCAGCAGGCCACCGTCTGAACTGATCTGCGCGCCACGGAACTCCAGACGCACACGGCGGTCGAAATCAACCCGATCTCCCCGCGCCAAGCCCGCACCCTCCAGGTGATCCATGAAACGCGCCCCTCGCAGCCGTCAACGCCATGATTTATATGCGAAATATCACGATTACGACAGCGAAATCAGCGACTTACTTGGAGAATGTGGGGTTATACGTTTTACTGGTCGCGAGATAAACCGAAACGCAGAGGCTTGCGTCCGTGAGGTACGAGAAATGTACCAAGAGCGGATGCAAAGGGCGCCAGCTAAGTATCGCGTACTATATATCGACTACCAGTTTCTCGTCCGCCAGATGGCAGAGGCGATCCGGTTTTATCAGGGTATTCACCCCAGCAGACACCTCGAAATGCCAACGCTGGAGGAGTTTATTCCCCATGCTGTGGATTGGCTCCACGAAAAATCGTTCATCACCGCCTTTGTCTTTCTGCCCCCGGAGGAGAAATGCCGTATTTCTCATTTAGAGGGAGTGGTAGCGGAATATGATAACGGCGAGGTTCGCGTAAACATCGTTGATGACGAGATGTACTCGTTAGAGCTTGGCAAGCATATGATGAGTTTTTCTCATCTGTTTGATGACTTCTACCTCGTCGCTGACGACCCCGTTTATGTGGACCCTCTGCGATCGGTGCTTCCTGCAAATCTCAATGAACATCTGCCAGGGCAGACTGGCCTCAAATATCTGCCCGGCGGCAAGATCCTTAGAAAAGGAAATGACGAGACTTCATTTGCCGGTACGGATTTGGCGCGCGTTCGGTGGCAGGACGTGTGGTATCCTATTGGAACGTCGATGGGACTTGCGACTCATGAGTTATAGCCGTCGGCTAAGGGCCGGGGCCTGCGATAGCGAGGTTGGCGCGCTGCCGCGCGTCACTTTCGCGAGCGCGGTCTGTTTGCCAGTTGTCTCGACGCCCTAATAATTAGGTTGCGGCGCGACGCCGAGGAAGCGGACCAGACTATCGGGAGCGACGAAATTGATGCCTGTGCCGCGACTTCGATCGCCCTTGGCCACGAGCCGGTCGAAGATCGCGACCTTGTCGACATGCATGGTGGTGCCGCCCCATACTGCCTCCTGAACATATCGCGCGATGAACCCGGCGAGAACGTCGGCGATCTGAATGCCGATCGATTTGTGCGATTGCAGGAAGTGTAGCTCGGCCGCCTGGGAAAAATCAAAGTCGGCTGTTTTCATAGGCAGATTCACGTCGAGCTCCGCAAACCTTTCCGTCTGCGTCTTGGCGTATTGGAGAATGTCCCCGAACTGCAGTTGCTCATCATGGAACAGCGTCACACCTGAAACCTGCTTGCGCGCGTACCGGTTGATCCGGGCATAGATGTGCGTGAACGAGGTCATGTTGGGGAGGACCCAAAGGAGTTTCCCGGCGGGGTTCGCGTCAGGAACCGGCAACGCGCGCTCGACCGCTTTGGCCTTTGGCAGTTTGCGGAAGTCCTTCAGGCTGTCCCCCGTGAAGCAGACGATCCCTTCTGCAATCTCCGGCGAAGCTGTGTCTGCCTCTGCCCATTTGATGATGCGCTTATAGAGATCGAGTATCTCGCTATGGTCCCTGCTTTGGCAGCAGGCGGCGAAGGCGTGCGTGAGACTGGGAGGCGCATAGAGCGCGATATGATCCGCCATGACGCCCTTCATCCAGAGCGCGCCGCGCCCGGTGTCGCACTCTCCGACGTAGGGGACCACCATCCGCTCGATGATGTTCATGACCACGAAATAATGCTTGTCCACGATCTCGATGAAAATCGGGCAGTGGTGTGCTTCCAGCAGGTCGAGAAGGTCGAGGATGAACCGCGGTCTCTCATAGGCCTGTTTCGACTTTACCTCCGGCCCCTGGAGACGGTGCGTCGCTTTGAGGGCGCCGAACTGCACGGTGAAGTCGTCGTCAAGCGCGCTGCCAAAGGCGGCCAGAGCGAACATGCGCTGTTCAATGAAATAAGCCTCGATTTTGACAGCGCTCAGATCGCCCGTGTTGCCGCTTTCGTCGATGTAATATTGCGAGGGCACGTGCTCTGGCATGGGATCTCCACTGTGCAATCTCGGCAGGCAGGTTGTCTACCTGCCCTTTGATCGTCAGCGGTTGAAGTCAGATGCAAGCTCAGCACGGTCGATCGCCATTTCTGCGTCAGCGCACGGCGCGTCGCTCATTGCGGCATCTCGACATGCCCGCCGAAGCCGAAGCGCATCGCCGAGAGAAGCTTGTCTCCGAAGGTGTGGTCGACGCGGCTGCGATAGCGCGCGAACAAAGCCGCCGAGAGGACATATGCCGGGACTGCCTCCTCCATCGCCGCGTCGATCGTCCACTGGCCCTCGCCCGAATCCGAGACCTTGCCTGTGAACTGCTCGAGCATCGGATCCCCGACCAGGCCAATTGCGCACAGGTCGAGCAGCCACGACGAGATCACGCTGCCGCGGCGCCAGACTTCGGCTACATCGGTCAGGTTGATGTCGAAGCGCTCCTCGGGCGCGAGCCGTTCGGAGGACTTGCTCTTTAGGATGTCGAAGCCCTCGGCATAGGCCTGCATCAGGCCGTATTCGATGCCGTTGTGGACCATCTTGACGAAATGGCCGGCGCCGGTGGGGCCGGCATGGATATAGCCGCGTTCGGCGCGATCGTCGGTCGCGTCGCGTCCGGCGGTGCGGACGATCGAGCCATAGCCCGGCGCGAGCGTATCGAAGATCGGATCCAGGAGGTCGACGGTCTCCTTGTCGCCGCCGATCATCATGCAATAGCCGCGTTCGAGCCCCCAGACCCCGCCCGACGTGCCGACATCCACATAATGGAGCTGCTTCCCCTTTGCCGCGGCACCGCGTTTGATATCGTCCTTATAGAAGCTGTTGCCCCCGTCGATGATGATGTCGCCAGGCTCGGACAATTCCATCAGATCGTCGACAGTGCTTTGGGTGGGAACACCTGCCGGGAGCATCACCCAGAAGATCCGCGGGGCAGTGAGCCTGGCGACGACTTCCGCGAGCGAATTCGCGCCGGTGGCGCCTTCACCCGCGAGCATAGCAACTGCGGCAAGGTCGCGGTCGAAGGCGACGATCTCATGGCCCCCGCGCATCAGTCGACGCGCGATATTGGCACCCATCCGGCCGAGGCCGATCATTGCAAGACGCACTATCCTACTCCTTCTGTCAGGATCTCACGGCTACACGGACGGCCTCGACCAACGGCGCCGCGGCCGGCGCGCGCACGTCCATGTAGCGTCGGGCTAGATCGAGGAATGCGCCTGATTCACGAACGACGGACCTTGGGCCGCCGCTGTGGATCAATCCCACGCCCCGGTCGCGACTGGGCGCTGACTTAGCGGCTGACTTCGAAGAGGAACCACGCGCGGCGCTCCGCCTCATCCGTCCAGACATCGATCAGGCCGGACGTTGCATTGTCCTTTGCCGCGTCTGCGATATCCTTGGCGCTACGAAGCGACTCGACCAGGTGGAGATTGTCGGCGCGGAGTTCGCTCAGCATGTCCTGCGGGGTGACGAACTCCGCATCGTTGTCCTTGATCGTCTGATGGCGGGCGATATCTCCGATCGATCGAATCGTCGTGTTGCCCGTCTTTCGGGCGCGTTCGGCGATCGCATCGGTGACAGCGAGGATCTCTGCGGCCTGCTCATCGAGGAGCAGATGATAATCCCTGAAGTAGGGCCCGGAAACGTGCCAGTGGAAGCTCTTCGTTTTCAGGTAGATCGCATAAGCGTCAGCGAGGATGACTCTCAGGGCGTCAGCGACGGTCATCGTCGCACATCCGTCGAGATCTGAAGGTGTCGGAACGGCGGCAGCACTGGTATTCGTCATCGGTTCTACTTTCTCAAATCATGATCTGAACGACAGCCAGCGCCAGTTCCCCGCAGGCAGCGAAGTCTGGAGGATGAGTTCATCGCCATGCGAAGTCCAATGACTCGCGACTATAGTTTCGATACCCTTGAGCGACATTTGCAGATTGTGGGACAGGCATCTTGCGCGCTGAGTCAGGCCGCGAATTGTCCTTCCATTCCGTCTGATCGAAAGCCCAGTACGAACGCCACGACCTTTTCCGCCGACATCTCACACGGCTTGAGCGATGTTTTGCCTGATGAGAGCCGATACAGGTTGAAGCTGACGAGGTCGGTCCCGGCCAAGTCCCTGGCAAAGAGACTGTTGCGGCGATCGTCCTCGGACCGCCGGACGGTCAAGCCGAAGCGCCGGCCTTCATACACACCCTGGCTATATCCCTCGGGGAGCCGCCGGAAGGCTGCGTCAAACTCGGCAAGCTGCATCATGGCCACCAATTTTGATTCGGCAGGCGCGCAGCGTGTTCAAGCCACCAGCGACGACCTCTCGGCAGAGATTGCACTGGATTAGGCCCTTTCCATGTGATGCCTCGGTTCAAGCCCCATCACCCCCAGCCCATTCCGGATGACCTGTCCGATCGCGGCGGCCAGGAACAATCGAGCTCGGCTAAGCGGCGCGTTCTCCGGGTAGAGGAACCGCCGCTGCGGGTCGTCATTCCCCAAGTTCCAGTGTGTGTGGAACTCGGAGGCCAGCCCCTCGAGGAAGAAGGCGATCCGGTGCGGCTCGCGCGCTGCCGCAGCGGCCTCGACGATGCGCGGGAATTCCGCCGCACGCTTGACGAGCGTGAGGCTCGGACTGTCCAGGAGAGCAAGATCGGCTTCGTCTTCTGGCCCAATGCCAAATTCGACCGCACGGCTCGCGAGCGAGCAGATGCGCGCATGGGCATACTGGACATAGAAGACCGGATTGCTCTTCGATGCCTCCACCACCGTCGCGAAGTCGAAGTCCATGTGCGCTTCCGGCTTGCGGGTCAGCATCATGAACCGAACAACGTCCTTGCCGACTTCTCGAACAACATCGGCTAGCGTGACGAACGTGCCTGCGCGCTTGGACATCTTGACCGGCTCACCAGCGCGCAGCAGCCGAACGATCTGCACCAGCTTGACGTCGAACCGCTTTCGACCTTCGGTTAGAGCGCCGGCGGCGGCGACGATGCGCTTTACGGTTCCGGCATGGTCGGCGCCCCAGACGTCGATCAGCTCGTCGGCATCGCGTGCTTTCTCGAAGTGATAGGCAAGATCGACACCGAAATAGGTCCAGCTGCCGTCCGGTTTACGGATCGGCCGATCCTGGTCGTCACCGAAATTCGTCGACCGGAATAGCGGCAGCTCGATCGGCTCCCAGTCTTCAGCGCCTTCACCCTTCGGCGGCTCAAGGATGCCATCGTAGACAAGGCCCCGCTCGCGCAGCCAGGCCTCGGCGGCATCGGGCTTCCCGGCAGCAACGAGGCTTGCCTCTGATGAGAAGCGGTCGTGGCATATGCCGAGCAGCGCCAGATCTTCGCGGATCGTCTCCATCATCGCAGCGACGGCTCGCGCACGAAAGATCGCGAGCCATGCTGACTCTGCGGCGTGGACGTAGCGGTCACCGAAATCGGCAGCCAGCGCCTCACCGACAGGTTTCAGATAATCACCTGGGTACAAGCCTTCCGGGATTTCGCCGAGTATCTCGCCCAGGGCCTCTCGATATCTGTGGTGTGCAGAGCGAGCTAGAGTGTCGACCTGGCCCCCGGCATCGTTGACATAATATTCGCGTATGACGCGGTGGCCAGTGAAGGCGAGCAGGTTGGCAAGCGCATCTCCGACGACCGCCCCGCGGCAGTGTCCCATATGCATGGGGCCTGTCGGGTTGGCCGAGACAAACTCGATGTTCACCGTCCTGCCGGCGCCGATTGTTGACCTCCCGTAGCGATCTTTCTGCTCCGCGATGATTGCCAGTTCATCTCGCCAGGCCTGGTCGGTGAGACGGAGATTTATGAAGCCGGGGCCCGCAACGCGTACTTCGGCAACTTCCGACAGGGTGGCGAGCCGCTCCGCCAACTTCTCGGCGATGTGGCGCGGATGAGTGCCGGCGAGGTTTGCGAGTACCATCGCGGCATTGGTCGATAGATCGCCGTGTGCCGGGTCGTGCGGCCGTTCCACGGTCAGTCCATTCAACTCAACGCCGGCCGGGACATCCCCCGACGATCGTAGGGCGTCGAATTCGCGCGCCAGATGATCGAGGAAGCGAGTGTGAAGCGCCGCCGCCATCAGCGGCGCCACCTGTCCGGACCGCTACGCAACGACCACGCCTTTCCAGAAAGCGATATGATCCCGGATGGCTTCAGCAACCGGATTTGGATCGGGATAGGTCCAGGCGGCGTTCGCGTTGACCGCGTCGCCCACGCGGACATTGAAGTATCGCGCTGTGCCCTTGATCGGGCAGACGGACGTGTGCGCGGTCGCCTCAAGGAGGGTCCGGTCGACCGAGGAGGGCGGGAAGTAGTGGTTTCCCTCTACGACGATTGTCTCGTCACTTGTGGCGAGGGTGGTGTCTTTCCAGACTGCTGAGACCAACGGAATATCCTCTCGTATTTGCCAACGGCGCGTGGTTTGCGGGCTGTCTGGCCCGGCGAAAGGATCAGTTCGGAGCCGGCGTGCGCGCGAGAAGTTCGTCGAGCCCGCCTTTGGCATCGAGCACGAGAAGCTCGTCACAGCCACCGACATGCGTGCCGTTGATAAAGATCTGGGGCACGGTGTTTCGACCCGAAGCTTTAATCATGGCTGGTCGGTGAGCTGGATCCGCCCCGATATCGAGCTCTTTCCATTGCACTCCTTTTTCCTTGAGGAGCGTCTTCGCCCGTCGGCAAAATGGACACCAGTTCATGGTGTAGAGGAGGATATCAGGTTTCATGTTCTGATCTCCGATCAGGGGCGTTCGAGGAGCGCGACGGTACCCTGACCGCCGTCGGCACAGATGCTCACGATCGCGCGCGATCCGCCCGGCAATGCCCAAAGTTCCTTCACCGCCTGGCTGAGGTCGCGCGCGCCCGTGGCGCCGAACGGATGACCGATAGCCACCGAGCCTCCGTTTGGATTGACGCGGTCCCAATCGAAGTCACCCATGGCGGCCTGGACACCGGCTGTTTCGCGCACCCACTCCCGATCGGTGATGGCTGCGACGTTCGCCAGCACCTGGGCTGCGAAGGCTTCGTGGATTTCCCAAAGTGCGATGTCTGAGAAGCCGATTTGGTGGCGGGCGAGCAGGCGCGGAATGCCATAGGAGGGCGTCATCAGCAGGCCCTCGGTGTGGTAATCGACGGCCGAAACCTCATAGTCGACGAGCCGGGCGTAGGGAGTGCCTGCCGGCAGTCTCGCCACGCCGGCCTCAGTGGCGACCCAGCACCCGGCGGCTCCGTCGGTAATCGGTGAGCTGTTGCCGGCGGTCAGGGTGCCCCTCCCACTGTCGCGATCGAATACCGGCTTGAGTGCGGCAAGCCGCTCCGCGGACGTGTCGGCACGCGGGTTCGCATCGCGCGCAAGCTCTGGCAGTGAAATCACGAGATCGTCGAAAAAGCCGCCTTCCCAGCCAGCGACTGCCCGCTGGTGGCTCTTGAGCGCCCAATCGTCCTGCGCCTCGCGCGAGATCCGCCAGGCCTTGGCGGTCTCCTCCATATGATCGCCCATGGTCCTGCCGGTGATCCGGTTGGCCCAGCCCTTGGTGGGAAGCACATAGTCGCGTGGAGTAAGGGCCTGGAGAGCGGCAAGCGCGGCCGCGGCATCCTGCGCGAAAAGGTCGGTAAGCCGCTTTGAGGCATCGGCCGTCAGAGCGACGGAAGGGCGGCTCATGACTTCGGACCCGCCGACCATTGTGAGGTCGGTCCCTCCGCCCAGCATCCCTGCGGCAGCGAAGGTCGCCACCATGCTGGTAGAGCATGCCAGGACGACAGATAGTGCCGGCACGTTCGGATTGAGCTTGGCATCGAGCCAGGTTTCCCGGGCGATGTTGCTCCAGCCCAAATTCGGGATCACGGTTCCCCAGAGGAGCAGATCAGGTTCTGCGAGTGCCGCCATCGCCTGCACCACGGGCACGGACAGGGAGATTGCGTCGTAGGCGGCCAGCGCTCCGCCACCGCGGCCGAAGGGGGTCCGGAGGCCGGCGGCCACGAAGACGGGTTCGGCAAAGCGGCTCATGCTGGTCTCCAAACTATTTCCGGGCTGCACGTTCGCGATAGGCGGAACGCGAGGCGGCTCGTTCCGTCAGCCACCGTAGCGTTCCGTCTTGATGATGGAGGCGTCCAGGCCGGCCAGCAGTGCGCCCTCGGTCGCGATGTTGACGAAGCCGTTCGAGCCGCAGACGAACACCTGGGTCGGCTTTCGGTGAAGCCGAGCCACAATTTCCTGGACCATCGCGCCGTCGATCCGGCGCCCGAAGTCCGATGCGCGGACCGGTTCCTCGCGCGTGATCGCCAGCGCCAGGACGAAGGCCGCATCGTTGATCTCGGTGCGATGAAGCTCTTCCGAAAAGAGGACGTCCTCGGCGGTTCGTGCGGACAGGAGCAGCGCTGTCGGCACGGCCGGCTTTAGCGCGTGGCGCTGTCGGATCATTGCCATCAACGGCGCGAGGCCGGAGCCGGCGCCGATCAGCAGCACTGCGTCCACGGCTGGTTCGGGCCACAGGAAATGACCGCCGAGCGGACCGCGGAGCTCGATTTCGTCGCCGATCGCTGCGACATCGTGAAAGAACGACGAGACCTCGCCATCCGGCAGGCGCTCGATTGCGAGTTCGATGATCGGGGACGAGGCTGCCGACGACGCGATCGAGTAGCTGCGCATCGCGCTGTAGCCATCGGGTGCGGTCAGCCGAACATCGACGTGCTGGCCAGCGATGTGCGCGAACGGTTTGCTCAACCGCAGGAAGAAGCTCTTGATGCTAGGCGTCTGCTGGACGATCTCTTCGATCACGCATGATTGCCACGACGCGAGCTGTGCGCCGCCCTCAGTCATTGGTGTATCGCTGCTCGCGCCAGGGATCGCCGTAGATGTGATAGCCGCGTAGCTCCCAGAAGCCCGCCTCGTCCCGCGTTGTGAACTGCAGTGCATTCACCCACTTGGCCGACTTCCAGAGGTAGAGGTGGGGAACCAGAAGGCGCGCCGGCCCGCCATGGTCGCGGGGAAGCGGCTTGCCCGCATAGGTGAGGGCGATCATCGCCTTGCCCGAGAGCAGGTCCGCGAGCGGCACGTTCGTCGAATACCCATCGTAGCTGTGCGCAAGGACGAAATCGGTGGGATGGTCGAGCCCAGCGTCTGCGAGGATGTCCTCGATGAGTACCCCCTCCCAGGCGGTATCGAGCTTGGACCAGGAGGTGACGCAGTGGATGTCCTTGGTCACCTTGGTCTTCGGGAGGGCGTTGAACTCGATCCAGTTCCACACCTTGACGGGCTTTGGGCCGATCTTGACCGTGAACTTCCAGTCGGCGGTTTCCACGTTCGGGGTCGGTCCGGCCGAGAGGACCGGGAAATTCTCGACGAGGTGCTGGCCTGGGGGGATGCGACCGGACTGGTCGCCGCCCGAGCCGCGGCCGGTGAATCCTCTTGTGACCATGGCTAATCCCCTTGCTTGGCACGACAGACCGGAACCGGCTTTAGCTCAGGATCTCGTGCGAGATCTTTGCCGGCGCAATTGCCGATCGGATCGTCGACTGGAACTTAAAAGGCCACACGCTCAATCAGAATAGCTATGATCTCGCACACCATGAAACGTGATGACTCCACGTCGACTATAGCGCCAAGCTTGTCTGATTTCCCAATACCCCGTCGCTATAGTTTTTATAGCTTGGGAACAGTGCTGCAGGGGCATCTTCCTCATCCCAGCCCGTCGAAGGAGGCAAGGTGCGCGCACGCCGACTGCCAATCGCTGGAACCGCCGGCCAAAGGGGGAAGGGGTCTTCGGAACGCTTTGCGAGATGCCCGCTGATGGCCGGCTTTGCCCGGCTTCAACCGTGGAGGCTGCTGCCTGCATCGCTCTACCCCGTCGTTAGTGCGATCCCCGAATCTAACGGCGACTAAGGGTATGGAAACTATGTTTCGTCGCTATTGGAAATACTGCACCCGTATCTTCATAGTCCGGGGCGAGAAACCTCTGAATAAAGAATGCATGCCGGAAGAATTTTCGATCCGAGCGATCGAGAGTTCGGAGTGCTGCAGCTGGAGACGCTGATGAAAGCCGTTGGTTACAAGGTTCCAGGACCAATCACCGAGGATGCCGCGCTGGTCGATATCGATCTTCCCCGGCCTGTCCCTGCGGGGCTCGATATCCTCGTTGAGGTGAAGGCCGTCTCGGTCAACCCGGTGGATTACAAAGTCCGCGGCAGCACGCCCCCCGCCAATGGCGAGTGGAAGGTGATCGGGTGGGATGCCGCCGGGATCGTGCGCGGGGTCGGCCCCGAAGTGACGCAGTTCGTGGAAGGCGACGAGGTCTACTATGCCGGATCGCTCATAAGGCCCGGCACGAATGCGGAGTTCCATCTCGTCGACGCCCGGATCGTCGGTCGCAAGCCGGCGTCGCTCGACTGGGCGGAGGCGGCGGCGCTGCCGCTCACTACGTTGACGGCCTGGGAAGCGATGTTCGATCGCCTGGACGTGACGAAGCCCGTCCCCGGTGCGGCGGCGGCGATCCTCATCATCGGTGGCGCGGGCGGGGTCGGCTCGATCGCCATCCAGATCGCGCGACAGCGCACGGATCTCACCGTCATCTCCACCGCCTCCCGGCCCGAAACGGAGGAGTGGGTGAGGGGACTCGGCGCTCACCACGTCCTTGACCATTCCCGGCTGCTCGCGCCACAGATTGCCGAGCTCGGGATCGGCGCTCCCGCCTTCGTGTTCTCGACCACGCATACCGAGCAGCATGCCGCCGACATCGCCGAGCTGATCGCCCCGCAAGGACGGTTCGCGTTCATCGACGATCCCAAGGCACTCGACGTCATGCTGTTCAAGCGAAAGGCGGTGTCGATCCACCACGAGCTGATGTTCACACGGTCGCTCTACGGCACGCCCGACATGGATGAGCAGGGCAAGATCCTCGATGCGCTGGCGGTGCTGGTCGATGCTGGCAAGATCCGCACGACGCTGACCAAGCGACTCTCGCCGATCAATGCCGCCAATCTGAAGACGGTGCATGCGCTGATCGAAAGTGGGGCGGCCAAGGGCAAGATCGTCCTCGAAGGCTTCTGACGGCTGCCACCGCCAAACATCTATCCCCGACCTCAAGTATGCCGGACCGATCACGCCCCCGGCGAAGGAAAACCCCATGAGCAAATCCATTGCCACCGCCTCGATCAACCGCGAAACCGCGGTCGCCCTTATCGACGCGGCGATCGCCGCGGCCCGTGCGATCGGCATCCCGGCCGCCGTCGCCGTCGTCGACGCCACCGGTAACCTGCGCGCGTTCGAGCGCACCGACGATGCGCCGTTTCTGACGGTCGATGTCGCCATCGACAAGGCCTGGAGTTCAGCCTCGTTCGGGTTCCCGACCCATGTCTGGAACGACTATGTAAGCAACGATCCGAAAGTGGCGCCGCTGGCCTATCGCCCCAGGATGGTTGCTGTCGGCGGCGGCTATCCGATCCTGGAGGACGGCAAGTTGATCGGCGGGATCGGCATCTCCGGCGGCAACTATCAGCAGGATCAGGATGCCTGCGTCGAGGCGCTTCAGAAAATCGGCTTTGAGCTGCCAGCCTGACGACTATCAGGCCATCGCCGGCGGCGATGGCCTGCGGATCCAACCTTGTGAAAGATCATGTCATGGAAGCGTTCGTCGTCTTCACGCGGGAGGAAACCACCGATCCGCACGAACTCGCAACATATTCCGCGGGCGTCGGCCCATCGTTCGACGGCCACGACGTAACCTTCCTGGCCGCCTATGGCGCTATGGAGCAATTGGAGGGGCCGCACATCGAGGGGGCCGTCATCTTGCGGTTTCCGACGATGCAGGCCGCCCATGATTGGTATCATAGCCCCGCCTACCAGACGATCGCCGCGCATCGCTTTGCCGGTTCCCGCTACCGCGGATTCATCGTTGAGGGGCGGAAGTAAAACACCAGCAAATAACGTCGGCGCTGACCGCGAGGTATGTGTCCAAGCACGAAAACCAGGAGTTTCTAGATGATCGAGGCAGAGGCACGCATCGCTACGATCGAATCGAGTCGATACCTGACGAAGCTCGCTGAGGCGTGGGTTCACACCTATCCGGTTCGGTATGACACGCTGACGGCCGAAATCCAGCTTCCGGGCGGCGAGCTCGTACTGACCGCAGACGGCGACAGCCTCTCCTTGAGGCTGGTGGGCACCGACCGCGAACGCTTCGATGCAACCAAGGAATCCGTCGCCAAGCACGTTGATCGCGTCGCAGAGCACGACACCGGGGTCCGATGCGTTTGGCATGAAATATCATGATGGCGCCGGGGCGTCGCTGTATCGCGTCGGCATCGTATCAATCACGGATTTGAGCCTTGGGGATGCGGGCTTTCATAGACTTCGAGGCCTCCTCGCTCGGCCGGCACGGCTATCCTATCGAGGTCGCCTGGGTCTTCGAGGACGGTGCCGCCGAGGCATTTCTGATCAGACCGATCGATAAATGGACGGATTGGGACCCAACAGCACAGGCGATACATGGCATCTCTCGGGAGGAATTGTTGCAACACGGCGCCACGACCGAACACGTAGCAAACAGGCTGGTGACAGCGCTCCAGGGGCATGAGGTCTTCGCAAGCGCCCCCTCATGGGACGGCAAATGGCTCAGTGCCCTATTGCGATCGGCAGGGCTGCCGCGTCACGCCGTTCGTTTGACCGATACAGATCTCGGTTTGTCAGAACTCGCGGAAGCGCTCCTCGCGCCGCATGTGCCCTCTTCGAGGATTCCCCGCGCGATAAGGAAAATCCTTGCGGACGCGGCTGGACGCTTTGACGATCGCCCACCCGCACACCGCGCGCTGCAGGATGCTCAGCGCGAGCGCGAGCGTTGGCTTGCCGTTTCCGAACTGGCGCATGCGTTCGAAGCTAATCGATGAGAGGCGAAAATCCGTGGAGAGGACAACGATGATCGAGTGGCTGGATATTGCCAGTCTGCCTCGCGAGGTGTCGCTTGGCAGCAGCTTCTTGTTCTGCACGTTCGCCCAGCATGTTTTTCACGTCACTCTGGTCCAGCGGGAGGGGCAACAGTTATGTTGGTCGATCGGTGGCCGGGAAACCCAAGCACAACTGCTCCTTGACCGCGAGATGGCCCTGGTCACTCACTTCGCGAGCCCGAATTTCCCACAACTGACTGAAGGTCAACTCGCAGCGGTCGCGATCCGGGTTGCCAACCTCGACGGCCGGGGGTTGGCATACCAGCACGACCGTTACGGTCGCTGAGCGAAGCCCTTCTCACCCCGCCAGCATATTGTATCGCATGCTGGCCACACTAGGTCACCGATATGCAAGACAACCTAGTTTCGTTTCGCGAGCATCATGAGCTCGGGGAAGTCGCGTGGTTGCGCGACTTTGAGCGCGGCCTCGTAGCCGCGTCCGATCAAGGCAAACCTATTCTCCTGTTATTTCAGGAGGTGCCGGGCTGTTCGACGTGCATAAACTTTGGGCAGGATGTTCTCACCCATCCCTTGATGGTGGAATTGATTGCGGATCACTTCATCCCGGTGGCCATCTTCAACAACCATCCAGGCAAGGACGCCGAGATACTGCGGCGTTTTGGCGAGCCATCGTGGAACAACCCGGTGGTGCGCTTCCTCGGGCCCGACGGAGCCGAGCTCGTGCCCAAACTGGCCGATCGCTATGACGCGCTCGGACTGCACGAGAAGATTACCGCTGTTCTCGAAAGGCTCGGCAGCGACCTGCCCGGCTACTTCCGCTTGCTTGGGCGCGATCTGCTCGTTGAAAATAGCCTCGCTGAAAGCGCGGTCTACACCACACCATGTTTCTGGTCGGGCGAGACGAGCCTCGCCCAGCATCCAGCGATCGTGACGACCGAGGCGGGCTGGATCGACGGAGAGGAAGTGGTTCGGGTGGATTTCGACCCGCGCGTGGCCTCGCGCTCCAAGCTGAATAGCTATGCCAGGACTGAGGGGTTCAGTCCGCTCGAAGGCGCCCTGTTCAACCTCGACGGCGAGCCCCAATTCTACCTGCGCAAGCATGCTGCCCGCCACCTGCCTCTGACACCGGCCCAACGCACGCAAATCAATCTGGCGGTGCCGTATCACATGCCCATCGCCGACCTGCTCAGCCCTCAGCAAAATGCATGGCTAGCCGACCCTCGGTTGCAGGAAGCGAGTGCAGGCGACGCGTATCATCAGGACATTCGGCAGATTTGGCCCGCGCTCGCGGCGCAACTGGGTCTGATTGGAGTCACAACCCGAAAGTGAATTTTGCGGACGCTGGGAGCGAACGGATAGCGAACGACGACAATGGTAAGAAGCGGTCCAACCGCTTTCGGGCAGGAGGGGTCGATCGATACGATCGCGTGACGCGTCTGCCTTTCTCGAAAAGGATCGAGTTTCGAGAAAGGCAGAGCCGGCCGTTCTACCTCAGCGGGAGCCGTCTCGCCTTGGCAAGGTTCACGATCAACTCGGGGAGCGTCTGATGTTCGTGCGCGTGCCATGCGGGCTGTCCTGGGCCGCTCCGCCAGGACTCGCTAAGTGGACTGTTGTCCGCCGTATCGAAGCCGAACTGATCGTAAAGCCGCGTGACCAGCTCCACCGCCTCGGGGTGGTCGCTTGATACCGACAGCGCGTGCCGCCCCGGCGTGCCAGATGGCCGCGCCGACAGGAACAGCCGCGGTGCCTGAATGTGCGTGAACGCCTTCGCGACCTTAGAGGTGGGGAGCTGCTCCTGCCGTAGCTCGTGCTCCGTCTTCTCACCGACGTCTACCACGGCGTAGCGCCCGTCACGCCACGGCATGTAGTTGTTGGTGTCGAGCACGATCTTGCCCGCCAGTTGCTCGACCGGCATGTCGTTGGCGAGCTTGAGGGGGACCGCCACCACGACGAAATCCCCCGCCTCGGCCGCATCGGCAGCGGTCGCAGCGCGCGCGTCGGGCCCGAGTTCGGTGACCAGGCGGGCCAAAGTTTCCGGTCCGCGCGAGTTGGCGATCACCACCCGGTAGCCGTTCGCGATGGCGGCGCGGGCGATCTGGCTGCCGACCTCCCCCGCACCAATGATGCCGATGGTCGCCATAGTTGAACGCTCCAACGGATCAGGCACCGAACGCTCCGTCGATGGTGTGCATGGCGCCGGTGACGAACCCTGCCTCCGGTCCGGCGAGCCATGCCACCATGCCCGCGACTTCCTCCGGCCGGCCGTGACGCTTGATCGCCATGAAACCGTGCAGCAGATCCTTCATCGGTCCGTCTGCCGGGTTGGCGTCGGTGTCGATCGGACCGGGTTGCACGACGTTGATCGTAATCCCGCGAGGCCCGAAGTCGCGTGCCAGCCCACGTGCCATCCCTTGCAGCGCTGACTTGCTGAGCGCGTAAGCCGCCATGCCGGGAACGGGCATCCGATCGCCGTTCACCGATCCGATAACGATGATGCGCCCGCCCTCGGGCATCTGTCGCGCCGCCTCGACCGACGCATGATACGGCGCGTGAACATTGATCCGGAACAGCCGGTCAATCGCGTCCGGGTCCTGTTCCAGCGAGTCGCCGAACACGGCGATGCCGGCATTGACGACCAGCACGTCGAGCGCGCCGCTGTCCTTCACGCGGGCGATCACCGCGTCGCGATCCGCGCTGTCCGTCTCCACGGCCGTGCTGCGCGTCTCGGCCGCCAACGCTTCGGCTGCGTCTCGCGAGCCGGAATAGGTGAAGACCACGGTCGCGCCATCCGCTGCAAAGCGCCGAACGATTGCCGCGCCAATTCCGCGGCTACCACCAAGCACAAGAACGGATTTTCCCTCGAACGCACCCATCGCACTCTTCCTTGAATAATAATTTACGATCCGCTACATAAATGGTTCAACCCCGCGCGTCAAGGTATTTGTAGTGGAGCATACAGAAAGCCGCCGCACACGTGGCCGACCGCGCCAGTTCGACTTGGACGAGGCGGTCGCGGCCGCCCAGCGCCTGTTTCACGCCCGCGGCTACGATGCGGTCAGCGTCGCTGACCTCATCCAGGCGATCGGTATAAATCCGCCCAGCTTCTATGCCGCCTTTGGTAGCAAGGCGGACCTCTACAGCCGCGTCCTCGATCGTTATGCCGCCCAGGGCGCGATCCCGCTGGCCGATCTGCTAAGCGCGGATCGACCGATCGCGGAATGTCTCGTGGCGGTGCTGGAAGAGGCGGTCCGGCGCTACGCAGCCGATCCCGGCGCGGCGGGTTGCCTCGTCATCGAGGGTGCGCGCTGCGCCGACCGAGAAGCAAAAGGCGCTGCTGGCGCTTTCATTACGGCTGCGGAGGAGGCGATTTATCGATTCGTTGCCGCCCGTTATCCCGATCAAGCCGCGTGTATCCAAGATTATATGAGCACCGTAATGGCCGGGCTGTCCGCCAGCGCCCGTAACGGGCACAATCTTGATCGCCTGCTCGCAACCGCCCGTCTCGCAGGAGTCGGTCTTGAACAGACGTTCGCGCTTAATAGGCAAGGTCGGGAAAAGTGAACACGACGTTCCCGTAAAGGAAAGTGTAGCGAGAAAGCTGGCAGAATCGGTCTTTTGATGCCCCCGGGAAAGCTATTTTCTCGAAATCTGTTCCCGATTGAGTTTTCTCAAATCAACCCGTCCTACATGGAAAAACGGGAATGTTTTGGCACGGCAGAATGCTGGTTTCGGAAAGGTGAGCCGACCTACTGAAGGGTTGGGTTTGGGCGATTCGTGCCGTTGGCCGTCAAAGGCTGGTATGCCGGTCAGCGTCATAGTGTCCGACAGCCCACCGTTCTGATGGGTTGCCGGACAATATCGGCGGGCGACGGGTTCACGGACACGTTCTGTTCGCTCTTAGCGTATGCAAAACTCACTTTCGTGTCGTGACCCTTGATTGGGCATGGTGCCGGTGGTCCCGAACCGGACTGAGCGGCGTGCAAGGTAGGATCTGTCACCGGAACCGCGGGCGGTCGGCATTAGACCCGAACGTGGGCCCAAACCTTGGAGATCACGACCGAGCCTTCGCCCACCGAGGATGCCACCCGCTTCACGGATCCCGCGCGGACATCGCCCACCGCGAAGATGCCAACCTCCGAGGTCTCATAAGGCGAGGCTCCGTCCACCTCTTGCCCGGTCAGGACGAAACCGTGGGGGTCGAGCGCGACGAGCCCCGAGAGCCATGCGGTGTTGGGTGCAGCGCCGACCATGACGAAGAGCGCGCCGGAATCGAGCGTGCGGGTCGAGCCGTGATGCACGTCGCGTATCGTGACCGCCTCGAGCCTGTCCGATCCGTGGAGGGCGCTGACTTCCGTGCCATATTCGATCGTGATCGCTGGGTCTGCAACGAGCCGGCTGGACAGGTAGCTCGACATCGATGACGCAAGCGAGCTGCCGCGAACCAGGACACGAACATGCTTCGCAGAGCGGCTGAGGAACATCGCTGCCTGACCGGCGGAGTTGCCGCCACCGATGATGATCGTCTCGGTGTCCCGGCTATAGCGCGCCTCGCTCTCGGTAGCCGCGTAATAGACACCGGCCCCTTCAAACGCTTCAAGCCGATCGATCGGCAGCCGGCGATATTGGACACCGGTCGCCACGACGACGGCCCGCCCGCGGACCCGTTGTTCGTTGTCGAAGGTCGCACAGAACGAGCTGTCTTCCAGACGTTCCAGTTTCACTACCCGCCGCGGCATCGCGAAACGCGTGCCGAATTTCATAGCCTGGACCTCGCCGCGCCACACCAGGTCGGCGCCAGAGATCCCAGTCGGAAAACCCATGTAGTTCTCGATCCGGCTCGAGGTGCCCGCCTGACCTCCGATCGCCACATCCTCGATCACCAGTGCACGTAGCCCCTCAGCGCCCGCATAGACGCCTGCTGCCACTCCTGCAGGCCCGCCGCCTACAATCAGAACGTCGAAGGCCTCATCGTCGACGAGATCGTGATTGAGGCCGAGCAAGCGCGCCACCTTGTCGGGGGTCGGGTCGGCGACAACCACATCGCGCCCGAAGACTACCGCCGGCTTGTCCGGTGACGTCGAACAGGTCATCGCGACAGCCGCCGCCTCCGCACTCCCGAGCGCATATGACATATAGGGCAGACGGTTGCGGCTCGCGAACTCCGCGATCCGGCGCACGCCTCGATCCACTTCCTCGCCGATCAAAACGAGCGTGCCGTAACGTCTGTCGAGTTGCTGGCGTCGCCGCGCCGAGAGCACGGTGATGACGATGTCGGACATCTCCGGCGTTTCGGACATAAGTCGCAACATGTCCGGGCGCGGCACTTCGATCACGGTGGTGTCGGTGACCGCTCGCATCGGCAGCGACCAGTTGCCGCCGTTAAGGAACGCAATTTCCGCCATGAACTGGGTTGGCCCGAGGGTTGAGGCAATATGGCGCTCGTCCGTGAAGGGGTTCACGACCTCGATCTCGCCCTCCTCGACATAGACGAAGCGGTTGGCGGGCTCCCCGGCACGTGCGACGAACGTGCCGGCGGGATAGCGGTGAATCGTGCCAACTGCCTTCAGCGCCGCGACATGCGTCGCAGAAAGGGGAACACGTTGCATCTCTCGTAAGTCGCGCCCGATTGATTCCATTACGTTCCGCCCCGTGTTGCCCGTCGGAGCGACAGTCGCCCCGGTAGCCTGGCTGCGCAAGAGTAGATGCGAGTGCAGAAGCGCAATCCGGCCGATCCATTAGCGGTTTCAAGTCGCTCGTCAGACTTCTCAACGGGCCAGAGCCAAATTGCGCCTCACATCTCAGGGTATTAGCAATAGCTAAGTAAAGTTGCTGGAGGGATGGGTGCGGTAAGGTATGGAAACTATGTCGCGCGGCTATTGGAAATACTGCGCGCATGCCCTCATAGTCCGGCAGGAGAAACCTTAGAGCTCCGAGTGTAATTCGGACAAAGTGGCGATCCGAGCGATCAATTATTTGGGATGCGGGCGCAAAACCAGCCCGGAGGTTCGCGCGCCATCGCGATGCGCGACCATTCATTGGGCTTCAGCGTCGGAATTGGAGGATCAGATGAGCGTCGCCGGAGAACAAGCGCCCGAGCTGCGCGTGCAGAAATGGATCGGCGCTGATGGAGGTAGCATCGCGCCGCTCAAGCTATCGGACCTCGGCGCGGGCCCGAAGATCCTGTTCGCCTTCCAGCACTGGTGCCATGGTTGCCATCTGCATGGCTTTCCCACGCTGCAAAGGCTGCACAGCGCGTTGAGCCTCAGGGGCGTTGGCTTCGCGGTGATCCAGACCGTCTTCGAAGGGGCGGATGAGAACACCTTTGAGAAGTTGCGCGTGAATCAGCTCAAGTATGAGCTTCCTATCGCGTTTGGCCAGGACGAGCCACCTGCCGGCGCGACTCTTCCCACCTTCATGGAGGACTACCGCACCCGGGGAACGCCCTGGTTCTCCGTGATGGACGCTGGCGGCCGGATCGTCTTCTCGGACTTCCATCTCGACGCCGATCAGCTCGTGAAGGGACTGGAGCTGGTGTAACCGATGCGGCGCTGGGTCATCCTGATTGCCACCCATCTCGCGATGCTTGCCATCGGTTTTGCGGGCGGCGTCTACACGCTGCCAATCCTGACCGCCCCCCGAGCCCCGGACGCGGCGGCCTTGCGAACCATTTCAGCCGAGTCGCTCTACGCAGGGCGTCTGGCCCGCGATCTCAATGGCAGCGATCTGCTTCACTGGGGGGAAGGCGAGATCCGGGTGTCGCGCAACCGTATCGCCCATATCGGGCGCCTCGCCCCCGGACCGGACTACAAGCTCTACCTTGCACCACATTTCGTCGACACCAAGGAGGCCTTCCTCCTCATCAAAGACAGATCGGTCCGCGTGGGCGACGTGAAAGCGTTCAACGGCTTCATCGTCGAGGTGCCTGCCGGTGTCGATGTTCGCGATTACGATACGGTCGTCATCTGGTGCGAAGCATTCGACCAGTTCATCACCTCGACAGAATATCAACCCTCGCGCCAGGCGAGAAAATGAGCGCGGCCATGGATACCATGAGGTCGGCGGGCAGACGCGGCCTCGTTCTCGCGCCGGTGGCGGCGCTGCTGTTGAGTGTCGCCGCTCTGCTGCTGGGCAACGGTTTGCTGGGCACGCTCCTGATCGTGAGAGCCGGCCAGGAGGGCTTTTCGACCGGCGCGATCAGCGCGATGATGTCTTTCTATTTCGCGGGTTTCACGATCGGCGCGCTAGTGTTGCCGCGGATCATCGTCTCCGTAGGGCACGTCAGAACCTTCGCCGGCTTTGCGGCTATCGCTTCGATGACTGCCCTTCTTCATTTGGCGTTCGTGGAACCGTTTGCCTGGATACCGCTTCGCCTGATCACCGGGTTCGCCTATGCGGGCATGATCCTCGCTACGGAGAGCTGGCTCAACGCCCATGCGTTGCCATCCACGCGAGGCCAGCTCCTGTCGATCTTCGGTATCGTCTCGATGGGCTCATGGGCAATCGGGCAGGCGCTGCTCAACGTCGCGCCGCCCGTCGACGTGACCTTGTTCCTCATCGTGTCGCTGTTGATATCGGCGGCGGTGGTTCCCATCACCTTGCTGCCCAGTCGTCCGCCGGCCCAGGTGGCCCAGGAGCCGGTCGCGTTTCGGGACCTCGTACGCGTATCACCGCTCCCTGCGGCCGGCGCTTTCCTGGCAGGCCTGGCTATCGGCGGTTTCTGGGGGTTAGGTCCGAACTTCGCCCAGAGGATCGGACTTGGCGTGGGCGGGATATCGGCTTTCATGGCCGCGGTGCTTGGCGGAACGCTGGTGTTGCAATGGCCGCTCGGCTGGCTTTCGGATCGAGTGCCCCGGAGTTTCGTCATCGCCGGTGCGGCACTGGCGTCGGCAGCGGCTGCGATCGGCGTAGCGCTGGCGGTGGACGCGCCTCTGGCCGTGCTCCTTGCCGCGGGCGCGCTGTTCGGCGGCTTCGGCATCCCGATCTATTCGCTGTGCCTTGCCGTCGCGAACGACGATCTTCCGGCCGGCCGGCTGCTCGGTACCGCACGCGCCCTGCTGCTGCTCAACGGGATAGGGACAGCTGCTGGCCCGCTTATCGGGGGAACAGCGATGACGATCCTGGGCCCGGGCGGCTTGTTCCTTTACGCAGCGGCGTTGCTCACACTCCTGGCGGCCTTGGCCATCGCCCGGATCCCAAGCCGCTCGACCCAAACCAAGCCTGCCCCCCGTTCTCCAAGCACGCCGATGATCACCGGAT
The DNA here is from genome assembly GCF_039522995.1 of Sphingomonas molluscorum. NCBI lineage: Bacteria > Pseudomonadati > Pseudomonadota > Alphaproteobacteria > Sphingomonadales > Sphingomonadaceae > Sphingomonas > Sphingomonas molluscorum. The sequence continues at coordinate 25,132 of NZ_BAAAEL010000002.1, read as the reverse complement.
CGCTTGATACGATGATGTGTATGCAGAAGCGGTCGCAGGGGGTTCGACCGTAACGCGGCACGCCAACTGCACGAACCGCGCTGGTCAGGCGATGATGGCCGTTACCCTGATTTCGATACGCATCGTTGGAAGCCCCAGCGCTTCGATTCCCAACTGCGTCCAGATTGGCGCGCGGTTGGGCATATAGTGGCGGTACAGCCTAGCCATTGTTTCGTTGATCACCGGAGGAAAGCCCCCGACGTGGTAGGAGTTGACGTGGACGACATGCTCCCAACGTGCCCCGGCTGTCGCGAGCGTCCGTTCCACGTTCTTGAACGCCTGCTCGATCTCTTCCTCGATCGATTCCGGAATGACGAGATCGTCGTTCCATCCGCCCTGTCCGGAGGTCTCCACGCGGTCACCAACGCGCATTGCCTGCGAGTAATGCAGCGCGTCATGCAGGCGCTGCCCATATCCGGGGGTGATGAAGAATGACGGTGTTGTCATGAGTTTGCCTTTGATCTGACAGGTCGATGCGGCTGCGGGGACCGTATGCATGCAGAAAGGGCATTGCGCGGCGGCTTGGTAGTGCGCGCTATTCCACGTCTTCCACCACGAGATCCCGTCCGTTGAACTGCACGGTCTCGCCGGCGCGGGCACCTTCGATCGCTTCGAAGATCGGCGCCATCGTCGAAATGCCCATCAGCTCACGTCCCTGACAGGTGAACCTGCTCGTCGACACCGCGACCGCGAAGTAGCGGCCGGACAGCTTGACGACAGCGCCTTCGGCGACGGCCGACTTGGGGCCAAAATCGATCGTCCTGAGCTTTTCGAGTTTCTCGGCATAGTCATGGAGCGTGTCATCGAGCGCTTCGGCGAAGTCACTCGCGACCTCGGCCTGCGCCAGTTCGTCGTTTTCGATCGGTTCGCTGCGATCAAGTCGCGCGGTAGAGACATAGTCCAGATAGTTTTCGCGAGCGCTCTGCAACGCTGCGGTCTCCAGAGAAAGCATCGTCTCTCGGATGTGGCTCTTGTTCCAGTCCATGATCACCTCGTTGTGTTTCAGTGTTTTTCAAAGTTCTGTGATGCCGCTATTCGTCGCTGATGACGTCTTCGCCCTGGTATGGAACTCGGATCAGGCGAGAATCGCGGATGATGCTCGTGACAAGCCAGACATATTCCTGCTCGGCGGTATCAAAGCCGAGGATACTGAAGGATTGGCCGAAAGGGCAGGGTGGGAAGTCTGGAAACCCCTCCCGCAAGATGTAACGCTCGGGATCGCGGTTGAACTCAAGCTTGTACACCTTCCGGAGTCCGTGCTTGCTCGGCAGATCCTGGTCACCTGCCTGCGCCGTTTCCCGATCCGCTACGAGGCGCTCGGACAGGTCCCGGGGACAGATTTCGTGGAACACGTCGAACGCGTCGATCAACAGGCCCTTATGCGCGGTCGCTGGATCGGTGATCGCGTAGATGTTGGAGGCGTCCTCGCCATCCCCACTTTCGAGGCGCAGCGCCGCATCGATCTGGATCCCGCACGGATCGAGGGTCGATCCCAATTCGAGATCGACGAGTTTGCCGTCCTTGACGCGGTATTCGCGGTGGTAGCCCTTGGCGATGAAGGATTGGACTGCTTCTAGAACGTCGGTCACTTGGGAGGTCATGGAAGCACCTTCATCTCGAGTTGGATTGGACACGCTCCTCCACCGGGCGCGCCGTCGCCCGTCGGAGGTAGGACAAGCGCGCGAAGTGCTGATTTCATAGCCACTTGGCCTTCTTGAAGCGCACGAACAGGAGGAGGCAGAGCACCGCCACCACCCCGAGCACGACGAAGTAGCCGTATGGCGTGTCCAGTTCCGGCATGTGCTTGAAGTTCATGCCGTAAATTCCAGCGATCGCCGTCGGGACCGCCAATATTGCCGCCCAGGCGGCGAGCTGGCGGGTGACGACTCCGATCCTTTGTGCTTCCAGAAGACTGCTGGCCTCAAAGACCGTAGACAGAACCTGCAGGAGACCATCGACCATGGATTGCACGCGGTGAACATGGTCCGCGACGTCGTGGAAGAATGGTGTCATTTCGACGCTGATGCAGGGAAAGTGGCCGCGTACGAGCTTTCGCACCAGCTCGGCCATAGCCCCGAGCGTGCGTTGGAACCGCGTGAGTTCGGACCTTAGTTCGAAGATGCGGGAGACCTCCTTCCGCCCGAGGAAGTCGTCGAGCGACATTCTCTCCATCTCCAGGACGTCGTCCTCGATCATTTCGAAGATCGGGAGATACTGATCGACCACGCGGTGCAGGATCGCGTGGAGCACATAGTCGACACCCTTGGCGAAAAACGTCGGCGAAGCCTCAAGTTGCTCGCGAAGCTTGCCCAGCGCTCCCCCGTTGCCGTGCCGCACGGTGATGAGATGATTGTGACCGGTGAAGATCGCCATCTTGCCATAGACGATCCGGTCGCCGACCAGCTCGGCGGTTTGCGCGACGATGTAGAGCTCATCGTTATAGACTTCGAGCTTTGGCGGGCACAGCGGGTGCATCGCGTTATCGATCGCCAGAGGGTGGAGATTATACGTCGCCTGGATCGCTCTCAGTTCGTCCTCGGTGGGCTCGCTGAGCGCGATCCAGCAGAAGCCCGAGCGATCCTCGTTCAGCTCGACGCGCTCATCGAGCGCGATTTCGCGAACTCGCTTGCCTTCTTTGTAATAATAAGCGGCGATGATGCTCATGCCGGCCTCGCCGGGATCTTCAGGCCACGCCGCACGGCCGGTCGAGCCAGCCCTCGCCCCAGCCATGCCTGGACGTTCGAATAAGTGCTGAGGCCAAGCACGTCGCCGGCAGCGTAGAATTCGACCAGCGCGTTCACCCAGCCGAGCGTCGCGATGTCCGCGATCGAATAGTCGTCGACGATCCAGTCGCGCCCTTCCAGCCGGCGATCCAACACCCCGAGGAGACGCTTCGCTTCATCTATAAAGCGCTGCTGCGGCCGCTTGTCCTCATAGTCCTTGCCGCCAAATCGCAGGAAGAAGCCAAGTTGACCGAACATCGGCCCGATGGCCGACATCTGGAACATCACCCACGCCAGTGTCTCGTAACGCTGGGCGGGTTCGGTGGAGATGAACTGGCCCGTCTTGTCGGCCAGATAGAGGAGGATCGCACCGGATTCCCATAAGGCGATCGGCTTTCCACCAGGACCTGCCGGATCGATGATCGCCGGAATGCGGCCATTCGGGTTCAACGAAACGAACGCTGGATCCTTCGACTCGTTGTTCGAGATGTCGACGTAATGGGGCTCGTACGCCAGGCCGGCCTCCTCCAGCATGATCGAGACCTTGACGCCATTCGGCGTGGGCGCTGCGTAAAGCTGCAGGCGATCAGGATGCGAAGCTGGCCAGCGCTGCGTGATTGGGAAGGACGAGAGGTCTGGCATGGTTCTGCGATCCTGAAGCTGTGGCGGTCGACTGGAATGACCCACCTTATCAGGGCAGGGTTCGATGACCGCATCGTTGGGCGACGCGGTCATCGGAACGTGTAAGCCGGACCGGCATAGCGGAACGGCAGTGTAGCCTATTCCGCAGCAGTCTCGGCCGCGGGCTGCACATCGCCGGCCTTCTGGCGCTTCGGAAGCACCCAGCCGGGTCGTGCGAAGTGACATGTGTAGCCGCCTGGCCGCTTCTCCAGATAATCCTGGTGTTCCGGCTCGGCCTCCCAAAACTCACCAACCGGCGCGACCTCGGTGACGACCTTGCCATCCCACAGCCCGGACGCATCGACATCGGCGATCGTATCCTCGGCGACGCGCTTCTGCTCCTCGTCAACATAATAGATGCCCGACCGGTACGAGAGCCCACGATCATTGCCCTGGCGGTTCAGCGTCGTCGGATCGTGGATCTGGAAGAAGAATTCCAGGATGTTCCGGTAGCTCGTCACCGCCGGGTCGAAGACGATCTCGATCCCCTCGGCATGCGTGCCGTGATTACGATAGGTGGCGTTTGGGACATCGCCGCCGGTGTAACCGACGCGCGTTGAGATAATCCCGGGCCGCTTGCGGATCAGATCCTGCATGCCCCAGAAACATCCGCCTGCGAGAATAGCGCGCTGATGCATGTTAAGCCTCCTCTACCTGATCGAGATATTCGCCGTATCCCTCGGACTCCATTTCATCGCGGGGGATGAAGCGGAGCGATGCTGAGTTGATGCAGTAGCGCAGACCGCCGCGGTCGGAAGGACCATCCGGGAACACGTGGCCGAGATGGCTGTCTGCGTGCACCGACCTGACCTCGGTCCGGACCATGCCGTGCGCGCTATCCCGCAGCTCGTTCACGTTTGCCGGAACGATCGGCTTGGTGAAGCTGGGCCAGCCGGAACCGGAGTCGAACTTGTCTGTCGAGGCGAACAGCGGCTCTCCCGATACGATGTCGACGTAGATGCCCGGCTCCTTGTTGTCGTTATACTCGCCCGTGAAGGGCCGTTCGGTGCCCGATTCCTGGGTGATCCGACGCTGCTCGGCAGTAAGGCGATCAACCGCTTCCTGCGATTTTTCGAACTTCATGATAGTCTCCTTTACTTATCTAAGAGGTCGAGACCCGGTGCCGCTATTTCGTCAGTGGTTGCGCAGATTATCGCAGCGCGGTCCGGAATTATCCAATGCGCTCTGCGTATAGTTTCCATAGCGCGGGAGCTCTTGGGCCTGCGTTCAGCTCCACGCGTATCCGGCTGCCAGATGCGCGATCTTCCGTATCTCTACCGGAGCCGTCGACCCGGATACCGTCGCCATGACGACCTCGCGCTCCAGTACAAAACCATCGATCGGCCGGGTGACGAGGCCGTGCGCGATGGCCGAGCGTTCCGGAAGGATGCATATGGAGTGACCGTCGGCGACCACCCGCTGCACCCAGTCGTCACGATCCGACCGGAAGCGGGGTTGCATGAGCGCACCACGTCGCGCGAAGTGATCGAAGATCTGATCGCGAAATTCGCATTTCAGGCGATCGACGAAAGGAAATTCGAGCAGGTTTTCCCCGCGCACGGTCTCACGGGCAGCCAGGGGATGGTTAGCCGAACAGCCGAGCACGAAGCGTTCCCGAAACAAGGGGTGCACATCCAGCTTGCGTTCCTGCCTTGTTTCACGCGGCAGGATGCACGCGTGGTACTTTCCCGAAAGCACTTCCGATGTATCCTCGTTCGCCTGGAGCGAGTGCAACCTGATCTCGATGGATGGCACTTCCGCTAACGCGCTTTCGAAGAACGCCGCGAACCCTTTTGGTCCGATGGTGGGCGCGATGGCGACATCGAGCACGCGGTGCCTCCCCATCGCCCAGTTTTCGGAGTGATCGCGGACGCTCTTCATCGCGGCCGCCATGCGCCGGAATTCGGCCTCCACGTCCAGGCCAAGACCGGTCAGGCGGCTGTTCTTTCCGTCGCGATGGATCAGTGGCCCGCCGAGTTCATCTTCGAGGCGACGGATCGCACGGGTCAGACTTGGCTGTGATACACCGCTCAGACGAGCAGCCGCTGTGAAGTTCAGCGTCTCGGCCAATCTGATGAAATAGCTGATCTGGTTGAGTTCCATTACCGTCGCCAATGAGCCCTGACTGATGCTGCATTCGTGCGATGGCCCCCGGAGCGATCCACACTGTATGCGCGACGCATATAATATGTGCATTGGGGGTTGTCTATATGCGTAACGCATATAAAGTATGCCGGGCGACTATCGGTGGCGGTGCGCTGCGCTCAGCTCCGCCCGGAAACTTCGGGAGAGCGATCGTCAAACCGCGTGCTGAAGGATCAATAGATATGTCAGAAAAAACATTCACGTTTATCAGTGGGGCTGGATCTCAGCTGTCCGGTCACCTCGAACGGCCCGAAGGAACGCCGCGGGGCTGGGCGATCTTCGCCCACTGCTTCACATGCGGGAAGGACAGTCGCGCCGCCGTTTACATCTCGCGTGCGCTCTCGCGTGCCGGCATCGGAGTGTTGAGGTTCGATTTTGCCGGGACCGGGATCGGCGGTGGGGCAGGGGAAGCTGTGAACTTCGCTTCGGACGTCGATGACCTTCGCGCGGCCGCCAAGGCGATGGCCGAGGCGGGCATGCCACCCTCCCTCCTGGTCGGTCACAGCCTGGGCGGAGCGGCTGTGATCGTGGCCGCAGCCGAACTACCCGACGTTGCGGCGGTGGCAACCATCGGCGCTCCGGCCGACCTTCAGCACATCCTGCGCTTCTTCGGACAGGAGGGCCTCGACGCCATCGCGCGGGAGGGCGAGGCCTCGGTGGAGATCGCCGGGAGACCGTTCCTGGTCAGCCGCGGGTTCTTAGATGCGGTTGAGGGGATCGATGTCGAGAAGGCCATCGCCTCCCTGCGACGTCCGGTGCTGGTCATGCACTCGCCGCTGGACCAGGTGGTCGGCATCGACCACGCGTCGCGCATCTTCCTGGCGTCGAGGCATCCGAAGAGCTTCATCTCGCTCGACAATGCGGATCACCTTCTCACCGATGCTGCAGACGCGAATTATGCCGCGGCTATGGTGGCGGCCTGGGCGAGCCGCTTTCTCCCACCGCTTACGGCGGATCTTCCGCAGGTCGAAATTGCCGAGGGCGTCGTCGCCACTGAAACCCTTGCCGGGAAATTCCAGCTCGATGTCCGCAGCGGCGAGCACAGTTTGATTGCCGATGAACCAGCATCGGTCGGCGGCCTCGGAACCGGGTTCTCACCCTTCGAACTGGTTTCCGCCGGCCTTGCGGCCTGCACAGTGATGACGATGCGTCTATATGCGGACCGCAAGGGCTTTCCGCTCGAACGGGCGAGCACGACCGTGCAGCACGAGAAGGTGCCGGACATGATGCCACCGGACCGTTTCACCCGCACCATCGTCCTCGATGGCCCGCTGAGTGATGATCAGCGTGCTCGGATCCTCGCGATCGCTGATCGATGCCCCGTCGATCTCACTCTCATCCGGGGCTCGGACGTACAGACCGAGCTCCTGGGCATCAGTCAGGCTGCGGATGCCGCGAGGCCGGCTTGACGGTGGAGCACATGGGGGAGGGCGCACCGAGTGTTGCCCAATCGCCTGCCGGCGATGAGGCGGCCGCGACAGAGCGAGCAATTCTCGCAGGCGGCTGCTTCTGGGGCGTGGAGGATCTGCTGCGCCGAGCCAGGGGCGTCCTGTCGACGCGTGTCGGGTACACAGGGGGCGAAATGCCCGATCCGACCTATGCGAGACATTACGGCCATGCGGAAGCGGTGGAGGTGACCTTCGATCCTTCCGTACTCAGCTATCGCTCCCTCCTGGAGCTCTTCTTCCAGATCCACGACCCCACGACTTACGAGCAGCAAGGCAGCGATGTCGGCCCCAGCTATCGGTCGGCAATTTTCTACACCAGCGACGTGCAGAAAGAGGTCGCTCTGGCGACGATCGCCGAGATCGAGGCGTCAGGACGCTGGCCTGGCCCGGTCTTGTCGGAGATCAATCCAGAGGAAATCTTTTGGGAGGCGGAGCCGGAGCACCAGAAATATCTGGCGCGCGATCCTGCGGGGTATAGCTGTCACTTCGCGCGCCCGACGTGGCGCCTGGATGGATCTGGCCGATGAGCAGGTTGGTAATGCCCCCGATGGGTCGTGCGGAAAAGGGTCGCAAGCACGGCGACCCGCTACGGGCCGCGCTACTGCCATGATGCCTGAGTTTATGATCGCTGGTCTTTGGGGCCTGGTGTCGGGCAGCGGACTTCTGGTTGGGGCGATCATAGCGGACACATTCTTCGGGCGGCTGACGCACCGCATGATTGCGGCGATAATGGGTTTCGGGGGCGGTGTGCTGATCGCCGTGGTAGGAACTGAACTGATCGGCGGGCAAGACCCGCCGGGCTTGGGACCGTTGGCGATATTCGGCCTGCTCGCCGGCGCCGCGATTTTCAGCGGCTCCAATTGGGACCTTGCTCGCCGTGGTGCAAAGCACCGCAAGCGGTGCGGTGAATGCGTGGAGCAGCCAAACGAGCAGGAGCACCATGGCAGCGGAGTCGCGATCGCGCTCGGCAGCGTCCTCGACGGGATCCCCGAGGCCCTTGTGATCGGGATGTCGGTCGCCGGCGGTGGCAGGATCAGCCTCGCCGTCGTCGCAGGCTTCTTTCTCGCCAACGTCCCACAGGGCCTCTCGAGCGCCTCGGGAATGAAGCTCGCGGGCCGGTCCCGACGCTACATCTACGCGGTGTGGATCGGCATTCCGCTGCTGGTCTGCATCGCCGCTGGCGCGGGGAACTTCGTTCTTGGCTCTGCAGAAACTCTGGCGCCGGCCATCCTCTCATTCGCGGCGGGCGCCGTGATCGCGATGCTCGCGGAGACCATGATCCCCGAAGCCTTCGAGAAGGCGCCGCCGTTCATCGGCTTGATCACGGTCATCGGCTTTCTCGCGGCGTATCTTCTCGCTCAGCATTGAGCCTTCGCCCTCGCGCGCCTCCCATCCTGCAACCCCGGATGCTCGCTCTCCTACGCGTCGTCGCTCTTTTCCCGGTCTACGCCTCGCTCGAGCAATTCGGCATCGATGGGGCAGTTCGTGCAACCCTCATAGCAGCACAGGCGGCAGATGCGGTATGACTGCTCGAGGCTCTCCAGGCGATTGCGCAGAACGCGTTCAGCGATATCGCACAGGATTTTCTGTTCGTCGGGATCGAGGATCGACAGCCCTTCAGCAATCACTTGATCGCGCGAGGCGAGGACAGCATCGCTCGCGACCTTCCCGGTTGCCGTAAGATAGAGGGATCGCGTGCGGCCGTCTGTCGAATGCTCTCTGCGCTCGATCAATCCCTCGGCCGCCAACCGGTCCACGAGGCGAACGGTTCCGGCATGTGAAAGCCCCACTCCGACCGCAAGCACGCGGATCGAGAGCCCGGGCTTGTGCGCGAGCAACGCCAGCGCCGAGGCGGCGGGTCCAGCTTCCGGTGCTCGCGATGAACTGGCGCGAACAATGTCGTCGCCGATCATGAGTGCGAACGCCCCGAAGACATTTCTATCTCGAAGTCCATCCATCACCACGGCTATATGTGCGCGGAGCATAGACAGCAAGCAATACCCTCTTCCTCCCGATCGGCATGGCTGTCGGATAAAGCTTTGCATTATAATGACTTAGAAGAATTTACGGCGATCGGTCGCGCGGAAAAACTGTTTCGGCTCATCAATGCCGAGGGTTCGGGCAATACCTGACGGCTATGGCGTGAGTCTGCGCGCCGGGTCGCATAGGCGGCGACGCAAGTCAGTCGCGAAGTCAGAGCCCGCAGGCGACAATCGATGTGCGCTCGGCAGCTATCGAAACAATACCTCAACGGCATTTCCGCTGGCGAAGGGTTTTCCGTAGTTTGCGGCAGTACCCCACACATGAAGCACGAAGAGGTCTCTCGACGTCGCGACGCGTAGCCTGTTTAGGAACTGTCAGATGAGCATTTACGACCGTTACGATTTTGTCGTCGCCGAGCATGACCGGAAGGACCTCGCTTTGCTCAGATGGGCGCTGGTCATCGTGTTTTTGTGGTTCGGCGGGATGAAGTTTACGGCGTATGAGGCAGCGGGCATCGCCCCATTCATTGGACATAGCCCGATGATGAGTTGGCTGGGCATGTTCGGTACGCAGGGGCAGAGCTATTTCATCGGCACTGTCGAGCTATCGACCGCCCTATTTCTGATCCTTGGTGCATTCCGCCCAATCTTCTCCGCCCTCGGCGCACTGATGTCGGCGGCGACCTATCTCATCACGTTGACCTTTCTCTTCACCACTCCAGGTGTGGCAGAGCCGACGGCCGGCGGCTTTCCAGCTATCTCGGCAGTACCAGGGCAATTTCTGCTGAAGGATGCGGTCTTGCTGGCGGCATCGCTGGTGCTGCTGTTTGCTTCGGTCCGGGACAGAAGCGCCCCTGAGCCTTCGTGAATGGCGTCCTCTCGTGACGATGGGCGCGCAAATCCTGCAGGATCTCCGCGGAGCATGGATACTCCGACGCGATATCCGGCCCGGAGTTGCTCACCTGCAGGGTGACGCGGTCTTCTCCCCTGCTGGCGAAGGCGCCCTCGCATATCGAGAGAGCGGCATCCTTACGCTGGCAGATGGCGGTGAATTCTCTTCCTACCGGCAGTATCTCTATCGCTCGAGCGGGGACTGTGTCGTTGTCGAGTTCGCAGACGGACCTGATATCGGGAAGCAGTTCCTCAGCTTGCGTTTCTCGCGGACGGACAGCGGCTTGGAAGCGAGTGACGTTCACATCTGCGGAGACGACACCTATCATGCGACCTACGGCATTCTGGGACCGACCGCCTTTGAGGTGATCATCACGGTCCAAGGGCCCGCAAAGGCATATGAGCTGGTCAGCCGATATTGCCGGCCGCCGCGCGATGCCACGATCGCGAGTTCCGCTCCGGAGATAATGAGTTGATGGGGCCTGGGCGGTCGCCATCGGCCAGTTCGGATGCTACTATCACTTCATGGAGATGCACCAGATCAGATACTTCCTCGCGACGGCGCAGACGCTTAATTTCACGCGGGCGGCCGACGAGTGCAACGTGTCGCAGCCGTCGCTGACCCGTGCGATACAAAAGCTCGAGGATGAGTTTGGCGGAGAACTGTTCCGCCGCGAGCGCAGCCGCACCCACCTGACTGATCTCGGACGACAGATGTTGCCGCATCTCGAGCGCACATTCGAAGCAGCCCGGGCCGCGACCCAACTTGCAAAGGGCCTGGGAAGGGCGGAAGTGGCGCCGCTGGCGCTTGGCGTAGATGCTGCAATTGAGTCCGACACGCTCGATCGGATCCTGGCAGAGCTTGCCGACTGTCTCCCGGGCTTCGAGCTTTCGCTTTCTAGCGGGTCGTCGGACGAACTGATCGAAGCCGCAATGAACGGTGCACTGGACCTGGTGGTCGTCGAACTCCCGGACAACGCGCCTGATCGCTTGGACGCCTGGCAGCTGTTCGACCATTGCTATCATATGGTCACACGTGCGGATCATCCGCTCGCGGGAGGGGGGATGCCGTCGCTGCTTTCGGTGCGCGATGAGTCCTGGATCGATCACGAGGGCAACGGGTGCGCCCGGCTCAAGAGCATCGCGGCCTCGCACGGCTTCGTGCCAGTCGTCCGGCACCGCGCCACCGACATGGCTCAGCTGAAGCAGCTGGTGATCTCGGGGCTCGGCAGCGCCTTCATACCGCGGCCTCGGGACGACGAGCGCCTATGTGCCTTCAGGTTTGCCGATGTCGAGGTCCGGCGCGACGTCGTCTTGGGGGCGGTGGCTGGTCGCAAGCGCAGCATCGCCGCAGATGCCTTCGTGCGTGCGTCACGCGCGCGCAGTTGGGCGGCGGCTGCCACTTGAGCCGAAGTGCCGCGAATAAGAGTTCTGCACTATCGCAGGCCCGTCACGAAGTCGCCGGAACCTGGCCGGCTCAGCGCATTGCCGCGATGAACGCGACGATGTCCTTTGGCTCGGGTCGTACTCGGAAGTCCGGGTCGACATGTGCGTAGCGGATGTTGCCATCCCCGCCGACGACGAATGTTGCCGGGATTGGCAGGAAGCCCCCATCGCTTCCGTAGATGGCCGCAAGATCGATCCCGATCTCCAGATACCTGCGCTTCAGTTCCTGGCCGATCGGAAAGGCAAGCCCGCAGGCCAACGCCGCCCCGTGGTCGACGTCGCAGAGCGCCGTCGCGTTCGGTCCGATTATGTCCTGTATGGTGCCAGCCCCTTCGCCAGTCTCCCCCGCCACGACGATCAGCTTCCCGCCCAGTTCTTCAAGAGCAGGCACGGCAGCTGCCCAAGATTGCAGTTCGTACACGCAGTACGGACACCATCTTCCACGATTGAAGCTGATGACAAGCGGCCGTGCGTCCTGAAGCTGCTTGATCGAACGGTAGCGGCCCGACGAGTCGGGAAGCGAGAAGTCCGGGAACGCCTCACCGACGCGAGGCACCACTTTCCCTACGTTCAGGCCCTGTAATCGGGCGATAAAGCTATCATAAAAGGACGCGAAGCCCAGTCCCGCGACGGCGGCGTCAGCATCTGGGCTGGACAGCAGGCGGATGGTGGTCATGCCGTGCAAGATAGCGTCGAAATGCGCGGGTGGCACAGCGCCAAATAGCATGGGTCATGCCAAACCTCCGATCGCAGCGGCAGGCGACGCAAATCCCGGCGCAAATTGTGCGACCTAGCGCGAGCGATCTGTCTTGCACACTGCCCGCCAGCCACTCAACAACATGTCGACTTCGCCCGAGCATTCGACCTCTGATGACGGAATTGCGACCCGTCAGCGATCGGGCGCGACCATCACCTGGGATCAGGCTCGCCTCTCGAACGTGAGCAGCATGACTGCGGCCGCGGTCAACGATAGCATTATCGCGCCGACGAGGACGGCCGAGATCAGCGGATCGTGGACCTGCCCGACGATGGCGCGCCAGAGCAGGCTCACCAGACCCGTCACGCCCGCTGCAAAGAGAATCGAGACGGCAATCGAAGCGCGCTGCAGCACGCGGAAAAGACGCGCATTCTTGGCTTCCAACCTCCTGCAAGCCTCGGAGATTATGTTCATGTGCGGCTGTCTTCCGGTAACGGAGTGGATTTCAAATTTGCGCTGCAGGTGAGAGCGGACGGGCGCATTCCGAGCGAAGCCAGGTTTCTTGCGCGCTGCTGAAGCCAGCCTCCTGCAAGGTCTGCGTCTGCTGGAGGACCTCTGGGCCGTGCCGATGGAGAGAGTTGACGAACGCGCGGAGCGCTTCGAGCCGCGCATCAGCCAGCGCCCAGTTTGCCTGCTTTCCCGTGGTAAACTCGTCGATCTTGAAAAGGGCCCGCGCCAGGTGGCTTCGGGACGCGGAAGTTCGGCCTTTCTCGCTCCGGGCCAGCGCGATAACTGTCAGTTCCAACGACGTGAAGATTAAGGCGCCGCATGGCAGGACCTCCGCCTCGATCGCATCGATGGACTGCATCAGCATGGCGTGAGCTCCGTGTTTCTTCTGTGGGGAGACTTCATTTATCCTGACATTTTACGCCAGCGACAGGTCGCTTATTTCGCCAGTCATTGCGTAGACTATCGCAGTGCGGTCCGGATTTGGCCAATGTGCTCTGCGTATAGTTTTCATAGCACAGGAGCTCTGCGCTCGTCGTTCAGCTCCACCTTTAGGCGGCAGCCAACTGGGCGATATTGCGTATTTCGGCCAGCGCGGTGGACCCAGAAACCATCGCGATAACCACTTTGCGCTCCAGGACGAACCCATCGATCGGCCGGAGTTGCTAGTCCGTGCGCCGTCGCCGACCGGCGGGGCCAGTGCCAGTCCATTGCGGCGCTGGCAGAGTAAGCGAAGCTCCCTATTGTTGGGGATTCATGGCGTGGATGGCGCGTCGCGAGCGGCGGCTCTGGCCGGGAGCACAACCTTGGCGAAGTTCGCCCTTATATAGTCGAGCTTCGGATCGATGTAGCGTCTGCAGAACGGCCTCTCCGGATCGGTCGCATAATAGTTTTGATATCGTGCGTCCGAAGGTTTGAACCCACGGAACGGCAGGACCGCCGTCGACAGCGGCTTCTCGAAAGAGCCCCTCAACGAGGCGAGCACGTCCCTTAGTTGGGGCGCCTGGCCGTCCTCGAATGTGTAGACAGCACTGCGGTATTTCCCGCCTGGCTCAAAGGTCTTCGTGGCAGAGTGGGTCCTGAGGTGGATCTCCAGCAATGTCGCGAGTTCGATCGCCTCCGGGTCGAAATGAACCACGACCGCCTCGGCCCAGGTGTCGGAGGGGGCATCCGAGCGGATGAAGCCTTGATCGACCTGCTGCACGCCGCGAATAGCCTGGAAAACACCCTCGGTGCACCAGTGGCACCCTCCGCCGAAGCCGATCTTCTCCATCACGGTTCCTCGAATAATTGGTGAGCAGGGGGGGTGAGATGGCCGCCGCTGCCGCGCGTCACGACGTTTTCACGTTTAGACCCCGGAAGCGCGACCTTGGCCCGGCTCTCCCGCGAGTTCGCGCCACGGTTACAGCACATCCTCGCCTTGAAGTATATGCTCGACGCATATATTAGGAAGTATGCGGTCGATGCGCAACATGAATGTGTTCGGGGCGCTGGCACTGTTGTTGGCAGACGAGATCGTGCGCTCCGCGAGTGCCCAAGCACCCGAGGTGGGCCCCGCATCGTCTGCGTTGGCGCTCCTTCACCACGAACCTGGCCTGTCCATCCGCAAACTCGCGGCGGGAGTCGCCCTCTCACACGCCGGCGCAGTGCGACTGGTAGACCGGCTCGTCGCCGAGGGTCTGGTGGAGCGCCGCGGGCACGAGAGCGACGGGCGGGCCAGATTGCTTCACCTGACGGCGGCCGGCGAAACGACGAGCATGGCGGTGCTTCAAGCTCGCAACGCTACGCTCGCGCGCGCCCTGACTGTGCTCAATGACGACGAGGTCGCGATGCTTGGGTCACTTTCGGAGCGCATGCTGCGCGCACTCCTGGGCAACGAAGAACACGCCTACCGCGTGTGCCGTCTGTGCGACTATTCGAGTTGCCGCTGCTGCCCGGTAGATGAGGAGCTTGGCAGCCGCGAGGCTGCTCGCGCCTGAGATGGGGCTGCGGAACGCACGTCCGAGTGCCTCCCGGCAAATTGGCGCTGCCGGCGACTCATCTGGCGCCGTCCAACGTACTGGCAAAGAGAGCGAGCACGATCCGCCCGGCCAGGACGATGCGAGCCTCAAACGCCTGCTGGAAGCCCTGGAGGCGGATTACGACCATCTCCTCGCGAGGCTGACCGGTACGCTCCGCTCCCCGGATGCCGCGTCCGAAGCACTTCACGACGCGTATCTCAAGCTCGAGCGCGGTGCGGTTGTCGGCGATGTACGGCATCCGCTATCCTACCTTTACCGGATGGCCATCAACCTCGCGAAGAACCGGCGCCGCCATGAGATGCGGTTTACACCGGCGGACGCGGCTGCCGCTCTTGATCTCGCCGACGATGCGCCCGACCCCGAGCGCGCGGCCAGCGCGAGGAGAACATTATCGCGCGTGTTCGATATGCTGGAAGCACTGCCGACCCAGCGCCGCGACATCTTCCTGGCGGCGTGGCGTGACGGAAAGACGCAGGTGCAGATTGCGGGGGAGTTTCGTCTGCACAAGCGGACGGTCCAGAAGGAACTGGCTCGTGCCGAGCGGGATCTGAGAACGGCCCTTTGCGGCGAGGGCAGGGACGCAGCGTCGCAACGGTCGGGGTCACGTTAACCTCTCAATGCATTAGGGGCTGGCACTCGGCGCCCACGCGAGCCCAGCCGGTTCGCCTGACCGGCCCTCAAGGAAAATAGCATCGCACGACCGCCTTCGGCGGCCGCCAGGTGTCAGAGTGAAAGGGAGTAACAGGGTCTTCACGCCACGCCCGGACATGGCGCCCATATTGGGTGCCACACTCAGGCGCCGTGGGGACTATTGGGAACGGCGTAAGGCCGCATTCCGCGTCCGTAGCCAGCCCATTGTCCCTTGGGGGTCGCAATGGCGGCATGGCGCGCGTGACAGTGGGCGAGAGCGTTGGTGCGCAGATTTCGCGGACCCGGCACTGCGAGCCGGAACCGCCGGGCAGAACCACGCGACGGACTGGCCGGACCTATGCGCGCCCGCAACCCTGTCTCGCGCCGTGGCAGGTCCAGCTGGCGAAGAAAATCATGGCGGCGCGCGTCGGTGAAACGATGCAGGTTTCGGAGCTGTCCTGTGCCTGTCGGTTATCGATGAGCTATTTCGTTCGGGCCTTCACCAGCACCGTCGGCATTTCTCCCTACAGCTGGTTCATCGGCCAGCGCGTGCTGCGGGCAATGATACTTCTTTCCCATTCCCCAATGCCCATCGCCGAGATCGCGCTCGAATGCGGCTTCGCGGATCAAAGCCACTTCACCAACACATTCGTCCGGCGCGCCGGCAAGACACCGCGTCAATGGCGGCAAGAGGCGACACGTGCGCAACCACCGACCGCTCCCGCACCGGGGGACGGCGCATTGGCCGCATCATTTCAAGCCGAGGTTTCTCGCCGTGGGGACTCCAGTCAGAGCGCCGCGCGCAGCTCGGCAATCCGTGCCGTGCAATCCTCGTGCACCAGACGACCGAGCTCGTCGACGCGCTCGGCCAACCAGTTCAGTTCCTCTTCCGTGATCCGGTAATGCTTCGAGAAGCGCGCCTTCACATAGGCGTCCTTGAGCTTGGCAAAGCGCGCCCTCGCGCGGGCGTTGTCGCGCGGCCAGGCTTCGAAGAGATGGTTGGATTCGCGTTCCGCCTGCGTCCGGAGAAAAGCGAGGTTGTGAACGTGCGGCGTGTAGAAGGTCATCACCAGGAGCACGCAGTGGTATAGCCGCTCGCAAGCTTGGTGCAGCGTGAAGGCGGCGTCGCGATGCTCTTTCTGCGATAGGTAGAAATGGAAGCCCTTTTGGGCGCTCACGGCTAGCGAAAACCATTCCTCGAAATATTCCGTCGCCGCGTCGTAAGCCTGCTGTGGTGTCTTCGGCTTGGGCTGGTGGAGCTCGCTGTCTTCGGATTGGTAGAGGGCAATGCCGTCGCGAGCGACGTCGATGAAGAAGGATCGCCCGTGCGCGAGGCCATCATTCACCTCCTGAAGGGTGTGGACGATGAAGTTGACGGGCGTCTTGAGGTTCTGGGTGATGCTGCGCTCGCGGTTGAGGCGCTCCTCCGCCCTTTCCCAGTAGGCGACGCGGTCGGTCAGCTCTTTCTGGTTGACGATGACGAGCAAATCGAAGTCCGATTGATACCCTTTGGCGGTGTGCGGTTCGTCGACCCAGCCGCCGCGGGCATATGATCCGTACAGAATGATCTTATGGATCCGTCCAAGTTTCCGGTCGCCTTCGGGCTTCCCATGTGCGTCTTCGAATTCCTCGAAGAGGATCTGCACCACGCGGTCGAGTTCGCGCCGCTTGTTTGCCGGAAGGTGATCGAGTTCAGTTCGCATGATGTTCCGGTTCTAGCTCCTTGTGGCTTTGCCGCAATCCCGATCAGCCGAGCCGAGCCTGTAGCTCGCGTAGCAGCCAGGACCCCGCCCGTCCGAGCGCGCGATTCCGCATGTGGGCGGCATAGATCATCAGCGGTCCGGTCGCGGCGGCCGGATCGTCTTCAATCGTCAAAGCAACCAGGCGACCATCGACCAGATGTCGCGCGATGAGATGCTCAGGCATCCGGCACCATCCCAGACCCGCGAGCAAGAAATCCAGTCGCCGTGCGAGGTCCACGAACCGCCAGGCTCTGGTGCCAATGATGCCGTAGTTAGGGCCATCGGGTGCGGCCGGGTCGGAGAGGACGAGCTGGATATGCTCATCCAGGTCGCCGGCCGTCACCGGGCGGTTCAATTTGGCGAGGGGATGGGCAGGCGACACCACGGGCACGAGGTCGATCCCGAGCAACGGCAGCGCCGCAGTGTCATCGGGTACGCTTGGCAACAGGATACAGAACGCCAGTGCCGCGTCCCCGCTTCGTAGCCGTCGCTCGGCTCCGCCTAACCCCTCGGTAGAAAAACTGACCGGAAGGAATGGGAACTCGGCGCGCAGCGCATGCAAGCTGTCGATGAAGGCAGCGGTGGGCACCAGCGGATCGATCGCGACTGCCAGCTCGGCCTCGATCCCCTCGCGCGTGCTCGAGGCCATGGCTTCGAACCGGGCGGCGCTCGCAAGGACCGAGCGCGCTTGTGCCACCAGCACCCGGCCCACATCGGTCAGAACGGGCCGGAAGCCCGATCGGTCGAACAACGTCACCCCCTGCGTGTCCTCCAGCGTCGCAACAGCCTGGCTTATCGCGGATTGCGCGCGTCCGAGCCTGCGCCCTGCGGCGGAGAAGCTGCCTGTCTCGGCGATGGTCGTGAGAACGCGGAGTTGGTCCAGCGTGAAGTTCCCGATCATCCATCACTCCAGCCGATAAAGATCATCACATCTTTATCACTCCTGCGATGATCGTCCAGTGGGCATATAGCTCTCATGCAACCCACCTTCTTCATCAATCACGGCGGCGGGCCCTGCTTCTTCCTGGAACCGGGGCCGATGCGCGATACGTGGCGCGAGCTGGAGACCTATCTGCGCGGATTCCTCGCGACGCTGACGGAGCAGCCGCGCGCCATCCTCGCCATATCCGGGCATTGGGAAGAGGACGTGCCGACCGTCAACACCGGCGCGCATCCGTCGCTCCTATTCGACTATGGCGGGTTTCCCGATCACACCTACCGTCTGACTTGGCCCGCGCCGGGCGCCCCGGCAATTGCGGCACGGGTACGCGAGCTGTTGTCGGATGCCGGCATTGCCAACGGCGCGGAGCATGCGCGGGGCTGGGATCACGGCATCTTCGTGCCACTCAAGGTCATGGTGCCCGAAGCCGACATTCCGTTGGTGCAGCTTTCACTGCAGCGTGGTCTCGATCCGGCCGCCCACCTTGCGATCGGGCGGGCGTTGAAGCCGCTGCGCGACGAGGGCGTGCTGATCCTCGGCAGCGGCCAGTCATACCACAACATGCGCGGCTTTTTCGGCGGCGGAGCGGTAGACGAGAAGGCAGAGGCATTCGACGCCTGGCTGCGCGCCGCCATGATCGATGGCGCGACGCGCGACGAAGCTCTGATCCGCTGGGAAGACGCCCCGCATGCCCGCGTGGCTCAGCCCCATGAGGACCACCTGCTGCCTCTGATGATCGCGGCAGGCGCGGCGTCGGGCGAGACCGGCGTCATTCACTTCCACGGCCATGCTCTCGGCAAGCCGATATCCGGTTTCCGTTTCGGCTGATCGATTCTCAAGAAGGAATAATCATGACCAAGCTTCTCGTTGTCGAAACCAGTCCCCGCGGGGATAATTCGATCTCGCGCAACATGACACGTCGCTTCGTCGCCGAATGGCGGACGGCACACCCGGATGGCGAAGTCGTCGAGCGCGACCTGACGGAAACCAACCTCCAGTTCATCGACGCGCCGTGGCTCCAGGCCTATTTCACGCCGCCCGAGCAACACTCGCCCGAGATGAAGGCCGAACTGCGCCTGTCTGACGAACTCGTCGGCGAACTGCTCGCCTGCGACCACCTGGTGATCGCGACCCCGGTCTATAACTACAACGTGCCTGCCAAGCTCAAGGCCTGGATCGACAACATCGTGCGCAAGGGGCTGACGCTCGGCTTCGACGGCAAGGGCCTCGTCACCGGCAAGATCGCCACAGTGTTGATGGCAAGCGGCGGCGTCTACACCGAAGGTTCGCCGATCCGCGACCGCGATATCGCCACGCAGTATCTCCGCATGGTCCTTGGCGTGATAGGCATCACCGACGTTACCGTCGTCGCCGGTGGCGGTGCGAAGGCGGTCGATATGCGCGAGACAACGATGGAGGGGTTTATCGAAACCCTTCAATCCGAGCTTGAGGCCGCCGCTGCCTGAGCGAGCCAATGGGCTGCGTGCTTGCATGCAGCTCATTGGCTAAACCGACTGTCCGCCTTTCCGCGAACGCTGACCCGCAGGGAATGGTCGATAGTCGTCGCACGATGGTTGCGTGTTCAATCTCTCTAACGCGCCAACTTAACGGCCACGGGCAGTCGGGCAGGCAGGCGCAACGCGATCCCCAGGAGCACGAAACCAAACGACGTTGAAAGGCAGCTTATCGCTCAACGCCTGAAAGGCGCCTGTGTGCTTCCGGCGCGGCTTCGTGGCAATGCGCCCTATACAGTCGTGTCGCCTCGCCTGTACCGACCCTGGAAGCAGCCGGTCTTTAAATTCGGTCGCGGATGGCCCGAATGGCTGCCTAGGTTGCCAAGCGCCCGCATGCGGTCATAATCATTGTGTGGTCAAGATCTTCGTCGGCGTGACGCATAAGCCCTGGTTCGACTTCCTTGCCGGCATTGCTCCGGACGAGGTCAATTTCTGGCAACCCTCAGGCTCGGGCGAATTCAAGGCACTGCAACCCGGCGACCTGTTCCTGTTCAAATTGAAGGGCAAGGATGCCGCGATCGCTGGCGGCGGGGTGTTCGGCCATGCCTCCTTGGCGCCGCTGTCGCTGGCCTGGGAGGCCTTTGGTCCCAAGAACGGCAATGCCTCGCTCGCCGAGATGCGCGCGACGATCGTTGCGCTGCGCCGCGAGTCCGCGCCGCTTCGACCCCGTGAGGATCCGGTGATCGGCTGCAGGATCCTGACCGAACCATTTTTCTGGCCGCGGGCGTCGTGGATCCCGGTGCCCGACAGCTTCTCGCGCAACATCGTCGTCGGCAAAGGCTATGCCACCGACACCGAGGAAGGCCTGCGGCTGTGGGAGGCGGTGAGCGAGCGGCTCGCCGCGACACCGGCGGCGCCGCTTCCGGTCTCGGGCGAGCGCTACGGCCAGCCGGTGCTCATGCGCCAGCGGCTGGGGCAGGGCGCATTCCGGCTCGCGGTGACCGATGGCTATGGCCGGCGCTGCGCGGTCTCCGGCGAGAAGACGCTGCCGATCCTCGATGCCGCGCATATCCGCAGCTATGGCGATGGCGGCGACCATGACCTCGCCAATGGCCTGTTGCTGCGCACCGACATCCACCGCCTGTTCGACCTCGGCTATGTCACCGTCACCGAGCGCCGGACTTTCGCGGTGAGCGAACGGCTCAAGGCCGACTTCGATAATGGCGTGCATTATTACGCGATGCAGGGGACCGAGATCGCCGCCCCGCGCCGCGGCTTTGCGCCGCCGGCGCCCGAAGCGCTGCAATGGCACCGGGAGCACCGCTATCTGGGTTAGGACTGGTCGTCGGCGGCCCGGCGGTGCGGTAGGCCGGGCATCGGTTTCTTCGCCGTGATCGCCCAGAGATCGCGCGGAATGTCGAGCACCGCATCATTGTCGCTGAATATCAGTCCGCCATAGAGCAGGAACCGCCACATCGTCAGCGACGGATCGTCGATCGCCTGCTGGCCCTCGTACAGGATCAGGCCGTCGCCAAGGTTGCCGCGGGCGTAGCCGGCGCTGCGACCGACGAAGAGGTTGCGCAGGATCGCGTCCTGTCCGGCGGTGACGAGGCCAGTGCTCACCGCATAATGCTGCGGGACCGTGATATCCCAATGCGCCCGGGCGAGGCCCTTGGCGACATAGCGCAGATAGTCGAGCAGCCGGTCATGGTCATAGGGAATGCCGAATGAGCTTTGCTCGGTCTCGGATTCGGTCCAACGCACACCGACCTGACCCTCGGCAAGTTCACGGTGGAGCTTCTTGTTCTTGGCCAGTCGCCGCGGCACTTGCTGTTCGAGCATCGGCGCCGACAAGGGATGGTTGCCGGCGAAGGGCAGAATCGTCGCGAGATAATGCTCGATTTTCGATTTCTCGCTGTTGCACGGTGCGCAGGCCGCGACCTGGGGCAAATCGTCGCGCAGCGTCTCGGGGAAGAAGCTGCGCGCGAAGACATGGTCGGCGGTGCTTCCCGGTGCGCCGCAATAGGCGCAGATGCCCGACTTGAAGCGCTTGCCCATGGCTCAGGCGCCGTTCGATACGCGGAGCCCGCCGACTATCACTCAGCCGAACTCGCCATAGCCGACGACCCCGCGATAGGTTCCGAGCGAACGGGATAGGATGATCTTGTCATCCGTGTCCTCTTCGTCCCTTTTCTGCTCCTCGCGGCCGACGGCGAGCGACAAGTAGAAGAGGGCTGCCCGGGCCAGCGACATCATCCGATAGGTCGATTGCCGAAATTCGAGCATCGTGCGCGTCTCGATGATACCGGTCGGAAGCGTGGTATCGACCTCGCGTAGCACGACGCAGCGATGCTCAAGGGCGTTTCGGAGCTGGTTGAGCTCTGCGGCATCGGGCGCAATCGCGTCGATATCCGCTGGTTCGGCGGCAAGGAGGTCGAGCGACAGCCAGTATAATCCGCGCAGCGGGAGATTGGGGCGGTCGGCGAACTCCCTGCGGACCTGACCCTTGGTTGGCCAGACAGTGCGCAAGCTGAGGCGATTGGGGTCGTCACCGAGCTTGAAATAGCCATTCAGGAAGCCGGCGATCTTGTCCAGCAGGCCATATGCCATGCGAAATGCGATGCGTTGCTTCTCGACCTTGAGTCCGAACGCATGAAAGTCGAGCGTATCGACGAGAAGCAGATCCCGGTCCGCAAAATGGCGATCGTTGCCGTCGATCGATTCGAAGAGCATCAGGCGCGCTGCTGCAAACTCCTGCTTCATCTGATTGTACCATGCGATGAAATGCGGAGGTTCGTCGAAGCTGCCCCGGTGCGGAGGCAAACCGAAGGGGTCTGCTGCAGCGATGGCGTGCGGACCGAGCACGCTCAGGGGCGACAGGAACAACTGATTTTCGAGCGCCCAACGGCGAAATCGTTTCTCCGTCTTGGTTCGGCCAAGCGAAAACCCGTCGACGTCGATGGCGCGCGGCCGGTTGTGCGCGATTACCGCGGTTAGCCAGTCCAGCCAGCGCTGATATAAGTCGATTGCCCCTGGATAGTCGTTGTCCCAGAAGGCATCCGGTGCAAGCGCCCGCTGGATGTCCACTGCCGCCGCCTGCATCAGGACGATCGCATTTCCTGCATCGTAGAGTTGTCGCGCCAGCTCGGCGCGCGCGATTCCGCGATTTCCGAGTGCCACGGCGAAGCGCGGAATCTGGTCGAGCGCCTGATCATAAAGCTGGAGGGCCTCGATGCTACGACCCAAGCTGTTCAGCGTGTTCGCCAGATTGGTCAGGATCTGGGTGCGGCACTCCGGTCCAACAGCCGCGAACCCTGCAGTCGCCTTTGCACGCCTGAGATACAGAATCTGGCGCTCGCGATGCGGCTGCCGCCATTTCCAGCTTTGGGCATCGGTGGTGTCCTGGAGTGCGGCTTGCACATTGCTGCGATAGTACCAGAGCCGGGCTTCTTCCTCGCTCGAAGCCTTGAGCATCGCCGCGCAACGCTTGTCGAGCGCCTCCAGCTCCTGCTGGTTGGCGGCCTCGATCGCTGCGTCGATCGCGATCGCCAGCGCATCGACTTTCGCGATTCGGGCCGACTTTGCCGGTGGCCGCCGCGTCATCCGGTCCCAGCGTTCGCGTTCTGGAAATCCGCCAGGAAATTCGCGGCCGCCTCGTTCATATCGTCCTCGAGCTGCAGGCGCTTGAACCGGTACAGCAGCGGCACGATCAGCGGGCTCGACGCGCGGCGGTAGTAAATCGCATTCTGGAATTCGCGTGACTGCGCGAGGCAATGGTCTGCATCACACTCGCCCGCGAGCGCCCGCGCCCACAGCGTCTTGGCGGCACGCAGATGCTCCTCGAGCGAGTCCGCCGTATCATTCTGGCGATAATATTCACGCGCGGCCCAAGTAAGGATCGGGCTCGCAGGCGCCATGGTCAGCACCCAGTCGCTCAGTTTCAGATCCTGCACAAAGCCGCCAACGAACAGCAGCAGCAGGATCGCGCTTGCGATTGAGACGACGATCGTCCCGTAGCTGCGGCGGAGCTGACTGTCGTATCGCAGGTTCGTTCGCTGGCAGATAATCCGCGCCAGATGCAGCGGCGCCTGTCCAGCTGCAACCGGGTACCAATCGCGTAGCCGGCTGTCGTCCTTATGACGCGCATAGGCTCTGGCAGCGGCGTGAATGTCCTCGATCTCGAGCGGATCGCCGGCGTTGAACCGGTCCCAAGGCAGCGCCAGAACGGCGCAATCGAAGCTTTCGCCGACTTTCGCAGCGCGCTTGATCAAAAGCTTTTGCCGACGGTCGAGGACAAGGACGTCAAGGGCAGTGATCAGCAACGCCAGCGCGGCGATCGGCGCGCGCGCGGACGGAATGAATAGGACGAGGATCGCCCCAAGCGCTGGGATCAGGAGCGTCAGAATCAGCTGGGCGACGAGGATACGCGACGCAAGGGCATACATACGCGACCGAGCACGCATCAGCTTGAGCTGCGGCTCTTCATTCTGGAGCGTCGGTATTGCGTTGCCGGTCATCGCGTCAGCCATAGGCCGGAAAGTGGTTGGGGATAAGCTGCGACCATCGCGCAAAGGCATCAGCGGTTTTGCCGGCAGCGGCAAATTTCTCGGCCTCCTGCGCACGTGCGAGCGCCCAGTCGAGGCGCTTGACGATGGCCTCCATCTGCTCGGTCGTATTGATGTGCTGCGCGACATCGTCGGAGTAGCCGGCCGGGTCGGCCAGCCTAGTTCTGATCTTGGCGCGCGCCTTGTCGAAAAAATACCGGACACCGCTCGGAAAGCTCGAGATCGTGACATTGGTGAGAATGTCGAGGGCGAGGGTTTCTAGATGGAAGGATTTGAGCAGGCTCCGGCTCGCATTCCAGCCCTTCAGCATCTTGAGCAGCGGAACCAGATCGCCATTATGGGCCTTGTTGGCCTGGCTCCAGATTTCGACATGCCGTTTGGGGTCTGTGGAGATCCAGCACGGTCCGCTCGTATCCGGGATAAGATATCCGCCGCCCTTGCGGTGGAATCCCGGAACGACGTCCACCTTGAAGTCGGTGAACGTGATCGTCACGGCGTGGCCATCAGGGCGGATTTTCGGCGTTTTCGTATAGGTCTTGAGCAGCGATGCGCGGACGGCATTGAGGAGGCCGGTCTGTCCCTGCGCAGCATAATATTTGGGGTCGAGAACGACGAAGATATCGACGTCCGCCTCTTTCAGAGGCGAGATCATCGTGCTGCGCCGGTAGGAACCGGTCAGAAAAGAATCGAGCACTACGAAGTCTTTTTCGAGCACCGAACGAATAGAAGTCTGACGCGTCGATACCGTCTTCTCCTGAAGATCGGTGATCTGCAGGTTGGAACGTAAAACGCGGAAGGCTTCGTCGATCGTTCTGGCCATGTCACGGCATAACGCGAGACCGCTGTTTGGCCAACGCGCTTCGCAGTCGTTCGCGTCGGGCACCGTACTTTTGTGACGGTGATGAGAGGGGTTGATCAGGGATCAACTGAGCTTGTCCGGTTCGCCGTCGTATGACGAAATTGGGCCAGGGAGCAGCCTCATTTGGCCCTTGGCCTATGAGATTGGTCGTAGCGCGCTCCGCAAGCGGCCAAAGCGAAGTCGGCTCAGCAGGGCAGCGCGCAAGACCTGATAATCGGCTATCCGCCCTTATCAATCACACTGACAGAGCACGTTTGGAAAAAGGAGGGGAGGGAGAGGGTCATCCAGGAGCGACTAGGGTCAGGACCCATTGATGTGAGCGTCGCGATCTGATTCAGGCTCCGCAAGGAGACCGGGATGAG
>NZ_BAAAEL010000001.1:478141-922372 GCF_039522995.1 Sphingomonas molluscorum | reverse complement strand
CCGGTAGCTCGTCAGGCTCATAACCTGAAGGTCACAGGTTCAAATCCTGTCCCCGCAACCAAACACACAACACAACAAAGCCCGCTTGTCGCAAGACAGCGGGCTTTGTTGCGTCCGGGGCATGGCGGTGGAGGACGACCTGAAGCGGCGATCGCGCACGGGAGCGGTCGTGCGCGTCCGAGCCTTGGCGCTTCGCTCGCGCGCGTCAGACCTACCCTGCCTCATACGCTGCGCTCCCCAACAGGGCTCACCGCAACTGGGCCCCGGCCTCCGCCGGGGTACGATGAAGTGGTTCCCGGGATCGACGGCGTCTTTCGAGCGCGGGCGCCAGGCGCGGTTTCGCTGCTTTGCTGGTGTTGCGTGGGTGCGCAGAGGATCGTCGCGGTGCTGCGGCCGACCACGGGCGGTCGCTAGCGGCGGGCGGGGGCGGTGCTGTTGCGGATGACGAGGTCGTGGGTGAGGGTCAGCTGGCGGCGGGCGGGGGTGCTGCCGCGCAGGATGTCGACCAGCAGCTCCACGGCGCGCTGGCCGATCAGGCCCTTGGGCTGGGCGATGGTGGTGAGCGGCGGCGAAAAGAAGCGGGCGAGGGGCAGGTCGTCGAAGCCGATCACCGAGACCTGGCCGGGACAGGAGAACCCTGCCTGGGCGATCGCGCTCATTGCCCCCATCGCCATCTCGTCGCTGAAGCAGAAGATCGCGGTGACCCCGCCCGCAAGCAGTTCGCCCGCGCGCTGGAAGGCGGAGGCGGCGGAATAGTCGCCGGCACGCAGCTGCAACTGGTCGCCGAGGCCGTGGCGGTCGGCGGCACGCAGGGCGCCCGTCAGGCGATCGCGGCTGATCGGGCTGATCGCCGGGCCGGTGATCACGCCGATATCGCGGTGCCCGAGCGCGATCAGATGCTCCATCGCGTCGCTGCTGGCGGCCGCGTTGTCGATGTGGACGCTCGGCACGCCGATGTCGGGGCTGTATTCGCAGCCGTTGACGATCGGCGCCGCCGGTCCCTGGTCGGCGAGCAGCGGGGCGAGGCTGGCCGGCAGGCGATGCCCGAGGAACACCAGCCCGTCGACCTCGCGGCGCGAGAGCATGTCGGCGTATTGATCCTCCACCTCCGGATCGTGGCGGGTGTCGCCCACCACCACCGAATAGCCGGCATCGCGCGCCGCCTCCTCCGCGCCACGGATCACGCTGGCGAAGAAGGGATTGGAGATGTCCGGGACGGTCAGCAGGATCTTGGCCGCGCGCAGCGTGCGCAGGCTGCGCGCGGCGACATTTGGCTGGTAGCCAAGCGCGTCGACGGCATCGAGCACGCGCCGGCGCGTCTGCTCGGCCACGCGCGCAGGCTGGCTCAGCACGCGCGACACCGTGGCGGTGGACACCCCGGCGACGGCGGCGACCTGGATGATCGTCGTCATGCCCACTTCATGTCGCGTGCCGCGTACGCTGTCGATAGCGGGTGATGTAATCCTTTACATGGCGGTTCGCGCTGTTAGGCTGTCCTCAAGAGCAGGAAAACTGCGGCGGAGGGGATAAGCGCATGGTCGCTGCCGAAGGGACGTTGACGGGTGACGTGCGCCCGGCGTCGGGAATGCTGACGGGGCGGCTGAGCGCCCTGATGTTCATGCAGTTCTTTGTCTGGGGCGCGTGGAACGTGACCCTGGGTCTGGTGATGCAGACCGTGGGCATCGGCAATTTGATCGCCAACGCCTTTTCGGTGGGGCCGATCGCCTCGATCGTGGGCTCGTTCCTGCTCGGCATGGCGGCCGCGCGCTATTTCAGCCCCAAGATGCTGATGGTGATCCTGCACCTGGTGGGCGGCGTGCTGCTGTTCGTGCTGCCCTCGCTGGTGACGCCCGAGCATGGCGACAGCTTCGTCTGGCTGCTGCTGGGCTACATGATCCTCTACATGCCGACCGTCGGCCTGGCGAATACCATCGCCCTCAAGAGCTTTGGCGAGCGGGTCGATCGTTTCCCGTTCGTGCGCGCGTTCGGCACGCTGGGCTGGATCGCGGCGGGGCTGATCATCGGCTGGGCGGGGCTGTCGGCGAGCCCGCAGATCTTCACCGTCGCCGCCGTCGTCTCGATCGCGCTCGGGGTCTACAGCGCCACCCTTCCCAATGTGGAGGCGGACGCGCCGCGTGACGAGAGCGTGATCCGGCAGGTGCTGTGCGTCGAGGCGTTCGGCCTGATGCGCCAGCGCTCGTTCCTGATCTTCATCGCGGCAGCGACGCTGATCTCGATCCCGCTGGCGATGTATTACGCCTATGCCTCCGCCTATATCGGCACGGCGGGCATCGAGAATGTCGGCGGCACCATGACGATCGGGCAGATGTCCGAGCTCGCCTTCATGTTCTCCATGCCGTGGCTCTATCGCCGCTTCGGGGTGAAGCCGCTGCTGCTGGTCGGCATGATCGCCTGGGCAGTGCGCTATGCGCTGTTCGCGATCGGCGACGGGGGCGACTCGCTGTGGGCGATCTACCTGGGCGTGGCGCTGCACGGCGTGTGCTACGACTTCTTCTTCGTGGCGGGCGCGATCTACACCGGCACCATCGCGTCGCCCAAGGGCGTCAACGCGCAGGCGCAGGGGATGCTGACGCTGTTCACCTATGGCGTGGGCATGTTGCTGGGCTCGCAGATCGGCGGCCTGCTCTATGCCCAGCTGCCCGAGACGCCGAGCGTCGCCGACTGGCAGCACATGTGGTGGTACCCCGCGATCGCGGCGGCGGTGGTCGCGATCCTGTTCCAGATCAGCTTCCGCGACGAGACCAAGGGAGAGGCGCGCGCATGACCGCGATGAAGGGGCCGGGCATCTTCCTGGCGCAGTTCCTGGGCGACACCGCGCCGTTCGATACGCTGGACGGGCTGGCCGAATGGGCCGCGGGCCTGGGCTTCGTGGGGGTGCAGATCCCGTGCGACCCGCGGCTGATCGACCTGAAGACCGCGGCCGAGAGCAAGGATTATTGCGACGAGCTGCGCGGGCGGCTCGCGCGGTTCGGGATCGAGCCGACCGAACTGTCGACGCATCTCCAGGGCCAGTTGGTGGCGGTGCACCCGGCCTATGACGCGCTGTTCGACGGCTTCGCGCCGGCCGAGGTGCACGGCAAGCCCGAGGCGCGCCAGGCCTGGGCAGTCGAGCAGGTGACGCTCGCCGCCAAGGCGAGCGCCAACCTGGGGCTGTCGGCGCATGCGACCTTCTCGGGCGCGCTGGCCTGGCCCTATGTCTATCCCTGGCCGCAGCGGCCCGCGGGGCTGGTCGAGGAGGCGTTTGCCGAACTGGCGCGGCGCTGGACGCCGATCCTGGACGCGTTCGAGGATGCGGGCGTGGACTGCGCGTTCGAGATCCACGCCGGCGAGGACATTCACGACGGCGCGTCGTGGGAGCG
Organism: Sphingomonas molluscorum; assembly: GCF_039522995.1. NCBI lineage: Bacteria > Pseudomonadati > Pseudomonadota > Alphaproteobacteria > Sphingomonadales > Sphingomonadaceae > Sphingomonas > Sphingomonas molluscorum. The sequence continues at coordinate 918,992 of NZ_BAAAEL010000001.1, read as the reverse complement.
GTTCCTGGCGGCGGTGGGCGAGCACCCGCGTGCGCGCATCCTGTTCGATCCGTCGCACTATGTGCTGCAGCAGCTCGACTATCTCGACTTCATCGACCGCTATCACGACCGGATTGCGTGCTTCCATGTGAAGGATGCCGAGTTCAACCCGACCGGTCGCTCAGGCGTCTATGGCGGCTATGAGAGCTGGGTGAACCGGGCCGGGCGCTTCCGCTCGACCGGGGACGGCCAGGTCGACTTCGTCGGCGTGTTCAGCAAGCTTGCCCAATATGGCTACAAAGGTTGGGCGGTGCTGGAGTGGGAATGCGCGCTCAAGCGTTCCGAGGATGGCGCGCGCGAGGGGGCGCCGTTCATCCGCGACCATATCATCCACGTGACCGAGCGGCCGTTCGACGATTTCGCTGCGAGCGGCGTCGACCGGGCCGCGATCCGATCGCTGCTGGGCCTGAAGGAAGGCGGCGAGTGATGCGGCAGCCGCTCCGGCTCGGCATGGTGGGTGGCGGCGAGGGCGCGTTCATCGGCGCCGTGCATCGCATGGCCGCCGCGCTGGATGGCGACTGGCGGCTGACCGCAGGGGCGTTCAGCACCGATGCGGGGCGCAACACCCGCACCGGCGAGCAACTGGGGCTCGATCCCGCGCGCGTCTATGACTCGCTCGATGCCCTGCTGGCAGGCGAGCGTGCGCTGCCGGCGGAAGTGCGCATCGATGCGCTGGCGATCGTAACGCCGAACCATCTCCACGCGCCGATGGCGATCGCCGCGCTCGAGGTGGGCTTCCACGTGTTCTGCGAAAAGCCGATGGCGATGAGCGTCGCCGAGGCGGAGGCGATCGCGGCGGCGGCCGAGGCGAGCGGGCGGACGTTCGCGCTGGCCTTCACCTACAGCGGCTATGCGCTGGTCGAGGAGGCGCGGGCGCGCATCGCGCGCGGCGACCTGGGCGCGATCCGTCTGGTGCAGGTCGAATATCTCCAGGGCTGGCTGAGCGCGCCGATCGACGAGGCCGGCAACAAGCAGGCCGAGTGGCGCACCGACCCGGCGCGGGCCGGGATCGGCGGCTGCCTGGGCGACATCGCCACCCATGCGTTCCAACTCGCCGAGCATGTCTCCGGCCTGCGCGCCGAGGCGGTGGCGGCGGACCTGACCATCCATGTGCCGGGGCGCCGGCTCGACGACGACGTGAGCGCGCTGCTGCGCTTCGAGGGCGGCGCGCGCGGCACGCTGAAGGCGAGCCAGGTCGCGGCCGGCGAGGAAAATGGCCTGAAGCTGCGCATCCATGGCGAGCGCGGCGGGCTGGAATGGGCGCAGATGGAGCCCAACACGCTGACGCTGCGCTGGCTCGACCGGCCGGCGGAGATCCTGCGCGCGGGCGGGCCGGGCTTGAGCGACGGTGCGAGCGGGCTGCTGCGCACGCCCGCGGGGCATCCCGAGGGCTATGTCGAGGCGTTCGCCAACCTCTACCGTGGCTTCGCGGCGGCGATCCGTGGCGAAGGGGAGCGGTGGTTCCCCGGGGTCGGCGACGGGCTTCGCACCATGAAATTCGTCGAGGCCGTGGTCGCCAATGCGGCCTCGGACCGGAAGTGGACCAGCATCGATCCGGGAGAGAGTGTATGAAGCGTATCATCAGCCTGGGGGCGGCGGCAGCGATGCTGGCCGTCACCGCGGCACCGGCCGTCGCGCAGACCGCGCCGCCGCCGGCCTTTGCCGCGTGCAAGGCCTGCCACACGGTCGACAAGGGTGGCCGCAACGGCGTCGGGCCGAACCTGAACGGCGTGGTCGGCCGGCCCGCGGCCGCGGTGCCGGGCTTCAACTATTCCAACGCCATGAAGGCGTCGAAGCTGCGCTGGGACGAGGCGACGCTGGACCAGTTCCTGGCCGCGCCGACCAAGAAGGTGCCGGGCACGCGCATGCCGATCGGCATGGCCGACGCCGCCAAGCGCAAGGCGATCATCGCGTTCCTGAAGGCGCAGGGCGGCAAATGATCGGGCGGGGGGCATGACGGTCTCGCGTCGCACCGTGCTGGCTGCCGGCGCGGTCGCGCCGCTCGCGGCGAGCGCCGGCCTGGCGCAGGGCGGCGGCGGCTCCAACGCCGCCCGCTTTTCGCTCGGCTATGCGCCGCACGAGGGCAGCTTCGCCAGCCGCGGCGGCCTGCTCGAGCAGATCGCCTATGCCGCCGACCAGGGCTTCACCGCCTGGGAAGACAATGAGGCGCGCAGCCGGCCGGTCGCGGAACAGCAGCGCATGGCCAAGGCGCTGCAGCAGCGCGGCATGGCGATGGGCGTGTTCGTCGCCAGCATGCCGAAATGGTCGCAGTCGCGGCCGCTGCTGGGTGCCAACGACGGCGCCGAGCGCGAGGCGTTCCTGGCCGACGTCCGCAGCGCCATCGACGTCGCCAAGCGCCTGAATGCGACGCGGATGACGGTGGTCACCGGCTTCATGGACCCCAAGGTGCCGGTGGAGATCCAGACCGCGCGGGTGATCGACGTCATGCGCCGCGCCGGCGACATCGTCGCACCCCACGGCATCGCGATGGTAATGGAGCCGCTCAACACGCGCACCAACCATCCCGGCGTCTACATGCAGAGCATCGCCCAGGGCTATGCCGTGGCGCGCGGCGCCAACAGCCCGGGCGTGAAGATCCTGGCCGACCTCTACCACGAGCAGATCCAGTCCGGGAACCTGATCCCGGTGATGGACGCCTGCTGGAGCGAGATCGGCTATATGCAGTTCGGCGACAATCCCGGGCGCAACGAGCCCGGCACCGGCGAGATCCATTACGCCAACATCGTCCGGTGGCTGCGCCAGCGCCGCTATGCCGGGGTGATCGGCATGGAGCACGGCAATTCGGTCAAGGGCCGCGCCGGCGAGGACCGGCTGATCGCCGCCTATCGGGAAATCGACGCACAATAAGAAGGGGAGGCACGAATGCTTCGCACCACGGGAGGAGAGGCCAAGTGATCGATCGCAGAACGGCGCTTGCCGGCGTCGTCACGATGTTCGGGGCGGGACTGTTCGCGCCGATCGCGCGCGCGGCCGGTGCGGCCCAGGCATCGCGGGTGCCGGTGATCTCCGACGGCCCGCCGAGCACGGCCGTCTTCACACCCGACCAGCGCGCGCTGGTGACGGCGCTGAGCGAGCGGATCATCCCGACCACCGACACGCCGGGCGCGATCGCAGCGGGCGTGCCGATGTTCATCGAAAAGCTGCTCGCCGATTGGGGCGTGCCGGACGATCGCAAGCCGATCCTGGCCGGGCTGGAGGCGGTCGAAGCCCGCAGCCTGAAGGACTATAAGGTCTCCGCCGCCAAGGCGACGCCCGAGCAGCAGGATGCGCTGCTGACGCTGGCGATGAACGGCCAGATCCCGGGCGGCAAGGACTTCTTCGAAGCGATGCGCCAGATGGTGATCACCGGCTATTACACGTCGGAGATCGGCATCACCCAGGAGCGCGAATATCTGCCGGTGCCGGGCGAATACAACGGCGCCTTCCCCTATTCCCAAGTCAACAAGGTCTACAGCGCATGATCAGCCGCCGTACCCTGCTCGCGGGCGCCGGGGGCGCCGCGGCCATCGCCCTGTCGAACCGGATCATCCCGGCCGCCCATGCAGCCCAGATCCCGGCGGTGGGGCTCCAGCTCTACACCGTGCGCGAGCTCTTCCAGAAGGACCCGGTGGCGACGCTGGGGCAGGTGGCGCGCATCGGCTATCGCGAGGTCGAGTTCGGCGGCGGCGGCTATGACGCGATGGATCATGCGCTGCTGCGCCGGACGATGGACCGGCTGGGGCTGCGCGCGCCGTCGGTGCACATCGGCTATGACGCGCTGCTCGGCCAGTTCGAGCGATCGGTGACCATGGCGAAGACCTTGGGCGCCGACACGGTGGTGCTGCCGTACATGACGGACCAGCACCGCACAGAAGCCGGGTGGAAGGCGGCGCTGCCCAACATCGCGCGCTTCGGCGCCGAGTTGAAGAAGGCGGGGCTGGGCTTTGCCTACCACAACCACGACTTCGAATTCACGGTGAAGCCGGGCGGCAAGAGCCTGTTCGACCGGCTGATCGAGGAGACCGACCCGTCGCTGGTGCAGGTGGAGCTCGACCTCTACTGGGCAGCACACGCGGGCGAGGACGTGGCCGGGCTGATCGAGCGGCTGAACCGCCGCATCTATGCCTATCACGTCAAGGACATGCGCGCCGACCGCAGCATGACCGCCGTGGGCCAGGGCAAGACCGACTTCGCCGCGCTGTTCCGCCTGAAGGGAAGCGCCGGGGTCCGCCACTTCTATGTCGAGAACGACGAGGCGCCCGCGCCCTATCTTCCGGACATCACCACCAGCTTCAAGACGCTCCGCGCGCTGCGGTTCTGAGCACGTACGGGCAGGGGAACAACATCATGGCTTCGACCAACAGGTTCGACGCGATCGTCATCGGATCGGGCGTGAGCGGAGGCTTCGCCGCCAAGGAACTGACCGAAAAGGGGCTGCGCGTCCTGATGCTCGACCGGGGCGTCATGGTCGAGCATGGCGAGGGCTATCCGTACGACGGCAAGCCCGCGTTCGAGGTGCCGGCGCGCAACATCATGCCCAAGCCGGTGATGGACAGCAATTACTTCATCGCGCGCCACGGCTATGTGCAGCCCAGCAACCAGCGCTTCTACAACGACGACCGGCAGAACCCCTATGCCTATGACGAGGGGGACAAGTTCTACTGGATCCGCCCGGGCGCGGTGGGCGGCAAGTCGCTGATCTGGGGCCGGTGGAGCTTCCGCTGGGCGCCCGAGGACTTCGAGGCGAACAAGCGCGACGGCATCGATGGCGCCTGGCCGATCGGTTATGACGACGTCGCCCCCTGGTACAGCTATGTCGAGAAGTATGTCGGCGTATCCGGCTCGCGCGAGAACCTGCCCTATCTGCCGGACAGCGAGTTCCAGCCGCCGATGCCGATGAACGTCGCGGAGCAGTGGCTGAAGCAGCGGCTGGAGACGAAGTTCCCGGGCCGCAAGCTGATCCACACCCGCCTGTCGAACCTGACCGAGGACAAGCCCGAGCAGAACCGCACCAAGTGCCAGATGCGCAACCAGTGCAGCAACGGCTGCTCGTTTGGGGCCTATTTCTCGACCCAGGCGGTGACGCTGCCGGCGGCGCGCGCGACCGGGCGGCTGACGCTCCAGTCGGACGCGGTGGTCACCAACGTCGAATATGATTCCGCGCGCAAGCGGGTGACGGGCGTGCGCTATGTCGATGCCAAGACGGGCCAAGCGCAGACGGTGTCGGCGGATCTGGTGTTCGTCTGCGCATCGGCGATGGCGTCGGTCCAGATCCTGATGAACTCGCGCGCGCCGGGAAGCGAGCGCAGCCACTTCGACAGCAGCGGGACGCTGGGCCGCTATGTGATGGACCATATCTTCCGCGTGGGCGTGTCGGGCGAGATCCCCGGCATGACCGATTTGATCGAATATGGCCGGCGTCCGGGCGGCGTCTATATCCCGCGTTTCCGCAACATCGGCGGCGAGGAGGGCGTGGGCTTCAGGCGGGGCTATGGCTATCAGGGCAGCGCCAGCCGCGACCCGTCACCGCCGGTCGGCTTCGGCGCGTCGATGAAGCAGGGCCTGCGCCGCTATGCGCCGTGGAAGTTCAGCATGGGCGCGTTCGGCGAATGCCTGCCGTACAAGGACAACCGCGTCTCGCTCCACGCCAGCAAGGTGGACCGGTTCGGGATCCCGCTGATGCGCTTCGACGTGCGCTTCCGCGAGAACGAGCTCAAGATGATGGCGGACGCGCGGGTGCAGGGCGAGGCGATGCTGAAGGGCGCCGGCCTCCTCAACGTGCGCAGCTGGGAGGGCGAGCATGTGCCCGGCGACGCCATCCACGAGATGGGCGGCGCGCGCATGGGCGCCGACCCCCGCACCTCGGTGTTGAACGGCTGGAACCAGGCGCACGACGCGTCCAACCTCTATGTGACGGACGGCGCGCAGATGGCGTCGGCGTCCTGCGTCAACCCGTCGCTGACCTACATGGCGATGACCGCGCGTGCGGCCGACCATGCGGTGAAGCAGCTGCGGGCGTAACCGGCAGCGCCCCGGGGGATTGCCCCCGGGGCGCTGCGCCTGACCGCGAGAGGCTTTGCGCGTGCTGCTGCGGGTCGGGTCCGCCCCAGGCGGGGCCTAGCCTCCGAACAGCTGCGCCAGGTGCACGTCGACGCGCAGGCCCAGCACCACGGCATCCGGAATGTCGGTCTTGCGGCTGGTCGCATAGATCGGGTCCGGATTGATGACGTACTGGACGTTGGGCATGATCCGGAGCCCGGGCAGCGCCGCCCAGCCATAGTTCAGTTCGGTGATGATCTCGTTCGCCTCGGGCGATCCGGTGCCGCCCGCCTTGGCGCGCAGGTCGCGGAGATAGGCGATCTGCTGGTCGCTGAAATGCGTGTTGGTGACGAGCAGGCCGATCGTGTCGTTGTCGCGGCCCTTGAACGTCCCGGTCTTCACGAACCCGGCCGAGGCGAACCAGTCGATCGACTGGACGTTGCCGGCGTTGAGGAAGAAGCGGCCGAACAGCGCCAGGTTGCGCTTGCTGGCGCCTTGCGCGCGCGCCACCGTCTGGTCCGCCATCGCATACAGGCCCAGCCGGTTGCCGCCGCGCCCGGCGCGGGGAAGGCCGCTCAGCGCCGCGGAATTGCCGTTCGCGTCAAAATAGGGGCTCTGGCCGCCGTCGGTGTTGAGATAGAAGCCGAGGCGGTAGCGACGCGGCAGGCGCTCCTGCGCGAAGCTGGTCTGGTAGCCGACTTCGCCGGGGATCAGCACGCCCGTTCCCTTGCCGAGCGAGAAGTCGAGCCCGCCCTTGCCCTTGGCGTTGAGGTCGTTGTTGTATTCGAAGGCGCCGGTCTGGACGTACCAGCGGTCGTCGATCGCATAGCGCGCCTTGGCCGCCCAGGACGAGTTCGGATAGGCGGTGATGCCGATGTCGCTGATCGCGCCATAGGCGGTGAGGCAGCTGGTGTTGCTCATGAACGCGCAGTTGAGCGGCGAGTTGTTGAAATAGCTGTTCACCGCCGCGCGCCCCACCATCAGGTTGAGCTTGCCGAAATCATGCTCGATGTTGAGCTGGGTGAGGCGAGGGCCGGAGACGGGCCGCCACGTCTGCTGGAAGCTGATCGAGTTTCCGATCGAATCGCGTCCCAGGCTGTCGCCGGTGAACCAGGCGCCCTGGACGTGGAGCTTGGTGTCGGACCAGCCGAGCGCCTTTTCGAGATCGATGTCGGCAGCGGCCATCACCCAGTGCGATTCCGCGCTGCCGTGGCGCACGCCGCCGATCGGATTGGCGGCGACGTTGCCGACGAAGTCGAGCGTGAGATCGACGCCCTGGTCGTTGAGCGAGCGTAGCGCCTTGCCGATCGCGTTGTTCCGCTGGAACCGCGCGAAGCCGGTGGGCGCCTTGCTCTGGTCGGCGGGGGCGGCTTGGGTTGCGCCCGGGGAGAAGGCGGCGGCGGCATCGCGGCCGCTCTCGCGCTCGCCCTCCCCGGTCAGCGGCGGTGCGCTGGTGGTGGGGGTGGCGGTGGCGGGCACGTCGCGCGTGTCGGGCGGCAGCGGCGCCGCCTGCGCCTGTCCGGCGAGCAGCAGCGCGGCTGCGGTGGTGGTCAGAACGGGCATCGAAATCTCCTGTCCGGCCGCGTTCGCGCCGCGGCCGGTTGTCATGGTCGTCGCAGCCGGATCAGGCGGCGGCGATGTTGTGCTTGGCGCGCAGCTTGCGCGTGCCGATGGTGGCGGCGAGGGTGCGTTCGTCGAGCTTGCCCTCCCACTTGGCGATCACGACGGTGGCGAGCGCATTGCCGATCAGGTTCACGAAGGTGAGCCCTTCGGCGAGGATGCGGTGGATGCCCAGGATCAGCGCGATGCTGGCGACCGGGATGACGCCCGTGGTGTTGAGTGTCGCGGCCAGCACCACGAAGGCCGCACCGGCGATGCCCGCCGCGCCCTTGGACGTGAGCAGCAGCACCGCGATCAGCGCCAGCTCGTGGCCGAAGGTCAGGTGGGTGTTGGTCGCCTGCGCCAGGAACACCGCGACGGTGGTGAGATAGAGGCAGGTGCCATCGAGGTTGAACGAATAGCCCGCGGGGATCACGAAGCCGACGACGCTTTCCTCGCAGCCGACCTTCTGCATCTTCTGGATGAGGCGCGGCAGCACCGTCTCGGTCGAGGTGGTGGCGGCGACCACGACGATCTCGTCCCACAGATAGCCGAGCAGGCGCCACAGGCTGACGCCGCACCACCAGGCGACGCCGCCCAGCACCACCGCGGTGAACAGGGCGCAGACGACGAAGAACTCCAGGATCAGCTCGCCCAGCGACAGCAGCGAGGCGGTGCCGAACTGGCCGACGGTGAAGGCGATCGCGCCGAACGCGCCCAGCGGCGCGAAATACATGATGTAGCCGATGATCCGGAAGAAGCCCTGCGACGCGCTGTCGATCACGTCGATGACGGGCTTCGCGCGCTCGCCGATGGAGGCGATGGCGATGCCGAACAGCACCGCCACGAACAGCACCTGCAGCACATGCGCCTCGGTCAGCGCGCTCACGAAGGTGTCGGGGATGATCGCCATCAGATAGCTGGTGATCGACTGGTCGTGGGCGGAGGCGACATAGCCCTGGATCGAGGCGGTATCGATCGCGGCGGCGTCGATGTTCATGCCCGCGCCCGGCTGCCACAGGTTGACCGCGACCAGGCCAAAGACCAGCGCGATGATCGTGATCACCTCGAAATAGAGGATCGACTTCAGCGCGACCCGGCCCACGGCGGTCATGTCGTTCATGCCGGCGATGCCGTGGACGACCGTCACGAAGATGATCGGGCCGATCATCATGCGGATCAGCTTGATGAAGGCGTCGCCGAACGGCTTCATCGCGACGGCGGTGCCGGGTGCGAAGTGGCCGAGCAGGATGCCGATCACCGTGCCGGCGAGCACCTGGAACCACAGCTGGCCCAAGATGCCGAACCGTCCGGCCCGCTTCGTCGTCTCTCCTATGCTTGTCATTCTTTTTATCTCTCGTTGGGGCGGCGGGCGGCGGTTCAGCCGAACAACATGCCGTCGAACAATTTGCGGGCGGTGCGCAGCATGGCCGCGCCGGTGATCGTGCCGCGCTCGTCCACGTCGATCACGCAGCCGGTGGCACCGGTCGGATGTTCGACGTCGAGCGTCTTGGAGCGGCCCTCCGGCACCACCGCCAGCGCGTGCGCGGGCGATCCGTCGATCAGGCAGGCGGTGGCGACGCTGACGGCTCCCAGCACGCCGATCGAGGCGTGGCAGCGGTGCGGGATGAAGGAGCGCACGCTGATGGCGCCGCCGTGTCGCGGGGCGGCGACCAGCATCATCTTGGGCACCGATTGGTCGGCGACATCGCCCAGGTTCATCATCGGCCCAGCCTCCAGCCGGATCGCCTCGATCCGCGCCTTGAGCGACTCGTCGGCGTCGAGGGTCTCGCGATCCTCATAGCCGGTGATGCCGACATCGGCGGCCCGCAGCACCACGCAGGGCATGCCGTTGTCGATCAGCGTGGTCTCCACGCCCCCGATCACGTCCACGGCGTTGCCGGTGGGGAGCAGCGCGCCGCAGCTGGAGCCGGCGATGTCGGCAAAGGCGAGCGGCACCGGCGCGGCGGTGCCGGGCACGCCGTCGATGCGGGCGTCGCCTTCATAGGTGACGGTGCCGCCGGGGGTGCGGACGGTCGCGGTGGCGAGCTTGCCGGTGTTGACCATGAAGATCGAGACCGGGGTCTCGCCGTCCTGCGCCTCGACCAGCCCGCGCTCGATCGCGAACGGGCCGACGCCGGCGAGCATGTTGCCGCAGTTCTGCGCATCGGTGACGATCGTCTGGTCGACGAACACCTGCAGGAACAGATAGTCGACGTCGGCGCCTTCGTGCGCCGAGCGCGAGACGACCGCGACCTTGGACGTCAGCGGGTCGGCGCCGCCCATGCCGTCGATCTGGCGGGGATCGGGCGAGCCGAAGGCGCGCAGCAGGAAGGCGTCGCGTGCGGCCGGCTCCGCGGGCAGGTCTTCGGCGAGGAAGAAGCCGCCCTTGGACGTGCCGCCGCGCATCCACATCGCGCGAATGCCCTCAGACATAGCGAAGGCCCTTCTGTTCCAGCCGCTCGCGCATCGCATAGATGTCGAGGCCGAGTTCGCCCTTGGCCAGCCGCTCGCGCTTCTCGGCTTCCTTGGCCTCGCGCGCCTGGGCCTTCTCGAGCACCGCCGCGGCATCGGTGCGGCGGACCACGCAGACGCCGTCGTCGTCGGCGACGATCACGTCGCCCGCGTTCACCAGCTCGCCGGCGCAGACGATCGGCACGTTGACCGATCCCAGCGTCTCCTTGACCGTGCCCTGCGCCGAGATCGCGCGCGACCAGACGGGGAAGCCCATCTCGGTCAGGTCGCGCACGTCGCGCACGCCTGCGTCGATCACCAGCCCGCGGCAGCCGCGCGCCAGGGCGGAGGTGGCGAGCAGGTCACCGAAATAGCCGTCCTCGCACGGGGAGGTCGGTGCCACCACCAGGATATCGCCTTCTTTTACTTGCTCGATGGCGACGTGCATCATCCAATTGTCGCCCGGCGGCACCGACACGGTGACCGCACAGCCGGCGATGCGCGCGCCGGAATAGATGGGGCGCAGGCGGCTGCCGAGCAGGCCGATGCGGCCCTGCGCCTCGTGCACGGTGGCGACGCCGGCATGGGCGAGACCGGCGACGACGGCCGGATCTGCGCGTTCTACGGTGGTGACGACGCTGGGCATCCTGGCTCCTTCGACAAACTCGTTGCGCCGCTCTCTAGGCCGCCGTTCCGGAATCGGGGACGTGGATTTGCGCACGAGCCATAAGCTGTGCTGAAGTGTGTCACATGATCGCATTCGCTCAGATGAACCTGCGGCACCTGGATGCGGTGGCGCAGGCGGCGCGGCTGGGAAGCATCAGCGCCGCGTCCCAGGCCATGAACCTGTCGCAGCCGGCGCTGACCCAGGCGGTGGCCAAGGTCGAGGCGCAGCTGGGCCACGCATTGTTCGACCGCCAGCCCGGCGGCGTGAGCCCCACCGAGGCCGGGCGGCTGATGACCGCGCGCATCGAGCGGGCGCTCGGCTATGTGGCGCGCGGCGGACATCGCGTGCGGCGGGGCGCGCGCCTGCCGCCGCTGCCGCGCGTGGAACGGCGGATCACGCTCGGCCAGCTGCGCGCGCTGATCGCGGTGGACGAGGCGGGGAGCTTCGCGCTCGCCTCCACCCGCACCGGCATGTCGCAGCCGGCGCTGCATCGTGCCGCGCGGGAACTGGAGCAGCTGCTGGGCGTGCCGCTGCTCACCCGGCAGGGGCGCACGGTGCAGCCGACCCGGGCGGCGGTGCGGCTGCTGCGCTTCGCCAGGCTGGCGCGTGCCGAGCTGCAGGCGGGCGTGGATGAGCTGGAGGCGCTGCGCAACCAGGGGGCGGGACGCGTCACCGTCGGCACCATGCCGCTCGCCCGCGCGATCCTCCTGCCGCAGACCCTGGCGCGCTTCGCCCGCGCCTACCCGGGTGCGTCGGTGAACGTGGTCGAGGGGCCGTATCTGGAGATGCTGGGGGCGCTTCGGCAGGGCGACCTGGACCTGCTGGTCGGGGCGATGCGCGATCCGCTGCCGGTGGGCGACGTGGTGCAGGCGCCGCTGTTCCTGGACGATCCGGTGATCGTCGGGCGCGCCGGGCACCCGCTACGCGCCGAGCCCGGCTTCGCATTCGAACGGCTATTGGATTTCCCGTGGGTCATCGCCGCGGAAGGGGCGCCGGTGCGCGCGCGCTGGGAGCGGATGTTCGTCGATCGCGGGCTGGAGCCGCCGCGGCTGCGGATCGAGTGCGGATCGGTGCTGGTGCTGCGGGGACTGATGCTGGAGGACGACTGGCTGACGCTGATGTCGCGCGACCAGTTCCTGTTCGAGCAGCGCGCGGGGCTGCTGGTCGAGATCGCCGGCGCGGGCGAGACGCTGCGCCGGAGCATCGGCCTCACCCACCGCGACGACTGGCACCCGACGCAGCTGCAAAGCACGTTCGTGGCACTGTTCCGGGAGGTGTGCGCGGACTGGACTTCCGGAAAAGCAATGGAGAGCCAACCGTTCCGATATGCCTGAGGACGTGCCGGCGCACTAGCTCGGGACCATGGACCGAGCAGTATCCCTGGCGTTCATCGGCTTCGGCGAAGCCGCGCAGGCCTTTTGCGAAGGCTGGGGCGCGCAGCCGCCGGGCGCGATCCGCGCCTTTGACATCAAGACCGAAGGCGGGGCCGCCGTCGCCAAGCGCGCCGACTATGCGCGCTGGCAGGTCACCGGCTGCGACCGCGCCGCCGACGCGCTCCGTGGCGCCGGGGCGGTGCTGAGCCTGGTCACTGCGGACCAGGCGCTTGCGGCGGCGAGCGATGCGGCGGCGGGGCTCATGGCCGGAAGCCTGTTCTTCGACATGAACAGCGTCGCGCCCGAGACCAAGCGCGCCGCGGCAGCCGCGATCGAGGCGGCCGGCGGCCGCTATGTCGACGTGGCGGTGATGGCGCCGGTGCGCCCGGCGCTGCTGTCGGTACCGCTGCTGGTGGCGGGACCCCATGCCGAGGCGGGCCGGGCGCTGCTGGAGCGGATCGGCTTCCGGGCGCGCGTGGTTCCCGGCGACGTCGGGGCCGCAAGCGCGATCAAGATGCTGCGCTCGATCGTCATCAAGGGGCTGGAGGCGCTGACCGCCGAATGCCTGCTGTCCGCGCGCGCTGCCGGGATCGAGGAGGAAGTGCTCGCCTCGCTCGACGCGAGCTTCCCCGGCTGGGACTGGCGGACGCGGGGGGACTACAACCTCGACCGCATGCTCGTCCACGGGCTGCGCCGCGCCGCCGAGATGCGCGAATCCGCCGCCACCGCCGCCGCGCTCGGCCCGTCGGGTGCCATGGCGGCCGCGACCGCCGACTGGCAGCAGCGGCTGGGCAGCCTCGGCCTTTCTCCGCTTCCCGAGGGGCTGGCCGCCAAGGCCGATGCCGTCCTCGCCGCCACAGGAAAGCACGACCAATGATCATCGACTGCCACGGCCATTATACGACCGCACCCGCCAAGCACACCGAGTGGCGCGAGCAGCAGAAGGGCGCGTTCAAGGCGGGCGGGGACATCGATCCCGCCTATCCGCAGATCAGCGACGACGAGATCCGCGAGACGATCGAGGCCAACCAGCTGCGCCTGCTGCGCGAGCGCGGCGCCGACATGACGATCTTTTCGCCGCGCGCCTCCGCCATGGCGCCGCACGTCGGCGATGCCGCCACCAACCGCATCTGGGCCGAGCGCTCCAACGACCTCATCAAGCGGGTGGTCGACCTCTACCCCGAGACGTTCGTCGGCGTGTGCCAGCTGCCGCAGACGCCGGAGCTGTCGATCGACCAGTCGATCGCCGAGCTGGAGCGGTGCGTGACCGAGCTGGGCTTCGTCGGTTGCAACCTCAATCCCGATCCGTCGGGCGGCAAGTTCAGCGCGCCGCCGCTCACCGACCGCGCCTGGTACCCGTTCTTCGAGAAGATGGTCGAGCTGGACGTGCCGGCGATGATCCACGTGTCGGGCAGCTGCAACCCGGCGATGCACGCGACCGGCGCATACTACATCGCCGCCGACACCATCGCCTTCATGCAGTTCATCGAGGGCGACCTGTTCCGGGATTTCCCCGACCTGCGCTTCATCATCCCGCACGGCGGCGGCGCGGTGCCCTATCACTGGGGGCGGTATCGCGGGCTTTCGGACATGCTCAAGCGCCCGCCGCTTACCGAGCACGTCATGAAGAACGTGTTCTTCGACACCTGCGTCTATCACCAGCCGGGAATCGACCTGCTGTTCGAGGTGATCGACGTGGACAACATCCTGTTCGGGTCGGAGATGGTGGGCGCGGTGCGCGGCATCGACCCGCAGACGGGCCAGTATTTCGACGACACCAAGCGCTATATCGACGCGCTGGCGATTCCCGACGCGGACAAGCGCAAGGTGTTCGAGGGCAATGCCCGCCGCGTCTATCCGCGGTTGGACGCGCAGCTGAAGGCACGGGGGCTCTGATGGCCGACTTTCAGATAGATCCGAACTGGCTGTGCTGGGACCCGGCGCCGAGCACGCCGCGCTTCACCCCGCCGCCGGGCGCCGTGGACGCGCATTGCCATGTGTTCGGGCCGGGCGACGTGTTTCCCTATGCGCCGGAGCGCAAGTACACGCCCTGCGACGCCAGCAAGGAGCAGCTGTTCGCGTTGCGCGATCACCTGGGCTTCGCGCGCAACGTGATCGTGCAGGCGACCTGCCACGGCGCCGACAATCGCGCGCTGGTCGATGCGCTTCAGGCGGCGGACGGGCGCGCGCGCGGCGTGGCGACGGTGCGCGACACGGTGACGGACGCGGAACTGGCGGCGCTGGACGCGGCCGGCGTCCGCGGCGTGCGCTTCAACTTCGTGCGGCGGCTCGTCGATCCCAAGCCCGACGCCTATTACCGCGCGATCATCGACCGTATCGCGCCGCTCGGCTGGCACGTCGTCATCTATTTCGAGGCGGCCGACCTGGAGGAGCGCTGGAACTTCTTCACGTCGCTGCCGACGACGGTGGTGGTCGACCATATGGGCCGCCCGGACGTGACCAAGCCGGTCGACGGGCCGGAGTTCGGCCGCTTCGTCCGGCTGATGGCCGAGCACGAGAATGTCTGGAGCAAGGTCAGCTGCCCCGAGCGGCTGTCGAAGTCGGGTCCGCCGAGCTACGACGACGTGGTCCCGTTCGCGCGCACGCTGGTGGAGCGCTTCCCGGACCGGGTGCTGTGGGGCACGGACTGGCCGCACCCCAACATGACCAGCCACATGCCCGACGACGGCGCGCTGGTGGACATCATCCCGCGCATCGCCCCGAGCGAAGACCTGCAGCGGCGGCTGCTGGTCGACAATCCGATGCGGCTCTACTGGGGCGCCCGCTAGGAGCGCCCCGTCCGGTCAGGCGGCGCTGCGGCCGCCGGCCGGCGGCGTCTCGCGAAGGCTGGAGGAGCCTTCCCACAGGTTGATCCCGCCTTCGGCCGCATGGGCGTCGATGCGGGCGAGCTCGTCCTCGGAAAAGTCGAGGCGGTTCAGCGCATCGAGGCTGTCGTCGAGCTGGGCGACGGTGCGCGCGCCGATCAGCGCGGAGGTGACGCGGGGATCGCGCAGCACCCAGGCGATCGCCATCTGGGCGAGGCTCTGGCCGCGCGCCTGGGCGATCTCACCCAGCGCCCGTACCCGCGCGAGATTCTCTTCCGTCAGCAGCCCCTGCGATAGCGAGCCGCCGCGCGAGGCGCGGGCATCGGCGGGGACGCCGCCGAGATATTTGTTCGTGAGCATGCCCTGCGCGAGCGGGGAAAAGGCGATGCAGCCGGTGCCGAGGTCGGCGAGCGTCTCCAGCAGGCCCCCTTCGATCCAGCGGTTGAGCATCGAATAGCTCGGCTGGTGGATGAGGAGCGGCACCTTGTGCTCGGCGAGGATGGCCGCGGCCTGGCGGGTCAGCTCGGGCGAATAGGAGGAGATGCCGACGTAGAGCGCCTTGCCCTGGGCGTGGATCTGGGCGAGCGCGCCCATCGTCTCCTCGAGCGGCGTGTCGGGATCGACGCGGTGCGAATAGAAGATGTCGACATAGTCGAGGCCCATGCGCTTCAGGCTCTGGTCGCAGCTGGCGATCAGATACTTTTTGCTGCCGCCGATGCCGCCGTACGGCCCGGGCCACATGTCCCAGCCGGCCTTGGTGGAGATCAGCAGCTCGTCGCGATGGGCGCGGAAGTCGTGCGCCATCACGCGCCCGAAATTCTCCTCGGCCGAGCCATAGGGCGGGCCATAGTTGTTCGCGAGATCGAAGTGGGTGACGCCGCGGTCGAACGCGCGGCGCAGGATCGCGCGGCCGGTCTCGAACACGTCCGCGCCGCCGAAATTCTGCCAGAGGCCGAGGCTGATCGCCGGCAGGTCCAGGCCGCTGCGACCGCACCGCCTATAGGGCATGCGCCCATCATAGCGGGCGGGATCGGGCTGGTAGGGGGGCTCGAACGACATTCGGCAGGTCTCCGGTTGCGGGGGCCTGCGCCTTGTAGATGCAACGGCGTGCCGGAGCTATTCCGGACGCGGCCCCGGGCAGGGAAAGCGCGCGCCAGCCA
The DNA here is from genome assembly GCF_039522995.1 of Sphingomonas molluscorum. Taxonomy (NCBI): domain Bacteria; kingdom Pseudomonadati; phylum Pseudomonadota; class Alphaproteobacteria; order Sphingomonadales; family Sphingomonadaceae; genus Sphingomonas; species Sphingomonas molluscorum. Next base: position 902,836 of record NZ_BAAAEL010000001.1, on the reverse strand, counting down.
GCGGCGTCGTGCCGCCGGCTGGACGTGCGAAGGGTCCCGGCGGGTGCCGGGAGGGGCGATCAGCGACCGCCCGAGCTGCCGCCGGTGCCGCCACCCGAGCTGCCACCGGTGCCGGTGGTTCCGCTCCCGGTGCTGCCGGTGCCCATCGTCCCGGTCGTGCCGGTGGTGCCAGTCGTTCCGGTGACGGTGGTGCCGGTGGTGCCGGTGCCCGTGGTGCCGCTGCCGCCGGAGCTGCTCCAGCTACCGCTGGTGCCGCCCGAGCTGCCGGGGAGGCCGTCCGGAGACGTGGTGGTCGAGCCGGGCGTGTTCGAACGGTCCGGCATGGTCGTGGTGGAACCGCGGTTCGTCCGCGAACCCCGGCGCGACGGACGATCGGACCGGTTGGGGGTCGTCGTCGTCGACGTGTCGGGGCTGGTGGTCTGCGTCCCGCGCTGCAAGTCGGTGGTCGTTTCCGTGCCCGGCGTGGTCGTCGGATTGGCCGTCGGGTTCGTCGTCGTCGGGCTCGTGGTCGTCTGTGCGATCGCGGCGGCTGAGCCACAAACCGCCAGCATACCGATCAGGATTGTCTTGCGCATGATGGGGTTTCCTTCTCCAAAACCGAGGGCTCAACGCCGTGGATTGCGAGAAGTGCCATGTTTTCGCCAAGATTCTCGGCCGAAAAATCCTTATTTTATCATAGGTTGATTCCGCCGCATTGGGCGCGGTGCAGCAGTTTCTGATCGGCGAGGACCAGCGCGACCATCGCCTCGACTACGGGGACGCCGCGAATGCCGACGCAGGGGTCGTGCCGGCCGCGGGTGGCGAGCGTCGTCGCCTCTCCGGCGCGGTTGATGGTCTCCATCGGCGTCAGGATCGAGCTGGTCGGCTTGAAGGCGACGCGCAGGCGGACCGGCTGGCCGGTGGCGATCCCGCCCGCGATGCCGCCGGCGTGGTTGGCGAGGAAGCGGGGGCCGTCCTCGCCCGGGCGCATCGGATCGGCATTCTCCTCGCCCGAAAGCGCCGCGGCCGCGAAGCCGTCGCCGATCTCGACGCCCTTCACCGCATTGATCGACATGGCTGCGGCGGCGAGCTCGCTGTCGAGCTTGGCATAGAGCGGCGCGCCCCAGCCGGCGGGCACGCCGGTCGCCTCGCAGGCGACCACGGCGCCAAGCGACGAGCCGGCCTTGCGCGCGCGGTCGACCAGCGCCTCCCAACGGACGGCGGCTTCGGGATCGGGGCAGAAGAAGGGATTGCGGCCGATCTCGGCAGCATCGAAGCGGGCGTAGTCGATCGCGTCGCCGCCGATCGCCTCGACCCAGGCGGTGATCGTCACTTCCGGAATCACCAGCCGGGCGACGGCGCCGGCGGCCACCCGCGACGCGGTTTCGCGCGCGGACGAGCGCCCGCCGCCGCGATAGTCGCGGAAGCCGTATTTGGCGTCGTACGCGTAGTCGGCGTGGCCGGGGCGATAGGCCTGGGCGACCTCCGAATAATCCTTGGAACGCTGGTCGACGTTCTCGATCATCAGCGAGATGGGCGTGCCGGTGGTGCGGCCCTCGAACACGCCGGAGAGGATGCGGACTTCGTCGGGCTCGCGGCGCTGGGTGGTGAAACGTGAGGTGCCGGGACGGCGCGCGTCGAGGAACGGCTGGATCTCGGCTTCGGTGAGGGCGATCCCCGGCGGGCAGCCGTCGACCACCGCGCCGATCGCCGGGCCGTGGCTCTCGCCCCAGGTGGTGAAGCGGAACACCCGGCCAAAGCTGTTGACGCTCATGCGGCCTCCCCCAGCAGCGCAAAGGCGCCGGCGTGCGTCGCTTCGCCGCGGACGCCGCAGGGCATGGCGCCCTGCTGCAGCGGCAGCGCCATCAGATAGTCGCCCGCGTAGGGCGAGGCGAAGCCCTTTGCCCAATCGGCGGCAAAGCCGAAGCGGCCGTAATAGTCCGGATCACCGAGCACGAAGCACAGGTGCACGCCCGCGTCGGCGAGATGCTGGAGCCCGGCGCGCACCAGCGCCTCGCCCACGCCCTGGCGGCGGTGGGAGGCGGCGACCGCGACCGGCGCCAGCGCGACGGCGGCGACGGGCTTGCCCGCGATGTCCACGGCCATGCGGCTGAACGCCACCATGCCCGCGAGCATGCCGTCGTCCTCGTCGTCCGCGACCAGCGTCAGCACCATGTCGCCGTCGATGCACAGCCGCTGGACCAGCATCGCCTCGTCGGGTGCCGGAAAGGCGGTGCGCAGCAGCGCGTCGATGGCGGCCACGTCCCCGCCCGAGGCCGGGCGGATGGTGATGCTCACGACAGTGCGATGTCGGGTGCGTCCTCGGCCTTCATGCCGATGACGTTGTAGCCACCGTCGACGTGGTGGATCTCGCCGGTGACGCCGCTCGCCAGGTCGGAGAGCATGTACAGGCCGGCGCCGCCGACATCCTCGATGGTGACATTGCGGCGGAGCGGCGAGTTGAGCTCGTTCCACTTCAGGATGTAGCGGAAGTCGCCGATGCCCGAGGCGGCGAGCGTCTTGATCGGGCCGGCCGAGATCGCGTTGACGCGGATGTTGTCGCGCCCGAGGTCGACGGCCAGATACTTGACCGAGGTGTCGAGCGCGGACTTGGCCACGCCCATCACGTTGTAATGGGGGACGACCTTTTCCGAGCCATAATAGGTCAGCGTCAGCAGGCTGCCGCCATTCGGCATCATCTCCCGCGCGCGCTTGGCGACGGCGGTGAAGCTGTAGACCGAGATGTTCATGGTCATCAGGAAGTTTTCGAGGCTGGTGTCGTAATAGCGACCGCGCAGCTCGTTCTTGTCGGCAAAGCCGATCGCATGGACGACGAAGTCGATCGTCGGCCACTTCTGCGCCAGCTCGTCGAACGCGCGGTCGAGGGCGCCCATGTCCGACACGTCGCATTCGATCAGCGTGTCGGAGCCCAGCTGCTCGGCGAGCGGCTTCACGCGCTTGCCCAGCGCCTCACCCTGGTAGGTGAAGGCCATTTCCGCGCCCTGCTCGTGGAGCGCCTTGGCGATGCCCCATGCCAGCGAACGATCGTTGGCAAGCCCCATGATGAGCCCACGCTTGCCCTGCATCAGTCCCGTCACGCCGCTGTATCCTCCTTCAACTCGGCCGGCTCCTCTAGCCCCGCTTCGGGGGTTTCCGCCAGCGCCGCGTTCAACTCTGCGCCGACGACCACCCCCAACCCCACGACGAAGAAGAAGATCAGCGCGATCATGACGCCTGCCAGGCTCCCGTAGGTGAGATCATAGCCCCCGAGCAAGTCGAGCGACAGCGGCAGCAGCGCGGTGGTGCCCAGCCACCAGCCGGCCGTCAGCGCCGCACCCGGCCATTTGGGGCACTTGCTGTAGCGATACTTGCTGGGGGTGAGGGTGTAGAAGAGCATGTAGAGCGCGACGAACAGCGCGACCGCCGGCGCGAGCCGCGCGACCGAGAGGATGCGCGCCGTGTCGGTCAGGAAGGGCATCACGCGCAGGATGAACTGCTCGACGCCCAGGAGCGCCACCTGAAAGCTGAACGCCGCCATCGCCAGGATCACCGAGCCGACGATCAGGCCGATCGAGCCCAGGCGATATTCCCAGAACGGCCGGCTGAAGGGGATGCCATAGGCCTGGCGCAGGATCGAGCGCACCGTCTCGATGAAGCCGGTGGTGGTCCACAGCCCGACCAGCGCGCCCAGCCACAGGAGCGAGCCCGAGCGCGCCTGGAGCACGTCCAGGATCGGCTTTTCGAGCACGCTTGCAACTTCGGGCGGGACGGTGCGCAGGAACGCCTCGACCGCGTGAACGCCATCGCCGGTGCGCCCCACCAGCCGCGCGACCGCAGCCGCCACGATGAAGAAGGGGAACAGGGTGACGAGCGAGAGATAGGCGAGGTTGCCGGCGTGGGTGAAGCCGTCGGTATAGGTGCCGACCGCGACCCGGCGGACGATCTCGATCACCCGCTCGCTCAGCCCCATGCGCGACAGGAGCGGCGCGCGGCGGTGCCGCCGTGCCTCCGGGCTTTCGGGGGAAACCGCGCCGACCGGAAGGTCGGAGCCGGCGCGGGGATCACTCACAGGCCGAGCTTCGACCGGGGATCCTGGTCGCGGCCGGGCCAGCCCTGCACGAACTCGACCAGCGCGTCGTCGCCGACCGGCAGGTCCACCATCAGCGTCACCAGCTGGTCGCCGCGACCGCCGCCCTTCTTGTGGAAGCCGCGGCCCTTGAGGCGCAGCACCTTGCCCGAGGTCGAGCCCTTGGGCACCTTCAGCATCACCGCGCCCTCGACGGTGGGCACGCGCACCTCGCCGCCCAGCACCGCCTCTGCCAGGCTGATCGGCAGGTCGAGCCGCACGTCGTCGCCGTCGCGGGTGAAGAAGCGGTCGGGCTGCACCTCGATGGTGACGATCGCGTCGCCGGCGCCGCCAGGGCCCGGATCGCCCTTGCCCGCGAGGCGCATCTGGGTGCCGCTTTCGAGGCCGGCCGGAAGCTTCAGGTCGATGGTCTTGCCGTCGCGCAGCATGATGCGCTGCGGGCTGAGCGTCGCGGCATCGGTGAAGGAGACCGCGAGGCGATAGGGGACGTTGGCGCCCTTGGGCGCCTGGCGCCGGCCGAAGCTGCCGCCGCCGAAGCCGCCGCCACCACGCTGGCCGCCGCCGAACAGCCCCTCGAACAGATCCTCGAAGCCGCCGGCATCGCCGCCGCCGCCGAAGTCGAACTGGGTGCGCCCGCCGCCGCCCGGCCGGGGGCCGCCGCCGCCGAAGCCGAAGGGCGCGGTGGGATTGCCGTCGCCGTCGATCTCGCCGCGATCGAACCGGGCGCGCTTGTCCTTGTCGGTGAGCAGGTCATAGGCCTGGGTCACCTGGCTGAAGCGCTCGGCGGCGTTGGGATTGTCCTTGTTCCGGTCGGGGTGCAGCTCCTTCGCGAGCGTACGATACGCCTTCTTGATGTCCGCTTCGCTCGCGTCGCGGGCTACGCCCAGGGTTGCGTAAGGGTCTGCCATGCCCGTTAGCTAGGCGGTGCAGGGCGCGGCGGCAATGGGGGCACGGCATCCATTTCCGGAGCGGAACGAAGCCGGGGCGCACCCGTTTCGCAGGCCATGACCGCCTGCGCTTCCCCCGCCCGCCGCCGCCTGCTCGTCCAGTCCGCGCTGCTGCTGCCGCTGCTTGCCCTGCCGGGCTGTGCCACGACGCTGGGAAGCTATGGCGTGGAGGAGGGCGTGCGGCGGCTGCTGACGCTGTCGAGCCAGCGCGCCTTTGCCCGGCTGACGGAGCCCGGCGGCTTCTATGACGACCAGCTGACGCGGCTGACGCTGCCCGACACCGGCGGCAACGACGTGCTGGGCGCGCTGCTGCGGACCAATGCGGTGCGCAGCCGGGTGGCGATGGCGCTGAACGACGTGGCGGTGGACGCGGCCGAGCGGGCGACGCCGGTGGTGCTCGATTCGATCCGGTCGATGACCGTCACGGACGCGATCGCGATCCTGCGCGGCGGCCCGACGGCGGCGACCGACCTGCTGCAGCGGCAGGTGGGCGGCGCGCTGGTGGAGGCGATGTTCCCCGAATTCTCGACCGGCCTGCGATCAGACGCTCTGGAGATCCTGACTGCGGTGGCGGGTGCGCGCACCGGCATCGACTATATGGCGCTGGCACGCACCGGCGCGGAGCAGGCGGGGCAGGCGATCTTCCGGGCGATCGGGCGCGAGGAATCCGCGATCCGTGCCGATCCGCGCAGCACGCGGGACCCGGCGCTGATCGCGCTGCTGACGGGAAGCGCGCTGGTGCGCTGAGGCGCGCCTTCAGTCCTCGATCGGCGCGACGTCTACCGAGACGGACATGGTTTGGGCGCCCGACCCCAGCACCACGCCGTCGATGGGCGCGATCTCTGGATAGTCGCGGCCGACGGCCACGATAACATGGTCGTTCGCCATCCAGATGCCGTTGGTCGGATCGACCCCGATCCAGCCGAGGCGGTCGCCGCACCACAGCAGCACCCAGGCGTGGGTCGCGTCCGCCCCCACCAGCCGCGGCGCGCCCGGCGGGGGAAGCGTGCGCAGGTAGCCCGAGGCATAGGCGGCCGGCAGCCCGGCGGCGCGGAGGCCCGAGATCATGATCTGCGCGAAATCCTGGCAGACGCCGCCGCGCTGGGCAAAGGCGACGTGCGGGGGCGTGTCGACCAGCGTGGCGGTGGTGTCGAAGGCGAACTCGCGCTGGATGCGCTGGGCAAGCGCGATCGCCGCCTCCAGGGCGCCGCGGTCCGGATCGAGCTCCTCCGCGCACCAGGCGCCGATGTTGCGATCGAGCGGGATATGGGGGGAAGGAAAGAGGTAGCTGGCGGGGCTCGCCGGGCCGACGTCGCGGCTGTCGCGCGCCCAGGCGGCGATCTCTGCCAGGGTCGGGTCGTCGGCGGCGGGCATCGGCAGCGGCCGGTCGACCGTCATCAGCGCGCGGCTTTCGATGGTGAGCTCCCGCTCCGGCTTTTCGACCACCAGCCGCATGACGTTGGCGAGCCCTGCCTGCGCGCGTGCGGGGGCGATCTCGCCGCCCGGCTCCACGGAGAGGTGATAGTCGTCGAGCGTCTGGCCGGACCAGAGGATCGGCTTGAGCCGGAGGTTGCACCGCGCGAAGCCCGCCGCATCGGCATATTCGAAGCGGGTCACATGCCGGATGGCGTAGCGCATCATGCGAGCGTCAGCCCGGAGCCGCGCAACGGCTCGGCCCCCTGGAGGAAATAGCGCGCGGCGATCGCGTCGGAGAGGTCCATGAGCCTGGCCTCCAGTGCGCCTATGGCGGCCGGGTCGAGGCTGGCGGCGGTGGCGGTAGTGACCATCGCCTGCACCGCGGTCGCGAGTGCCTGCTGCGGTTCGGCGATGCCGGAGTCGGACAGCACGGGTAGCCGGGCGAGATGATCGGCGATCGCCCCCACCTGGAAGGCGATGGCGCGCGGGTTGCCGGGGTCGAGCGCGACCAGGTCCAGCACGGGCAGGCGCCCGAAGCTGGTGAGATAGCGCTGGCGATAGCTGATCTGGCTGTCGGCGAGGTCCAGCAGCGTGGAGAGGTCGTCCGAGGTCGCCTCGCAGCCGGCAAAGGTGCGAAGCGCGCGGGTGATCGCGAGCGCCCGCTCCAGCCGCCGGCCGAGATCGTGGAAGCGCCAGGCGTCGGTGCGCGCCATGTGCTCGGCCGAGAGTCCGGCCAAGGCGGCGTAGCGGCGCTGGAGCGAGCCGGCACGGTCGAGCAGCCCCCCGCGGCTGGGGTGGGGCGCGTCGAGCAGGCGCATCATGTCCGCCGACAGTCGATCGCGCGAGATGGCGCCGATGCCGGCGGCCAGCCGGTTGATCTGGCGGACGTTGTGCCACTGGCCCTCGGTGCCGTCGATCGCGATGCGGGCGAACTCGACGAGCTCGCGGCGGCGGCGACCGGCAGGCGCAGGGGCGGCACCTGCGTCGGCGATCAGCGCGACCAGCCGCGCGACGGTCTCGTCGGCGAGTGCGGCGCCGGTGTCGGCGCTGATCGAATGGCCGAGCAGCACGCGGGTCGCGCCCAGCAGCGCCTCGCCGCGTTCCAGGTAGCGGCCGAGCCAGAAGAGATTGTCGGCGACCCGGCTGGGCAGGGTGCCGGGATTGCGGCGCAGCTCGACCGCGCCGGCGACGGGCAGGAGCGAGACGGGGAGCACCGGATCGGCGCCGTGGACGCAGACGTCGGCGGACCAGCTTCCCTCGCCCATCACGGTCGCGCGGGTATCCGGCTCACCGCCCAGGCGCGCGAAGCCGCCGGGAAGCACCGCCCACCGGCCGTCCGCGTCGCGCGCGGCGAAGACGCGGAGGGTGAACGGCCGCGGGGCGAGCCGCTCCCCCTCGGCAAAGGGCATGGTCGAGAGGCAGACCGCTTCCTGGCCGACATAGTCCTGCGGCCGGCGCGCCATGTCCTCGGCCAGGAGCCGGCGCGCGTCGGCATCGAGATCGGCACCGAGCACCGGGCCCCCGCCCGGAAGGCCGAGCGGGGCGGGGCCGAAGGCGGGTGCCACCACCATCTGATCGAGGTTGGCGAGCACGTGCGCGCGCTCGGCCGGCTGGCCGCACCACCAGGTGGCGATGTTGGGAAGCTGGAGCGGGGCGCCGTTCAGCCGCTGTGCGAGCGCGGGCAGGAAGGCGGAAAAGGCGGGTGCCTCGAGCATGCCCGCCCCCGGCGCGTTGGCGACGACGACGTTGCCGGCTGCCATCGCGTCGACGAGACCCGGCACGCCGATCGTCGAGCTGGCGTCGAAGGCGAGCGGATCGAGCAGGCGGGGATCGACCCGGCGGCACAGCGCGTCGATCCGCTTCAGCCCGGCGATGGTGCGGACGTAGAGCCGGTCGTCGCGGACGGCGAGGTCGGCGCCTTCGACCAGCAGGAAGCCCAGATAGCGCGCGAGATGCGCCTGCTCGGCATAGCTGGGGTTAAGCCGGCCGGGGGTGAGCAGGCCGATGCGCGGTTCGCTGCGGCGGCAAGTGGCGGCGAGGCCGTCGCGCATGGCGGCAAAGAAGGGGGCGTGTCGGCGGACGTTGAGCCGGCCCTGCAGGCCCCCCAGCGTGCGCGCGATCGCCAGCCGGTTCTCCAGTGCATAGCCGGCGCCCACCGGCGCGCGCAGATGATCGGCGAGGACGCGCCAGCGCCCGTCCGCGTCGCGGCAGAGGTCGGCAGCAAAGAAATGGAGATGGTGGCCACCCGGCGGGGTCACCCCGACCATCGGCCGCAGGAACAAGGGGCTGCCGGTGACCAGCGCGGCGGGAATCGCCCCCTCCGACACCAGCCGCCCGGGGCCGTAGAGATCGGCGGTCACCGCCTCGACCAGCTCGGCGCGTTCGGCGATGCCGGCGGCGATGCCCTGCCACGCGTCGCTGTCGATCAGCAGCGGAACGGGCGACAGCGGCCAGCGACGCTCCTCGCTCTCACCGGGCATGCGGTGGCCGAGGCCGACATCGTCGGCCTGGCGCTGCGCGCGTTCACGGGCGTGGTCGAGCGAGTCGCCGGTGGTGGCGGCAAGCTCCTCCAGCGCCGCGAGCCAGGCGGCGCGGTCCGCCGAGTCGCACAGCACGTCGCCCGCAGGCGCGTGCGCGCAATAGTCGGCGGCCCAGCGGCCGGCGATCGTCCGTGCGTCGAACAGGCTGGCTAGGGCGCGGCTCGCCAATTCAACACTCCGGTTGCAGCTGGAGGGTGTCGACCATAATCCGTGCTGCAGCGCAACCGTTCGCGGTGGCGGGGTGCCCCGTCAAAGATCGGGCAAGGGCTGGTCGGCGATGCCCCAGCCGGCGAGGCCGCGGCCGTTGGCGCGCTCGATCAGCTCGGCAGCATCGTGGATCGAGAAGCGCTTGGGGCTTTCGATGTCGCCGAACTCGGCCCAGCTGACCGGGGCTGCGACATGGGCGCCGGGGCGGGCGCGCGCGGAGTACGGCATGACGGCGGTGGCGCCGCGCTGGTTGCGCAGCCAGTCGATGAAGATGCGGCCCACGCGCTTGGCCTTCGACATGGTGGCGGTGAACCGCTCGGGCTCGGCGGCGGCCATGGCGCGGGCGAAGCGATCGGCAAAGGACTTCACCGCCGGCCATTCGGCCTGGGGGGTGAGCGGGACGACGACATGCACGCCCTTGCCGCCCGACAGCATCGGGAAGCTCGCGAGGCCCATGTCGGCGAGGTGGCGCTTCAGATCCTCGGCGGCGCGCTGGACGTCCTTCCAATCGAGGCCTTCATCGGGGTCCAGGTCAAACACCAGCCGGTCGGGGCGCTCGACATCCTCGGCGCGCGATCCCCAGCCGTGGAACTCGATCGTGCCCATCTGCACACAGGCCATCAGCCCATCGAGGTCGCGGACATAGAGATAGGGCTGGGTCGAGCCGTCCTTTTCGCGAATGTCGACATGGTCGACATGGTCGCCGAAGCTGCCGGCGTCGTGCTTCTGGAAGAAGCATTGCTTGGCGCGCCCCTGGGGGCAGCGGACCAGGCTGATCGGGCGGTTGGCGACCCAGGGCAGCATGATTGGCGAGACCTGGGCGATGTAGGTGGCGAGGTCGCCCTTGGTGGCGCCGTCCTCGGGGAAGATCACCCGGTCCGGGTTGGTGATCTTGATCGAGGAAGTCGGCACCTCGGCCTTGCCGCGCGCCGGCGCGGCCTCGGGCGTTTCGGCGACCACTTCCTCCGGGCGCTTGTCCTCGCGCAGGGCGACGAAGCTCGCGTGGCGGATGACCTGCTCGGCGGTGAATTCGGCGAAGGCGACTTCGGCGACGAGCTTCGGCTTCACCCAGTGCGCGCCGCGCGCCGCCGCGCGGGGGACGGAGACCGGCGGCGTCTTGGTGGCGATGGTGTCGAGGCGCTCGCGCAGGTCGTCGATGGTGTCGGCGTTGAAGCCGGTGCCGACCTTGCCGGCGTAGACCAGGCCGTCGGGCCCGTTCACCGCCAGCAGCAGCGAGCGCAGGCCGCGGCTGGCGGCGGTGGAGGGCGACCAGCCGACGATCACGAACTCCTGCCGGCGAATGCACTTGGTCTTGAGCCAGCCCTTGGAGCGGGTGCCACGATAGGGGGCGTCGGCGCGCTTGGAGACGACGCCCTCATAGCCCTCCCGGCACATCGCCTCGAACAGCTTCTCGCCGGCGCCGACGACATGCTCGGAATAGTGGAGCCGCGCGTCGACATTCTCGATGAGGGGGCGCAGCCGGTCCTTGCGCTGCACCTGGGGCAGGGCGCGTAGGTCCTCGCCGTCCACCTCGAGCAGGTCGAAGGCGAAGAAGGCCATGTCGCCGCCGTTGCTGATCGCCTCCTGCAGCGTCGAGAAGTCGGGGCGGCCATCCTTGAAGGCGACGATCTCGCCGTCGATCAGGGCGCTGCCGGCGGGGATTGCGGCGGCGGCCTCGGCGATGCCGGGGAACTTGGCCGTCCAGTCGAGGCCGCTGCGGGTGTAGATGGTGGGGCCGCCCTTGCCGATCGCGACCAGCGCGCGATAGCCGTCGTACTTCACTTCGTGCAGCCAGCTGTTGCCGGCGGGCACAGCGTCGACCAGCGTGCACAGCTGCGGTTCGGTGAAGGCGGGACGCTTGCCGGCTTGCGCGGTCTTCGCGCGGGACTTGGCGGGGGCGCGGGGCTCGGGCCTGGCGGCGGCCTTGGTGGCCGTCTTGGCGGCCGGCTTGGCCTTTGCCTTGGGCTTGGTCGCGGCCTTCTTGCCAGCGGCGATCTCGTCCATCGTCCTGCCGGTCTTCACGCTGGTGAGCGCGGTTTCGACCAGGGTGTCGGCGCCGCCGGCCTCCGCGTCGTCGATCTTGCGCAGCAGCCAGTTCTCGTTCTTCTCGCGGCCGCGCGGCTTCAGCCGGATCAGCAGCCACTCGCCCTTCATCCGCTCGCCGTCGAGGACGAAGTGGAGATGGCCCTTCTCCAGGTCCTTGGCGGACTTACCTTTGATCGGCGCCCAGGTGCCGTCGTCCCACAGCATCACCGTGCCGCCGCCGTACTCGCCCTTGGGAATGGTGCCTTCGAAGTCGCCATAGGAGAGCGGATGGTCTTCGGTCCGCACCGCCAGTCGCTTCTGGTCGGGATCGAGGCTGGGGCCGCGCGTCACCGCCCAGCTTTTGAGCACGCCGTCGAGTTCGAGGCGGAAGTCCCAGTGAAGGCGGGTCGCGTCGTGCTTCTGGACGATGAAGCGGTTGCCGTGGCCGGGCTCCAGCGTGCCGGCCGGCTCTGCGGTGCGGCTGAAGTCGCGCTTGGCGTTGTAGAGGGCGAGGGGGTCTTTTTCAGCCACGCAGATCACCTCCGGTTGGTGCCTCGGCGATCCGCCTATCCCGTACCCCGGCGGAGGCCGGGGTCCAGGTGGGACTCACTGGCCGTTGCACTGCTGGGCTCTGGATCCCGGCCTGCGCCGGGATACGGGTGTGGGGCGCGGGGCGAGCGTCAAGCACGTTTGCGGGCCGGGGCCTTGGCGGCGGGCTTGGCGGCCGGCTTCTTCGCGGCCGGCTTGCGCGCGGGCTTGTCTTCGGCCGCGTCGTTCGCCGCCTTGCTCGTCGTGCGCTTCTTGGGTGCGGGCTTGCCGCTGGTGTCGCCTGGCTTCTCCAGCGACTTCTTGAGCGCGGCCATCAGGTCGACGACGTTGGAGCCGGTGGGACGCGCGTCCTCGTCGTCGGTGGTGTCGACGATCTTGCCCTTGGACTTCTTCTTTCGCTCGATCAGGTCTTTCAGCGCATCGACATAGCGGTCGTGGAATTCCTGCGGATCGAACTTGGCGGTTTTCTTGGCGATCAGCGTCTCGGCGAGGTCGAGCAGGTCCTCGTCGGGCTTCTCGTCGGGGATGTCGCGGAAATAGCCCTGCGCGCGGCGCACCTCGTCGGCATAGCGCAGCGTCTCCAGGATCATGCCGCGCCCGCAGGGCTTCAGGCTCACCACATATTCGCGGCCGCGCAGCGCGAGCTGGCCGAGGCCCACCTTCCTGCTGCGGCGAAGCGCCTCGCGCAGGACGATGAACGCCTCTTCGGCGAGGTCATCGGCCGGCACCACGAAATAGGGCTTTTCATAGTAGAGCACGTCGATCTCGTCGGCATCGACGAACTGGGTGAGCTCAAGCGTCTTCTTGGACTCGAGCTTCACGGCGTCGATCTCATCCTGTTCGAGCAGGATGTAGTTGCCCTTCTCGACCTCATAGCCCTTGACGATCTCGTCGGGATCGACCGGGCCGACGCCGGCCACGCTCTTTTCATACTTGATCGGCTTTCCGGTCGGCTCGTGGATCTGGCGGAAGGAGACCGCCGCGCCCGACTTGGTCGCCGGATAGATTTCCACGGGGATCGACACCAGCGCGAGCCGTATCTGCCCCTGCCAATACGCCCTTGCCGCCATCGCCGTTTCCTTGTTGCGCAACCGATTCAATTCCCAGGAGAAAGAGTCGTTCCCGGCTCCGCTCGGAATCGGCACGAGGGCCAGGGGTGCGAAACGGGCCGAAGCGGCGTATAGGGCCGCGCATGACGACCGACCCTTTCGCGCTGTTCGACACCTGGCTGGACGAAGCCGCGGCGAGCGAGCCCAACGACCCCAATGCCATGGCGCTGGCCACGGCGGACGCGGGCGGGCGCCCGTCGGTGCGCGAGGTGCTGCTGAAGGGCCATGGCCCGGAGCTGGGCTTCGTCTTCTACACCAATCGCGAGAGCCGGAAGGGCAGCGACCTCGCCGCCAATCCCCAGGCGGCGCTGCTGTTCCACTGGAAGGGGCTGCGCCGGCAGGTACGAATCGAAGGCGCCGTGGTGCAGGCGAGCGATGCCGAGTCGGACGTGTATTTCGCGTCGCGGCCGCGCGACTCGCAGCTCGGCGCCTGGGCGTCGCTCCAGTCGCGGCCGCTGGCGGCGCGCGAGCGGTTCGAGGAGCGGTTCGCCGAGGTGCAGGCGCGCTTTGCGCGCGGCGACGTGCCGCGCCCGCCGCACTGGGGTGGCTATCGCGTCGTGCCCGACACGATCGAGTTCTGGCAGGACCGCGCCTATCGCCTGCACGAGCGGCGGCTGTTCACCCGCACGGCGGACGGCTGGACCGAGGGGCTGCTGTTCCCATGACCGAGGCCGAGCGCGGGCGGATCATCCCCTATGCGGTGCGCGCCGCCATCGCGTCGGTCGCGATGGCGGTGTCGCTGCTGTCGCTCAAGGGCGTGGCGGCGTGGACCACGGGCTCGGTGGCGATGCTCGGCAGCCTTGCCGACACCGCGCTCGACCTGCTCGCCAGCCTCGTGACGCTGTACGGCGTGCGGCTGGCGGCGACGCCGGCGGACCACGACCACCGCTTTGGCCATGGCAAGGCGGAGGCGCTGGCGGCGCTGTTCCAGGTGGCGCTGATCGCGGCTTCCGCCGTTGGCATCGCCTGGCGCGCGATCGCCGCCTTTGCCGAGCCGGGCGAGACCGCCGACCCCGAGTTCGGCATCGGCGTGTCGATGGTGGCGATCGTCGGCACCTTTGCGCTGCTCGCCTATCAACGTTCCATCATCCGCAAGACCGGATCGGTCGCGGTGCGCGCGGACAGCGTCCACTATCAGTCGGACCTGCTGCTCAACCTGGCGGTGATCGTGGCGATCGCGCTCGACCACTATGTCGGCTGGTCCGGCGCCGACCCGGTGTTCGGCATCGCCATCGCGCTGTGGCTCGCCTGGGGTGCGTTCCGCGCGTCGAGCCAGGCGATCGACCAGCTGATGGACAAGGAATGGCCCGAGGCCGAGCGGCGGGCGTTCCTGGACGTGGCAGCGCGCCAGGAGGGGCTGCGCGGCATCCATGACTTCCGCACGCGCCGCTCCGGCAGCCACGACTTCGCGCAGTTCCACATGGAGGTGGACCGCACGCTCAGCGTCGCCGAGGCGCACGACATCGTCGAGGCGGTGGAGAAGAACCTGCGCCGCGCCTATCCGCGGGTGGAGGTGCTGATCCACCTCGATCCCGAGGGCCACGTCGACACCGACAATCCGCTGGTGGAAGCGGACGTGACACCGCACTGGTTCGGCAAGCGGGTGGGAGGATGAGCATGCGGGTACCCTTCACGCAGGTCGACGCGTTCGCCGATGCGGCCTTCGGCGGCAATCCGGCGGCGGTGCTCCAGCTCGACGCCTGGCCCGAGGACGCGGTGCTCCAGCAGGTCGCGGCCGAGAACAACCTGTCGGAGACCGCCTTCCTGGTGCCCGACGCGAGCGGCGAGGCCGACCGCGAGCTGCGCTGGTTCACCCCCACGGAGGAGGTGATGCTGTGCGGCCATGCGACGCTGGCGAGCGGCCACACGCTGCTGTCGGCCGATCCCGCACTGGAGCGGGTGCGGTTCCGCACGCGCCGTGCCGGGGTGCTGGAGGTGGCGCGCGACGGGGACGGCTATGCGATGGTGCTGCCCGCCTGGACGCCCGAGCCGAAGCCGCTGCCGGAGATCGTCGCGGCACTGGGCTGTGCGGTCGAGGAGACGCTGTGGCACGCCAACGGCTATGCGCTGGCGGTGGTGGCGCATGCCGAGACGGTCGAGCAGCTCCAGCCCGATCCCGCCGGGTTGATGGTGGAAGGCGAGGCGATCGTGATCGTCACGGCACCGGGCCGCGACACCGACGTGATCAGCCGGGTGTTCGCGCCGGGCTGCGGGATCGCCGAGGACCCGGTGACGGGCTCCGCCCATGCGGTGATGGCGCAGTATTGGACGCAGCGGCTGGGGCGCGACCGCTTCACCGCCTATCAGGCGAGCGCGCGCGGCGGGCGGCTGAACGTGCGGCTGGATGGGGAGCGCGCGGTCCTGGGCGGGCGCTGCGTCACGGTGATCGAGGGAAGCTTCCTGCTGCCGTGAGGGTGGGCGGGCTGAGGGTATTGTGCCCTTCCTTCCCCGTTCGTGCCGAGTAGACCGAGTAGCTGCGCCAGCAACGTATCGAGGGCTCGTATCGAGGTACGGTTCCGAGCGCCAACCTGTCTCTCGATACGCGGCTGCGCCGCTACTCGATGGCTACCCGGGATAAACGGTGTTGGTGGGGAGAGCGCTAAGACTCCGTCAGGCCGCCAGCGCCATCGCCGACTCGGTTGCCGCGATCCAGCCGCCGCCGAGCACGCGGTCGCCGGCGTAGAGCACCGCCGCCTGGCCGGGTGCCACGCCATATTCCGGAGCCTCGAACACCAGCCGGTCGCCCTCTAGCCGCGCGGGCACGGGCTTGGCCATCGAGCGGACCTTGGCGGTGAGCGGCTGGCCGCGGTCGCCGCCCAGCCAGTTGATGTCGGCGAGGCGCGCAGCGCCCACCGCCAACGCGATGCGCGGACCGACCACCAAACGCCGGTTCTCCGGCTCCAGCCGGACGACATAGAGCGGCTCGGGTTGGCCGCCGATCTCGATGCCGCGGCGCTGGCCGACGGTGAAGCCGACGAGGCCCGTGTGGCGGCCGAGGACGCGGCCTTCCAGGTCGACGATCTCGCCGCCGGCGTCGGCGCCCGGGCGCAGCTTGCGGACCAGCCCGGCATAGTCGCCGTCGGGCACGAAGCAGATGTCCTGGCTGTCGGGCTTGGCCGCGACGCCCAGGCCCATCTCCGCGGCGATCTCCCGCACCCGCGCCTTGGGCATGCCGCCCAGCGGGAAACGAATGAAATCGAGCTGCGCGCGGGTGGTGGCGAACAGGAAGTAGCTCTGGTCGCGCGCTGGATCGACGGCGCGGTGGAGCTCGGCACCCTCGCTCCCCAGCACGCGGCGGACATAGTGGCCGGTCGCCAGGCAATCGGCGCCCAGATCGCGGGCGAGCGCCAGCAGGTCGGTGAACTTCGGGCCCATGTTGCACTTCACGCACGGGATCGGCGTGCGGCCGGCGAGATATTCGTCGGCGAAGTCGTCGATCACGTTCTCGCGGAAGCTGGTCTCGTGATCGAAGACATAGTGGGCGATGCCCAGGCTGTCGCACACCGCGCGTGCGTCGCGGATGTCGCGGCCGGCGCAGCAACTGCCCGCCCGGCCGACGGCGGCGCCATGGTCGTAGAGCTGGAGCGTGACGCCGATCGTCTCCGCGCCCGTGCGCGCGGCCAGTGCGGCCACCACCGAGCTGTCGACGCCGCCGGACATGGCGACGACGATGCGGCGTGCGCGCACCGGGGACTCGAGCTGGAAATCGCCTTCGATCATGGGCGGCCACATAGGAGGCGCGACGAGCGGATGCAAAAAGCAGGACGGAAGGGAGCCGCTTTTACGGGCTGTTTAGCATCTTTCCCTAGACCGGACGGCTACCGAACGGTTGGAAGGAGCCTCGTTGGACCTGAGTTTCGCCCGATTGGAGCGCGGCATTGCGGTCACCGCCCTGCCCGTCGATCTGGCCGTGCTGCTTGCGGGGGCAAGCGCGCGCCAGGCGGCAAGCGCCACCGCCCGGGTGCAGGCAAAGGTCGCCATGGCACGGGCAAGCGAAGGCTTGCTGTCGCCGCGCCACGGGGCCTTCCATCCGGCGGTGGCGGAAGCGCTGCGGCCGCCGCGGGTGGCGGCAGGGGAAGGGGCGGGATGAAGGGAATCTTTACCCGCCAGGCATAACAGGGATCAGAACCGGGAGTCGGTCGTGTTGGGGCAGGCCGGCGCCCCTAGAGGTAGAAGATGATCGAGAACCAGAAGATCCGTCCCGCAAAGGTGATCGGGCCGCTCGGCGAGCCGCTGACGCTCGACTCGCTGCCGCCGCCCGATACGACGCGGTGGGTCGTCCGGCGCAAGGCGGAGGTGGTCGCGGCGGTGAACGGCGGGCTGCTGACCATCGACGAGGTCTGCAGCCGCTACAGGCTTTCGCCCGAGGAGTTCGCCAGCTGGCAGCGCGCGATCGACCGGTCCGGCATGCCGGGGCTGCGCGTGACTCGTATCCAGCATTACCGCTCGCTCTACGAGCGCCAGCAGAAATACTGATCGGGCTGCGTCCCGGCTGCCCGCTGCGCCGCGCGTGTCCTCTACGGGTGGACGCGGACGCCCCCGCGCTTTAGGGCGGCCCCGCTTTTCACGCATATAAAGGAACTGGCGTGGCGAACGTGGCGGTAATCGGCGCTCAATGGGGCGACGAGGGCAAGGGCAAGATCGTCGATTGGCTGGCGGAGCGTGCCGATGTGGTGGTGCGCTTCCAGGGCGGGCACAACGCCGGCCATACGCTGGTGGTCGACGGCAAGACCTACAAGCTGTCGCTGCTGCCGTCGGGCATCGTGCGCGGCACGCCGTCCGTCATCGGCAACGGCGTGGTGCTGGACCCCTGGGCGCTTCGCGACGAAGTGGCGCGGCTGCGCGAGCAGGGCGTGGAGGTTACCCCCGACACGCTGCGCATCGCCGACAATTGCACGCTGATCCTGCCGTTCCACCGCGACCTCGACGGGCTGCGCGAGGATGCGAGCGGCGCCGGCAAGATCGGCACCACCCGCCGCGGCATCGGTCCGGCGTACGAGGACAAGGTCGGCCGCCGTGCGCTGCGCGTGTGCGACCTGGCGCATCTCGATTCGCTCGATCCGCAGCTCGATCGCCTGTCCGCCCACCACGACGCGCTGCGCGCGGGCTTCGGCGAGCCGCCGATCGACCGCGCCGCGCTGCTCGAGCAGCTGCGCGAGATCGCGGGCTTCGTGCTGCCGTTCGCACGGCCGGTGTGGCGCGACCTCAACGAGGCGCGCACCCGCGGCCGTCGCATCCTGTTCGAAGGCGCGCAGGGCGTGCTGCTCGACATCGATCACGGCACCTATCCGTTCGTCACCTCGTCCAACACCATCGCCGGCACGGCGGCGGGCGGTTCGGGCCTGGGTCCGGGCGCGGTCGGCTTCGTGCTGGGGATCGCCAAGGCCTATACCACCCGCGTCGGTTCGGGCCCGTTCCCGACCGAGCTGGAGGACGAGACCGGCCAGCGGCTGGGCGAGCGCGGGCATGAGTTCGGCACGGTCACGGGCCGCAAGCGCCGCTGTGGCTGGTTCGACGCGGTGCTGGTGCGCCAGTCGGTCGCGGTGTCCGGCGTGACCGGCATCGCGCTGACCAAGCTCGACGTGCTCGACGGGTTCGAGGAGATCTCGATCTGCACGGGCTACAAGCTCGGCAACGAGACGCTCGACTATTATCCCGCCCACGCCGCCGACCAGGCGAAGGTGGAGCCGATCTACGAGACGATGCCGGGCTGGCAGGAGTCGACGGCGGGTGCGCGCAGCTGGGCCGAGCTTCCGGCGCAGGCGATCAAGTACATCCGCCGCGTCGAGGAGCTGATCCAGTGCCCGGTGGCGCTGGTGTCGACCAGCCCCGAGCGCGAGGACACGATCCTGGTGCGGGATCCGTTCGCGGACTGAGGCGTACTTGCGCCCCGGCGGAGGCCGGGGTCCAGTTGGGAAGGCGGTGGTGGGCCGCGGCACACCCGCCGTGCTGACTCAAGAAGCAGGCCCGTTCGCCCCTTCACCGTATCCCCGCGCAGGCGGGGATCCAGGGCCAAGCAGAGCAACGGCGATCATGCGCGGAACCCTGGGCTCCTGCCTTCGCAGGAGCACGGCGAGGATATGCTCCATCACGGCCTGCTGCCCAACTGGGCCCCGGCCTTCGCCGGGGTACGGTGGTGGGTGAGCCCCCCTATTCGTGGCTGCGGCCGAAGTCGGCGCGGGCGTCGTCCTGGCCTTGCTCGACGATCGAGCGGCGGATCGCGCGGGTGCGGGTGAAGCGGTCGAACAGCTCGTCGCCCTGGCCCCAGCGGATCGCGCGCTGCAGCGCCGACAGATCCTCCGAGAAGCGCTGGAGCATGTCGAGCACCGCCTCGCGGTTGTTGAGGAACACGTCGCGCCACATCGTCGGATCGGACGCGGCGATGCGGGTGAAGTCGCGGAAGCCGCCTGCCGAATATTTGATCACCTCGCTCTGGGTCACTTCCTCCAGGTCCGAGGCGGTGCCGACGATGGTGTAGGCGATCAGGTGCGGCAGGTGGCTGGTGACCGCGAGCACGCGGTCGTGGTGCTCGGGCGCCATCTGCTCGATGTCGGCGCCCAGCCGGCGCCAGAATTCGGCGACGCGCTCGACGGCGACGGGGTCGGCGTCCTCGGCCGGCGTCAGGATGCACCAGCGGTTGCGGAACAGCGTCGCAAACCCCGCGTCCGGCCCCGAGCGTTCGGTGCCGGCGACCGGGTGGGCGGGGACGACGGCGACGCCGGGAAGCGCCTCCGCCAGCGCCTGGGCGACGCTCGCCTTGCTCGATCCGACGTCGGTGACGATCACGCCTTCGGGCAGGTCGGGCGCGAGCTCTGCCGCGACGGCGCCGATCGCGCCGACCGGCACGCACAGCACGACCAGCTCGGCATCGAGCACGGCGGCGCCGGGATGGTCGGCGACGTCGTCGACGAGGTTCAGCGCACGGGCGGTCTCGCGCACCTGGGGGTCGGCGTCGTGGCCGGTGAGGCGGACGCCCGGCATCGCCTCGCGCACCGCGCGCGCGACCGACGAGCCGATCAGCCCCAGGCCGATCACGGCGACGCGGGCGAACGGCAGCATCAGCCGACGATCCCCCGCAGCGCCTCGGCTAGGCCGCGCATCTGCTCTTCGGTGCCGATGGTGATGCGCAGGCCGTTCGCGAGGCCCTGGCCCGGCAGCCAGCGGGTGATGTAGCCGGCGTCCATCAGCCCCTTGTAGGCGGTTTCCGCCGAAACCGGCCCCTCGAACAGGACGAGGAGGAAGTTGGTTTCGGACGGCACCGCGCGCAGGCCGGCGTTGCCGAGGGCTGCGACCTCGCCCGCCAGCCACTCGCGCCACTGGCGGTTGTGGGCGCGGCTGCGCTCGACGAAGCCGGTATCGCCGACGGCGGCGATCGCCGCCATCTGGCCTGCGGTGGTGACGTTGAAGGGGGCGCGGATGCGGTGCATCGCGTCGATCGCCGCGGCCGAGCCATAGCCCCAGCCGATCCGCTCGGCGGCAAGGCCGTGGATCTTGGAGAAGGTGCGGGTGACGAACACGTTGTCATGCGCCTCGACCAGCTGGAGGCCGAGATCGTCGTCCTCCGGCTCCAGATATTCGGCATAGGCCTGGTCGAGCACCAGAAGCACATGCGACGGGAGTCCTGCGTGCAGGCGCGCGATCTCGGCGGCGGGCGCGAAGGTGCCGGTCGGGTTGTTGGGGTTGGCGACATAGACCAGCGTGGTGCGATCGGTCACCGCGGCCAGGATCGCGTCGACGTCGGTGGCATAGTCGCGGTCGAGCGCCACCACCGGGGTGGCCCCCACGCGGCGGATCGCGATGTCGTAGACCGCAAAGCCGTAGCGAACATAGATCGCCTCGTCGCCCGGGCCGGCATAGGCGCCGGCGGCCAGGTGCAGCAGCTCGTCCGAGCCGGTGCCGTAGATGATGCGTGCAGGGTCCAGGCCGTGGGCGGCGGCGAGTGCTTCGCGCAATGCGGTGGCGCTCGGGTCGGGATAGCGTTCCAGGCTTGCGTTGGCTGCCGCGAACGCCGCCTTCGCCTCGGGCGAGGTGCCGAGCGGGTTCTCGTTGGCCGAGAGCTTCACGACCGGCCGGCCGCCGTCGTTGGTCGCGCGGCCCGGGATGTAGGGCGCGATGTCGAGGACCCAGGGCTTGGGAGCGGGAGCGTTCATGCGCCGGGGAGTGGCGCAACGCCTCGCCGAAGGCAAGGCATGGGCGGAGGCGTGGAAACACGGAGGGGTGGTGAGCTCGTCCTTCAGTTCCTGATCCCGCAGGCGCAGCGGGGTAGGGCCGACCTGTACCTCGACGAACGCGGGACATCTGCGAAACCCTGACAGTGCTCCTGCGGAGGCAGGAGCCCAGGGTTCCAAGCACCGCAAGTCGTTGGTCTGCTTGGCCCTGGATTCCTGCCTGCGCAGGAATACGGGTGTGACCAGAGGATGGCGGCGCCCGTTTCGCAGAAGGCGCGGCCTTCGCCGGGGTACGATGCCCAGCTGGCAGTGGAGAGGCCCCCCTCGCGGCGGGCCTGCCGTGCGCCTACTCCTCCGGCTCCACCTTCGCGCGGCCCTTGAAGCCTTGGGCGATCACATACCATTCCGACGAACCCTTGCGGCTCGCCGGCGGCTTGGCGTGCTTCACGGTCTGGAAGTTGCGCTTGAGCTCGGCGATCAGGGCATTGTCCGCGCCGCCGGCCAGCGACTTGGCGACGAACGCGCCGCCGGGGCGCAGCACTTCGCAGGCGAACATCACGCCCGCCTCCACCAGCGCCATGGTGCGCAGGTGATCGGTCTGGGGATGGCCGACGGTGTTGGCCGCCATGTCCGACATCACCAGGTCCGCCTCGCCGCCCAGCGCCTCGCGCAGGAGGTCGGGCGCGGTTTCGTGGAGGAAGTCGAGCTGGAAGATCGTGACGCCGTCGATCGGATCGACGGGCAAGAGGTCGATGCCGGCGATGGCGGCCGAGGGCGCGAGCTTGCGCACCACCTGCGACCAGCCGCCCGGCGCGATGCCGAGGTCGACCACGCGCTTGACGCCGCGCAACAGGTGGAAGCGCTCGTTGAGCTCCAGCAGCTTGAAGGCGGCGCGGCTGCGATAGCCTTCGGCCTTGGCGCGCTTGACGTAGGGATCGTTCAACTGGCGTTCGAGCCAGCGGGTCGATTGCGCGGTGCGGCCGCGGGCGGTGCGGACGCGCTGGCGCCCCGGAGGTGCGCCCCTCATGCGTAGCGCCCCTGCATCAGGCGGCGCAAAATCCCCTCGCGGATGCCGCGATCGGCGATGCCGAGGCGCTCGGCCGGCCACAGGTCCAGGATCGCCTCCAGGATGGCGCAGCCGGCCACCACCAGATCGGCGCGCTCGGGCCCGATGCAGGGCACCTTGGCGCGGCCGGAGAGCTCCAGCCCGGCGAGCCGGCGGCTGACCTGGCGCATGGCGTCGGCCGGCACGATCAGCCCGTCGATCGCCGAGCGATCATAGCTGTCGAGCCCGAGGTGGACGCTGGCAAGCGTGGTCACGGTGCCGCTGGTGCCGAGCAGCCGGCGCTGGCCGGTGACCTCGGGCAGGCGCGCGGCAAAGGGTGCGAAGCTTTCGGACACGCAGGCGCGCATCGCGTCGAACGCGCCGCTGGCAATCGGCGCGGCGCGGCCGGCGCCCAGGCTTTCGGTCAGCGACACCACGCCCCAGGGGGTGCTGTGCCAGTCCACGACCCGGGGGACCGGCCCCGCGGTGTCGAGCAGGACCAGTTCGGTCGAGCCCCCGCCGATGTCGAACACCAGCGCGGGGCCGTCGCCCGGCTCCAGCAGCGCATGGCAGCCGAGCACGGCGAGGCGGGCCTCCTCCTCGGCCGAGATCACGTCCAGAAAGATACCGGTCTCCTCATGTACGCGCCGGATGAAGTCGGCGCCGTTGGTCGCGCGCCGGCACGCCTCGGTCGCGACGGCGCGCGACAGGGTGACGTTGCGGCGGCGCAGCTTGTCGGCGCAGATCCGGAGCGCGGCGATGGTGCGTTCGATCGCGGCTTCGCTCAGCCGGCCGGTCGCCGCAAGCCCTTCGCCGAGTCGCACGATTCGCGAAAAGGCATCGACGACCGCGAAGCCCGATCCTTGCGGCCGCGCGATCAGCAGCCGGCAGTTGTTGGTGCCGAGGTCCAGCGCCGCGAAATGGCGTGCCTTGGCAAAGCGCGATTGCGCTGGTGCATGTGGTCCCGAACGGGCGGGGGCGACGCCCCGCCGGTGCGGCAACCGGGCGGTCGATTCCCCCATGCCGTCACTTTCTTCTTATGTTCTGTTCCGTCACGGCGGAGATCCGCCGCTCGGTGCTTGACGGAAAAGCTAGCGGAACCTTCTGGCAACGGCAAGGCGAGGCTGGAACCGGAACGGCGGCGACGGCGAGTTCCGCGACGGGGCGCCCGCTGGGGTCGCCGGAGCGTGCGCGGCGCGTCGATCGCGCATCCGCGTGAAAACAGGCTTGACCGCGCCGCGCGCGCCCCCTAACAGCGCGCCCTCACGACGTTGCCCTGTCGTCTAATGGTAAGACTACGGACTCTGACTCCGTCAATCGTGGTTCGAATCCACGCGGGGCATCCACTCTCCCACATCGCCGGATCTTTTCTCCCGCCTTGTGCGAAGGCGGTTGCAGTTGCGCGCCGAATGCCGATGAAGCGGCGGGCGGCCGGAGAGGCGGCGCATCGGGAGAGACGCATGAAGTTCGCACGCTGGATCGGAATCGTGGCGGCAACGCTGCTGGCGGGGACGGCGCCTGCGGGCGCGGAGACGATCCTGTTCGTCGGCAACAGCTTCACCTTCGGCGCCAACTCGCCCGCGTGGAAATATCGTCCCGACACGGTCACCGATTTGAACGGCGAGGGGCTGGGCGGCGTGCCGGCGCTGTTCAAGCGCTTCGCGGACCAGGCCGGGCTCGACTATCAGGTGTCGCTGGAGACGGCCGGGGGCCGCACGCTCAACTGGCACTGGCAGAACCGGCGCGACCGGCTGGACCGCGCCTGGGACCATGTGGTGCTGCAGGAATACAGCACCCTCGATCCGGAGAAGCCGGGCGATCCCGCCGGGCTGGTGGAGGGCGTGCGGCGCCTGTCCGCGCTGTTCGCGGCGCGCAATCCCAAGGTGGACCTGCGGCTGATGGCGACCTGGTCGCGGCCGGACCTGGTGTTCCAGAAGCCCAGCCCGTGGAAGGGCAAGCCGATCGAGACCATGGGACGCGACCTGCGCCGCGCGTACGACCGGGCAGCGACGGTGCGGCCGGGCACGCGGGTGCTGCCGGTGGGCGAGGGTTTCAACTGCGCGATCGCGCGCGGGGTGGCGGATGCGAACCCCTATGACGGCATCGCTTACAACCAGGCGCCGCTCTGGTCCTACGACCAGTATCACGCGAGCGTGTACGGCTATTATCTGGAGGCGCTGATCGTGTTCGCCGAGATCACCGGCCGCGATCCGCGGACGCTGGGCCGCGACGAGGCTTCGGCGATCGAACTCGGCATCGGCAGCGACATGGCCGCGCGGTTGCAGGCGGTGGCGTGGGAGGCGACGCGGCCGAACACCACCTGCCGCTGAGGCGTCAGCCGATCCGCGCCTGCTTGCGCTGGCGGACGGCGAGCCAGCCGAAGGCGGCGTAGACGCCCAGCGCCGGCCAGCCGCCGTCGGTGACGAACAGATAGGCGATGCCAATCGCGGCGCTGCTCGCCAGTAGCGCCGCCAGCCACCTGGGCGGGAACTCGCGCGCCAGCAGCATTCCGCCGGCGATGGTGAGCGCGAGCGCGTTGGCGGCGAGCCAGAGGTAGGAGGCGGTGGCGCCGATCGAGCCGGCGAACGGCAGCTTCACCGTCGCATAGCCGGTCATGGCGTTGGGAAAGGTGTCGGCCGCGACGTGCAGGCCGATGCCGAGCGCGAGCCCCGCCGCCGCGGCTCGCCAGCGAGGCGGCCCGAGCAGCAGCAGGGCCGGCAGCAGCGGCCCGTGGGTGAGGATGCTGCGGTGGACCAGGCCCAGCGAGAGGTCGAGGTCGGGCAATGTCGTGCCCGACAGGCAGGCGAGCAGCACCGCGCCGGCGCAGGCGGCACGGTGGCGCGACACTTCCGCCAGCAGGA
This sequence comes from Sphingomonas molluscorum, assembly GCF_039522995.1. Taxonomy (NCBI): domain Bacteria; kingdom Pseudomonadati; phylum Pseudomonadota; class Alphaproteobacteria; order Sphingomonadales; family Sphingomonadaceae; genus Sphingomonas; species Sphingomonas molluscorum. The sequence continues at coordinate 877,903 of NZ_BAAAEL010000001.1, read as the reverse complement.
TCGCCCCTGCAAGCCACAGCACTGCCGTCATTCTCTATGCCTGTCCTGCATCAAGCCCCTTCCGCCCGCGTGCCCGCCCGCCTAACAGCAAAGCCATGTGGCAGCTCCTGCAATTCCCGCTGTGTCCCTTTTCGCGCAAGGTCCGCCTGCTCTTGTCGGAAAAGGGCGTCGGTTATGAACCCGTGCGCGAGTCGCCCTGGGCGCGCCGCGACGAGTTCCTCGACCTGAACCCTGCCGGGCAGACGCCGGTGATGGTGGATGTCGAGCGCGGCGTCACGCTGATCGATTCGATGGCGATCTGCGAATATTTCGAGGAGACGGTCGACAAGGCGGCGATGCTGAACGGCACCGCGGCCGACCGGGCGGAGATCCGCCGGCTCGTCACCTGGTTCGACACGCATTTCTTCCGCGAGATCACCGGGCCGCTGCTGCTGGAGCGGATGGAGAAGCGCATCGTCCATCGCCTGCCGCCCGACACGCGCGCGCTGCGCGACGCGATGAAGGCGGCGGTCGAGCATCTCGACTACATCGACTATCTGCTCGACCACCGCGCTTGGCTGGGCGGGGCGACGATGAGCCTGGCCGATCTGGCGGCCGCGGCGCAGATCTCTGTCGCGGACTATCTGGGCGGGATCGACTGGAAGACGCACACGACGGCCAAGCGCTGGTACGTGGGCATGAAGAGCCGCCCGAGCTTCCGCCCGCTGCTTGCCGAGCGGATGGAGGGCGTGGCGCCGCCGCCGGATTACGAAAAGCTCGACCTGTAGGGTCGCCCGACGTTCAGAACGAGCGTCGAATCCTCACCTTCTTCCGTTCGTCTCGAGTAGCCGTCGAGCTCGTCGAGACGGCGTATCGAGAGACCGGTTGTTGTGGCTCTCTCGATACGGGCTCTCGACGGGCTCGATCCCTACTCGAGACAAACGGGGTGGGCGTAAGGGGCAATCGGGCCGAGGCGACCACGTCGGAACATCGGCTGCGGCCTCCCGTTCTCCGGCTAACCCCCAGAGACGAAAAGGCCTTCCGCGATGAGCGACTTCGACCCGATGATCCATGAGGATGCGCTGCCCGGCCATGAGAGCCGGATGGATGACAAGCCCGACTGGACGCCGCGCTATCCCGGCTCCGGGCGGCTGAAGGACAAGGTGGCGATCGTCACGGGCGCCGACAGCGGCATCGGCCGTGCGGTGGCGGCGCTCTATGCGCGCGAGGGCGCGGACGTCGCGATCGTTTATCTGTGCGAGCATGACGATGCCGAGAAGACCGCGGAGATCGTGCGGGGCGAGGGCCGGCGCGCGCTCACCATCGCCGGCGACGTCGGCGACAAGGCGTTTTGCGAGCAGGCGGTGGCGCAGGTGATCGCCGAGTTCGGCAAGCTCGACGTACTGGTGAACAATGCCGGCGAGCAGCATGCCGACAAGGAGATCACCGACATCACCGAGGAGCAGCTGCGCCGCACCTTCCAGACCAACATCTTCGGCATGTTCTTCCTGGTGCAGGCGGCGATGCCGCACCTGAAGCCGGGCGCGGCGATCGTGAACTGCACCTCCGTCACCATGTACCAGGGGTCGAAGGAGCTGCTGGACTATTCGTCCACCAAGGGGGCGATCACTGCCTTCACCCGTAGCCTGTCGGAAAACCTGATCGAAAAGGGCATCCGCGTGAACGCGGTGGCGCCGGGGCCGATCTGGACGCCGCTCAATCCCTCGGGCGGCGCGACGCCGGAGAAGCTGGAGAGCTTTGGCGAATCGACGCCGATGGGTCGGCGCGGCGAGCCCAATGAGGTGGCGCCGTCCTTCCTGTTCCTGGCGTGCGAGGATGCGAGCTACATGTCGGGGCAGGTGCTGCACCCGAACGGCGGTACGATCGTCAACGGGTAAGCGCGTCCGCCCGTGCTCCCGCGAAAGCGGGAGCCCAGGGTTACACGCGCTGCCGTGTGTTCTGGTTGGCCCTGGGTCCCCGCCTGCGCGGGGACACGTGGGGTTCAGGCGGGCACCGCGCTTCCGACCGGGCCGATGTCGGCGGGTTCGTCGCGCGAATAGGTGGCGGTCAGCAGGCCGGCGGCGAGCACGCGGCCGGCCATGGCATGGACGACGGCGCCACGGCCGGGAGTGGGATCGAGATCCTCGCCCGGCCCGAGCGCGAACAGCTGGAAGACATAGCGATGCTCGCCATGGCCGCTCGGTGGATCGGGCGGCAGCCAGCCTTCACGCAGATAGCTGTTGCGGCCGACGTCGCTGCCGTCGAGCGCGCCGTCGCCATCCGCCTGGATCGCACCCTCGCGCAGCTGGTCGGTCGAGGGCGGCATGCCCCAGACGATCGCGTGCACCAGCGGCTGGGCGGCGGGGGCGTCGGGATCCTCCACCACCAGCGCGAGCGACTCGGTGCCGGCCGGGACGCCCGTCCAGTAGAGCGGCGGCGACACGCCGGTGCCGTCGGCGGTGAAGCGTTCCGGCAGCCGCGCGCCATCGGCAAAGGCCGGGCTCGCGAGGTTCAGCGCGGCGAAGTCGCCGAGCGCCGGGTCCACGATGGTGAGCTTGCTCGCCCCGGCGCGCACGTCGTGCAGGAGCGCACCGAGCCAGCGTGGTAGATGTTCGAGCATCCCAGTTCCTCTTGCTGCTTTCCGTCCTGGAGAACCGCTGAGCGGCGGCTTGGCTCCCCGGCACACCCTAAGGGTCGTTGCGGAGACGGAACAAGGGGCGGGCGCAAAGACGGGTTCGCGTCAGGCGATGCCGCCGGTGAAGGGCACGCTGGTCGCGACGATCACCGTGGCGGTGGTGACGAAGGATGCGAGCGCGATGAAAAAGGGGCGCATGGCAGGTCTCCGGTTCGAAGGAGAAGCTGTCCCGGTCAGGCGACCGGGACGACCGATGCGGCGGCGCTGATCGTCAGCGAGGCGAAGGCGACGGCGGCGACGAGCGAAGCGAAGCTGAACTGCAGCGTCTGGAGACGGGTCGACATGGTGGAAACTCCCTGATCCTTTCGGCCGCCGGACCATCCGGCGATCGATGCGAGGGACTTTGCAGGGGTCGTGCCAATTTCCTAAGTGCTTGAAAACACGAGTACGGGAACAGCCGCCTGCATCATGTTGGCGAAAGTCACCGGGCGCTCGCGGTGTGATGCGCCACCAGTTGGTGCGTGGCGCGGCGGCGGGTCAGCTGCGCCCGCCACCGTGCTGGCGGTGCCAGCTCTGGACCGCCGCCAGCGTGCGCTGGACGTGCTCGAGCGGGCTGGCGTCGTCATGGGCGTAGAGGATGCGGCCGTCCGGCGCGATCACATAGCTGGTGCGGCTGGTGCGGACCGGCGCGTTCTTGCCCGGAGCCGGGCGGCCCAGCGCGACGTCATAGCCGCGCACCACGCGCGGGGTGGCGCTCGCCACCGCGAACTTGCCCGCGCAATGCTGGGCGGAGAACGCCTCCAGCTTGTCCAGCGGATCGGCCGACATGCCGATCACGGTGGCACCGGCGGCGCGGAAGTCGTCGACCGCCTCGGCAAAGGCGCGTGCCTCGGCATTGCAGCCGCCCGTGAAGGCGGCCGGGAAGAAGTAGAGCACCACCGGCCCCTTGCGGAGCTGCGAGCGCAGGTGGAGGGTGAAGGGCTTGCCCGCGATCGCGCCCTTGGCGACGAAGTCGGGCGCCTTGGCTCCCGGCGCGAGTGCCGCACTGGCGGGCGCGGCGAAGGGCAGCAGCAACGAAGCGATCAGCAGCATCGGACGCATGGTCGAACTCCCGCAGGACATGCGCCAGCCTAGCCGGGCGGCCGGGCGCCGTCACGCGGCTTCGCGCGGCTTGGTGGTTGGCGCGCGGCCGTGCCGGGGGTAGGGATGGGCATGGCCGTTTCCCAGACCGACATCGACCTCGCCCTGCGCCTCGCGGATGCCGCGGGCGCCGCGATCCGCCCCCGCTTCCGCACCGAGTTCGGGCTGGAGACCAAGGAGGACGCCTCCCCGGTGACGCTCGCCGACAAGGAGGCGGAGGCCGCCATGCGCCGGCTGCTGATCGCCGAGCGGCCGATGGACGGCATCCTGGGCGAGGAGGAAGGCGAGCGCGCCGGCACCAGCGGCCGGCAATGGGTGCTCGATCCGATCGACGGCACCCGCGCCTTTATCGCCGGACGGCCGATCTTCGGCACGCTGATCGCGCTGGTGGAGGACGGCTGGCCCGTGCTCGGCATCATCGACCAGCCGATCCTGCGCGAACGCTGGCTGGGGGTGGTGGGGCGCCCGACGACGCTCAACGGACAGGAGGCGCGCACCCGCCGCTGTCGCGACCTGGCCGACGCGCTGCTGGCGACGACCAGCCCCGCGCTGTTCACCGACGACCAGCTCCATGCGTTCGAGCATGTCGACGGGGCCGTGCGCAGCACCGTGCTGGGCGGCGACTGCTATAATTATGCGTGCCTGGCTTCCGGCCACCTCGACGTGGTGATCGAGGCGGGGCTGAAGCTCCACGACTTCGCCGCGCTGGTGCCGGTGGTGGAGGGTGCTGGCGGGCGCATGTGCGACTGGGCGGGCGACCCGCTCCACGCGGCCAGCAACGGCGAGGTCATCGCCGCGGGCGACCCGGCGCGAATCGAGGAACTGGTCGAGGCGCTCGCCTGCCGCGGCGGGCACTGAGGGGCGGGGCCCCTCTCTTCCGTTTGCCCTGAATAGCCGTCGAGTAGCTGCGCCAGCAGCGTATCGAGGCGACGTATCGAAGGGCGGGCGCCTGGGGCGGTACCTCGATACGAGCCCTCGACACGCTCCTGCGGAGCTGCTCGGTCTCTACTCGGCACGAACGGTTCGGCGTTTACGCGCCCGCATCGTCCCTGCGCGCGCGCAGCTCGTCGCGGATCTCGCGCAGCAGCGCCACTTCGGGCGGATCGGCGGCGGGGGGTGCGGTGCCGGTCTTCTGCTCCTCGTGCACGACCGCGATCGCGCGGTTCACGAACTTCACCAGCAGGAAGACGATGAAGGCGAGGATGATGAAGTTGATCACCACGCTCACGAACTGGCCATAGCCGAACAGCGGCACGCCGGCGGCCTTGAGCGCGGCGTAGTTGTCGGGCGAGCCGGTGTAGGTGGCGGGGATCGGCCCCAGGCGCAGGAAATAGCTCGAGAAATCGAAGCCGCCGAACAGCCAGCCGATCACCGGCATGATCATGTCGTCGGTCAGCGACTTGGTGATGGTGCCGAACGCGGCGCCGATGATGACGCCGACCGCCAGGTCGAGCACGTTGCCGCGCGCCACGAACTTTCGGAACTCGTGCAACAGCGTCATGAATCCCTCGTTGATCGATTGCCCTTCGCGGAGCGTTCCTGCCCCGCTACAAGTGACGATGGCAAGGCTTGAGGAGAGACAGATGCGCTTTCGGACGATGCTGACGATGCTGGGTGCGGGGCTGCTCGCGGCTTGCGGGGTGAACAGCGTCCCGACCGCCGAGGAGAACGTGAACGCGAAGTGGGGCGAGGTGCAGAACCAGTACCAGCGCCGCGCCGACCTGGTTCCCAATCTGGTCGCGACCGTGAAGGGCTATGCCGCCCATGAATCCGGTACGCTGACCAAGGTGACCGAGGCACGCGCGCGTGCCACCTCGATCAACATCACCACCGACGACCTGTCCGACCCGCAGCAGTTCGAGAAGTTCAGCCAGGCGCAGAACCAGCTGACCCAGGCGCTGGGCCAGCTGCGCACGGTGGTGGAGGCCTATCCGCAGCTGACGGCCAACCAGAATTTCATGGCGCTCCAGAGCCAGCTGGAAGGCACCGAGAACCGCATCGCGATCGCGCGGCGCGACTATAACGAGGCGGTGCAGGCCTATAACACCCGCATCCGCACCTTCCCCGACGCGGTGGGCGCGCGCATCTTCTATGGCGCCAAGCCCAAGGTGCCGTTCCAGGCGCAGGCGGGCGCGGAGACCGCACCCACGGTCAACTTCGGCAACGCCAGCTGAGCCGGGCCATGGCGCTGGTTCGGCTGCTGCTGGCGACGCTGCTCGCGCTGGGAAGCGCGGGCGCGGCGCAGGCGCAGGACTTTCCCCAGTTCACCGGCTTCGTGGTGGATGCGGCGAACGTCCTGCCGCCCGACCAGGAGGCGGCGCTCACCCAGAAGCTCGACCAGCTCCAGCAGCAGACCAACCACCAGCTGGTGGTGGCGACGGTGCCGGACCTGCAGGGCTATCCGATCGAGGATTATGGCTATCGGCTGGGCCGGGCCTGGGCGGTGGGCCTGAAGGACGCCGACAATGGCGCGATCCTGCTGGTGGCCCCCAACGAGCGCAAGGTGCGCCTCGAGGTCGGCTACGGCCTGGAGCCGGTGCTGACCGACGCCTATTCGAGCGTCGTCATCAACGGCACGATCCTGCCGCGGTTCAAGGCGGGCGACCTGGCGGGCGGGATCGTCGCGGGCGCCGATGCGCTGGCGACGCAGCTGTCGCTGCCGGACGCCGACGCGCAGGCGCGGGCCAAGGCGGCGGCCGCCGAATATGACCGCACCCACAGCACCGCGGCCAAGCGCGGCAACGGCGGCGGCTTCCCCCTGGGGCTGGTGTTCTGGGGCATGGTGCTGCTGTTCGTGCTGCTGTCGATGTTCCGCGGCCGGGGTGGCCGGAGCGGGAGCGGAGGCAAGTGGCGCGGGCGGCGCTATCGCTCGCGGGGCGGCGGCGGCAGCGACTGGCCGATCGTGCTGTGGACCATCGCCAATGCGATCGAACACGGCTCGCGCGACGACGACGACCGCGGCGGCTGGGGCGGTTGGGGCGGTGGCGGTGGCGGCGGCTCCGGCGGTGGCGGCTGGGGCGGCGGCGGCTTCGGCGGCGGCGGCGGCGGGTCGTTCGGCGGCGGCGGCGCTTCGGGGAGCTGGTGATGCATCTGAGCAAACAGGATCATGCGGCGGTCACGGCCGCCGTGGCCGCGGCGGAGCGCGGCACGGACGGCGAGATCGTGACGGTGGTCGCGGGCCGATCCGACTCGTACCACGACGTGGCGCTGCACTGGGCGGTGCTGGCGATGCTGCTGGTGCTGGCGCTGCTGTCGGTGTGGCCCGGCATGGCGGCGGCATTGTATGAGCGGGTGTTCGATCCCTGGACACAGGTGGTGCACCCGAGCGTGCTGCTGCTGATCGCGCTGCTGCTCCAGACGCTGGCGTTCCTTGTCGTTCGGCTGCTGCTCGCCATCCCGAAGCTGCGGATCGCGATGACGCCCGGTGCCACCAAGACGCGGCGGGTGCGCAGGCGGGCGGTGGGGCTGTTCCGCACCGCGGCGGAGAAGCGCACGCGTGCGCGCACCGGCGTGCTGCTCTACCTGTCGCTGGCCGAGCACCGTGCCGAGCTGATCGCCGACGAGGCCATCCACGCCAAGGTCGCGCCCGAGGTGTGGGGCGAGGCGATGGCGGCGCTGGTCGCCTCCGTGCGCGAGGGGCGCGTCGGCGAGGGCATGGCGCGCGCGGTCGAGCAGGTGGGCGTGGTGCTCGCCGAGCACTTCCCGCGCAGCGCCGACGACATCAACGAACTACCGGACCGATTGATCGAACTATGACCAAGGATGCGAATCTCCCCGTCGAGACGATGTGGGAGGGCAAGTACATCGTCGCCAAGAAGCAGGGGACGTGGGAATATGTGGGCCGGGCCCGCGGCATCGAGGCGGCGGTGATCCTGGCGGTGGACGACGAGGGCTGCGTGCTGCTGGTCGACCAGTTCCGCATGCCGCTGGGCAAGCGCTGCCTGGAGCTGCCGGCCGGACTGATCGGCGACGACGTCGCGGGCGAAGGGGCCGAGATCGCCGCCGCGCGCGAGCTGGAGGAGGAGACGGGCTATCGCCCCGGCAAGATCGAGCCGGTGGGCATGTTCCATTCCTCGCCCGGCATGGTCTCCGAAGGCTTTACGCTAATGCGGGCGACCGAGCTGGTGAAGACCGGCGAGGGCGGCGGCGTCGACGGTGAAGACATCACCGTCCACCGGGTGCCGCTCGCCGAGGTCGAGTCCTTCATCGCCGCCAAGCGCGCCGAAGGCTTCGCGATGGACGTGAAGCTGCTGCTGCTGCTGGGCGCCGGGATCCTGGCGGGGCGGTAAGCGCCGCCCCCGCCCCCGGCTTAGCGGAAGTTGTCGGCGTAGGCCTGGAGCTTGAGCTTGCGCTCGGGCGCCGGGACGACGTGATAGGTCAGGCCCTGCTTTTCGGCATAGGCCCGGGCCGCTTCCGCCGTCGGGAAGGTCAGGCGGACCTGGTCGCGGGTGTCGCCCGAGCCGGCCCAGCCGGTCAGCGGATCCGGCTGCTTGGGCTCGGTGGACTCGAACTCCAGGACCCACATGTCGGTGCGGGCGCGGCCGGACTGGGTGGAATTCTTGGGGCGCTGGTAGATACGGGCGGACGGCACAAGCTTCTCCACGCGGGAAATGGGGTTCGTTGTCAAACGCTCTAACGCCCCTCGCGCGCCCGCGCATCCGCATTTTTGGTGCGCAGCGTCGCGGAGGCCGAGGCGGGATCGTCGGGCCAGGGGTGGCGGGGGTAGCGGCCGCGCATCTCCTTGGCCACCGCCGCCCAGCTGCCGGCCCAGAAGCCGGGCAGGTCGCGGGTCGTCTGGATCGGGCGGCCGGCGGGTGAGGTGAGGCTCAAGACCAGCGGCACCGCACCGCCGGCAACGGTCGGGTGGCGGGCGAGGCCGAAGAGCGCCTGGGGGCGCAGCTCGACGCGCGGACCGCCCTCGGCACCATAGTCGATCGCGTGGGTGGAGCCGGCGGGGCTTTCGAAGCGGGCGGGAGCGAGGCGGCGGACGGCCTGCATCGCGTCCCAGCCGGCGAGCGACTCCAGGGCTTGCGTCAGAGCGGACGGTGCGATCGCGTCGAGGCGGCGCTTGCCCGAGAGGAGCGGCGGCAGCCATTCGTCGAGGCGGTCGAGCAGCACCGCGTCCGACAAGGGATCGTCGATGCCGCCCATCTCGGCCGCGAACCGCGCGCGGGCGCGCAGGGCGGCTGCGTCGTCGCCCCAGGGCAGGAGGGCGAGGCCGTGGGTGCGGACCCCCTCCAGCAGCGCGGCCTCGATCTCGGTTGCCGAAGCGGCGCTGTCGGGGCCGGAGCTCAGCCGCAGGGCGCCGAGCGCGCGGGCGCGCACGGCGCTGATCGCGCCGGTGGCGGGATCGAAGGCGACATCGCGGCGCACGGCGATGCGGTCGCCGAACAGCGACTCGATCGTGGCGAGGTCGAGCGCGGCGGCCGAGAGGATGCGCGCGCCCGAGGCGGCGCCCTGCGTCTCCGCGACCGCGAGCCATTCGGCACTGGCGAGCGGCGAGGTGGGGTCGAGGCGGAAGCCGCGGCCGCCGACGCTCGCCCAATGTTCGCCGGTCGCGTCACGGCGGCGAGCGACGCGGTCGGGGAAGGCGAGCGCGACGCAGGTGGCGAGCGCTTGCGGGTCACGTTCCGCGGGCGGGGCTGCGGGGACGAGCCTTGCCCAGCGTTGCGCCATGCGGCGGCCGGCTTCGGCACGCTGGCCGCGCTCGGTGCGCCAGCGGCGGTGGCGCAGTTCGAGGTCGGCGTCCTGGCCGCCCAACCCGCGCTCGCCGAGCAGCACCGCGACTTCGGCGGCGACCTGGGCGAGGCCGCGCTCGCCGGCGCGCACCAGCATGTGGCCGAGGCGCGGGGGGAGCGGGAGGGAGGCGATGACGGCGCCGTGCGGCGTCGGTCGGCCGTCGGCGTCGATCGCCTCCAGCGTGGCGAGGCGCGCCTTTGCCTCGGCGATGGCGGCGGCAGGCGGCGGATCGAGCCAGCGCAGCGTGGTGGGATCGGTGACGCCCCAGCGCGCGCAGTCGAGCACCAGCGCGGAGAGGTCCGCCTCCAGGATCTCGGGCGGGTCGAAGCGCGGTAGCCCGGCGGTGGCGGCGGCCTCCCACAGGCGGTAGGCGACGCCCGGCCGCTGGCGCGCGGCGCGGCCGGCGCGCTGGGTGACGGCGGCCTGGCTGGCGCGCTCCGTCACCAGCCGGGTCATGCCGGCGGCGCGATCGTAGCGCGGGCGGCGGGCGAGGCCGGAGTCGACCACGGTCGAGATGCCGTCGAGGGTCAGCGAGGTCTCGGCAATGGCGGTGGCGAGGACGAGCTTGCGGCGGCCTTCCGGATCGGGGGCGATCGCGGCGCGCTGCTGGCCGGGCTCCAGGCTGCCGTGCAGGCGGTGGAGGACGATGTCGGGGCCCAGGCCCTCCAGCCGCTCGGCCGTGCGCTCGATCTCGCCGACGCCGGGCAGGAAGGCGAGGACGCCGCCGTCGGTGTCGGCGAGCGCGGTGCGGATCGCGCGGACCATGCCGTCCTCGATCCGCTGTTCGGCGGCGCGGCCGAGGTGGCGGAGCTCCAGCGGGTGGCTGCGGCCCTCGCTCTCCACCACTGGCGCGTGGTCGAGCAGCCGGGCGAAGCGGGCGCCGTCGAGGGTCGCCGACATGGCGACGATGCGCAGGTCCGGCCGCAGCCCCGCCTGGGCGTCGAGCGCGAGGGCGAGGCCGAAGTCGCTGTCGAGGCTGCGTTCGTGAACCTCGTCGAACAGCACCGCCGAGATGCCGGCGAGTTCGGGATCGGCCTGGATGCGGGCGACGAAGATCCCCTCGGTCACCACCGTCACCCGCGTCGCGGCCGAGCGGCGGCTGTCCATGCGGGTGGCGTAGCCGAAGGTGCGGCCGACGGGTTCGCCGGCAAGTGCTGCCATGCGCTCGGCAGCGGCGCGGGCGGCGATGCGGCGGGGGGAGAGGAGCAGGACCTCGCCAGTGCACCAGGGCTGATCGAGGAGCGCGGGGGCGACCGCGGTGGTCTTGCCGGCGCCGGGCGGGGCGACCAGCACGGCGCTGCTGCGCGCGGCGAGGTGGCCGAGCAGGGCGGGCAGGACGGCGTGGATCGGCAGGGTCATCGCGCGAAAGGTTAGTCGAAAGTTAGTCCAAGATGCGGGGGCGCACCGGCTGCCCGGAGGGGTAGCGTGGCGGCTCCATGCCATGGTTTGGCGGGGTAGGACAGCGGCAGGGCCGGGAGGGTGTACCCCGGCGGAGGCCGGCGTCCAGGTGGGGGCGGTTCGCTGGAGCCGCGGGTGTTTCCCAACTGGGCCCCGGCCTCCGCCGGGGTACGCAGAAGGGGGGGCGGCTGCGCATCGTGATGTGTCCCCGCGCAGGTGGGGATGCAGGGCCGAGCAGAGCAACGTGCGTGGCGCGTGGGACCCTGGGCTCCTGCTTTCGCAGGAGCACGAGGCGGGTGCGGTTCGATGGCGCCGTACCCCGGCGGAGGCCGGCGTCCAGGTGGGGGCGGTTCGCTGGAGCCGCGGGTGTTTCCCAACTGGGCCCCGGCCTCCGCCGGGGTACGCAGAAGGGGGGTGCGGCTGCGCATCGTGACGTATCCCCGCGCAGGTGGGGATCCAGGGCCGCGCAGAGCAACGTGGGTGGCGCGTGGGACCCTGGGCTCCCGCCTTCGCGGGAGCACGAGCGGCGGTGCGGTTTGATGCCTCTGTACCCCGGCGGAGGCTGGGGTCCAGGTGGGGGTGGTTCGCTGGAGCCGCGGGCGTTTCCCGACTGGGCCGCGGCCTTCGTCGGGGTACGTAGAAAGAGCGGTGGGCGCCGGCGCCTCAGCGGGGGAGAGCGCCTAGTCTGCGGAGGACGGCGGTGCAGGCGGGGAGGTCGAGGCTTTCGGCGCGCCAGGCGAGGACGCCGTCGGGGCGGACCAGGAGCAGGGCCTGGGCGTGTTCGTCGGCGAGGCCGTAGCGGTCGAACAGGTCGGCGCGCTCCAGGCGCTCGACGGCGCCATGGGCGCCGGCCGTCATGCGGGCGAGCAGGTGGGTCGCCACGCGATCGCCGGAAAGGCGCGCGAGCGCGTCTGCGAGGGTGCCCGCCTCGACGGCCGAGAGGCGGCGGCGGGAGAGGGCGAGGACGTGGAAGCGATAGCCCGCGAGCAGATCGAAAAGGTCGCGGTGGCGGGTGAGCTGGGCATTGGGGGCGCGCTCGCCCGGGCGCGGCGCGGGGCCGCGGGGCAGCTCCGCGACGGCGGGATTGGGCGGATAGGCGATGTCGATCTGGGCGAAGCGGCGGAAGGCGCGGTCCTGGACCACGTCGAGCGCGGAGGCCGGGCCCACCAGCATCGGCGCGAGCGCGTCGCGCAGCCAGGCGCGCCAGCCGACCTGGCCGGCGGCGGCGTTGAAGATGCGGTCGGTGAAGCGCAGCACCTCCTGCGCGATGGGCAGGCGCTCGCTGCCATAGCTGTCGAGCAGCGGCTCCGACGCGCCGCCGCGCAGCACCGAGACGAGCTTCCAGGCGAGGTTGGCGGCATCCTGCAGGCCGGTGTTCATGCCCTGGCCGCCGGCGGGCGAATGGATGTGGGCGGCGTCGCCCGCGACGAAAACCGGGCCGACGCGGTAGCGATCGACCACCCGGTGGTGGCTGCGGAAGCGCGTCAGCCATTCGGGGCGGGAGAGGGTGACGGGAAGGCAGGCCGCCTCCGCAAAGGCCGACTGAAGCTCGGCGAGGGTGAGCTCCGGGGCGGCGTGCTCGTCCGGGCGGGCGTGCAGGTCGGTCGCCATCACCCGGGACAGGCCGGTGCCGTCGAGCGGGAAATAGAGGCCGATGCGATCGGCATGGACGAAGACGCGGAAGCGGTCGTGGTCGAGCGGCCAGTCGACCGCGACGTCTCCCAGCAGGAAGTTCTGCGGATAGGGCGCACCTTCGAACCGCAGGTCGAGCGCGTGGCGGACGATGCTGTGCGCGCCGTCCGCGCCGATCACGTAGCGGGCATGAAGGGTGGTGACGGTGCCGGATGCCTCCTGCGCCTCCACACGGACGCCGTCCGGGTCGACGGCGAGGCCGGTCACCTCCACCTCCCGCTCCACCGTCAGCCAGGCGTCGTCGAGCGCGTCGAGCAGCACCGCCTCGGTCTCCGCCTGGGGCAGCATCAGGATGAAGCGGTACGGCGTGTCCGGCGAACTGGCATGGTCGAAATCGAGCCCGCCCACCCACTCGCCCGAGACGTGGAAGCCGATGCCGCTGTCGATCACGCCGCGCTGGAGCAGCGTGTCGGCGAGGCCGAGGCTGGCGAACAGCTCCAGCGTGCGGGCGGAGACGGCGAAGGCGCGGGACTCGCGGGACGGCTGGGCGGCGCGATCGACGATGCGGACGTCGATCCCCTGTCGTCGGAGCAGCAGCGCCGCCATGAGGCCGGTCGGCCCTGCGCCCACCACCAGCACTTCGCACCGATCGCCGTCCGACATGGTCCTGTCTCCACGCTGGCATCGCTTTGCGCGCTGTGCTTTGGATCGGGGCAACAGCGCCGTGGCCCCAAGCTATCGCGGGTCGGGCGGCGCGGCGAGCGGCGATTTGGGTGGAGAGCGGCAATGCGCGTGCTGGGATATATGAGCGGCACTTCGCTGGACGGCGTCGATGCCGCGATCCTGGAGACGGACGGCGAGGGCGTCACCGGCTTCGGCCCCGCGCTGATGCTGCCGTTCGGCGCCGGGGAGCGCCGGGTGCTGGTGCAGGCGACCGAGGATGCGATCGCGAGCGACGGCCACGGCCCGCGCCCGGCGAGCTTTGCCGAGGCGGAGCGGGTGATCCACGACTTCCATGTCCGCGCCGCGCGCGAGCTGCTGGCGCAGCCGGACGCGGGCACGATCGAGCTGGTGGGCTTCCACGGGCAGACGGTGCTGCACCGGCCCGAGCGCAAGCTGTCGATCCAGCTGGGCGATCCCGATGCGCTGGCGGTGGCGCTGGGCGTGCCGGTGGTCGCGGACCTGCGCCAGGCGGATCTGGCGGCGGGCGGGCAGGGCGCACCGCTGGCGCCGATCTACCATGCGGCGCTGGCGGAGTGGGCCGGGTGTGCGCGGCCGGTCGCATTTCTCAACATCGGCGGGGTCGCGAACGTGACCGCGATCGCGCGCGACGGGAGTGTGGCGGCGTTCGACGTGGGGCCGGGCAACGGCCTGATCGACCAGCTGGTGCAGGCGCGCGGGCTGGGCCGCTATGACGAGGGCGGGCGGCTGGCGGCGGCCGGAACCGTCGACCGCGGCGTGGTCGAGCGGCTGATGGCGAGCCCGTACTTCACCCGCACCGGCGCCAAGTCGCTCGACCGCTACGACTTTCCGCTCGATGCGGTGGCGGAGCTGTCGGACGCGGATGCGGCGGCGACGCTGACGGCGTTCACGGTCGCGGCGGTGGTGGCGTGCCGGGCGCAGCTGGGCGAGGCGGCGGCGGACTGGCACTGGATCGTGTGCGGCGGCGGGCGGCACAATCCGGTGATGATGGCGATGCTGGCGGATGCGCTGGGCCGGGTGGATTCGTCCGATACGCTGGGCATGCGCGGCGACTTCATCGAGGCGGAGGCGTTCGCGTACCTCGCGGCGCGATCGGTGCGGGGGCTGGCGATCTCCTTCCCCGGCACGACCGGCGCGCCCGAGGCGATGACGGGCGGGGTGACGTACCGGGGCTAGGGTATGAGCCCGGACCGGAGCGCCAGCATTGCGTGACGCAGTGCTCCCCGGTTTTCTCTCGAGCCCGACGGCGCGCGATCGCAAGTCGCGACCCCCTTCACTTTCCCGCCGGGACATATCGGGGCATGTCGGGACACGACACCGCTTCGGTTTCGACAGGATCTTCCCGCGACGGGAGAGGTGTCCGAGCCGAAAGGGACTGGGGAATAGGGGGGTAGGATCATGTTTTCGCGTATCGCCGTACTGCTGCTTTTGGCCTGGACTACTGCCGGGCGAGCCGAGACGCCGCCCGCGTCGGTTCCTTTTTCCGAGCGGTTGACCCAAGCGCACACGGCGCTGCGCGTCGATGCCGAAGGATTGCATGGGCCGGGCTCCACCGTCCTGGCGGATGCCGTTGCGCGAGCGCAGTATGTGATGATCGGCGAATATCATCTTTCGCGCGAGATACCCCTGTTCGCGACGGGCGTCTGCCGGATCATGGCACCATCGGGATTGCGCGCCTTTGTCGTCGAGACCGGCCCCGAAGTCGCCGCGATGGTCGACAGCCAGCTCCGCCGCCCGGATCGGGAGGGACGCATTGCGGCGTTCGTCCGAGCACATCCGCATGCGATCGCCTTCCAGGACAGCCGCGACGAAAGCCAGATGGCGGCGCGATGCGCGCAGATGGCCGGGCCCGACTTCGCGCTCTGGGGGCTCGACCAGGAGTTTCTCGGATCCGGCGGCTTTCTTCTCGAGCGGATGCTGGACGCCAAACCCGGTCCTCTCTCCCGCGCCGCCATCGAGCGACTGGTGGCATTCGATCGCACCGCCACCGCCAAAGCGCTGCAATCGGGATCGATCGTCGACTTGTTCCTCATCCAGGTCAGCGATCAACAGCTTGGCGAAGCCCGTGCCGCGATCGAACGGGACGGCGGCGTGCGCGTGAAGCGGCTGTTTCGCGCCCTGACCGAGACGCGCGCGATCTATCTCGGCCAGGACGTGGACGGCTTCTCTTCCAACGGGCGGCGTGCGCGCCTGATGAAGCAGACGCTTGTCGATCATCTCAAGGCGACGCCCGGCACCGGCAAGCTGCTCTTCAAATTCGGCGACGTTCATGCCGCCAAGGGCTTCAACACGCTCGGCCAGCGCGACCTCGGCAACTTCGTCGCCGAACGCGCGGACGGGGAAGGCACGTCGTCGCTGCACATCGCGGTCTATGGCGCGAAGGGGATCCTGCCGTCCTATGACGAGGTCGGCCGGCCGCTCAAAACCGCACCGTTCGACCTGGCCGATGATCCCCATTATGCCTGGCTGAAGGCAGCCGTTCCGACAGGAGCCCAGGCCGCTACCAGCGGCGAATGGACGGTGATCGATCTGCGGACCCTGCGCGCCAACCCGCCCGCGGACATGCCCGATGCCTGGCGAGAAGCTGCCCGCCAGTTCGACCTGCTCGTGCTCGCACCCACATTGTCGCCGACCACGACCTTGGGGTTGCAGTAGGCGTCGTAGCCGCGGGAGCCGTACTCGGCTTTCGCTGCAGACATTTCCGCAAGGGCCGAGCTCCCGGGAGAGGCCGCGCTATCCGCGACCTGCGCCCCACCCTCAGTCGCCGAGCGCCTGCGCGATGGCGAGGCCGGCGAGGCGGGCGGTGGCGAGGAGGCGATCGAGGTCGTGGCCGTGGCGTGCGGCGGCTGACAGGCCGGCCATGGTGGTGCAGACGAAGTCGGTCAGGCGATCGGCGTCCTCGGGATGGCGATCGGCGATGTAGCGGCGGATCACCGCTTCGGCTGCGACCAGGAAGGCGGAGGCGGCCTCCCGCGCCTCCGCGTCGTTGCAGCGCGTGCCCTCCAGAACCAGGCAGCCGGTGGTGCACGGCGCGGCCGCATAGCGGCGCGCGGCCTCTTCGAGCAGTGCCGCCAGCGCCTCGGCGACGGGCCGGTCGGGAAGGAGGATCGCGTCGAGCGGGATCGCGCCGGTGCCGGCATAGCGATCCAGCACGCGCGCATAGAGCCCGAACTTGCTGCCGAACGCCGCATAGAAGCTGGGGGGCTTGATGCCGAGCGCCTCCGTCACGTCGGCGACGCTGACCGCGTCATAGCCGCGCGTGTGGAACAGCGTCTGGGCGACGGCCACCGCCTGTTCCGGATCGAAGCTGCGCGGACGGCCGCGGGTGCGCGGTTTATTTGTAGTCACGATTACAGAATGCCTTGACGGTGCGAAGTCGCTGTTTATGTAGCGATCCCTACAGTAATTTGCCAGGGAGTGCCAGATGACCGCGTTTCAAGGAAAGTCCGTTCTCGTGCTGGGCGGGAGCCGGGGCATCGGGGCGGCGATCGTGCGGCGCTTTGCCGCGGACGGCGCGACGGTGACCTTTACCTATGCCGGTTCGGCCGAGGCGGCGCAGGCG
Organism: Sphingomonas molluscorum; assembly: GCF_039522995.1. NCBI lineage: Bacteria > Pseudomonadati > Pseudomonadota > Alphaproteobacteria > Sphingomonadales > Sphingomonadaceae > Sphingomonas > Sphingomonas molluscorum. Next base: position 861,116 of record NZ_BAAAEL010000001.1, on the reverse strand, counting down.
CTGGCGGCGGAGACGGGCAGCACCGCGGTGGTGACGGACAGCGCCGACCGGGATGCGGTGATCGCGCGGGTGCGCGAGAGCGGGCCGATCGACGTGCTGGTGGTGAATGCGGGGATCGCGGTGTTCGGCGACGCGCTGGAGCAGGACCCGGACGTGATCGACCGGCTGTTCCGCATCAACGTCCATGCGCCCTATCACGCCTCGGTCGAGGCGGCGCGGCAGATGCCGGAAGGCGGGCGGATCATCGTGATCGGATCGGTCAACGGCGATCGGATGCCGGTGGCGGGCATGGCATCCTATGCGCTCAGCAAATCGGCGCTTCAGGGGCTGGCGCGTGGCCTTGCCCGCGACTTCGGGCCGCGCGGGATCACCATCAACGTGGTGCAGCCCGGGCCGATCGACACCGACGCAAATCCCGAAGATGGTCCGATGCGCGACCTGATGCACAACTTCCTGGCGATCAAGCGCCACGGGCGGCCGGAGGAAGTGGCGGGCATGGTCGCGTGGCTGGCAGGGCCGGAAGCCGGGTTCGTGACGGGCGCGATGCACACGATCGACGGCGCGTTCGGCGCCTGAGCGGGACGCGCGCGGCCGCGCCGCCACCAAAAGCGCGCCCGCGCGTTCTCCCGCCGCAGATTGCGACAGGGGGACGGGCATGAGCGAGGATGGCGGCGCGGAGCACGGCGGGCAGGCGGCCGCCGCCGCAGGGCGGCAGGACTGATCGTGGCGCGCAACCGCTATTACCAGGGGCCGCCGAGCGACCATTTCGACGGCGTGCGCTTCTTCAATCCCGGGCAGCCTGCGACTGATCGCGGGCTGGCCGACATGCTGCGGTGGAAGTTCGGGCCGCGCCCGGCAACCTGGCCCAAGGCGGTGCCGGTCACACAGGCGGTGCCGGAGCCGCGGGTGGCGGGGCTGTCGATCACCGCGGTCGGCCATGCGACGCTGCTGATCCAGGCGGCGGGCGTGAACCTGCTCACCGATCCCGTCTGGTCGGAGCGGGCGAGCCCCTTCAGCTTTGCGGGGCCGAAGCGGGTGACGGCGCCGGGAATCGCGTTCGACGCGCTGCCGCGGATCGACGCGGTGCTGCTGTCCCACAACCATTATGACCATCTCGACATGGCGACGCTGAAGCGGCTGCATGCGCGCGACGCGCCGCTGATGGTGATGCCGCTGGGCAATGACGCCATCGTGAAGAAGGGTGTTCCCGGGGCGCGGACGGTGGTGGGCGACTGGGGCGACCGCATCGCGGTGCCCGGCGGTGCCGCGACGACGCTGGTGCCGGCCAACCACTGGTCGGCGCGGGGCACCGGCGACCGGCGGATGGCGCTGTGGGCGGGGCATTGGATCGAGACGCCGGTGGGCCGGGTCTATTTCGCCGGGGACAGCGGCTGGTGCGGGGGCGGCATCTTCCGCGACATTGCCGCCAGGCACGGCGCGCCCGACGTCGCGCTGCTGCCGATCGGCGCCTATGCGCCGCGCTGGTTCATGGCGCCGCAGCATGCCGATCCGGAGGAGGCGGTGACGATGTTCGAGCTGCTCGGGGCGGCCCATGCGCTGGGCATCCACTGGGGGACGTTCCAGCTGACCGACGAGGCGCGCGAGGAGCCGGTGGCGCGGCTGGCGGCGGCATTGGCGGCACGCGGGATCGCGCCGCAGCGATTCATCGCAGCGACACCTGGCGACACATATTCCTTCGCACCTGCGATGGCGTGAAACTTCTGCGACATTTGCTCGCTAGGCCATCGCCGGAGTGAACGCGCGGGCGTTGCGCGGGTGGGAGATTCGAATGCGTCCTTTGTCGACGGCAGCATGGTTGCTGCTGGGTGTGGCCAGTCCTGCGCTCGCAGCCGCGCAAACGGACCCGGTGCCGGCCCAGACGCCGCCGCAGGGGGAGCCGGGCGACTCCGGCCCGCCCGAGGCGGTGGAGGAAGAGACCGAGGGCGCGGAGATCGTGGTGACCGGGCGCACCCCGCCGGGAACGGTCCCGGGCGACATCCCGCCCGAGATCCAGCTGTCGCCCGCAGACATCCGCTCCTATGGCGTGAGCTCGGTCGCCGAGCTGCTCGAAGAGCTGGCGCCGCAGACCGGCAGCGGCCGGGGGCGCGACGGCAACGGCGCGCCGGTGGTGCTGGTGAACGGCAGGCGCACGGCCGGCTTCCAGGAAATCCGCGACCTGCCGACGGAGGCGATCCTGCGCGTCGACATCCTGCCGGAGGAAGCGGCGCTGAAGTTCGGCTTCCGCGCGGACCAGCGCGTGGTGAACTTCGTGCTCCGCCCGCGTTTTCGCAGCATCACCGGCGAGCTGACCGACCGCATCCCGACCGAAGGCGGCAGCAACCAGTTCCAGGCGGAGGCCGGGCTTACCCGGATCAACGACGCCGGCCGGCTGAACGTCAACCTGGAGGCGGAGGGCGTCTCGAACCTGCTGGAGAGCGAGCGCGACATCACGCCGAGCACCAGCGCACGGCGGCCGTTCGACCTGACCGGCAACATCACCGGCCTGCGCGGCGGCGAGATCGACCCGGCGCTGAGCGCCCTGGCCGGAACCACCGTGACGCAGGCGGGCGTGCCCGCCGGGATCGCCAACCCGGGGCTGGCCGACTATGCCGGGACGGCGGGCGTCCTCAACGTGACCGACACGACGCCCTTCCGCACGCTCCAGCCGTCGAGCAACCGGGTGGCGGCGAACGCGGTCTACAGCACCAGCATCTTCGGCAATGTGGCGGCGACCGGCACGGTGCGGTTGGAGCGCAGCGAAAGCCATGCGCTGTCCGGCCTGCCCGGCGTGGAGCTGCTGCTTCCGGCCGAGGGCCCCTTCTCGCCCTTTGCGAACGCCACCACCCTCTATCGCTATGCCGACGTCGATCCGCTGGAGCGCACCAACCGGAGCTGGACGGGCAATGCTACCGCCGCCTTCAACGGCGACATCGGCCGGTGGCGCTGGTCGCTCAACACCAGCTACCAGCGCGACGAGTCGCGGACCTTCACCGAGCGCGGGCTCGACACCGTCGGTCTCCAGGAAGCGATCACCGCAGGCGATCCGGACGCGAGCCCGTTCGGGCCGCTGGACCTCTATGCCCGCGTGGTCGACCGCGCGAAGTCGATCAACCAGGTCGCGGCGATCGACGCGCTGGCGTCCGGCACGCTGTTCGAGATGCCGGCCGGCCCGGCGTCGGCGAGCATTCGGGTGCTGGGAAACACCACCGACCTGAAGAGCGATTCGCTGCGGGCGGGCGTTGCCCAATCCGCCGACATCGGCCGCGACACGGGCACCGCGCGCGGCAACCTGGACCTGCCGATCGCAAGCCGTTCGCGCGACGTGCTGGCGTTCCTGGGCAACCTGTCCCTGAACGGCAACGCCGAGGTGGAGCAGCTGTCCGACTTCGGTACGCAGACGACGCTGGGCTATGGCCTCAACTGGCAGCCGGCCGAGCCGGTGCGGCTGCTGGTGTCGGTGACGCACGAGGAAGGCGCGCCGACGCCGCAGCAGCTGGGCAACCCGGTGCTGGTGACGCCCAATGTGCGCATCTTCGACTATGTGCGCGGCGAGACCGTGGACGTGACGCAGGTGGAGGGCGGCAACCCGAACCTGGAGGGGGACAGCCGGCGCGTGTTCAAGGCCGGGCTGAACCTGCGCCCGATCCGCGACACCGACCTGACGCTGACCGCCGACTATGTGTCGAGCCGGATCAAGAACCCGATCTCGAGCTTCCCGGCGGCGACCGCGGAGATCGAGGATGCGTTCCCCGACCGGTTCCTGCGCGCGGAGGACGGCACGCTGCTGCGCGTCGACACGCGGCCGGTGAACTTCGCCCGTTCCAAGCGCAGCCAGCTGCGCTGGGGCTTCAACTTCTCCAAGCCGATCGTCACCGAGCGGCAGCGGCAGGAAGAGGCGGCGCGCGCGGCCCGGCGGGCGGAACGCGAGGCGGCGGAAGCGGCCGGCACCGCGCCGCCACGCGAGGCGCGGGGCGAAGGCGGCCCGGGTGCGGGTCGCGGGCCGGGCGGCGGTGGCTGGGGCGGTCGCGGGGGCGGCCGTGGCGGCGGCGGGGCCGGCGGGCGGCTGCAGTTCGCGGCCTATCACACCTGGCAGTTCGAAAACTCGATCCTGATCCGCGAGGGGCTGCCGGAGCTGGACCTGCTCAACGGCTCTGCATCGGGAAGCCGCGGCGGCCAGCCGCGCCACCAGATCCAGCTGCAGGGCGGCTATGTCGTCAACGGGCTGGGCGCGCGCGTGAGCGCCAACTGGCAGAGCGCGACCGAGGTCAACGGCGGCACGACCGGCAACGACCAGCTGCGCTTCGGCTCGCTCGCCACCGCCGACCTGCGGCTGTTCGCGAACCTGGGCCAGCAGCCGGCGCTGGTGCGCGACCATCCGTGGCTGCGCGGCACGCGGGTGACGCTGTCGGTCGACAACATCTTCAACCAGCGCCAGGAAGTGACCAGCGCGCAAGGAACGGTGCCGCTGAGCTACCAGGGCGGGTTCCTCGATCCGCTCGGCCGGACGGTGCGGATCAGCGTGCGAAAGCTGTTCTTCTGACAACCGCGGGCGCGGCGGCCGGGGAGCCGGCCTGCCGCGCCCGTGGCGCTTCCCTGCCGGCGCGATCAGAAGCGCGCGGCAAGGCCCAGCCAGAGCCGGGCCGGATCGATCACATAGGCATAGTCGGCATAGTCCAGCCGCTTGTCGAACAGGTTCTGGATGCCGCCGTGGAGGGTCACGGCCTCCGTCAGCCGGTAGCTGCCGCCGATGTCAACGGTGGTGTAGGAGGCGGCGACGACGTTCTCGCCGCTGATCTGCGCCTCCGTCACGGCTTCCTCGCCGCGGTAGATGGCGCGGACGTAGCCGCTGAAGCCGCCCGCCGGCTTCCAGTTGAGCGAGGCGCTGGCCTGCTGCTTGGGCGTGTCGTTGAGCGCGGCACCGGCGTTGGCGCCGCTCAGCTGCTCGGAATCGGTGAGCGTGCCCGAGGCGTTGAGGCGCAGCGTCGGGGTGAGGCGCACGTCCACGGTCGCCTCGATGCCCTGGACCCGCGCGCGGTCCACGTTGACATAGGTGGTCGGCGGCCGGCCGATCGTGCTCAGCGGTTCGTCGATGCACCAGGCGGCCGCTTCCTCGCAGGTGACGCGGGTGATCTTGTCCTTGAAGCGGGTGTCGTAGGCGGAGAGGCTCGCCTGGAACCCGTCCCCGTCGTAGAGCAGCGATGCCTCGAAGGTGCGCGAGGTCTCCGCCTCCAGATCGGGGTTGCCGTAGATCGTGCCGCCGCGGCTCGTCTGGCCCCAGTCCTCGAGCGTCTGGCGCAGGTTGGGCGCGCGAAAGCCCTGCGAATAGCCGCCCTTGAGCGTGAAGTCGGGCGTCATGTTCCACACCGCATAGACGCGCGGCGTCCAGTGGGTGCCATATTGCTCGTCGTCGTCCATGCGCAGGCCGCCGGTGAGCTTGAACCCGTCCACCACCGCGAGCTCGTTCTCGGCAAACAGCGCCCAGTTGGTGCGGTCGGCGCCCGTGCGGGTCGACCCGTTGAGCCGGTTGCCGGTGAGGTCGGTCAGATCCTCGTTGCGGTAGAAGGCGCCGATGCTGAGCATGTTGGAGGGCAGCGGCACCGTCCAGATCGACTGGCCGACCGTGTTCTTGATCCGCTTCTCGCCCTCGACGTGCTCGGCATCCTCATACTGGAGGTAGCTTTCGGATGCGGCGAAGCCCCACTTGCCGCTGTGGCTGAGCGACGCGACCCAGCGCTTCTGGGTCATGGTGTCCTGGGTGCCCTCGGGCACGGTGTCGCTCGCCTCGACGGTCTTGCCGGCGGTGGAGATGGTCTTCTGCCGATAATAGCCGCCCTCGACCAGGAAGCGGTGGTCGGCGCCGGCATCGAAGCCGAGCTTGCCTGCGATCGAATCGTCGTGGCGCTCCGGCGTGCCACCGATCACGTCGTCCTCGCTGCGCCGGTTGCGCGAACCCTGGAGCTGGATGCCGACCGCGTCGCCGGCGAGCGGCCCGGACAGGTAGAAGTTGCCGTCATAGACGTTGCCGAAATCATCGCCGAGCTGGAGCGTGCCGTTGACGCGCGCGCTGCCGCGCCAGCGGTCCGATATGGCCCGGGTGATGACGTTGACGACGCCGCCCATCGCATCCGAGCCGTAGAGCGAGGACATCGGCCCGCGCACCACCTCGATCCGCTCGATCGCCTCGAGCGGGGGCAGCAGGCCGCCTTCGCTGATGCTGCCGCCGTTGGTGCGCGATTCGCGCGAGGACAGGCGTTTGCCGTCGACCAGGATCAGCGTGTACTGCGGTGCCATGCCGCGGATGGAGATGTCGCGGCTGTTGCCCTCGCCCGGGGTGACGGTGACGCCGGGGATTTCCAGCAGCGCGTCCGTCACCTCGCGATAGGGAAGCCGCTCCAGATCCTCGCGCGTGATGACGCTGATGGAGGCGGGCGCGTCCTTGACCTGCTGTTCCCGCGCCGTGGCGGTGACGACGATCTCGTCGGTGTTGAGGCTCTGCTGCCCGGCCGGCACCTCTTCGGCGTGGAGCGGTGCGGCGACCGCTGCGGCGAGCGTCAGGGTCGCCTTTCCGGCGAGCCACCCAAAGCGAGACATGCATTCCCCCTGCTATTGCGAATAAGTCGCAGGCTCATTGTCGGCAGCGGCGCCGTTCGCAAGGGGTCCGCAGCGTATATCGGCTATTCGCTGGACGAATGGCAGGCGGTGCCCAGCCGGTCGGCGAGCCAGGCGACCGCCGGATCCTGTGCGCTGCGCTCGTGCCAGAGGAGGGTATAGTGGAGGGTGCCGACCTCGGCCGGGGCGTGTCGCAGCGCGAGGCCGTGGACGCGGGCAAAGGTGCGGGCTGCCCGGAGCGGCAGCATCATGAGGAGGTCGCTGCCGGCGATCACCCCGGCCGCGGCGTGGAAATAAGGGATGCGGGCGCTGACCTTGCGCGCCCGCGCGACCTCCCCCAGCACATGGTCCAGCCGTTCCACCTCGGCATCGCTGACGGTGATGCCGAGGTGGGTGCAGCCGAGCAGCTGGTCCAGGGTCAGCGCGCCATCGCCGGTCGCGAGCGGATGCTCCGGCCGCATCAGGCAGGCGAAGCTGTCGGTGAACAGCGCGCGCCCGTGCAGCTGCGCGGGGTTATAGTCGAGGCCGGAGACGGCGAGGTCGATGTCGCCCGCGGCCAGCGCCGCCGCGGGCTCGAACGGCAGCGGCACGATGTCGATCGCGGCCTCGGGCGCGGCCTTCAGGATCGCCGGCAGCGCCGGAGTGATCGCCGCCATCACGCCGAAGTCGGTGGCGGCGATGCGAAAGCGCCGCCGCAGCGAGGCCGGCTGGAATTCCGGCGACTCGATCAGAATGGCGGCCGACTCCAGCCAGCTGCTGACCGGCTCCAGCAGCGCGTCGCCGCGCGCGGTGCGGCACATGCGGTTGCCGACGCGGACCAGCAGCGGATCGCCGATCGCGCTGCGCAACTGGGCAAGCGAGCGGCTGACCGTCGGCTGGCTGAGGCCGAGCTTGCGGGCGGTGGCGGTGACGCTGCACGTCCGCAGCAGCACGGCCAACATGGCCAGGAGGTTGAGGTCGAGCGAGGGGAGGTGCACAAACCCCGTTATTGCGAACGCCTGTCGATAGCAACACGGGCGTCCTTTCGGCTGCCGGTGCTGGCCGTCTCGTCGGTGCGCAGCGTCAGCACCTCGACGCCGGTGCCCGTCACCGCGACCGTGTGCTCGAACTGGGCGGAGAGGCGGCCGTCCTGGGTGACGACGGTCCAGCCGTCGTCGGCGGTGGCGACGCGGCGGCTGCCCTGGTTGAGCATCGGCTCGACGGTGAAGGTCATGCCTTCGCGCAGCCTGGGGCCGGTGCCGGGGCGGCCGTGGTTGAGGACGGAGGGTTCCTCGTGCATCTCGCGCCCGATGCCGTGGCCGCAATATTCGCGCACGACCGAATAGCCGTTCTTCTTGGCATGGCGCTCGATCGCGGCGCCGATGTCGCCCAGGTGCCCGCCGGGGCGGACCTGGCGGATGCCCTCCCACATCGCCTCCTGCGCGACGCGCACCAGCCGGCGCGCGGCCGGATTGACGGTGCCGACCATGTAGGTCTTGCTGGAATCGGCGATGAAGCCGTTCTTCTCCAGCGTGATGTCGAGGTTGATGATGTCGCCGTCGCGGATGATGTCCTGCGCGCTCGGGACGCCGTGGCAGACCACCTCGTTGATCGAGCAGTTGAGGACGTACTGGAAGCCGTACTGGCCCTTGCTGGCGGGGCGGGCGGCGAGGTCGTCGGTGATGAAGCGCTCCACCAGGTCGTTGACCTGGAGGGTGGACATGCCGGCGAGGTCCTGGCCGTCGAGCATCTCGAACACCGAGGCGAGCAGCCTGCCCGAGATGCGCATCAGCGCGAGCTCTTCCGGGGTCTTCACCATTTCAGGCGGCCGCGGCGTGGGTGGGCGGCAGGTCGACGGCGGCGGCGAGCTCCGCCTTCACGATTTCGCTGAAGGAGAGGGTTGGGTTGGCCTCGGCGAGCATGCCGATCTTCATCCAGAACTCGGCCTGGGCGTTGATCGAGCGGCACATCACGGTGCTGGCACGGCGCACCTCTGCATGGAGGTGGTCGTCGATCTTCACGATGCCCATCGGAGGTCCTTGTGCAGGCGGAATATGCGAAGCGTATATGGATCGTATATCAGCCGGTCAACCGGAGGGCACCGCCGGCTGGCATGCGGTGCGGCTTTGCGGTAGCGCCGGGACCATGAAGCAGCCGCACATCGTCGCCATCGGCGGAACGCTCCGCGCCAGCTCGGGCACCGCCCGCGCGCTGGAGATCGCGCTCGCCCAGGCCGAGAGCCAGGGCGCGCGCACCACCTTGCTGACCGGGGCCGCGATCGACTTTCCCAACTACGAGCCCGAAAGCGCGCTGGAGAACCCGGTGATCGCGGCGTTCCTGGCGACGCTGCGCGACGCGGACGGGATCGTGATCGGGTCGCCGGGATATCACGGCACGCTGTCGGGGCTGGTCAAGAACGCGCTCGACCACGTCGAGCTGATGCGCGGCGACGACCGCGTCTATTTCGACGGGCTGCCGGTGGGGATCATCGCGACGGCGGCGGGATGGCAGGCGGCGGTGGCGACGCTGGGCACGCTGCGCACGGTGGCGCACGCGCTGCGCGGCTGGCCGACGCCGATGGGGGTTGCGATCAACACGCTGGCGAGCCCTAATGCGATCCACGAGGCCGAGCCGCAGATCGCGACCATGGTGGGGCAGATCATGGGCTTCGTCGGGCGCGGCTGAGGCTGCGCCAGGCGGCATAGAAACGACAATCGCAAGGCAGGACGTACCGACACAGCAGTTCCCGACAAGGAGACAGGTGATGGTGGAAAGCGTGGTGACGCGAAGAGGGTTGCTCCAGGCCGGGGGAGGCGTGGCGGCCGCCTCGCTGGTCGCCGCCGCAGGTCCGGCGACCACGCTTGTCCAAGGGGGCGGTGGCGCACGGCTGGCGGGACAGCCGCTGCCGGGTGGGGCGAAGCTCCCCGCGACGCCGCCGGCGCGCAAGGCCGCCGACAGCGTCGGCTTCGCCATCGTGGGGCTGGGCGGCTATGCGCTCAACCAGATGATGCCGCGCTTCCCCCAGGCGAAGCGGGCGCATGTCGCGGCGATCGTTTCGGGCAATCCGGAGAAGCTGCGCCAGGTGGGCGACGCCTATGGCGTGCCCGCGGACGCGCGCTATTCCTATGACAACTTTGGCAGGATCGCCGCCGACAAGCGGATCGAGGCGGTCTATGTCGTGCTGCCCACCGGCCTGCATGCCGAATGGGTGATCCGCGCCTTTGCCGCGGGCAAGCATGTGCTGTGCGAGAAGCCGATGGCGCTTTCGAGCGCGGAGTGCGAGCGGATGATCGCGGCTGGCAAGCGCGCCAACCGCAAGCTGATGATCGCCTATCGATCGCATTTCGAGCCGTACAATGTCGAGGCGATGCGGCTGATGCGGCAGAAGGCGGTGGGCACCATCCGGCTGCTCCGCACCGAGCAATCCTATCGCATGGGGCCGACGAGCCCGAGCGATAACTGGCGGGCGAGCCGGGCGCTGGCGGGCGGCGGGCCGCTGGAGGACTACGGCATCTATGGCCTGCAGTCAGCGCTCTATCTGACCGGCGAGATGCCGGAGAGCATCAGCGCCACGGCCTTCCGCCCCTCAGGCGACCCGCGCTTTGCCGAGATCCTGGCGCATGTGTCGTCGCAATGGCGCTTCCCGTCGGGTGCGGTCGCGCAGCTGGTGACGTCCTATGACTCGGCCGGCATCAACTTCGCCGAGGTGCGCGGCACCGAGGGCGTGCTGAAGATGGACCCGGCGACCAGCTATTCGGGCCAGAAGATGTGGACCGAGGGGCGCGGGGGACGCGAGTTCTCCCCCGGCGATCCGGAGGTGCAGTTCGCAGGGCAGCTCGACCATTTCACCGACGCCATCCGCACCGGCTCGCCGATCCGGACGCCGGGGGAAATGGGGCTGCGCGACCTTCGCCTGATGGAGGCGATCTACGCCTCGGCCGAGCGCGGCCAGACGGTGAAGCTGGCGCCCGACGGACGCATGCGGGCTTGATCGGCCTCACGGGCCGCCGGACCTTGCCGGCGGCCCGGGGTTCGCGCCCGGATCAACTGGTGGACCGCGCCGGGGGCAGCCGGTCCAGCTCGGCATCGAGGACGGGCCGGTCCTCGCCTGCTGCGAGCGCGAGGTGGCGGCTGGTGTCGCCCACCCGTGCGGCGACGTCGCGCGCGATCGCGCCGCGATTGGTGCTGCACCAGCCCGGGCGGCTGCCGCTCGCCACGTCGTTGCGGACGAAGCTGCGGGAGAAGGAGGCGTCCTGCCCGCGCGTGGCGGCGCGATCGACCGAGAGGTGCGCGGTCCAGGCGCAGCGCAGCGTCGAGGGACGCCCGCCCGGCGCGACCGTGCCCAGCTGGCGGTGCTCGACCTGAACCGTGCCGCGATAGTCGGCCTGGACGGGGCCGGAGGGGTGCTGGACGGTGACCTGATGCGCGCCCGCCGGGGTGGCGGTGGCGGCGGCAAGGAGCATCGCTCCGATTGCTAGAGACATGATGAGACTTCCGGATCGTCTGAAAAAGGGGCCGGGGGGCGGGCGCTGGCTGCTGCCATCGCCCGCGGGCCGCCGGCGGGGTGGATGCGGCGGGCCCGGTCAGGCGGGCTGCGGCCGGCGACTCATGGCGTGCAGCCGATCCTTCACACGCAGGCGCAGCCGTTTCAGCCGCAGCAGGTTCAGCGTGTCGGGGGTGCGCCGCTTGGTTTCGGCGCGGATCTGCTCGTCGAGCCGCTGGTGCAGCTGGGTGAGTCTGTAGACGAAGGTGTTCAAAGCCTCTCTCCAATCCGAGATTGAAAGATCGGATGATCGGCGATGCGAGGGGGCAGGAAGCCAGGCCAACATCGAGATCACCCGATGCGGTCCGACATCACGTTCCTCCCGAAGGAGGAGCGCCAGAGGGGCCCGGCCCGCACCCTCAAGCTAGGGTGCGGTGCGCCTCCGTCAAGGCACTTGCGTGTAACAAAGTGGGTCTGGTTGACAAAGCCGGCCGGCGGGATCACCCTTCGTCCATGTCCGCACAGGCGACATATCAGCGCTTCCGCGACCACGCCGGCCAACTCGCCGCGCGCGCGTAGCCCGGGTTCGGCGGCGTGCCGCCCGGGCCCGGGACTTATTCGATCCGAACGTCGGGACGCGCCCTGCGCGCCCGGTCCTCGAGTAAGCGGAATCCCTGTCATGACCGAAGCAGTTTCGATGACCCCGGCGCGCCGTCCGGTGGCGGATGCGTCGCAGATCCACGCCGAGCCGGCGCCGCGCGAGCTGGTGATGCGGCCGGAGCATTTCTTTTCCAACACCTTCCACCTGGAGATGGAGGGCACCGACGCCGGCCGCGAGGAGGCGCTGGCATCGTTCCGCGCCGCCCCGACGCGCGACGAACCGGGCGCGCTGAGCCTTGTGCTGATGATCCTGCTGGTCGGGGTGCCGGCGCTCGTGGCGCTGGCGCTGTTCTCGGCAGCATAGCCCCGCGCCTCCCGCCGGGAGGCGGCCGGTGGCCGCCAGGTGTTGACCTCGTGCGAGGAGCATCCGTGCCGACCGGGCTGAAGGCGCTGCTGCTGGTGGTCGCAAGCGCGCTCTGCTGGCTCGGCGCGTGCCGGCTGGCAGGGGTGCGCGAGCCATGGGATGCGGAAGCCTATTGGCGGCTGTGGGTGCCCGCGTCGCTTGCGCTGTCGGCGGTCGCCGGATGGTTCTGGCGGAAGCCGGGGTGGCCGGCCGGCGTGCTGATCACCTTTGGCCAGCTGCCGGTGCTGTGGATCGCAAACGGGGAGAGCGGCGGGCTCTGGGTCGCCGGGGTGCTGACCCTGGGGGTGCTGGCGCTGCCGGCGGCGGCGGTTTCGGGGGTGGCGGCGCGGCTTCGGCGCGGAACGCGGCGCTAGAGCGATCCGGCTTGCGTCAAGCGGGGTTTGCGATCAGCTTTGCGGAGAAGGCGTTCCTGCGCCGAGGCACGGAACGTCGCGCTTTGAGGGAGGCGGCCGAATGCACGTCAGCATCGCAAAGGCAGGTGAGTCGGCAGATCGGGGAGGGGTGCTGTGATCGCGACCTCGATCGCCGCGCTGCTGCTGGGGCAGACCCAGGTTCCGCAGGAGAGTGCGCCGTCGCTCGCGTCGGCATCCCCGAACCCCGCCGGCGAGACCGCACGCCCGGCGCGCGCGCGGACGGCGGCGGACCCAGCCTCGCTGGCGGAGATGCAGGCGTTCGGGCGCTGTGCGGCGCGACGCGCGCCCGCCAAGGCGGCGGCGCTGCTGCAGATGGACTATACGACGCCGCAATATCAGCAGGCGCTCCGGAAGCTCGCCTTGTCCAACGCCAGCTGCTCGCCCGGGAAACAGGGCCGGTTCGCCGGGGTGCTGTTCGCGGGGGCGGTCGCGGAGGAGCTGCTGTCGCATGCCGGCAACCTGCCGGAGGCGCTTGCCTATGACCCGGCCAAGACGGCGGTGAAGACGCTGGGCGAGACCGACCGGACCGCCAACTGCGTCGCGCGCACGGCCTCCCGCGAGGTCGCGGCCCTGTTCGCGACGCCGGTGGCGAGCGAGGCGGAACGCGCGGCGATCCGCACCCTCACGCCGGTGGTGGAGACGTGCATGGCGAAGGGGCAGACGGCGCGCTTCAACTATCCGGGGCTGCGGGCGATCCTGGCCACCGCCTCCTATCGCATCGTCGAGGCGGGCCGGACCTCGGCAGCCGCAGGCTAGCCCAGGAGGGCAGACGGCGGCGCCGCCCCTAGCTTGCGCGGTTCAGCCAGTGGCGGTGGACGAACCAGCCGGTGATGCCGGCAGCGAGCAGGATGCAGACGCCGATCACGCCGGCAAAGGCCCAGGGTTCGTGGGCGAAGGGGATCCCCTCGACGTTCATGCCGAGCAGGCCGGTCAGGAAGGTCAGCGGCAGGAACACCATCGCGACGATCGCGATCTGGAGCGAGCGCTGGTCGATCTGTTCGGCGCGTAGATCGGTGAGCGTCTCGTGGATCAGCGCGGCGCGCTCGCGGATCGCCTCCAGCTCCTCCGCCATGCGCGCGGCCTGGTCGGCGGCGGCGGCGATGTGGAGGCGGTCGTCGGCCCCGAGCCAGTCGCCGGGCAGCGCCGAGAGCTTTTCGAGCGCGGCACGCTGGGGGCTGAGGAAGCGGCGGTAGCCGATCGCCTGGATGCGGGCGCGGCTGACGATGCGCCGCAGCTCGAACACGCGGTCGGCGCTCAATTCCCCCTCGCAATCGTCGAGCGTGTCGCCGAGGTCGGCGACGAGCGGGTCGAGCTCGCCCGTGATTTCCTCGGCAAAGGCGACGATCAGGTCGCCCGGATCGGCGACCTGGGCCTGTTCGACCTCTTCGCGGACCGCGGGCATGGCGGTGAGGCGGTGGCGGGTGACCGAAAACACGCGGCCCGCGGCGGCATAGAGGCGCACCGAGGCCAGCGGATCGGAGGTGGCGAGATCGTCGGGCGAAAGGCCGCGCAGGTTGACGAAGGCGCCGTTCTCGATGGCGGTGCAGCGCGGGCGCGTCTCGACCGCGACCAGTGGGTCGATGACAAAGGCAGGGAGGCCGGCGACGCCCTCCAGCCAGGGGCGCAGCGCCGGTTCCTCGCCATGGAGGTGGATCCACACCAGCGCGCCGTCTGCGGTGACGGCATCCTCCAGGGAGATGGTGCGGGCGGTGCCGTCCTTCACCTGCATCGCAAAGCCGTTCAATGCAGCATCTCCAGCAGGATCGTGAGGCCCGGGGCGTCGGGCGGGGGGGTGTCGCCGGCGATGCGATCGGCATCGGCGCGCGCGCGATCGAGGATGGCGGCAGGCACGTCAGGGGCGTGGACCAGCCGGTCGGCGCGGGCGAGCAGGCGGGCTTCGCGCAGGGTGAGGTCGTCGGGATCGGGCGAGCGCAGGGCGATGCGGACGTGCTCGGACGGCGGGGCCTCGGCGGTGTCGAGCCAGCGGGCGACGGCGTCGTCATCCTGTGCGGTCAGCGGGTCGAGCGCACCGCCTGCGGAGAGCGCCGTGCCGAGCGCGCGGCGGCGGGCGTCGCCGTCGGGGAAGCGCTGGCGCAGGGCGGTGCGGGCGGCGTGGAGCTGTTCGGCGAGGCGGCCGAGGCCGGCGGGGAGCAGCGTCTCGAGCCGTTGGCGGACGGCAGCGGCCAAGCCTGCCGAGATGCCGCCGGTCGCGACCGCGACCAGCAGCGGATCGCGGTCGACGATCGCCGGCAGGGTGAAGTCGCAGAGCTCGGGCCGGTCGACGGCGTTGACCAGGATGCCGCGGGCGCGGAGCGCGGCGATGGCGGCGTGGGCTTGCGTCTCGTCGGCGAGGGCGACGACGGCGAGGCGGGCGTCGGGGTGATCCTCGACCACCTGCGCGCCGGCGCGTTCGAGCAGGCGGCGCTTGGCGTCGGCGGCGGGGCCGTCGCCCTTCAGGATCACCGGCCTGCCGGCCAGCCGCAGCAGGACCGGCAGGCCGATCATGTCAGGCGAGCCAGTCCGGCAGCACGTCGGCCTCGACCATCGACCGGATCGACGGACGTTCGCGGACCACGGCGAAGCGGTCGCCCGAGACCAGCACCTCGGGCGTGAGCGCGCGCGAGTTGTAGGTGCTCGACATGGACGCGGCATAGGCACCGGCGGTGCGGAAAGCGACGAGATCGCCGGCCGCGACATGGTCCATGGTGCGGCCAGTGGCAAAGGTGTCGCCGGTCTCGCACACCGGGCCGACGACGTTGACGGTCTCGCGCTGGCCGGTGGGCACGACCGCCTCGATCGCGTGATAGGCGTCGTAGAGGCTGGGGCGCAGCAGGTCGTTCATCGCCGCGTCGACGATGACGAAAGGGGCGTTGGCGCCCTGCTTCACGCGGATCACGCGCGATACCAGCACCCCGGCGTTGGCTACGATGAGGCGGCCGGGCTCGAAGATCAGGCGTGCGTCCCAGCCGGCGGTGGCGCGGCGCACCATGTCGCCATAGGCGGCGGGCGAGGGCGGCGCGGGCTTGGCGGGGTCGTAGGGGACGCCGAGGCCGCCGCCCAGGTCTGCGGTGGCGATGCGGTGGCCGACGGCGCGCAGCTCGGCGATCAGCGCGCCGACGCGGCCGAACGCGGCCTCCAGCGGGCCGAGGTCGGTGAGCTGGCTGCCGATGTGGACGGCGACGCCGCGCACCTCCAGCCCCGGCAGCGCCGCGACATGGGCGAAGGCGTCGAGCGCGCGATCATAGGGGATACCGAACTTGTTGTCGGCGCCGCCGGTGGAGATCTTCGAGTGGGTGCCGGCGAGCACGTCCGGATTGACGCGGATCGCGACCGGTGCGGTGACGCCGCGCGCCGTCGCAACGGCGGAGAGCATGTCGAGCTCCGGCTCCGACTCGACGTTGAACTGGCCGATGCGGGCGTCGAGCGCCTGCGCCATTTCCTCGGCGGTCTTGCCGACGCCGGAAAAGACGATGTCCTGCGGGCGTACTCCCGCGTGGAGCGCGCGCGCGAGCTCCCCGCCCGAGACGACGTCGGCGCCGAGGCCGGCGCGGGCGAGGGTCGCGAGCACCGCGCCATTGGGGTTGGCCTTGACCGCGAAGGCGATCAGCGGGTTGTCGAGACCGGCCAGCGCTTCGCGGAACACGGCGACGTGACGGGCGAGCGTCGCGGTCGAATAGACGTAGACCGGGGTGCCCACCGCGTCGGCGATCGCCGCCAGCGGCACGTCCTCGGCATGAAGCGCGCCGTCGCGCAGCTGGAAATTGTCCATGGGTTCAGGCGCTCAGTTGCGGGGCGGGATGTCGAACGGATCGTCCTGGCGTTCCGTCGACTCGCGCAGCAGCTCGTCGCTGCGGGTGGGGCGCTGCTGCGTGGTGGGCGTCAGCAGGTCGCCGGGCGTGGGCGTGGCGGTGGCGCCATAGGGCGGCGGCGGCAGCGCCTCACCCTCGGCCGGCCGCAGATCGCGGCGCGCGCCGCAGCCGGCGAGCGCAAGGGCAACGACGGCGAGCAGCAGCGGGCGACGGGTCATGCGGCTTCCTTTGCACGGGCGGCGCGGGCCGCGGCGACGGCGGCGCGCACCCGATCCGGGGCGGTGCCGCCGAAGCTGGTGCGGCTGCGAACCGATGCGTCCACGGTCAGCACGGTGTAGACGCTGTCGGTGATGCGCGGGTCGATCGCCTGGAGATCGGCGAGCGGCAGCGCGTCGAGCGCGACGCCGCGCTCCTCGGCGAGCTTCACCGTGCGGCCGGTGACGTGGTGCGCCTCGCGGAACGGGAGCCCCGCCTCGCGCACCAGCCAGTCGGCGAGGTCGGTGGCGGTCGGGAAGCCCGCCTCCAGCGCCGCGCGCATGCGGGCCGGGCGGAAGGTCGCGCTCTCGACCATGCCGGTCATCGCCGCGATCGAGAGGGCAAGCAGGTCGGTCGCCTCGAACACGGGCGGCTTGTCGTCCTGCATGTCCTTTGAATAGGCGAGCGGCAGGCCCTTCATGGTGACCATCAGCGCGGTCATGCACCCAAGGATGCGTCCCGAATGGCCGCGCACCAGCTCGGCGGCATCCGGGTTGCGCTTCTGCGGCATGATCGATGAGCCGGTCGACCAGGCGTCGGAAAGGGAGACGAAGCCGAACGGCTGCGACGCCCACAGCACGAACTCCTCGGCCATGCGCGACAGGTGCAGCGACGCCTGCACGGCGGCGGTGAGATATTCGATCGCGAAGTCGCGGTCGGAAACCGAATCGAGCGAATTGTCGGTGGGGCCATCGAAGCCGAGCGCGCGGGCAGTCGCCTCGCGATCGATCGGGAAGCCGGTGCCGGCAAGTGCTGCGGCGCCGAGCGGGCAGCGGTTGAGGCGCGCGCGGGCATCGGCGAAGCGGCCGCGGTCGCGCGCCACCATCGCGTGATAGGCCATCAGGTGGTGGCCGAGCGTCACCGGCTGGGCGACCTGGAGATGGGTGAAGCCGGGCATCACCGTCTCGGCATGCTCGTCGGCGCGCGCGATCAGCGCGTCCTGCAGGCCGCCGAGCGCGGCATCGACCGAGTCGATCGCGTCGCGCACCCACAGGCGGAAATCGGTCGCGACCTGATCGTTGCGCGAGCGCGCGGTGTGGAGGCGGCCGGCCGCCGGGCCGATCGCCTCGGCCAGACGCGCCTCGGTCTGCATGTGGATGTCCTCGAGCGCGAGATCCTCGGCCACGCCCTCGCGCGCATAATGCTCGGCGACGCCGTCGAGGCCGGTGCGGATCGTGGCCGCGTCCTCGGCCGTCAGGATGCCCTGGGCGGCCAGCATCGCGGCATGCGCCTGCGATCCGGCGATGTCCTGCTGCCACATTCGCTTGTCGAACGGGATGGAGGCATTTATCTCCCGCATCACTGCCGAAGGGCCTTCGGCGAAGCGCCCGCCCCACATCGAATTGGAGCCTGCCTTGCGCTCGGTAATCGCGCTTCTCCTTGCCACAACGCTGCTGCTAACCGGGGCTTGCGATAGGCGACCCAACCCGGCCCGGCAAGACGAAGCCGGCACGGTTCCCGACGTTGCTGCGGCCGGCGGCGGCGAGGCGCCTGCAAAGGCCGGCGCGGTCGACCGCAGCCACAAGGGCGAGGCGGCGCCGGACGTGGCATTCGAGGCGCCGGACGGCACGCCGACGAGCCTGGCGGCATTCCGCGGCAAGCCGGTGCTGGTGAACCTGTGGGCGACCTGGTGCGCGCCCTGCATACAGGAGATGCCGACGCTCGATGCGCTGGCGGGCGAGGGGAAGCTGAAGGTGGTGGCGGTGAGCCAGGACTTGGAAGGCCGCAAGGCAGCGGCGCCGTTCCTGGCCAAGCATGGCTGGACGAAGCTGGCCGCCTATGCCGACCCCAAGCTGGGGCTTTCGACCGGCCTCAACGCGAACCTGCCGACGACGATCCTGTACGACGCCGCGGGCAAGGAGCTGTGGCGGGTGCAAGGCGCGATGGAGTGGACCGGCGCCGACGCGCGGACGTTGCTGGGCGAAGCGGGGGCCTGAATCAGCCTCGCTTTGCCAGCAGTCCCTCGGCCATGAGCCGGAAGGCGGCGATCGCCTTGGGCAGGGTGACCTGGGGATCCTCGCTGGCGGCAACCCATAGCGCGGCGTTGAAGGCCGCGCCGCTCAACAGGCGGGACGCGGCCTCGACATCGACCGGCTGCATGACGCCCTCGGCTAGTAGCCGCGCGACCGCCTCCATGGTGATGCTGAGGCACGCATTCTGGCTCGGCCATGTCGCGGGGTCGCCCAGGAAGGCGGGGCCATCGAGGAGGACGATCCGCCGCACCTCCGGATCGAGCGCCATTTCGATATAGGCGGCGCCTTCGGCGAGCAGCCCTTCCCACTCGTTGGCCGCGGCAGCTCCGGCGCGCTGCGCGCGCGCAGCCATCTCGCCATCGACCTGCGCGACCACGGCGGCCAGCAACCCCTTCTTGTCGCCAAAGCCATGATAGAGGGCACCGCGGGTCAGGCCGACCTCTGCGGTGAGCTCGTCCATCGACGCCCCGGCGAACCCGGATGCCGCAAACGCCCGTCGCGCCGCGCCGATCAGCTTGGCGCGATTTTCCTCCATGGTTTCGGCACGGCGCTTTGCGGCCAAGACAATATTCCTTTCACATACGTGCCGTATCTGAGTTGACATGCGCGGGGCGCGTGTTCAAATACGCTGCGTATGCAGATGATCCTGCAAGCTCCCAATGTCCAGTACGCGGATCACACGGGCGTGCCGGCACGACGAAGGAGATGATGACATGGCCAAACGTGACGCAGTCTTTCCTCCCAACCGGCACGCGCTGTACGAGGCGCACGGCTATTCGGCGGCGATTCGCTCCGACGACCTCCTGTTCGTGTCGGGTCAGGTTGGCAGCCGCGACGACGGCTCGCCCGAGTCGGATTTCGAGGCGCAGGTGCGGCGGGCGTTCGCCAATCTGGAAGCGACACTGCGCGCGGGTGGGTGCGGGTTCGACGACGTGATCGACGTCATGACCTTCCACACCGATCCAGAGCAGCAGTTCGAGACGATCATGGCCGTGAAGAGCGAGATTTTCGGGGCCGCGCCCTATCCGACCTGGACGGCGATCGGCGTCACCTGGCTCGCGGGCTTCGACTTCGAGATCAAGGTGGTCGCCCGAATCCCCAAGAACAGCTGATTAGCGAGGCGGGGCGTCACCCTTGCCGCAAAAGAACCCCCGGTCCGGCGGGAAGCCGGACCGGGGGTTTGGTTATTCCGCTGCGACCATCGCTTCTTGCGATGCCTCGGCCGGCGTATCCGACAGCGGCTGCGCCAGGCGGGTGAGCATTTCCTTGGGCACCACCTGCCAGAAGCGGGTGCGGCTGCGGTCCCAATCCTCCAGGATCTCGCCGGACCAGCGGCTGTCGGTGGCGCGGTGGTGCTGCTCGACCAGGTCGCGCAGCATGCCTTCCCAATGCGCCGACTGGAGGCGCTGCCAGACGATGCTCTCCGGATTGGCGTGGCGGGGGAAGCGGTCCTCGGCGTCGTAGACGAAGGCCATGCCGCCGGTCATGCCCGCGCCGAAGTTGGTGCCGGTGTCGCCCAGCACCACCGCGATGCCGCCGGTCATGTATTCGCAGCCGTTGGCACCGCAGCCCTCGACCACCACCGTCGCGCCTGAGTTGCGCACCGCGAAGCGCTCGCCGGCCTGACCCGCGGCGAACAGCCGGCCCGAGGTCGCACCATAGAGCACGGTGTTGCCGACGATCGTGTTGTGCTGGCTGACGAGCTTGGAACTCACCATCGGGCGCACGACGATGACGCCGCCTGATAGCCCCTTGCCGACATAGTCGTTGGCGTCGCCGAACACTTCGAGCGTGATGCCCTTGCACAGAAAGGCGCCGAGCGACTGGCCGGCGGTGCCGCGCAGGCGGATGGTGACGTGGCCGTCGGCGAGCTTGGACATGCCGAAGGTGCGGGTGATTTCGCTCGACAGACGCGTGCCGACCGCGCGGTGCGTGTTGCGCACCGAATAGGTCAGCTGCATCTTCTCGCCGCGCGAGAAGACGGCGGCCGCGTCCTTGATCATCTGCGCGTCGAGGCTGTCGGGCACCTCGTTGCGGAAGGTGTTGAGCGAGAAGCGGCGCTCCGCGTCGGTCGCGTCGACCTTGGCAAGCACCGGGTTCAGGTCGAGGTCGTCGAGATGCTCGGCACCGCGGCTGACCTGGCGGAGTAGTTCGGTGCGGCCGATCACCTCGTCGAGGCTGGAGACGCCGAGACGGGCCAGGATCTCACGCACTTCCTCCGCGATGAAGGTCATCAGGTTGATGACCTTCTCGGGCGAGCCGGTGAACTTGGCGCGCAGCTTCTCGTCCTGGACGCACACGCCCACCGGGCAGGTGTTCGAATGGCACTGGCGCACCATGATGCAGCCCATCGCCACCAAGCTGAGCGTGCCGATGCCGAACTCCTCGGCGCCCAGGATCGCGGCGATGACGATGTCGCGCCCCGTCTTGAGCCCGCCGTCGGTGCGCAGCGTGACGCGCCCGCGCAAGCCGTTGAGGGTGAGCGTCTGGTTGACCTCCGACAGGCCCATTTCCCAGGGCGTGCCGGCGTATTTGATCGACGTCTGCGGGGAGGCGCCGGTGCCGCCGACATGGCCGGAGACCAGGATCACGTCGGCGTGTGCCTTGGCGACGCCGGCCGCGACCGTGCCGATGCCGGCCGAGGACACGAGCTTCACGCAGACCCGGGCGCGCGGGTTGATTTGCTTGCAGTCGTAGATGAGCTGCGCGAGATCCTCGATCGAATAGATGTCGTGGTGCGGCGGCGGCGAGATCAGCGTCACGCCGGGCGTCGCATGGCGCAGCTTGGCGATGAACTCGGTCACCTTGAAGCCGGGCAGCTGCCCGCCCTCGCCGGGCTTGGCGCCCTGGGCCACCTTGATCTCGATCTCGTCGCAGGCGTTGAGATATTCCGCCGTGACGCCGAAGCGGCCCGACGCGATCTGCTTGATCGTCGAGTTGGCGTTGTCGCCATTCTCGTACGGCTGGTAGCGCGCCTTGTCCTCGCCGCCCTCGCCCGACACCGCCTTGGCGCCGATGCGGTTCATCGCGATCGCCAGCGTCTCGTGCGCTTCCGGCGACAGTGCGCCCAGCGACATGCCGGGGGTGACGAAGCGCTTGCGGATCTCGGTAATCGCCTCGACCTTCTCGATGGCGATCCCCTCGTCGGGATAGTTGAACTCGAGCAGGTCGCGCAGATAGACCGGCGGCAAGTCGCGCACCCCGCGCGAGAACTGCATGTAGGTCGAGAAGCTGTCGCGGGCGACGGCCGACTGCAGCAGGTGCATCAGCTGCGCCGAATAGGCGTGGGTCTCGCCACCATCGCGCTGGCGATAGAAGCCGCCGATCGGGAGCGTCGCCACGCCGCGGTCGAACGCCGCCTGGTGCTTGAGCATCGCGCTGTAGTGGAGCGAGTGATAGCCCTCGCCCGAGATCTTCGCCGGCATGCCGGGGAAGAGGTCGTTGACGAGTGCGCGCGACAGGCCGACCGCCTCGAAGTTGTAGCCGCCGCGGTAGCTGGAGATCACGGCGATCCCCATCTTCGACAGGATCTTGAGCAGGCCCTCGTTCACCGCATGGCGGTGCTGGCCGAGGCACTGGTCGAGCGTCATGTCGCCGAACAGGCCGCGGGCGTGGCGATCGGCGATCGCGGCTTCCGCCAGATAGGCGTTCACCGTCGTCGCGCCGACGCCGACCAGCACCGCATAATAGTGCGTGTCAAGGCACTCGGCGGTGCGGACGTTGACCGATGCATAGGCGCGCAGGCCGCGGCGGACGAGGTGGGTGTGGACCGCGGCGGCCGCGAGCACGCCGGGGATGGCGACGCGATCGGGGCCGACGTTCTCGTCGGTGAGGAACAGCTCGCTGCGGCCTTCGCGCACGGCCTGCTCGGCCTCCTGGCGGATGCGCTGGATGGCGGCGCGCAGCACTTCATGGTCGTCGCCGACCTCGAAGGTGCAGTCGATCTCGGCCGACTGGGCGCCGAAATAGCGCTTGAGCCGCAGCCAGTCCTCGCTGGTGAGGACCGGGCTTTCGAGCACCAGCACCGCGTTCGGGCGGCCCCGGGTGTCGAGGATGTTGGAGAAATTGCCGAAGCGGGTGCGCAGCGACATGACGTGGCGCTCGCGCAACGGGTCGATCGGCGGGTTGGTCACCTGGCTGAAGTTCTGGCGGAAGAACTGGCTGACCAGCCGCGGCTTGTCCGAGATGACGGCAAGCGGCGTGTCGTCGCCCATCGAGCCGATCGCTTCCTTGCCCCCCTCGACCATCGGCGACAGGATCAGCTCCATGTCCTCCAGCGTCTGGCCGGCGGCGACCTGGCGCCGCGCGAGCTCGGCGCGGTCGTAGCGCGGCAGCTGCTCGCCGGCGACGGGGGCGAGATCGTCGATGGTCAGGAAGTTCTGGATCATGGACGCGTAGTCGGCCTCGGCCGCGAGCTGGTCCTTGATCGTGCGATCGTCGAAGACGCGGCCCTCGTGCAGGTCGACGGCGATCATCTGGCCCGGCCCCAGCCGCCCCTTGGCGAGCACCGTCGCCTCCGGCACAACGACCATGCCGGCTTCGGAGCCGACGATCAGCAGGCCATCGTTGGTCTGGGTGTAGCGCAAGGGGCGCAGCGCGTTGCGGTCCATGCCCGCGACCGCCCAGCGGCCGTCCGTCATCGCAAGCGCGGCCGGCCCGTCCCACGGCTCCATCACCGAGGCGAGATATTCGTACATGGCGAGGTGAGGGGCGGGCAGGTCCTCATTCTCCTGCCACGCCTCGGGCACCAGCATCAGCTTGGCGGTGGGGGCATCGCGACCGGAGCGGCAGATCGCCTCGAACACGGCGTCGAGCGCAGCGGTGTCGGAGGCGCCGGCCGGGATCACCGGCTTGATGTCCTCCGAGCGTTCGCCGAACGCCAGGCTCGCCATCTTGATCTCGTGGCTGAGCATCCAGTTCTTGTTGCCGCGGATCGTGTTGACCTCGCCATTGTGGGCGAGGCAGCGGAACGGTTGGGCCAGCCACCATTGCGGGAAGGTGTTGGTGGAATAGCGCTGGTGGAAGATCGCAACGCGGCTCTCGAACCGGTCGTCCTTCAGGTCCGGGTAGAAGTCCGAGAGGGACTCCGCGAGGAACAGCCCCTTGTAGATGATCGACCGGCACGACAGCGAGCAGATGTAGAAGCCGCTGATCTGCGCTGCGATCACGCGCTTCTCGATCCGGCGGCGGACCAGATAAAGGTTCTTTTCGAACTCGGCGGCATCCACGTCGTCGGGCAGCGGCCCGGCGATCATGATCTGCTCGATCTCCGGGCGGGTGGCCTGCGCCTTCAGGCCGATGACGGACACGTCGACCGGCACCTGGCGCCAGCCATAGATGGTGTAGCCGGCGTCGATGATCTCGCTCTCGACGATGGTGCGGCAGGTCTCCTGCGCGCCGAGATCGGTGCGCGGCAGGAAGATCATGCCGACCGCCAGCCGGTTCGGACGCATGCGGTGGCCGGCGAGCGACACCGCATCCTCGAAGAAGCGCGTGGGGAGATCGACGTGCAAGCCCGCGCCGTCGCCGGTCTTGCCGTCGGCATCGACCGCGCCGCGGTGCCAGACCGCACGCAGAGCGTCGATGGCCGACTGGACGACGCGGCGCGAGCTGGTGCCGTCGGTGGCGGCGACCAGACCGACGCCGCACGCGTCGCTCTCGAACTCGGGGCGGTACATGCCTTCGCGGGCGAGGCGCTCGCGCTCCGACTGGAGGGTGGGGGTGGTCATTCGTCGTCTCCGATCCCAAACTCGTTCAGGACGGAAGCCAAAGCCTTCTCCGTCTCTGCCTCTTCCCAAGGGGCGTTCTCGTCATACCAGGCGAGGGCAATCGCCTGGGTTTTTGGCGCCACGGCCTCAATGCGAGGGATCAACCCACTTTTGCCAAACACCGTCAGGATCTCCTGATCCTCTGCCGTCATTTGTTTCGCGAGTTCGGGTTTCACAGCAGCGATGTCCTTCAACACCGATGCCGGGCTGATTTTCAGATCTGGTGAAGCAGTCATTTCGGCGAGCATGGCGTTCGGGCGTACCGCGTCGTTCATGATGGCGATCAGCTTCTGCCCGGTCGGGGAGCTGTAAAAGTCGATGAGGGTCATCAGATCGGCGTCATTGAAGGTGCTGCCGTACAAGATCGCCTGGCGGCGCTGCAGTTCGGGCAGCCGCTCCCGTTCCGAGCGATTGATGATCGGCAAGATGGCGCTTGCCATAGCCTTCATCAAACCAGGATGCTTTCGCTCCAGGCTGACAAGCTCCGGCTCTCCCTCCGCCAGCTGCCGGATCAACGAGACCACCTTGGTGTCATCATCACCGTCGCCGATGATGGATGCCTCGCTGTTGAGCAGTCTCGCCAGCGTCAGTGCGGCCTCCCGAGGAGCGGGGCTGGAGATCTCCGCAGTTGGAAGCACGACAGGCGCAGGCGGTGCCTGGCCGATCGCCACTGCCGCCGTGAGCAGCAGGGAGAGCATCATGCCGCGACCATCGTCGCCTGGCGCTCCGGCACGGGGACGGCGCCCGCCTTTGCGGCCTTGGCCTTTTCGCGCAGGTAGCGGTGCATGTGTTCGGAGACGTCGCGGCCGTCGCGGATCGCCCAGACGACCAGCGAGGCGCCGCGGACGATGTCGCCGGCGGCGAACACGCCGTCCAGGCTGGTCATCATCGACTTGCCGTCGACGCGCAGCGTGCCCCAGCGGGTGACGCCCAGATCCGGGCTGCCGAACAGGGTGGGCAGGTCCTCCGCATCGAAGCCGAGCGCCTTGATGACGAGATCGGCCTCCAGCACGAACTCGCTTCCGGGATCGACCTCGGGCGCGCGGCGACCGGTGGCGTCGGGGGCGCCCAGGCGCATGGCCGTCGCGCGGACGGCGGTCACCTTGCCCTCGCCCTCGAACGCGGCGGGGGCGGAGAGCCAGACGAACTCGGCGCCTTCCTCCTCGGCATTGGCGACCTCGCGCTGCGAGCCCGGCATGTTGGCGCGGTCGCGGCGGTAGAGGCACTTCACCGAGGTCGCGCCCTGGCGGATCGCCGTGCGCACGCAGTCCATGGCAGTATCGCCGCCGCCGATCACGACGACCTTCTTGCCCTCGGCATTGAGCGCGCCGCCGTCGAAGGCGGGCACCGCGTCGCCGAAGCTCTTGCGGTTGGAGGCGGTGAGATAGTCGAGCGCATCGACCACCCCGTCGGTGGCGACGCCGGGCGCCTTGATGGCGCGCGGCTTGTAGACGCCGGTTGCGACCAGCAGCGCGTCGTGGCGCTGGCGCAGTTGCTCCAGCGTCGCATCGCGGCCGATGTCGAAGCCTTCGTGGAAGACGATGCCGGCGTCCTTCAGCCGCTGCACGCGGCGGGTGACGACATGCTTCTCGAGCTTGAAGCCGGGGATGCCATAGGTCAGCAGGCCGCCGGCGCGATCGTGCCGGTCATAGACATGCACCTCATAGCCCGCGGTGCGCAGCCAGTCGGCAGCCGAGAGGCCTGCGGGGCCCGCGCCGATGATGCCGACCGACTGGCCGCGCTCCGGGCCGACCGCGACCGGCTCGACCCAGCCCTCGTCCCAGGCCTTGTCGGTGATGAACTTCTCCACCGAGCCGATGGTGACGGCGCCGTGGCCGGAGAATTCAATGACGCAATTGCCCTCGCACAGCCGGTCCTGCGGGCAGATGCGGCCGCAGATCTCGGGCATGGTCGAGGTGGCGTTGGAGAGCTCGTACGCCTCGCGCAGCCGGCCTTCCGCCGTCAGGCGCAGCCAGTCGGGGATGTGGTTGTGAAGCGGGCAGTGGACCGAGCAATAGGGCACGCCGCATTGCGAGCAGCGGCCGGCCTGCGCCTCTGCGGTAGGCGTCGCATAGCGGTCCGCGATCTCGCGAAAGTCCTCCGCGCGCAACTCCGGCTCCCGCTTGGCCGGATAGGCCTGGGGGCGCGCAACGAACTTGAGCATCTGGTCAGCAGCCATGACTTCCTCCGGCGTGTGCGAAAAGCACAGCCGGAGGGCCAAGTCACGCAATATTCTATCGTTAGGTCAGGAGTGCTGACCTTGTTCTTCGCAGAAGCTGCTGGAGTTGCGAAACGCTCGCATCTTCAGCGAAGAAGATGTGGCCGTTCCGGACCTACAGCTGCGACAGCCAGACGATGGCGATGCCGCCGGCGACGATTCGATACCAGGCAAAGGGGGTGAAGCCGTGGCGGGTGACGATGCCCAGGAACCAGCGGATCACCAGCAGCGCGACGACGAACGAGACGACGAAGCCGATCGCGATCGCGAGCCAGCCGTCGCTGCCGATCGACTCCGCATTCTTGTAGAGATCATAGGCGGAAGCGGCGAGCATGGTGGGGACGGCGAGGAAGAAGCTGAACTCCGCCGCGGTCTTGCGATCGACGCCCAAGCCCAGCGCGCCCATGATGGTGGCGCCCGAGCGGCTGACGCCCGGGATCATCGCCAGGCACTGGATGAGGCCGATGCCGAGCGCCACCTTCCAGCTGATCTGCTCGACGTCCGTGGTCCGGGGCGTCTTCACCAGCCGTTCGATCACCAGAATGGCGATGCCGCCGACGACCAGCGCTACCGCGACCGTCATCGGGCTCTCCAGCATCGCCTTGACCATCTTGTAGACGATCAGGCCGATCACGGCAGAGGGCAGGAAGGCGAGCGCCACGTTGCGGGTGAAGGCGATCGCGCGCGGATCGCGCCGGCCCAGCCCCACGAACACGTCCCAGAAGCGCCGCCAGTAGAGCACGATCACCGACAGGATCGCGCCCAGCTGGATCACGATCTCGAACGTGCCCGATGCCTCGCCCTTGAAGCCCAGCAGGGCCCCGGCGAGGATCAGGTGGCCGGTCGAGGAGACGGGCAGGAACTCGGTGACCCCCTCGACGATGCCGAGGAGGATGATGGTCAGGAGATCGGTCATGAGCGTCCCGTCAAAGGCCCTCAGGCCGTGTGCGCGTGGCGCGAGAAACGGCCGTAGCGGCGGAACTGGACCAGCCACTGCGGCGCGACCGATTCGAACGGGGTCGGGGTGACGCCGAGCTCGACGAGCCCTTCCGCGCCCGGCGACACCAGATTGTCGTGGCCGAGCATGCGCAGCTGGTCACGCGTGATCGGCGTGCCCGGAAGCGCCGCGACCAGCCCGGCGGTGCCGGTGCCGAGCTCGACGGTGCGGATCTTGCGATCGAGCAGCGATGCGATCTGCCGGATCAGCTCCGCCATCGACAGCACGTCCGGGCCGCCGAGTTCGAAGGTGCGGCCGCCGAAGCGCTCCGGATCCTCGAGCGCCGCGACCGCGGCGGCGGCGACGTCCACGACATAGACCGGCTGGAAGCGCGTCTTGGGCGCGATCACCGGCACCACCGGCAGCTTCTCGACCATGCGGGCGAAGCGGTTGGCGAACTGGTCCTCGCGGCCGAAGATCAGCGACGGGCGCAGGATGGTGGCGTTGGGGAAGTGCTGACGCACCGCCGCCTCGCCCTCGCCCTTGGAGCGGGCATAGGGGGTCTCGCCCTGGGCATCGGCACCGATCGCCGAGAAATGGACCAGCGCCTCGACCCCGGCGGCGCGGGCCGCCTCTGCGACGGCGGCGGCGCCCTTGGCCTGGACGGCGTCGGCGTCGCTGCCGAGCGTGCCGGCGAGGTTCACCACCGCATCGGCACCCATCATCGCGCGGGCGATGGTATCGGGGCGGCGGACGTCGGCCGCGATGAACTGGGTCTGGCCCAGCGCGCTCTGGGTGCGCAGGAAATAGGCCTGGCGCGGATCGCGTTGCGCGATGCGCACCCGCGCGCCGCGGCGCAGCAGGGCCTGTGCGACATAGCGGCCGACGAACCCGCCGCCGCCGATCAGCGTGATCACCTTGTTCTTCATCGTGCTTGCCTTGGTCCGCCCAGGTTTTTTCGCAAGTCCAGCCCATGCCGCGCCCAGCCCCGAAGGGCAAGGGAGCGCGGGCCGGTGCGAAAAAACGCAGCGCTCGGGAAAAAGTCGTAACGGGGCTGTTGACACCCCCGGCAGGGACCCGTAGAGGCGCCGGCCTACCCCGTGCCCAGATGGCGGAATTGGTAGACGCACCAGCTTCAGGTGCTGGCGATCGCAAGGTCGTGGAGGTTCGAGTCCTCTTCTGGGCACCATTTGTTCTTCCGCCGGCGTCCGCCGGCTTCCAAAAAGCCTCAGAAAGCCGACGGTTTAGCGGACTGCCGGTCCGTAGGCGTCCGCCCGCGGGTCTGGGTTTCCGAGAACAAATCGGGTATGCTCAGGGTATCAAAAATCGTATGCTCTGTAGTGAGATACCCTCATGCCTCTTTCAGCATTGGCCGTGTCCAAAGCGCAGGTCCGGGACAAAGCCTACAAGCTCAACGATGCCGACGGCCTCTATCTGTTGGTGACGCCGCAGGGCGGCCGCTACTGGCGGCTGAACTACCGCCTGAGCGGCCGCTACAAGACGCTTGCTCTCGGCGTATACCCGAAGGTCAGCCTCGCCGACGCGCGGGAAGCACGTGACAGGGCGCGAAGCGCACTGGCCGCGGGCGAAGACCCGTTCGCGCGCAAGAAGCGGGACAAGCTGATCGCTTCGCTCTCGTCCGCTACCACGTTCAAGGACATCGCGGAGGAATGGCTGGCGAAGGTCGAGAAGGAGGGTCGAGCCGATGTCACGCTCGGCAAAATCCGGTGGCTACTCGACTTCGCCTATCCGCTGATCGGTGACCGTCCGATCGCCGACATTCTGCCGCTGGAGCTGCTGGCCGTCCTCCGCAGCGTCGAGGGGCGCGGTCGTTATGAGAGCGCCCGCCGACTGCGGAGCGTCAGCGGCCGGGTGTTCCGCTACGCCATCGCTACCGGACGGGCGCAGCACGATATCTCGTCCGCGCTGGGCGACGCTCTGATCACCCCAAAGGTGACCCACCGCGCGGCAATCACGGACCCGGTTGAGGTCGGCGTGCTGCTCCGCGCGATCGACGATTTCACCGGCCATGCGACGACACGGGCGGGACTTCAACTGGCCGCGCACCTGTTCGTGCGACCCGGCGAGCTGCGCCATGCCGAGTGGTCGGAGATCGATCTAGACGCCGCCATCGGGACGATCCCGGCCAACAAGATGAAGATGCGCCGGCCGCATCGCGTGCCGCTTTCGATCCAGCGCTGGAGATCCTAACCAACCTTCGTGGCATCACCGGCGCGGGTCAGTACGTGTTCCCGAGCTTCTACACCTCGCGTCGTCCGATGTCGGAGAACACGCTCAATCAGGCGCTCCGTCGGCTCGGCTATACGGGCGAGGAGATGACCTCCCACGGCTTCCGCGCGATGGCGAGCACGCTGCTCAATGAGACGGGCAAGTGGCACCCGGATGCGATCGAAAGGCAGCTCGCGCACGTCGAGGGCAATGGTGTTCGCCGCGCCTATGCGCGCGGCGAACACTGGGAGGAGCGCGTCAGGATGATGCAGTCCTGGTCCGACCAGCTCGACGAAATCCGGTCGAGCGGGAAGGTCCTGAAGGGAGCGTTCGGCAGGCGTTGAGCTTGCCGTCCGTCACCTTCGTGCCTTCTCGATCAGCTGTCTCAAGCTGGCGAAGGTGATCAGCGTGCAGGTGCCGATCTTCGCCGTCTCGACATCACCCGAAGCGATCAGCTCGTAGAGCTTGGATCGCCCGATCCCGGTGAGCCGCATGGCTTCTGGGATGCGAACAGCGATCGGCTCCAGAGGCGGCGCCGGAGCCTCGGTGGGCGCCTGCAGCGGGAGCTTATTCCGCATCGGAAGCGACATCCTCAGCCATGACTTTGAGCTCGAAGGGCGCACCGCCGCTCATCCGGGAGATAGTTGTTTCACGGTGTGGCATTCACGTCTCCATCAATCGGATGGAGAATTGTCGCGCATCGCAAGGCAGGCCCGACGTAGCACCCTAAAAGGCTGTAGGAAAACGCTTTGGCTCACCTGAGCGGGCCCGCCAAACGCGGCCGATTGCAACGCTTTGCGCAAGTATAACGCCGTCTAACGAAATGAATGGTTGTGTATAACGGCTAATGGCTTGCATATGCAGCTACTTAACCTGCGGCGTCGCCGCGTAAGGTGTGCATGAGAACGAACGCGAAGATGTTCGCCTAAGCTGATTGTGGTGCAGCGCCTGAAGTGCCGCGCCGACGTTCCGGTCGGACGCTTTTGAAGCACGATTTTCTATACCAATCAGGCGGCCTGAGCTGCCACGGAACCGGACGGTGCGCGCCAGATCTTCCGAGCCACCTCGAACAAGGCGGCGCCCCGGTGCGTGATAGTTGTCTCGTCCCAATGATCGTAGGCGTTCAGCTCGCGATTGAGCGCGAGGCTTGTCTGTGCCCTCAGCTTGGGCATCTTGATTTCGAAGGGAGCGTTGGAGGCGGAGCTATTTAGCGCGGACGTCAGCAGAGTCAGGTTGCCGATGTTGTTGACGAACTGCTCGCGCTGCGTCTCGCGCATCATCTGGTCGACATCGACGTCCCCAGGCGCGAGGTGGTCGAAACCGGGAACCGGCCAGTGCTGCCTCCACTTACGGGGCATGATGTGCTCGACCGTCAGCGCCGACTTAATTTCGATATCCTCGTTCAGCACGCTCCGCTTGGCGCGCTCAAGAGCCTCGAAGAGGTAGCGCAGGCGACCCTGGCGGCTCGGCTTGTACTGATCGTGACCGAGCCAAGCTCGCTTCCACTCGTCATCCGCTGGCCACCGCGCCGTGTCGATTTGGCCGCTCGACAGGTACTGCTGCAGCTCTTCAAGGGTGGAGCCAACCGACGTCCGCAAACGCTCGATTGCAGCCACGAACAGGCGGTTATAATTACCCGTGGGCAGGCCGCAGATGTCGCGGCGCAAGATGAACGACTCGATCATGCCAAGCGCGGCTTCTAGGCCTGCGCCATCGAGCTTCGCTCCCGTGACGAGGTACAGTACAAGCGGCATCGCCGTCGAAACGTCGAACGCCTGGGCGAACCGCCCGAAACGTCCGAGCAGGCCGGAGCCCTGCTCCGCAACCCAGCGGTGGACGGCGGCGCTTTCGGAAATCGCCTTCAGTTCCGCGGTCACGTCCGCGAACGGCTGTTTAGTCAGAACCCAGCGGCGATAGCTCTCGAAGAGCTGGTCGACGGAGACGAGATCCGCCTTTTCCATCGCGAGGTGGTCAACCAGCAGCCAATCGAGCCGTGGACGGGTGAGGCGGCCGCGCGTGTCGCCTTCGCGCCAGAACCAGCCGTCCAGCGGCAACCAGTAGGTTGCATATAGATCGTCGATGCTGAGCGAGCCGTCCTTCTGTCCCATACCTTTGGCGCGCTGGAAGATGAAGTTGCGCATCAGGTCGCCGGCGGTGAGATCGACGCCGCGGCTGTTCAGCGTTTCGAAGATGGTCTGCGGATCGTCGCCGGTCTCCAGCTCGATCGACACCGCCGCTAGGCCGCTCTTCAGCGCCTCGAACAGCTTCTCCAGTCGGAACTCGTCGAAGCTCTCGTCCTTGCCGACATGCTCCTCAATGCGCGCGCGGAACCAGGCGTGCGCAGCCGCGGCCGGGCGGACTCCGTCGCCGTCCTCGATCGACGGTGCGGCGATCTTGGCGAGGTCCGCGGCGGAGTCGATCAGATGGACGAATGCGCGGCGGTCCGTCGCGGTCGGCCAGAGCTTGTACCGCTCCACGTGCGGCGTCTCCATGACGCCGTCGTTAAGCAGGTGCTTGTCGATTTCGGCCGCATAGCCGGAACCGTGCGCGGCCGCGACATCGCGGATCGCGGCCAGCAGGAGCTGGAAGGTGGTGAGCCGCTGTTGCCCGTCGATCACCTCATAGGCGCGGACCTGCTTGTCGAACGTCTTGATCTCCGCGATCACGATTGCGCCCATGAAATGCGGCGCCGCGCCGACCCGATCGGACGCGAGCCGCATGACGGCGCGTTCGATATCCTCCCACAGCAGCTCGAGCTGCGGCTGCACCTTCCAGGCGTATTGGCGCTGGTAGAGCGGAATCAGATAGCGCTTCTTGCCGTCGAACAGCTCTATGATGGATTTCGCGTAGGGACGCATTCATCCTCCCCCTCAGTCTAAGGTCCCGTCCGATCGGCGGCTCCGCTTCGCCAATCGCGCCGCTTGCGCTTCGATCGCTTTCAGATCGCGCTCGGCGGCCGCGTCCGCCGCTAGCCGCTCCGCATCGCGCCGGGCGACGTCGAACCGCTCGTACCGCTGGTGCGCGATCGTATCAGCCTGGGCGCGGCTCACTTTGCCGCCGCCCTGGAGCACCGGGAGGCCGAGAAAACGCAGATACTCGTCCACCCGGCTCTCCCAATCGGCCATAGTCATGGCTTGTCGCCTGCTCGCCATTTCCTCGCCGATATCCAGGTAGGCCGATACGATGCGGTTCAGCCGCGTCATTTCCTCTTCTAGAAGGTAGTTCTTGGCGGTGGTCACATCGCCCTTGCGGACGCGGCTGCCCTTCCACGCGGTCAGCCCCATGTTCGGCTTGGCTGCGTCCGCGCGGGCCACGATCAGCTCGGGCGCGGTCGCTCCAGTAACGGCATATTCCAGCTTGTTCTGGACAGCGGCGAAGAACGCCTTTGCCCGCTCGCTGTCGCCGTTATAGTCGGAGGCGGTCGAATACAGGTCGCAGACCTTTTGGTAGAAGCGCTTCTCCGACGCCCGAATTTCACGAATGCGTTCGAGCAGCTCGTCGAAATAATCGAACGGCTCCGGATCGGAGAGCCGCCGCGTGTCGATCACGAAGCCCTTAACCAGATACTCGCGCAGCTGGGTAGTCGCCCAGCGGCGGAACTGGACTCCGCGCTCGGAGCGGACGCGATAGCCGACCGCCAGGATGGCATCGAGGTTATGGATCGCCGTCCGATAGGCCTTTCCGTCGGCGGCAGTAATCAAGGATTCCTTGACAACTGCGTCCTGCACCAGTTCGCCCTCATCGAACAGGTTGCGCAGATGCAGGCTGACGTTCTGCTTGCTAGTGTCGAACAGCTCAGCGATCTCGGCTTGGGTAAGCCACACCGTTCCGTCCGCAGCGCGAAGCTGCACGCGGGCGAGCCCGTCCTCGGTCTGGTACAGGATCAGTTCGCCGTCAGGCATCTAAGATTAGCTCCGGTCGTGATGTTCCCTCTATGATCTTCGAAGCCGAGCGCGCGCAAGCCTCACGTTCGGCGGTGCTACCAACAAACCGGGACCAGTCGTGCGAAACATGGGCGAAGATCGTGCGCGGTCGGGTAGGGCGTCCAGTTCGTCTCCGAAAACCTCCCCGTTGATGGCGCGCAAGACTTCTCCGGGAAGAGCGTCGACTGCTCCGATCGATGCACCTGGCGCGAAGGCGGCCGAGCGTTTGCCGTCGAACACCTCGATGGTGGATTGCGCGTTGCGACGCGTCGATCCTCCGAGTCTCTCACGACCTCTTACAGATTTTCACCAAACCTTTGACGGCGAGAATGGCCGCCTGGACATCGGCTTTCGACACAGGCTGTGTCGGATCGTGCGAAAGAGGATTGAGTATCAGCTTCTTGTAGCGTTTTACCTCTGTGAAAGCTGCGACATGGGTTGGATCACCGGCTCCATGCGCCTCTGCACGGCGAAGCAGTTCGTCTAGCTTGATCTTTTTGGGCTCGTCTGTGTACGCGAACTGGATGCCATGGTTTTTGCAGTAGCGTCGCAGGGTCAGCTCGCATGCAGTCCGGGCATAATTTGCCGCGGCGGCAGGTTGATTGGTTTGAAGGAAGTGGCTCGCCTGTTTGAGCGTTTCGTCGACCAGATTGTCCGCGCTTTCCCACACAAGTGGGCGAAGCAGGCCATCTCCATCGGTGTTCTCGTAGATTTCGACTGATCTCCACGGTTCGTTGAGCAGCTGTTCTCTCGCCATCTCGAACCAGAAGCGATCGTGAGTCAGCAATATGATCTGCCAGCCTTTGAACGAGTCCGCGACGACGTCGAGGACGGGGCGGCGATGCGAATGATCGAGGCTGATTAGCAGATCGTCGAGGACCAACAGTCGCAGGTCATCGTTGACCGGAACCGAGGCGAGCCGGCCCGCGAGGTAGATCGAGATTGCGAGCGCGGATTGTCGGCCTTCATTGAGGAAGCGCTGAGGCGCACCCGGATCGTGGGTGCGGAAGCGGACCTGCGCCGTTAGCGTCTCGTTGCCGAGCTTGTCCGCCTTTCGGTCGTAAGTGACGCCGAAGTAGGTCAGCCCGATCAGCTCCAGAGAATCGCGACCGAACACGTCGAGTAGCCGCCGGAGCAGGGCTTTGGCGTGCCCCTCGAGTGCGCCGACCGCTTGATTCATGCCGTCATTGAAGCGGGCCAATGCGCGCTCGACGACGTCCGCGTGGTCTCGGTAGCGCCGCAGACCTGATTTGCCGGCGTACTGCTCCCGGCGGGCGAGCGCTTCGTTTAGCGCCGTCCATAA
This sequence comes from Sphingomonas molluscorum, assembly GCF_039522995.1. Lineage (NCBI taxonomy): Bacteria > Pseudomonadati > Pseudomonadota > Alphaproteobacteria > Sphingomonadales > Sphingomonadaceae > Sphingomonas > Sphingomonas molluscorum. Next base: position 826,193 of record NZ_BAAAEL010000001.1, on the reverse strand, counting down.
TTGGCCAACCGTTTGACCGGTCCCACCAATGGTGGCCTCGTAATCGGCGAGCAGCCGTTCCACGGCCACCTTGAACAGGTTAGGCCGATCGTCAGGTGTGGCGCCGGTGTTCATCTCGGCAAGCCGCGTATGGCTGAGGAAAGCGGATCGGCGCGCGATATCGTGCACGTCCTGACCCGGGTGACCAGCCGCGGACCAACTCAGCTCCCTCCCATCCGTTAGGGTGACGCGGACGTTAGGCTGCGGCGGGTCTGTGAACACGTTCCGCGACGAAAGGATGTCCTGCTCCTCGGTCGAGAACAGGCCACGCAACGCGCGGTAAATGGAGGATTTCCCTGACCCATTCTCACCGTAGACCAGGAGGTTGCATCCGCCGATCCGGATGTCGGCCGGCGCAAGCGCCGGAAAGGCACGGAAATCAGATACGACGATACGATCGACCCGAACCGGCATCACACCCCCTCAATGATGCGAACCGCTTCCAGCGATCGCAGGCCGAATAGCGTTGCGTAGAGCGGGGTTGCGGGGTCGGCGAGTTGGCGGGACCAGCTCTCGGCTGCCTGCGCAAGCGTGAGCCCTGTCAGCGAGGTCAGCGCCTCCAAGTTCGCGTTGCGGGCGGCGCGGAAGGGGGAGAGGTTGGCGGCGGCGAGGTCTTCGGGGAAGAAGAGTTCGTAGACGAAGGCGTTGATGAGCGCCTCCAGCCGGGCGCGCTCGCCCGCGCCGGCCAGGATCGCATCCACCGCGGCCGTGACCAGCGCCTCCTGCTCGGGAGTGGCGGGCGGGATGGGGAGCTTGCCGACGTACATCGGCTTGAACTCGTAGAAGCCGCCCTGCTTTGACGCGAACTCCTGTCGAGTGATCCACCACGAGACGGACGAGTTGAGAACGGCGAGCGTATAAGACGGGCGGTCTGTCACCGCGATGCTGGTCTTGTCGTTGCTGAAATAGGTGCCGTCGTCGCTGGCGTAGGCGACACGTTTTTCGATTGCAGGAATGATGATTTTTGGCTGCTCGAACTCCTGCCAGTATGCCACATTGTCCTGGATTTCATACCAGCGGTAGCTGCCCGCCTTTCGGCCTGCCCAAGGCTTGGAAGAAGGCCAGCTTGCTGGTTTGGGTTCCAGCTGCTCGTGGAACTGCTCTAGATGTCTCTTCACCGCCGGATAGCGATCGATATTGATCCGGTGGCGGCTGAAGATTAGCCATAGGTCCTTTGACTCCACCCGCCACCGCTTCACGTCGCGGCCGCGCAGGAACGGTTTGACGATCTCGGCGCTCGCCGGGTCGGCGGCGATCAGCTCGGCGCGCTTGTTGCCGTCGATCACGAAGGCGTCGTTCAACCCGGTTTTGATGCCGTAGTAGAACCGCCCGCCGCACCACTCGGCGAGCGGCATACCGCGCTCGCGGAGGCGGCGGAGCAAGTCGCGCTCGGCCTGCGGCTCGAACTGCCAACTCGTGGACGCCAGCGCCGCCTGGGGCAGGTCGAATGCCTCGCGCGCGAAGCGCTCCGGAAAGCGTTCGACCGGCTCGCCCGCCGTCCAGTTCATCACCCGGATTGTCTCGGACGGGGCCGGCCTCGCGGGCGCGACCTTGCGCGTCGCGATCAGGATCGTGGGGTACGCGATCGCTTCGAATACAGGGGCGTCGCCGAAGTCGACGAGCTTGAGGACGCGCGCCTGCTCGACCAGCCAACCGCGCAAGGACTTGCCATAGCCAGCTCGGTACCACTTGTTGGACGTGATGAAGGCGAGCGCACCGCCCGGCTTCAGCAGCCGCAGCGCGCGCTCGTAGAAGTAGACGAACAGGTCCGCGGTGCCGGCATAGGTGGCGTAGTCGCGCTTGAGCTGCGGCTTGGCGACGACCGGCTGGCCGTTGATCAGGAAGCCTTCGATTTTCTCCTGGCGCACATAAGGTGGGTTGGCGAGCACCAGGTCGAAGCCGCCCTCGCTCGCCTGCGGCTCCAAGCCGAACATCCATTCGCCGTCGAAGAAGGGCGCGAACGCGTTTGGATCGAACGGATCCCATTTTGCCAGCGCCGCGATCTCCTCATTCGGGTAAGCGTCCGCGCCCGCCAGCTCGTCGGCGATCTCCCGGCGTAGAACCCTGATCCGCTCCTGCGCGCGCCGCTTGGCCGCGCCGTTGGCGGCGGCGAAGAAGGCGCGGCTCGCTTCACGCAGCGCTCGCTGCTTGGCGAACGCTTCACGGCTCGCCAGCGTGCCCTGGCGCTTGTGGAGCGGGGTCAGCGTGTTCGCGGCGACGAACTTGGTCTCCAGATTGGGAAGCGGCGTCACCCCACGATTGGGCCGGCCGTCGTCGATCACCTGGCTGACCGCTAGGCTGATGAAGCAGCGCAGCTTGGTGATCTGCACCGCCACTGGCTGCACGTCGACGCCGTGGAGCACGCGCTCGATCAGGTAGAGCTTGCGCGTGTAATCGGCGGTGTGGCCGCTGGCGTAGGCGCGTTCGAACGCCGCGAGCGCCTCCGTCGCGCTCGCCAGCTCGGCTTCGCGGTCGGACGGCGAGGGCATCGCCTCCGCCGCCGCCAGTCGCGCTTCAAACGAAGCTCGGTTGCGCGCCTTCCATTTCTCTCCACCAGGGTCGAGAAGCCCCAGGACGTGGACCAGCTTCTGGAGCAGCCCCAGCGGGAACGCGCCCGAACCAACGGCAGGATCGATGGCGCGGCAGGCCTCGATGGCGGCGATGAGCTGGTCGGCTTGCGCAGGCGAGAAGTCGTGATCGTGGCTGGCGTAGGAGAGAAGGTGGCGAAGCTTGGCCTCGATGGCCGATAAGCGGGACCCCGGATCGGAGGCCGGGGTGACGGTGGGGGTGGAGGCGCTTCTCGCTTCATCACCCCGGGCTTGACCCGAGGTCCCGCTCGTCTCAAGCGCCAGCTCACTGCGCGACGGGCCGAGATCGAAGGTCGGCGCGGCGGGCGACATGCCCCGCTCCGCGTCCCCTGCTCCGCCATCCAGCTTCGGCATGAGCCACGCCACCAGCGCTTCGTCGACCATGAAGTCGACCACCTCGCGCGGCGTGTAGAAGCTGCCCGACTTGTTGCGCGCGGTGGTGCGCGTGTCCTCGTTGTAGGAGGCGAGCAGGTTCTCAAAGACCTTGCCAAGCAGCTCCGGGTCGAGCGCCGCCTCCTCTTCAAGCGGCGTGTTTTCTTCGACGGTGAATTTGTAGCGCTCGAAGAGCTCAATTAGGCCGGGGACGTCCTTCGGCTTGCCCCTGCCGTACCAGCCCGACAGGTCGACACCCTTTTCGCCGCCGAAGAACAGCCGGTTGGGCAGGCGCGGCTGCTTGGCTTCCTTCTCGGAAAATCCGTCGACCCGGAGGATCAGCGCCTGCCCCTCGCGCTCCGCGAGCTTCTCGCGCGGATCGCCCGGCTCGACCAGCACGTCCAAGCATTGGAAGAGCCCGCCGTTTAGAAAGGGGACGTGATCGAACAGCTGAAGCGCCTGTTCTGGATCGCGGAACATGGCCTGGTGCCGAAACACATTGTGGCCGAAGAAATCGGCCGATCGCCGCTCGCTCGATCGCGACAACCACGCCCGCTCTCCCCACTCGGTGTTAAGCGTCGCGAAGAACAGGTTCTGAAGGACCGCGAGATAATAGTTGTGGCGTTCCCCATGCTCGTGGGGCGGCTCGGTGAGCAGCGCTTCCAGGCCCTCCCGACTGAACAAGGCGGGCGAAACCAACCCCTTCTCCTTGATAAACCAAACGAACATCAACCGCGTCAGCAGCCGAATAAGTGCCGTCTCCTTGGCGCCCTCGCCGTTCCCCTGACCTTTCGGAAACCTCACGCTGTCGAGCGTGCTCGCCCAGGCGAACCAGTTGGCGAGCTCGCCGTAAAAGCGCCTATTGAGCTCGGCCGCGGACAAGGTGTCGAGCCACGCGTCGTATAGCGTACGGAAATCCGCAATCGTCCGCTTGGAGCCGAGCGCGCCTAACGACAGATCGGTCAGGATCTCCAGATGCGCGCGATGGGGTTGGCGAAGGTCGATGTCCTTGATCAGGCTGATGCGCCCGTCGACAACCTGCGCGCCTTGAAGGCGTCGATGGTCGCGCCGGTCGATCACCGCGATAGTGGCGCGGGGCGACCCGTCCTCTCCCTCGTGACGGAACAGGAGGATGGCGGGCATCGACGTGGCGCGATTGAATACGCGTACGGCGTCCGTCAGCTCCTTGCGCCGCCACGCACCCGCCAGATCGGCGCTCACGAACAGGAACGAGTCGATCGCGCCGCGTTGCACCCGATCGCCGGTGCCGGGTTCCGCGCCGCGGCTGAGCGCCGGCAGCTCATCCCCGGTGAGCTGGAAGACGAGGTCGAGCGACCGCCACTCGTCGAACCGTGGCAGCCGGGCAGCATCGATCTCTAGCGCCTGCGCGAAGCTGGCGGGCTTTCCGCCGGTATCCAGCGTCTTGGGGCTGTCGTAACCCAGCGCCCGCAATATGCTGGCCGCGCGCTCGCGCCATGGTCCGGCGTCAGCGGCCAGCAGGGCGGATCGAATGGCGACTCGGCGCTCGACCTGCGCGCTCATCGGGTCTCCTCCGCCCTGACCACCAGCCAGGTGACGAGTTCAAAGTCCTCTGTCCCTTTCGGCTGGGCTTCCTGGTTCGCAAGCTTGCCGCCGCGTAGGGCCGCCAGTGCGCCCAGCGCCCGTGCGCCATACTCCCCGGTGATCGACCGCACGGCCGCTTCGACCAGCCCCGTATATCGCTCCATGCGCGCACCCTGCTCGGTCTCGCGATCGAACGCGGCGCACAGCTCTTCGATCGGCGCATTCCGTCCGACGCAAAGCGCCTGGAAAGCATTCAGTACGGTCTTCGGCTGCGCGAAGCCGTGCCGGATAGAGCCGTCGTCACGAACGTATAGCAGGTAGAATGGATCGAGCGGAGCGACCTTGGTCGAACCTCCATCCGGCTCACCACGGCGCTGCAAGCAGAAGATCGCGCCTGGTTCCAGCCTTCCGCCTTCCACGTGCGAAGGCACGATCGCATGAAGGCCGAACGGCGCATCCGCCAGGGCGTCGCGGTGCTGCTTAACATGGTGGAGCAGGTCGGCGCGGAACTCGTCGAGCGTGAACTCCGTCAGCCCGACGCCGTGGCCGGCATCCTCCAGGTCGAATACCTCGTCCTGGAGGCGGCGGAGCTGGCCGTCGCGCCAATGCAGGTCGGCCTCCGCCGCGGTCCGCGCCTCCGCCAGTAGATTATCTTCCCCCGTCGCCGAAAGATCGACCAGCGCCATGCGCGCTTCCACGCGGTCCTTGAGGCTGAGATAGCGATCCAGGTCGGCGGTGGGCCAGAAATTGACCATACGGATGCTGTCTGCCACCGCGCCGATGCGATCGATCCGACCGAAGCGCTGGATGAGGCGCACCGGGTTCCAGTGAATGTCGACGTTCACCAACCGGTCGCAATCCTGGAGGTTCTGACCCTCGCTAATGCAGTCGGTGGCGATGAGCAGGTCGATCTCGCCGTCCTGCCGCAATGCCTTCAGCGCCCCACGCCGCTTCGACCGCGGGGAAAAGTTCGTCAGCACCTCCTGGAATCGCGCCCGGCCGAACGTGGCCTCACAGCGACTACCCGCGACCAAGCCGACCTCTACTCCCAACCCCTGGGCGAAGGGGCGGAGCTGCTCGTACAGATAGGCGGCGGTGTCGGTATAGGCGGTGAAAAGGATCAGCTTCCGGTTGGGCGATCCGTCTCGGTTGCGCGTCGGGTTCGCCACCTTGTCAGCGACCAGCGCCTTCAGCTCCGCCAGCTTTGCGTCGCGCTCCGGGGAAATCTCGCGCGCTTGTGCCGCAAGCTGGGCGATCAGCTCCCGGTCATGGGCGAGATCCGTCGCCCAGCGCTCGACATCGATGTGACGCAAGTCGTACCGCAAGCCGCGTCCGACCTCGAACGCGCCGGCGAGTTCATCGTCGCCGTCCAGCTCCTCGGCATCCGACGGCTCGTTCCCGCCCGTGTTCTCCTCCGCGATCTCAGCGCGGAGCCGAGCAATGTCAGTAAGCCGCGTGTCGATGCGCGCCTCCATTCGGTCCATGGTCCGGCCGAACGATGCGATCGAGCTCTCCAGCCGCTTCAGGAAGCCGACCTTCATCATCGCGATCAGGTAACGTTCGCGGTTGGCCTGGTCGAAGCCGGATGGCCTGCGCCCTGCCTCGTCGTACCGCGCCTTGTGCTCGTCGAGCACGTAGCTGAACGGATTGTAGAGCGCGAGCTTCAGGCCGCTGATGCCCGCATCCACCTCGGCGAACGAGGGAAAGGCGCGCGCGCGGTCGATCTCGACAAAAATGGATTGAGGCCGCTCGCGGGTCGGAAATCGTCCGATGCGGTCGAGCGACGCGGCGTAGTGACGCTCGATATGGCGGCGCGACCGCGCGATCGACACGCCGTCCAACAGGGTGGTCAGACCCGTCGGTAGCGTGTTCATCAGCGCCATCGGATCGCGGCCGCCCCTGGCGGACCACGCGGCAAACTTTCGGCGGGCATCGCCGATCAGGCCGGGAAGGTTGGGCACGCCAAGTGGCTGGAAGGCGTCGGTCCGGTCCTGCGCGACCAGGTCGAGTTGCGCCTTCAGGTCGAGGAGGTCGTTGTTGACCGGGGTGGCGGACAACAGCAGTACTTTGGTCCGTACGCCGGGCTGCAAGGCTTTCTCGATCAGTCGCCGATAGCGCGAGCCGCCAGCGTTGCGAAAATTATGCGACTCATCAATGACGACCAGGTCGTAATCTGACCAGTCGTGCGTCGACAGATCGACGTTTCCGACGTGCCCGGTCTCCCGCGACAGGTCAGTGTGCGACAGGACGTCGTAGCGGAAACCGTCGGGCTTGAGCGGGTTCAGCTCCGCGTTGTTCGACAGGTACGCCGTCCAGTTCTCCCGCAGCTTCTTGGGCGCGAGCACCAGCACCCGCTTTCGGGCGGACTCGAAGTATTTCACCACGGCCAACGCCGTCAGCGTTTTCCCGAGACCCACGCTGTCCGCAAGGATGCAGCCGTCATGCCGGTCGAGCTTGCCGAGTACCGCGCGCACCCCGTCGCGCTGAAAATCGAACAGCATGTTCCAGACCGCGCTGTCGGTCAGCGCTTCCGTCCCACGCCCCTCCAAGTCCTGATCGAGTAGGTAACTCTCGAACAGGTGGAACAGCGTTTTGTAGTAGATGAACTCAGGCGCGTTGTAGGTGTACAGCCGCTCCAAGCGCGCAAGCACCTCCGCCTTGACGTCGGTCGTCAGCGTGTCGTCGTTCCACGCTTCGTCGAACCAGGCGAGAAGGTCCGCCCGGTCTCGGTCGCCGTCCACGACCAGGTTGAGCTCCAGGTTCGGCTTGTCGGTGAAGCCCAAGCCGCGAAGCGTGAAATTGGAGCTGCCGATCAGCGCGTGCTCGCGTGCGCCATCGTGCACGTGAATCATCTTACCATGAAGCAGGCCGGCGCGGCGGACCGACCTCACCTCTACCTTGGCCCGAATCCAGTTCGCGCATCGGTATGCTTCCATCCGGGCGCGAAGCTGCTCAGTGAGCGACAATCCCTGCTCGGTGATCGCGAAGGCTGGCGGGCTAAGCGCATCCGCGTCGGCAATGGACAGAAAACGCGGTTCGCCGAACAGGAAGCGCACGGCCCCCGTAGCATCAAGAGCCTCCCGGTGAGCACCGTGAGCCGCAGCGGTGAAGTAGGCCGAAACGATGGATAGCTTGCTCCCCGGCCGAACCGTCGAGGTCACAAACTCATGAACCGAGCCGCGCGAGCGATTATCGCGAATGCCCGAAAAGCTGTTCTTCAAATCCGATCCCGCCCCAAACACGCAAAGCGCACTAGCTTTGTCGTTTCAACATGTTCCCGATGCCGGCGCCGGCCGCAAGAGGGCGCGCGCATGGTGACGGCGCAATGCCGTCCATGACCTTATGGCTGTCCATTCCTATGATGTTCAATGGGGCTGTCGTAGCCACTGAACGAAGGCGAGCGACCCGGGGCGGATTACCCTTAGGCTCGATACGATCGATCGTGGGCTGGCTTTCAGGCGGCTTATAACCGTGAGGTGCTCGAAGTAGCAAAAAATTGCAGCACCCTTCCGCAGCCCACAACACCAACTCCGTTCCGGAGAGGCCCTTTCCCAGCCTTCCGCTGGCTTAGACGTTCAAGCAATTAGAGATAGGCAGCGACTCCGGACTTCGCCTTTCACCCAAACTCGCGATAGGTTGGAGCAAGTGAAGTCGGCACGACGTCCAGCAGCGTCGCTCTGAGCGGCGCGCGCTAAGCTGGATGGCGAGCGTCCAAACCGTGGAGGATAGTTGACAACTCGACGCAGCATTTACACGGTTCGGTGCAGGCGAAGGCGGCGGCTCAGGACAGGGTGCTTTTGGCATCGACCCGTCCAAAGAAAGCGGCTTGAGGGTAGAAGCGGGGTAGAAAACCGTACCCTAATTTCCGGATAGGCGCCTTTAATCAAAACGATAGTCGGCGCATGTGAGTCCTCTTCTGGCACCACTCTTCCCGCGCTACGCGCGTTCGGGAAGGCCGGTTTTTTTCACCTGTTTTGACAGCGAAGGCGAGGCGAGGGCGCCCGGCTCTTCGATGCGATCCGACTGCGCATCGTTTTTGACGGCCCGCGGCCGCCCGGCTTGCTGGAAGCGCCCCAAGCTGACCTACATCCACATTGATCCGGGACTTTCGGACGAGCTTGCCGCCCGGTGCGATCTGGCACTTGTTCGAGCGCATTTCGGTATCGCCAAAGGTCACATTTGCGAGGCTAGCCGTGGCGCTTCTGGCGCGCGCGATACAGGAAGAACTGCTTCGATCCAGGCCGCGACAGGCGGTCAGCGAGGCTTCGGCGCGCTCCGGGCGGAGGCTGGTGAGGGGCTTGAAGAGCTCGGCGCCTTTTGAAATTGCTGCCCGGGAGTCCCCCCGGGTATCGAGGACAACACTGTATTCCGGAAGCCTGCAGACAGCGGCGATGCGCGGGGTGCGCATCATTGGATTCTACTGTGATCCACACGTTGGGCGAGTTCGCGCCGCAGCTTGAGCCGCGGCCGCTGCCTGGCTGCTGTTTCTAGATCCCGGCGGGCATCGCTCCGGCGAGCGAAAACGAGCGCGCCTGCACCGCGGCCCGATCAGGCCGCGTGCGGGGCGCCTGTGCTTCGTCGGAGCGTGCGGCTCAAAAATTGAGCCGCACGCCGGCCGAGACCGACTCCTGGTGATCGTCGCTGCCGGTCCGCGACGCGGCGGTCGCAAACAGGTCGACACCGCTTTTCAGGCGATAGGCCGCGCCTGCCGAGGCGGTGCCCACCATCCGCGACCGGGCGGCGCCCAGCGCCTCGAGGCCCATGCCACCGCCCGCATAGCCGCCCAGTGCCTCGGTCCGCAGCCCTTCGATCTGATAGCGAAGGCCGAGTGAAACGAATGGCCGGAACCGCGCCCCCGAATCCTCGCTGCGGCCGAACGCGATCGCGCCGTCGGCAAAGCCGGCGACATGACGATTGCGCGCCACCGCCAGTGCAAAGGGGCTCCCGCCCGCCTCCGCCACGCCGTCCCGCGTCACGCGCAGATAGGTGAGACCGATCTGCGGCGTCACGGCCCAATCGCCGGGTAGCGCGACTTCGTAGCTGGCCCTGAGATCGCCCGTCCAGGCGTGCAGATCGTAGCGCCCGGTGGCAGAGCCGACGGGCAGGGTGCGCGTGGTGGTCGCCTGACCGCCATCGTAGAGAACGGAAGTGCTGAGCCCCAGACCCCCTGCGGTGCGCAGGCGGCCCTGGACGCCCGCGACCACGCCGTCCGCCTTGGTGCGGGCGCCGAGCGCATCGATGGTCTGGCGGTTGTCCCGATACCCGCCGAACGCGCCGACGCTCCAGTGCGCGTCGCCATAGCCGATTCCGCCGAGGAAGCCGTAGCCATGGGTCCGGGCAGCCGAGGTGCCGGCGGTCGGATCCGCGCTCAGCCGATGCCACTGGCCCAGTGCCGAGGCGAAGGTGAAGGCGCGCGGGCCTTCGCCGGTGGCGGCAAAGGAGGGGCCGCGCACCGCATCGACCAGCCCCAGAGCGTTGTCGACGCTCATCTGGGTCGCCGATGCATAGGGTTCCGGCGTCAGGCGGGCGAAGGCCGCGGGATTGGAACCGTCGGTGCTGGTGAGCAGCGCCGGCAGCGCATCGAACAGCGCGCTGTCCGCTCCCTGCACCTCGAGCGTGCGGTTCGCATAGGCGATGCTGCGGCTGACCTGCGGGCTGAAGTCGCCGGTATCGACGAACTGACCCAGGAGGTCGATGCTGTCGGCGCGGTGCACGACGAAGCCGAACAGGTCGCTGGGCTTCAGGATCGTCGCATAGCGGCCGCTGATGCCGTCGGTCGCGGTGACCAGCGTGTAGAACTTGCCGGGACGCAGGGTTCCGATCTTCGTCAGCTGGAGCGTCGCGCCTGGCGCGATCGAGAGGCTGCCGTTGACGACCAGCGTGTCGGAGACGGCCGAGGACAGCTCGAACAGCGAGGTCGACCCGCTGGCGAGCGTGACATCGCCGTTCATCGTCATCGTGCCGGGCGAGGCGCCGGGGCTGAGGGTGCCCGCGACCAGGACATCGCCGTTGATCGTGCCGGCCGAGCCGAAGGTGGCGCTGCGGCCAACCAGGATTTGCGGGGCGGTTAGGACGGAGCCCGCCTGTCCGACGAGGCGGCCGCCGACGAGTTCGACCGCGCTGAGCGAGGCCGTGCCGGCAAGTTGGGCGAAGCCGGCGGTCTGGGTATAGGATTCGATGTTGCGCAGATCGCCGAACGCGATCGGGGCTGCCTGGCTGCCGCCCGAGACGAAGAGACGGTCGTTGCCCGCGCCGCCGTCTACCGACCCGGCAAAGCCGCCGGCAATGGTGAAGCGGTTGTCGCCGCCACCGAACCGGACCTGAGCGTCGCGCAGCGTGCCGTTGGTGGCGATGGCGAGATCGGTGTTGGCGACGATGGCGGCAAGGCTGTGCGTCCCGCTGAGCGACAGCTGGCCGCGGCCCTCCGTCACCAGCATCTCGAAGCCGGTCAGCATGCGGCCGTCAAGCGTGCGCTCGCCCTCCAACTCCAGGGTGGCAGCGTCGGTGCCGCTGCCGCCCGCGACGGTGCCGGCGAGCATGGCACCGGCCGCGAGGCGGAAGCTGTCGTCGCCGGCGCCCAGATCGATCGTGCCACCAAGCGTGCCGCCACGGGTGGCGGTCAGTGCCTGATCGCCGCCGCCGAACGTGAGCGTGTCTCCCGTGCTGCCAAGCGTGCCGGCGACCGTCAGCGCGTCGCCTGCAAGCGAGATGGTCTCGAAATGGACCGCCGTGCCCGCGAGCGTCACCGGGCCTTTCGCGGTGAAGCGCAGGGCATCGTTGCCGCTTCCGCCGTCATAGATGCCCGAGGGGCGCGCGGTATCGAGCGCCAGCGCGTCGTTCCCGCCGCCCAGCGCCACCCGCGCGATGTCGCTCGCCATCGTCAGCGTCTCCGCTGCGTCGGAGCCGTTGACGGAGCCCACGGTATAGCCCCCGAGCGAAAGGTCGAGGCTGGTGCCGGCGAGTGCGATGGAGTCGAAGTTCTGGTCGGCGACAAGGGTGAGCGTCCCGGTGCCTTCCAGGCGGAGCTGCTCGAAGCTGGTGCGCGCGGTGATTCCGCTACGGTCGCCCGCCAGCACTACGGTGTAGAGGTCGGTGCCGGCGCCGCCGTCGACCACTCCCGCGACGCTGCTGCCGAGGCCCTCGACGAACTCGTCCTTGCCGTCGCCCAGCAGGACCGAGCCGGTGATCGCACCGCTGTTGACCACGCGGTCGGCACCGCCTGCCAGCGTCACCGAGCCGGCAATGGTGTCGTTGTTGACGACCGTTTCGTCCGTGTCGCTGCCGGTGATGGCGGTCGCGCCGCTGCTGGTGAGCGTCTCGCCTGCCGCCACTGTGACGGTGCCGCCGCTTACGCCGATGGTGTCGAAGTGGAAGGTGCCGGCATAGGTGACGTTGCCGTTGCCGACCTGGTTGAAGCGTTCGAAATCGACGAACTGGTCGCCATTAACCGTGCCACCGCCGGTCGCGTCGATGATCAGCGTGTCGGTCCCGTCCCCGCCGTTCACCATGCCCTCCAGGATCGCGCTTGCCTGCTGAAGGAAGCTGTCGTCCCCCGCGCCCAGGAAGACGTCCCCGCGAAGGGTGCCGCGGTTCTCGACACTGTCGTTGCCCCCTTCCAGCGCGATCGAGCCGATGATGGTGCCGGTGTTGATGACGCTGTCGGCTGCGTCACCGATCGTCTGGACCGCCCCTGCGAGATAGGTGGTGCCGTTCTGCAGCGCGCGATAGTCATCGTTTGCCAGCGTGCTGCCGGCACCGCCGCGGATCGTTCCCGCATTGGTGAGATCCAGCGCCCCGGCATAGGTGGCAATGGCGGTGGACAGCGGCCCGGTCGCCTCGATCACCCCGCCGCTTGCGTTCGCGATGTCGATGGTCCCGCCTGCATAGGCGCCGACGCTGATGGCCGACGCGGGCACCGTATAGGGCGGGTTGAAATAGCTCGCCTCGTACGCGATGCCGCCTCCATTGGCGCGGATCGTGCCCGAGTTGTTGATGGTGATAGCACTCGACTTGACGCCGGTGTCCGTCAAGCGGGCAAAGGTGCTGATCGACAGCGCGGTGCCACCGGCCATGCCTGCCTCGATGGTGCCGCTGTTGTCGAGGGTGACCGAACTGGTCTCCAGCCTGGCATAGTTGGTGACGGCCAGCGACACGGCAGCGGCGGGATTGTCTCCGGTAGCGGAAATGGTGCCCGCGTTAGTCATCACGATCGCAGGCGCCGGCGCGGGTGCGGTGACTCCCTCCACCGGTTCGCGGCTGATGACCTCGCCATCGATGCCCCCACCGGTGATCTGGCCGCTGTTGGTGATCGCCAGCGTGTCCTGCGCATAGAGGCGGACCGCAAGGTCGTCTCCACTGCTGGCGATGCTGCCGCTGTTGGTGAAGTCGAGCGCGGCCTTCTGGGAGATCGCGACGGCTTGCCCGTCGAACCCGTCGCTGCCGACGGACCCGCTGTTGGCGAAGCGCTGCGTCGCGGCAAAGAAGCCGCCGTCGATCCGGCCCTGGTTGGTGAAGGACGTGAGCAGGACGGCCGGTGCCCACGGGTCGTTGTACATCGACTCGGAATATACGCCGCCTTCGATCGTCGCGGTGTTGACGATCTGACCATCTCCGGAAAGATAGAGTACTTCCGCAACAGGCACATCGCTCTCGATCGTGGCGACGGTGTCCGTGCCAAGCACCTCGACGCCTTGCCCCTCGAAGTTGCGGACGTTCGACATGCCCAAGGTGACGATGCCGCTGGTCGCCAGACCATGGATGTACAGGTCCATGCCCTCACCACCGTCGATGATGCCGCTGACAGCACCTCCGGCGCTGCTCACCACGAAGCGATCGCTCCAATCCCCGAACAGCAGGTCGCCCAGGATCGTGCCACCATCGGCGATATAGGTGCTGCTGAGGTAGGAGCGTGAAGTGTCGCCCGGATAATTGGGCGCGCGATATCCGAGATCGACGGTGCCGGTGATGACGCCGGCATTGCGCAGCACGGCACCGTTGACCTGAACGGCAATGCCGTTGCCGCCGGCGATGGTGCCGCCGGCGAGATTGGTGAGCGTCAACTGCCGATAAAAAGTGTCCGTGCTCGTGACGGCGGGACCGGTTGTCGAGGCGAGCGTGCCGGAGTTGGTCACGCTGACCGGTTCGGACCCAAAGTACGAGCCGACCAGGACGGCGCTGCCATCGACCTTGATCGTGCCGCGATTGTCGAGGCTGCCGCTCGCGAACGTTACGCCGTTCCCCGCCAGCCCGCCCGCCAGCTGCTCGATGGTGCCGGTGTTGACGACGGTCCCGAAGGCCGCGATGCCGTTGCCGCCATCCAGCAGGATCCGGCCTTCGTTGGTCACGCTGGCGCCCTGGAACACGCCCGCCAAGCCATGGCGCATGGGATCGTTGACGGTGATGACGCCCGCGTTGGTGAAGCTGTCCGCCATGGACAGGCTGACCACGCCGCTGGTGTACCAGGAATACGGGTCCGCACCCTCGCCATTGATGGCGAGCGAGCCCCGGCTGACGATCGACAGGCCGTCTGCCACGTTCGGCGCGCCTGGATAGGGGATCGAGGGCACGGACGTCAGTGCGGCCGCAGCGCCCGTCGTCTCGAAAATGTCCGCGTCGAGATCGACGCTGCCGCTGCCGGCGAGCAGCAACGACTGCGTGCGCACCTGGCCGGCTGGCGCCGTGAGCGACAGCGTGGCACCGTTGGCGAGTTGATAGCCGGCGGTGCTGAAGGGGCCTACGGCGCCGGCGGGCAAGGTCGCGCTCGCATCGGCGTTGACCGCATAGCGGAGCGAGGAGGCAGCGCCGGCGGTTACCGTCCCCGAGATGCCGGCGAAGGCGCCAGGCCCGGTGTTGACCAGGTCGGTGACAAGCGTCGCCCCCCCGCCAAGGATCAGGTTGCCGTTGAGCATACCACCCGGCAGCGCCAGGTAGACGAGGTCACTGCCCGGTGAGTCGATGCCGCTGAAGACCACGTCGCCGTTGATGACTCCGGCATTGGCAACGCCGGCGTTGAAGCCGTACGCCGTGATGGCGGGGCCGGTTCCTCCCGACACGACGCCACCCGCGGCGTTGACGAAGAAGCCGTAGGGTCTGACCTGAACGCCGGTTTCGGCCGAGCTGATCGTACCGGAATTGGTGAAGTCGACCCCGATCACCGCACCGAAGGTGGCGCCACGGATGGTACCGCTGTTGCTCCCGGTGTAGCCGGTGTTGCCGTACAGATCGACGCCGATCCCACCTGTCGAGACGATCGTCCCGCTGTTCGTCAGTACCCCGTCGAAGACGTTCACGGCCTTGCCGGTTGCGGTGATGGTACCGCTGTTGTCGATGTCGTTGTACGACATCGACACGCCGGTGCCGCCGTACACGGTCAGGCTGCCGGTGTTGGCAAAGTTGTTATTGCTGAGTTCGACGCCGCCTTCGTAGTTGTCGCCGCGCAACGAAGCGGTGATCGATCCTTCGTTGCGGAACCAGGCGCTGCTGCCGAAGGAATAGCCTAGATCGGTCACGGCCGTCCCGACGAGGTCAATCGTCGCGCGGTTGACCACCGTGCCACGGCCGCCCAGTACCAGTGCGCGCGGCGTCGAAAAACCCGCTTCTAGCGTGGCCGTGACACCGGCGTCTGCAGCCAGCACGAGCTGCTGGAACCCGGTAGCCAGATCGATCGGGGTGGTCACGCTGGTGTCGGTCGCGAATTGCACGCGCTGGGTGTTTTCGCCGCCACCGCCGCCGATGGTGCCGCTGAAACCGGTCGCCAGGGTGCGGCTGCCGACGTACCGCGAGATCAACGTGTCGTCGCCATCCCCGAGGGTGAGCGAGCCGTCGACTCGCCCAGCCGTGGAATCGATCGTGTTCGAATCCCAGCCGCCAATGATGTCGCCAATGATGGTGCCGGCGTTGACGAGATCGAGCGACGTCGCGGCGGTGATGCTGCCGGTGATCCGGCCCCCCGCTTCGTTGATGACGCGCACCGTTCCGCCCGACAAGGCGCCGCCCGCGCCGGAATTCTCGATCGTGCCGGCGTTCTCGACGGTCAAGTAATAGGCGTCGCCGCCGGAGATAGTCGCCCCCGTCGAGGCGGAACGGATCGTGGCACCGGCACTGTTCGTCACATCCGCATAGTTGGTTTCGAGCGCGCTGCGGCTGCCGCCGTCGATGCTGCCCGCGTTCGAAAGGGTTTCGACAGGACCCAGAATGCCACCGACGATGCGGCCGCTCGCCCGGTTGGTGATGGTGGAGAACTGGGTAAGCTGCGCCGGATAGCCGTTCTCAGTCGAGATCACGTTACCGAGCAGGGCGACGCCGCCCGTTCCGATCAGCGTGCCGGAATTGTTCACCGTAGCGACGACCGTCCCGTCTGCGTTTCCGGGGGATTGAACGAGCGCAAGGGCAGTGGTGCCCGTGACGCTGGCACCTTCGCCGAGCGTCAGCGTCACCTCTTGGCGGCTATAGTAGGTGTCGGAGGTTGGCGTTCCCGACGCGACCACAATCGCATCGTGTCCGGAGGCGGAAACGCTGCCGAGAACGTCGATCGACACCGTCTGAGAGAAGCCGCCGCTGACAGGCACGTCGACGGCGATCGCGGAGGCGTTCGTGTTGGATACCGCGGCCCCGGTTTCTACCCGCACGCCGGTCCCCGGCGTGGTCACGCGGATGCCGTCGCTGTCCGTACCGGTGCAGACGGTGGTTTCGTTCGCGGCGGTCGGCTCCGGCGCGCATTGCGCTTGTGCGGCGGCCGGCAGCAAGAAGCCCAAAGCAAGCGTGCTGGTGCCAAGCGCGAAAGACACACGGCGGCTGCGCGCCCGCGACACGTAACGGATCATGTTGACATCCCCCCAAGCGGCATCGCCGCATGGCGGGTATTATGACATCTCGTTTCTCTGTCCAGTACTTGTGCCTGATGGAACAGGCGCTGGCTGAGAACTTTGGCCGTACTTGGGGTTCTGCGTCGAGGGCGGCACTACCGCACAATTCGGACGCCGCGACGCGCTGACGGACTCAGCGTTTCTGAGGAAAGAGCAGAACGGCGCCGATCCTGAGGCCGAAATCGGACCCGCCCGTCGGGCTTTCCAACCAGTATTTGCCGCCGATCGACATGCTCAGCGCCTGCTCGCCGATCTTGAGCACCTTGGAATAGGAAAGCGAGACCGGCAGCTCCCACTGCTTGTGTTTCCAGTCGTAGCCGACGTCGACGTTGGTCGAGATCGTGCGGCCTTGCCCGATGTGCCAGGCGACGAAGGGCTGCACTTCGGTGGCGCTGATATCCTCGCGGTCGTCCTTGCCCGCGATCGACCAGAGGTGATCGGCGGAGAGGCCGAAGGTCATCGTCGCGCTCTGCCTCAGCAGCAATACCGACGGCCCCATCGCAAGCTTGCCCGAGCCGAGCTTGCTGCTGGTGGCGGTGGGCAGGCTGACCTGCGGGCCGACCGCCCAGATGAACCCCTTGTGGCCCGCCGGCGTGAAGGAGATCGTCTGGTGGATGTCGCCCAGCCCGAAGACGCCCCCGCGCGGCCCCGCCGGATCGGCATAGGCGAGCGGGAAGTCGGTGTGCGAGATGAGGTTCCAGTTCGGGGTGAGCCGGAACGGCAGCACCGGCTCCACGTCCAGCAGATAGTGCTGGGAGTTGCCGGTGTCGTCGCCGCCGATGCTGAGTTCCGAATGGACCGGAACGCTGATCATGAAGGACGCGGGATTCGAGACCCTGCGGGCCAGTTCGTCGATGTCGGTGGAGGGGTGGTCCTGGTCCTGATCCTGCGCGTGGGCCGCGGTGCAGCCCAGCGTCGCCAGCGCCGCGGCGGCGACCATCGAACCGAGCCAGGATGCGCAATGCAGCGTCACGATGCAACTCCACCCGCAGGGTCGAAGAGGCGCGGCGCAGGTCGCCGGCCCGGACGGCATCGGGTGTATCGCGGCGCGTTCCGGCCTGGCTAGCTGGGGGTTGCTCGCCCGACATTTGGTGGAAACACCCGATAACCGGGGCCGCCCGGCTGCTTCAGCTTCGCACCGCCTCCGTCGCGCGGGGCAGCCGCCTCGGCTGGCCGGGGCGTGCCTGGTACACAATAAACCACCGGCGAGGCGGCGGAACGAAGGCGCCGCCTTGCGGTGGATCTTCTTTCCCCGGGCGCCGCTCCGCCAGCTGGGAGCGTGCCCCTGGCATCGGAGCGCCCATGACGATCCATCCGCCCGCCTCGCCTCCCAGCGGCTACAACATCCTGCTGGTGGTGGTCGATCAGGAGCGGCATTTCGGCCGCTATCCCTTCCCCGTGCCGGCGCGCGAGCGGCTGATCCGCGAGGGCACCAGCTTCAACCGGCACCAGAACTGCTCCAACGTCTGCACGTCCTCCCGCTCCGTGCTCTACACGGGGTGGCACATGCCGGTGACGGGCATGTTCGACAACTTCGGCCTGCCGTGGATGACCAACGACCTCGATCCGGCGCTCGGCACGCTGGGGTCGATGATGCGGCAGGCGGGCTATTACGCCGTCTACAAGGGCAAATGGCACCTGACCGCCGCGTTCGAAGGGGGCATCCACACCGAACCCCGGCTCGCCCAGGTGATGGAGCGGTACGGGTTCAGCGACTATCACGGCATCGGCGATGCGATCGGCTGGTCGCAAGGCGGCTATCTGTACGACGAGATCATCGCCGCCCAGACGGTGAACTGGCTTCGCGGCACCGGCCAGTCGCTGCGCCGGGCGGGGCGCAACTGGTTCCTCGCGCTCAACCTGGTCAATCCGCACGACGTCATGTTCATCGACACCGACCGGCCGGACGAGCAGGTCCAGTGGACGGGCGCGATCAACGAGGGCGGCGTCTCGATGAACCCGGCGCAACCGCCGGAGAACGAGCTCTACAAGGCGGAGTGGGCCGACGTCCCGCTGCCCGCCAACCGCCACCAGCGGTTCGACGAGCCGGGGCGTCCGCAGGCCCATGCGGAGTACCAGCGCGCCCGCGCGGCGCTGGTCGGCGACTTTGCGGACGAGGATCGCCGCTGGCGCAAGCTGCAGGACTATTATTTCAATTGCATCCGCGACAGCGACCGTCACGTGCAGCGCGTGCTGGACGAGCTCGACAGCCTGGGGCTCACGGAGAGCACCATCGTGGTCTTCACCTCCGACCACGGCGAACTCGGCGGCTCGCATGGCATGCATGGCAAGGGATCGTCGGTGTACCGCGAGCAGATCAACGTGCCGATGATCGTGGCACACCCGGCCTATCCGGGCGGATCGGCATGCGAGGCGCTGACCTGCCATCTGGACGTGGCGCCGACGCTGCTGGCCTTGACCGGCCTTGCCGCCGAGCAGCGTGACGCCATCCTGGGCAAGCGGCAGGGCGTGGATTTCTCCCCGCTCCTGTCGCAACCGGAAGCCGCGCCCGTCGACGCGATCCGAGAGGACAGCCTCTACTGCTTCAGCATGTTCACCTATGCCGACGGCGATTACCTCGGGAAAGTCCAGGCGATCCGGCGAAGTGACGCGCTGACGGCGGAGGGGAAGCAGCTGGCGATCGGCAAGGTGCCGATGGACCTGACCAAACGATCCGGTATCCGCTGCCTCTACGACGGCCGGTACAAGTTCGCGCGCTACTTCTCCCTGCGCCAGCACAATCTCCCGGAGACGGTCGAGGCGCTGACGTCCTACAACGACCTGGAGCTGTTCGACACGGTCGAGGACCCGGGGGAACTGCGCAACCTGGCGGCGGACGGCGACGCCAATCTGGACCTGATCGAGGCGCTGAACGCGAAGCTGAACGCGATCATCGCGCGCGAGATCGGCCGCGACGACGGCAGTTTCCTGCCCATGAGCGGCCTGCAGAGCTGGGATGTCCGGCTGGTGATCGAGTGAGGGTTGCCGTGCGTCACCTGCGGATCACCGCCTCACGGGGCGGAGCAGGAACCTTCCCGGGGTCGTGCGGTTTCAGTCGGACCAGCTGGAGGACCAAGCCGTGGCGCAAAAGACCCTGGACACCCTGTTTCACGACACGCTCAAGGACATCTACTACGCCGAGCGCAAGATCCTGAAGTCGCTGCCCAAGATGAAGCGGGCGGCGCAGTCGGAGGCGCTCAAGGCCGCGTTCGAGAAGCACAAGGAGCAGACCGAAGGCCAGATCGAGCGCCTGCAGCAGGTGTTCGAGATCATCGGCAAGGCCCCGCGCGGCAAGACCTGCGACGCGATCGAGGGCATCCTGGCCGAGGGCGAGGAGATCATGGAGGAGTATAAGGATACTCCGGCGCTGGACGCGGGGCTGCTGGCGGCGGCCCAGGCCGTCGAGCATTACGAGATCACCCGCTATGGCACGCTCAAGCGCTGGGCCGGCGTGCTCGGCCTGAAGGATGCCGTGGCGCTGCTCGACGAGACGCTGCAGGAAGAATCGCAGACCGACGAGGATCTGACCGCGATCGCCGACGCCGAGATCAACCAAGAGGCGTTGCAGGAAGGCTGACCTGGGTTGTTGCACGGCGCGGAAGCGCGGGCGTAGCGCTCGCCGCATTGCGTGCCGCGGAACAGGCGGCGCGATGCGGAGACACGAGTGACGACGATCCTGATCAATGGCGAGGCCCGCGAGGTCGACGTGCCGCCCGACATGCCGCTGCTGTGGGTGCTGCGCGACGTGGTCGGCCTTACCGGCACCAAGTTCGGCTGCGGCATCGCCCAGTGCGGCGCCTGCACGGTGCATGTCGACGGCAAGCCGGCACGCAGCTGCGTGCTGCCGGTCTCCGCCGTCGGCAACCGCGCCGTCACCACCGTCGAGGCGGTGGGCGAGACCGAGATCGGCCGCAAGGTGCAAGAGGCGTGGCTGGGCGTCGAGGTCGTCCAGTGCGGCTATTGCCAGTCGGGCCAGATCATGTCGGCAGCGGCGCTGCTGGGGCGCAACCCGGCGCCCGACGATGCCGCGATCGACGCCGCCATGTCGGGCAACATCTGCCGCTGCGCCACCTATCCCCGCATCCGCGCCGCCATCAAGCGCGCGGCCGGGCTGCCGGCGGAGACCGTCTGATGCACGGACCGATCGGCCGGCCCGCCTATGGCGTGCTGGAGCCCGAGGACCTGAGCGTCGCCTCGCGCCGCCGGTTCCTGAAGGCGGGCACGTTCATGTTCGGCTTCGCCGTGCTGGGGCGCGCGGGCAAGGCGGCGGCGCAGAGCCAGGGCGAGGAGCCCTCGCTGCGCGCGATCACGCCGGGCGGGCCGGAAAGCGGCGCCGCCTTCGACGGCTTCGCGCCGGGCGGCTTCATCCGCATCCCGCCCGAGGGCAAGATCACCTTCATCATCCCGTCGACCGAGATGGGGCAGGGCATCTACACCGGCGAGGCGATGCTGCTGGCCGAGGAACTGGAAGTCACGCTCGAGCAGGTGGAGGTGGTGCCGGCACCGCCCAACGAGCTGCTCTACAGCCAGCCGATCCTGAAGAGCCAGGCGACGGGCGGATCGACCTCCACCCGCGGCGCCTGGGGTCCGCTGCGGCAGGCGGGTGCGGCCGCGCGCACCATGTTGATCGCGGCCGCCGCCCAGCGTTGGAACGTCGCGCCCGACACCTGCTTTGCCGACCAGGGCCGCGTCTATTGCCGCGCCAACGGCCAGTCGCTGCCTTATGGCGCGCTGGTGCAGGCGGTGCGCAACCAGCCGGTGCCCAAGAACGTGCCGCTCAAGCAGCCGGGCCAGTTCAAGCTGATCGGGCGATCGCTGCAGCGGGTGGACACGCCGTCCAAGGTCAACGGCACGGCGGTGTTCGGCATCGACGTGAAGGTGCCGGACATGAAGGTGGCGGTGATGGAGATCTGCCCCGCCCAAGGCGGCCGGCTCCGATCGATGGAGGACCGCGGCGCGCGCACCGTACCGGGCGTGGTCGACGTGCTGCGCATCGACAATGCGGTGGCGGTGGTCGCCGACCATTTCTGGGCGGCCAAGAAGGGGCTGGAGCAGCTGGAGCTGCGCTGGGACTTCGCCGGCCACGAGAAGGTGTCGAGCGAGCGGATCCTCGCCGACCTGAAGCATGCGTCCGAGAACGGCAAGCCGATCCTGGGCCGCGAGCTGGGCGATGCCGACGAGGCGATGGACGACGCGCACAGCCGGGTGGAGGCGGTGTACGAGCTGCCGTTCCTGGCGCACGCCACCATGGAGCCGATGAACACGACGGTGCATGTGCGCCCGGACGGTTGCGACATCTGGGTCGGCACCCAGGCGCCGACCGCGGTGCAGGGTGCGGCCGCCAAGGTACTGGGCATCCCGCCCGAGCGGGTGATGGTGCACAACCACCTGATCGGCGGCGGCTTCGGCCGGCGGCTGGTGGCCGAAAGCGTCACCCAGGCGGTGCAGTTCGCGCGCCAGGTGCCCTATCCGCTCAAGGTGGTGCAGACGCGCGAGCAGGACATCCGCCACGACCTGTTCCGCCCGGCCTATTACGACCGCATCGCCGCAGGGCTCGGCCCGGACGGGCTGGTCAAGGTGATGACCGACCGGATCACCGGCGGATCGGTGCTGGGCAGCTACCTGCCGACCGGCCTTCCCGACGGGACGCTCGACACAGACGCGGTCGAGGGCGCGGACCGGACGCCTTATTCGATCCCGGCGGTACGCGTGGACTGGATCCGGCGCGACCCGCCGATCAAGGTCAACTGGTGGCGCGGCGTGGGCCCGGCCCACAACGTCCATGTGGTCGAGAGCTTCCTGGACGAATGCGCGCATTCGGTGGGGCGCGATCCGGTGGAATATCGGCTGGCGATGCTGAAGGACAATCCGCGCTCGCACCGGGTGCTGGAGATGGCGGCGCGCCGGGCCGGCTGGGGCAAGCCGCTGCCGCCGCGTACCGGCCGCGGCGTATCGCTGCACGACAGCTTCGGCAGCCACCTGGCATTGGTGTGCGAGGCGCATGTGACCCCGGCGGGCGAGGTGCGGCTGCGCCGGCTGGTGGCGGTGATCGACTGCGGCCAGGTGGTGAACCCCAACAGCGTCCAGGCGCAGATCGAGGGCGGCGTGCTGTTCGGCCTTTCGGCGGCGCTCTACAATGCGATCACCATCAAGGAAGGCCAGGTCGAACAGAGCAACTTCAACGACTATCGCCAGCTGCGCATCAACGAGACGCCGCCGTTCGAGGTGCACATCGTCCAGAGCACCGACGATCCCGGCGGCGTGGGCGAGGCGGGCACCGTGTCGGCAGCGCCCGCGCTCGCCAATGCGATCTTCGCGGCGACCGGCATCCGGCTGCGGCGGCTGCCGATCGACCGTGCGGCGCTGATGGAGAAGGACGCGCACAACCGCGTGATCGCGCCGCCCGCGGTGGCGCTGGGGCTGGGCGCGGCAGCGCTCGCCTGGGGTAGCGACACGGGAGGCGCGGCATGAAGGGCTCTCGCCTCAGGCGCTTCGGCCTGATCGCGCTGGCCGTTGCCGGCCTGCTGCTGGTGGCTGCGATCGCCTTCTTCGCCTGGCCCGCCAAGCTGGAGGCGGTGGCGCCGAGCCCCGCCCAGCCGACCGGCCGCGCGCTCGTGGAGAAGGGGCGCTACCTCGCCACCGCGGCGGATTGTGTCGCCTGCCACTCGACGCCCAATGGCGAGCCCTTTGCCGGCGGCCTGGCGTTCAAGCTGCCGTTCGGCACCATCTATTCGTCGAACATCACGCCCGATCCCAAGAACGGCATCGGCGCGTGGAGCGATGCGGAGTTCGTGCGCGCGGTGCGGCACGGCGTGCGCAACGACGGGCAGCAGCTGTATCCGGCGTTTCCCTACACCGCCTATACCCACATGAGCACCGACGACGTGCTCGCGATCCGCGCGTACCTCAACACGCTGCGGCCGGTGAACCAGGCGGTGGCGGTCAACCAGCTCTCCTTCCCGTTCAACCAGCGCTATCTGATGCGCGCGTGGAAGCTGCTGTTCATGCCCAAGCAGCCGCTGCGGCCGGACCCGAACCAGTCGGCCGAATGGAACCGGGGCGCCTATCTGGTGGAGGGCGCCGGGCACTGCGCCGAGTGCCACACGCCGCGCAACCTGCTGTATGGCCTCAAGAGCGGGCAGAAGTTCGCGGGTGCGACGACCCAGGGGTGGAAGGCGTACAACCTCACCAGCGATCCTGAGACGGGGATCGGCGACTGGTCGGTGGAAGAGATCACGCGCTACCTGGCGACCGGGCACACGCCGGGCCGCGGGGCTGCGGCCGGATCGATGGGGGAGGCGGTGAGCCTGAGTCTGAGCCGGCTGACGCCGCAGGACCTGCGCGCGATGGCGGTGTATCTGAAGACCATTCCGCCCAAGCCCGGCACGCCGGGGTCGAAGGTCGACCCGAACCCGCCGCTGATGGCCGCTTCCACGCCGTTCGCGCCGGCACGCGCGGAAGTGGGTCCGGACGCCGTCGGCCTGCGCATCTTCGAAGGCGCCTGCGCCAGCTGCCACGGCTGGGACGGTTCCGGGACGCACAGCCCCTATGGCGCGCTGCGCGGGGCGCAGACGGTGAACGATCCGGAGGCGACCAACCTGGTCCAGGTGATTCTCCACGGTTCGGAGATCCGGACGCCGCAGGGCGGCGCGTCGATGCCGTCGTTCGGCCGCGCCTATGACGATGCCGAGATCGCGGCGGTGGCGAACTATGTGCTGCGCCACTTCGGCGGCAAGGCAGCGACCGTGACGCCCGAGCGCGTGGCCAAGGCCCGGCGCGAAGGGGAGTAGCGACGCCGGACGATGCGGGATCAGGGGGGTGGGGCTCGTTCCTGCCCCCTTTTTGCCGTGAAGGCAGGATTCGAGTGGGGCGCGGCTCGCTCTTGCCGAGGATGAAGCCGAGCATCTGTACGGATCGACCACCCCAGGCCATAGATCATACGGTCTGCGTGCGGTTGGGGGGAAGACGGTGCGGCGCTTGCTTCGACGATCGGATCAAGAGTTGGCGGAGGAGGTCAGCCAGGAACGGCCGGCCGAGGTGTCGCCGGATCTGGCCTATGAGCTCCAGTCCAAATTGCTGGACCAGCTTGCGACCGTCAGCGTGGCCGGAGCGGGACTGGCCATCACGCTGATCGGAAGCCTGCTCCAAGGGGCGCCGGGGTCGGTGTGGATTTCGGTGGTCTTCTTCGGCTTGGCGGCATTGACCGCGGTCGGCGGCAACGTCCGGCTGATCGACGGGATCTTCCATCGCAAGGCTGTCCTGCGCCGCAGCAGGTTGGACGTTCAGGTCGCGATGGCGATGATCGGTGCCGCTGCCGGATTCCTCAGCATGGAGATCTACTCGCAGTCGAGCCGGTCCCCGGAGCGTGCGCAGGCGGCGCAGCAAGCGACCGCGCCGGCATCTGGAGATGCTTCGAGGCCGCGCCCGTAACGAACAAAGAAAAGGCCAGCGCGTCCGGGAAGAAGCGCTGGCCCGAGGGGTTCGGTGGGGGCCGAAAGGGGTACGTCGCCCGGGAAGAGCGGGGTCTTCCCCGGCATTGCGTGTTCTTCGCGGCGGCGCCGATCAGGCGATCCGGTCGGGATCGTCCTCCGGCGCTTCGGGCGGCAGGTTGCGTGCGTCCGTCTCGGGCGTGCCCGCCTCCGACGCCTGCGGCGCGCGCTGGCCGGTGCCCCGGGCCTCGGCGAAGCTGGTGCCGGAGCTTTCCTCCACCACGATCGCGCCGTCCTCGGTCGCCACGGTGCGGCGCTGTTCCGGGTGCCCGGCCGAGGGATCGCCACCGCGCTCGCCGCGGAAGCCCGAGACGCCCTGCGCCTGCTGGTCCGAATTGCCCTCGCGATCCAGGGGGATGCCGGTTCTCTTGTCGGTCACGGATGTGCGCTCCACTTCGATCTTCGGCAGACCAACCACGCGGCGGCGGTGCTGTTCCCGGCTACCCGACGAAAAGCGCGTCAGCCGCGCCAATCGCGGATGGCGCGATCGTAGCGATCGCGTTCCTGGTCCCGCAGGCGTTCGAGGCGTGCCTGCTCGGCCGCCTGGCGCTTTTCCAGCGCGCGGCGTTCGCGCGCGAGCTCGGCTTCGCGCCGGGCGAGCGCTTCCTGCTCCTCGGCGTGGCGCGCCTGCGCGTCCGCGAGTGCCTGCTCCGCCTCGTGCAGCGGTGTGCGGTCCGGCTTGGGCTTCGGCTTCGGCTTGGCGTTGCGGGCGGGCTTTTCCGCCTCCGGCGCCGCGCGCGGACGGCGGGGCGGGTCCTTGGGGAGGGCAGCGATCTGCTCGGCGGTGGTGCCGCGCAGGCGGCGGATGACCGTGCCGGGGTTCGCCAGCGGCTCGCGGGTGAGCTCGGGATCCTCGACCCGTTCGGCGACGCCGCGCGCGAACAGGTCGTGGTCGCTGCCCCAGGCCCCCAGCGCCGCCTTCTGGCTCGGAGCGGCGACATAGGCGTCGTGGAAGCCGATCGGCGTGCGGAACACCTTCAGCCGGGCGCTGCGGGCCATGGGCGCGCCGCGCTCAGTCGGCGGAGCCCGGCTCGGAGAGGCCGCGGTGGGCCTGCGCGGCCGCCCGGTCCGGCAGCGCGTCGGCGATCGCGCTCAGCACCTTGTTCTTGAGCGTCGGCAGCACCTTGTCCTTGCCGGCCATCAGCGCATCGAACCCCGCCTTGGCGACGACGGCAGGATCGTCCTTGTTCGCCTGACCGGCGCGGGTGTCGTCCATGTCGGCGCGGTGGAAGAAGTTGGTTTCCGTCATGCTCGGCATCAGCACGGTGACGGTGATGCCCGTGTCCTTCAGCTCGTTGCGCAGCGCTTCCCCGAACCAGCGCAGGAAGACCTTGGTGCCGCCGTACACGGCCTCGAACGGATCGGGCATGGTCGCGGAGATGGACGAGGTGAAGAGCAGCTTGCCGCTGTCGCGCGCGACCATGTCCTTGAGCACGAGCTTGGTGAGCTGCACCGCGCCGCGGACGTTGAGGTCGATCATCTGGAGCTCGGTCTGGAGGTCGGTCTCCACGAACGGACCGCCCAGGCCGATGCCGGCGTTGACGCAGAGCACGTCGACCGGGCGGCCGGTGGCGACGATGGCGCGATACAGGGCGTCGACCGCCTGTTCCTGGCCGAGATCGCCGGCGTGGATGTCGACATGCGCACCGGTGCCGGCGAGTTCGGCCGCGGCGGCGCGCAGATGAGCCTCGTCCTGGGCGGCGATCAGCAGGTCGTAGCCGTTTTCGCCGAACTGGCGGGCGAGTTCGAGGCCGATGCCGTTGGAGCCGCCGGTCACGACGGCGAAGGGGCGGGGGGCGGTGTCTGTCATCGGTCGGTGTCCTTGATGCGGGGCGCATCCAGGAACGGGCGAGGGGGCGAAAGGCTGCGCACCCCGTCGGCGGGCGCTAGCGACGGCGGCCGATCTTCACCAGCGCATAGCCCATGACGCCGCTGATCGCGATCGCCACGACCAGCCCCGCGACCGCTCCCCAGGTCGCGCCATCCGGCCCGGCGAGGAGGCCGCCGAGCACCAGCCCGAGCAGCGGCAGCACGACGAGCGACAGGCATCCGACCGCAATCATGCGCCGGGCATAGGCCGGGGAAGGAGCGCGGCCAAGCGGGGCGGCGGCAGGGGGAGGTCCGGGGATGCGCCGGATCGACGCATGGTGGGCGCTGACGGGCTCGAACCGCCGACCCTCTCGGTGTAAACGAGATGCTCTACCAACTGAGCTAAGCGCCCGGTGGCCGTGCCGGTACGCGAATGGCGTGCCGGCTGCAAGGGTCAGCCGCGGGCGTTCAGGCGCTGCATCGCTTCTGCGGCGATGCGGGTGCTGCGGCGGCGGTCGGCGGGGTCGTACATCGCGCCGGTGATCATCACCTCGTCTACCTTGGTCCGCTCCAAAAAGGCGGCGAGGCCGCGCTCGACGGTGTCGGGGCCGCCGATCGCCGAGCATTCGAGCACCTGGTCGAGGATCGCGGAGCCCTGCGGGCCGATCGAGTCGCGATAGTTGGCGACGGGCGGCGGCATCTGGATGGCGTTGCCGGTGCGGATTGCGACGAACGACTGCTCGGTCGAGCTGGCGAGGAAGCGGGCTTCCTCGTCGGTGTCGGCGGCGAGCACGTTGAACGCGGCCATCGCATAGGGCTTGTCGAGCTGCGCCGAGGGGCGGAAGTCGCGGCGGTAGATGGCGAGCGCCTGATCGAGCGCTGCCGGCGCAAAGTGCGAGGCAAAGGCATAGGGCAGGCCGAGTGCTGCGGCGAGCTGCGCGCCGAACAGGCTGGAGCCGAGAATCCACAGCGGCACGTTGGCACCGCCGCCGGGAACCGCCTCGATACCGGTGCGACCGTCGGCCGCGAAATAGCTCTGCAGCTCCATCACGTCCTGCGGGAAGGCGTTGGGATCGCTGTCGAGCGTACGGCGCAGCGCACGGGCGACTCGCTGGTCGGAGCCGGGCGCGCGGCCGAGGCCCAGGTCGATGCGGCCGGGGAACAGCGCGTCGAGGGTGCCGAACTGCTCGGCGATGGTGAGGGGCGCGTGGTTGGGAAGCATGATGCCGCCTGCGCCCACGCGGATGGTGCGGGTGGCGGCGGCGACATGGCCGATCACGACGGCGGTAGCGGCGCTGGCGATGCCGGGCATACCATGGTGTTCGGCGACCCAGTAGCGCTTGTAGCCGAGTCCCTCGGCATGGGCGGCGAGATCGGCGGCGTTGGCGAGGGCGGTGCCCGCGTCGCCCCCGGCGACGATCGGAACCAGGTCGAGCAGCGAATAATCGGTCATGGACAAGAGATGGGGACGCAGGCGCCGCGCGCCAACCATGCGGCCGATGCTGCGGCTTGCCCGGCGGAGGGCCGGTGCCTAAACGGGCGCCGCCCATGACCCCCGCGCTCGCCCCCATCCGCACCTGGATCTTCGATCTGGACAACACGCTCTATCCGGCGAGCGTGAGCCTGTTTCCGGCGATCGACGCGCGGATGACGGCCTATATCGCCGAGCACCTGGGGATGGAGCCGGCGGCGGCGCGCACGCTGCAGAAGCGCTATTACCATGCCCATGGCATGACGCTCGCCGGGCTGATGGCCGAGCATGGCACCGACCCGCACCATTTCCTGGACTATGTTCACGACGTGGAGATGGACGTGCTGGAGGACCTGGGGCTGGCCGCGCGGATCGGCGCGCTGCCAGGCCGCAAGCTGGTCTTCACCAACGGCGACGCGACCTATGCGGCGCGGGTGCTGGACCGCATCGGCTTGGCCGAGACGTTCGAGGCGGTGCACGACGTGCATGCGACGCAGTACCGGCCGAAGCCCGACCCGATCGCCTATCAGGGGCTGTGCGACGCCTATGCGATCGATCCGACGACGGCGCTGTTCGTCGAGGATCTTGCCCGCAACCTCAAGCCCGCCAAGGCGATCGGCATGACCACCGTGTGGATCGACAACGGCTCCGAACAGGGGCCGGGCGCCGACCGCAGTTTCATCGATTATACCGTCGCCGACCTGGGCGACTGGCTCGACACCATCCTGGAGACACCCGCGTGACCGACCTGCAAACCACCATCGACGCCGCCTGGGACGATCGCGCGAACCTGGGCCTGTCCACCACCGGCGCGGTGCGCGAGGCGGTGGCCGAGGCGCTGGCGCAGCTGGATGCCGGCGCCGCGCGCGTGGCCGAGCCCGATGGCGAGGGCGGCTGGCGCGTCAACCAATGGCTGAAGAAGGCGGTGCTGCTGTCGTTCCGACTGAACGACAATGCGGTGATGCAGGGCCCGGGCGGCGCCAACTGGTTCGACAAGGTGCCGTCGAAGTTCCAGGGCTGGGACGAGGCGCGCTTCCGCGACGCCGGCTTCCGCGCGGTGCCCGGCAGCGTCGTCCGCCAGGGTGCGTTCGTCGGGAAGGGCGCGATCCTGATGCCGAGCTTCGTCAACATCGGCGCCTATGTGGGCGAAGGAACGATGGTCGACACCTGGGCCACCGTCGGCAGCTGCGCGCAGATCGGCAAGAACGTCCACCTGTCGGGTGGTGCGGGCATCGGCGGCGTGCTGGAGCCGCTGCAGGCGGACCCGGTGATCATCGGCGACGGTGCCTTCATCGGTGCGCGCGCGGAAGTGGCCGAGGGCGTGCGCGTGGGCGAGGGTGCGGTGCTGTCGATGGGCGTGTACCTGGGCAAGTCGACCAAGATCGTCGATCGCGCGACCGGCGAAGTGACGATGGGCGAGGTGCCGCCGTACGCGGTGGTCGTGCCGGGATCGCTGGGCGGCGGCGAGGGCAAGCCGGCGCTGTACTGCGCGGTGATCATCAAGCGGGTGGACGAGAGCACGCGCGCGAAGACCGGGATCAACGAGCTGCTGCGGGATTGAGGTCGTTGTGCTCCTGCGCAGGCAGGAGCCCAGGGTACCGGACGTTGCGCTGTGTGGCTCTGGGCTCCTGCCTGCGCAGGAGCACGGTGGGGTAGGTAAAAGGCCGGGCGGGCGTCAGGCGACGCGCGGGATGCCCAGGCGCGGGATTTCAATTGCCGGGCAGGCGTTCATCACCACCTGCAGGCCAGCCGCCTCGGCGCGGGCGGCGGCGGCTTCGTTGATGACGCCGAGCTGCATCCAGACTGCCTTGGCGCCGACCGCGATCGCCTCGTCCACCGCATCCCCGGCGGCGTTCGAGTTGCGGAAGATGTCGACGATGTCGATCGGCTCGCCGATCTGGGCGAGCTCGCGGAAGACGAACTCGCCGTGGACGTGCTCGCCGGTGATCTGCGGGTTGACCGGGATCACGCGATAGCCGTGGTTCTGGAGATAGGCCATCACGCCGTAGGAGGGCCGGCTGGGGCGATCGGAGGCGCCGACCAGCGCGATGGTGCGGGCGTTTTCGAGAAGCGTCCGGATGTCCTCGTCGCGGGTCAGCGGCATGCGGTTATCCCTGTTTGCGGTCCAGCCATTCGCCGACGGATGCGGCAATCTGGTGGAACGCGGTCGCCTCCGGCCCGTTCCCGGCGGCCGGCGGCGTGCCCGCGTCCGATGCCTGGCGCACCGCCATCGCGAGCGGAATGCGGCCGAGGAAGGGGATGCCGAGCTTCGCGGCCGCAGCCTCGGCGCCGCCCTGGCCGAACGGCTCGGATGCCTCGCCGCAATGCGGGCAGACATAGCCGGACATGTTCTCGACCAGGCCGATCACCGGCACCTCGGCCTTGGCGAACAGGTCGATGGCCCGGGTGGCGTCGATCAGCGCCAGGTCCTGCGGCGTCGACACGATCACCGCGCCGGCCGGCTTGTGCTTCTGGATCATGGTGAGCTGGACGTCGCCGGTGCCGGGCGGCAGATCGACCACCAGCGTGTCGTGGAGGCCCCAGTCGGCTTCGGCGAGCTGGGTGAGGGCACCGCCCGCCATCGGCCCGCGCCAGGCGATCGCCTGGCCGGCGGGGACGAGCTGGCCCATCGAGAGCAACGGCACGCCATAGGGGGTTTCGACCGGTAGCAGCTGCTTCTCGCGCGCTTCCGGGCGCGTGCCCTCGACGGCCAGCAGCTTGGGCTGCGAGGGGCCGTAGATATCGGCGTCGATCAGGCCGACCCGGCGGCCGGCGCGGGCGAGGGCGATGGCGAGGTTGGCGGCGACCGTGGACTTGCCGACGCCGCCCTTGCCGCTCGCCACCGCGATCAGCCGGCGGCCGACGCGCTCGCTGGTCTGGGCGACGCGCACTTCCGCGATGCCGGGCGTGGCGAGGGCGGCGGCGCGGACGTCGGCCTCCAGCGCGTCGCGGGCGGCAGTGGGAAGCCCGGTCACGTCGAGGACGATGCTGGCCCGCGAGCCCTCCACCCGCGCGGTGGCGCGGCCGGCGGCGACGGGGGCAAGGGCGGCTTGCAGGGCAGAACGGTCGGTCATCGCGTCGCAGATAGGCGCGCAGCAATGTCTTGCCACTGTAAATTGCGTTCCGCCCTCCTATAAAGAAGGGATGCGAAGCTTTTCCGGCTGGTTCGCACGCGCCGGCGTGCTCAGGAACGACAACATCAAGGGTCCCTGGGGCGGGCGCGGCGGTTCCGAAGGTGGATCCGGCGGCGGCGACGGCCCGAGTGGCCCGCGCAACCCGTGGAACCTGCCCCCCGACGGCCGGCGCGCGCGCCCGGCGACCGCGACCTCGCTGGAGGATTTCCTGCGCCGCGCACGCGGGGGCGGCGGCGGCGGCGGCAATGGCGGCCGCGGTGGGCCGGGCCTGCCGACCAATGCGGGCAAGCTGTGGCTGATCGGCCTGATTGTGCTGGTGGGGCTGTGGCTGATCACCTGCGTCCACGTCGTGGGCCCGCAGGAGCGCGGCGTCGCCACCAGCTTTGGCCGCTATACCGGCACGCTGGATCCGGGGTTCAAGCTGACGCTGCCGACGCCCTTCGCCTCCGTCCAGATGGTGGACGTGAAGGAAGTGCGGACGGAGAACTTCCCGGCGGGCAACCAGCCGAACCTGATGCTGACGGGCGACCAGAACATCGTCGACCTGGGCTATTCGGTGCGCTGGGACATCAAGACGCCGGAGAATTACGTCTTCGAGATCGCCGACCCGCGCGAGACGGTGCGCGCGGTGGCCGAGAGCGCGATGCGCGCCGAGATCGCCAACGTCGAGCTGGACCAGGCGATCGGTGCCGGCCGTATCGGCATCCAGGGCGACGTGCAGCAGCGCATGCAGGCGCTGCTCGACGAGTATAAGTCGGGCATCCGCATCCTGGGCGTGGCGATCAAGCAGGCGGCGGCCCCGGCCGCGGTCGACGACGCGTTCAAGGCGGTGACGGCGGCGCAGCAGCAGGCGCAGTCCAACCTCAACGACGCGCGCGCCTATGCGCAGCAGGTGATCGAGCGGGCGCAGGGCGATGCCGCGCAGTTCGACCGCATCTACGAACAGTATCGCGCCGCCCCCGAGGTGACCCGCCGCCGTCTTTATTACGAGACCATGGAGCAGGTGCTGCGCGGCGCCGACAAGACGATCGTCGAGCCGGGCGTGCAGACCTATCTGCCGCTGCCCGAGGTGCGCCGCCGGGCCACCGCCCCGACCACGCCCGAGGCGATGGAGACCGCACGATGAGCCGCAGCCTGTTCCGCAATCCCGTGGCGATCGGGATCGCGCTGCTGGTGCTCGCTATCCTGGCGGTGAGCTCGATCGCGATCGTGCCGGAAGCCAAGCAGGCGGTGATCCTGCGCGTCCAGCAGCCGATCGCCATCGTCAACCGCTATGAGCCGGGCCAGCCGTTCGGCCGCAGCGGTGCCGGCATCGTGCTGCGCATTCCGTTCCTGGACCGGCTGGTGTGGGTGGAAAAGCGCGTGCTGGCGGTCGAACTCGACAACCAGCAGGTGCTCTCCAGCGACCAGCAGCGGCTGGAAGTGGACGCGTTCGCGCGCTTCCGCATCGTCAATCCGGTGCAGATGGTGGTGACTGCGGGGTCCGAGCAGAGCGTGGCCGACCAGTTGCAGCCGATCCTGGGCTCGACCCTGCGCGGCGAACTGGGCAAGCGCCCGTTCGCGGCACTGCTGAGCCCGGAGCGCACGCAGGTGATGGAGAATATCCAGACCGCGCTCCAGCGCACCGCCGCGCAATATGGTGCCGAGATCGTCGACGTGCGGATCAAGCACGCCGACCTGCCGGAGGGCAGCCCGCTCACCAGCGCGCTCAACCGCATGCGCTCGGCCCGGCAGCAGGAGGCGGTGACGATCCAGGCGCGCGGCCAGAAGCAGGCGCAGATCATCCGCGCCGATGCCGAGGCGCAGGCGGCGCAGATCTATGCGCAGAGCTTTGGCAAGGACGCGGACTTCTATGCGTTCTGGCGCGCGATGGAATCCTATCGCACGACCTTTGCCAAGGGGGAGGACAACGGCGATACCTCGATCGTGCTGTCGCCGAACAATGGCTATCTGCGGGAGTTCCAGGGTCGAGAACGCTGAGGAGACCGTGCCGGGGGGCATTCAAATCAAGTTCAGCATCAAGCACATAGCCTGGGATCGAACGATCCCTGTCGTTTAGAGAGGACCTATCCTAGTGCGTTACGCCTACGCCCTTACCTCTGCGCTGCTGCTCGGCGGCACCGCGGCAGCCTTCAGCTTCCAGCCCCCCGCTGGCGCCCAGACGGCACAGAACGAACCCGGCGCGATCGCCAGCACCGCGCCGCGCGCGGGCGCGCCGATGAGCTTCGCCGACCTGGTCGCGCGGCTCCAGCCGGCGGTGGTCAACATCTCCACCACCCAGCGCGTGACCGTGCAGCAGAACAACCCGTTCGCCGGCACCCCGTTCGAGCAGTTCTTCGGCGGCCCGCGCGGCGGCGGCGGTGGCGCCCGCACGCAGGAGGCGCAGTCGCTCGGCTCGGGCTTCCTGATCTCGGCCGATGGCTATGTCGTCACCAACAACCACGTCGTGTCGGCCGGCACTGCCTCCGCGGTGGTCGAGACGATCACGGTGACGCTGTCCGATCGTCGCGAGTTCAAGGCGCGACTCGTCGGCCGCGACGCGGCCTCGGACCTGGCGGTGCTCAAGATCGAGGGCGCGACCTTCCCGTTCGTGCGCTTCGGCGATTCGCGCCAGGCGCGCGTCGGTGACTGGGTCGTCGCGATCGGCAACCCGTTCGGCCTGAGCGGATCGGTGACCGCGGGCATCGTCTCGGCGATCAACCGCGTGACCGGCGGCGGCACCTATGACCGCTTCATCCAGACCGATGCCGCGATCAACCGCGGCAACTCGGGCGGCCCGATGTTCGACCTGCAGGGCAATGTCATCGGCATCAACTCGCAGATCCTGTCGCCGACCGGCGGCAACATCGGCATCGGCCTCGCGATCCCGGCCGAGCAGGCCAAGCCGATCGTCGACAAGCTGATGCGCGGCCAAGCGATCGAGCGCGGCT
Organism: Sphingomonas molluscorum; assembly: GCF_039522995.1. Classification (NCBI taxonomy): domain Bacteria; kingdom Pseudomonadati; phylum Pseudomonadota; class Alphaproteobacteria; order Sphingomonadales; family Sphingomonadaceae; genus Sphingomonas; species Sphingomonas molluscorum. The sequence continues at coordinate 791,934 of NZ_BAAAEL010000001.1, read as the reverse complement.
ATCTGGGCGTCGGCATCCAGCCCATCGACGAGAACATCGGCGCGGCGCTGGGCCTGCCCAAGGATCGCGGCGAGCTGATCTCGCGCATCGAGCCGGGCGAAGCGGCGGCCAAGGCCGGCATCCGCCAGGGCGACGTGGTAGTGGCCGTCAACGGCAAGGAAGTGACGCCGGAGCAGACGCTGAGTTATCTGGTCGCCAACACGGCGCCGGGAACCCGCATCCCCGTCGAGCTGCTGCGCGACGGCAAGCGCCAGACGGTGACCGTCACCGTCGGCAAGCGGCCGCCGGAGGAGCAGCTGGCGCAGTTCAACCCCGAAGACGACAGCGGCATGCCGCAGGAAGAGGCGCCCCAGGATACGGGCGCGGCATCGCTGGGCATCGGCGTGACCCCGCTGACCCCGTCCATCGCGCGCAGCATCGGCGTCGATCCGGCGGTGAAGGGCGTGGTGGTCACCGGTACCGACCCGTCGAGCGATGCGGCCGGCAAGGGCATCCGCCGCGGCGACGTGATCGTCTCGGTCAACCGGACCCCCGTCGCCAACGCCGCCGACGTCGCCCGCCTGGTGACGCAGGCCAAGGCGGCCGGTCGCGACCAGGTGCTGCTGTTCGTGCAACGCCGCGGCCAGGGCATCTACATGCCGGTGCGCATCGGCGGCTGAGGCTGCCTTTCCGTATTGCATTGCGGCCCGTCGCTTGAGGGAGCGGCGGGCCGTTTGCGTTTGGGGGGAATGGTCGAGGAGATCGTGCGCTCTCTCGTGTTCCCGCGCGGGCGGGAGCACCTTTGGTGCACCCGTACTCCTGCGGAGGCAGGAATCCAGGGCCAAGCAGACCAACGGCTTGCGGTGCTTGGAACCCTGGGCTCCTGCCTCCGCAGGAGCACTGTTCCGCTGAGGCGGGGTAGAGACCCTCGCTGTCGTCCCCCAACTGAGCCCCGGCCTTCGCCGGGGGTACGGAGAGGGGAGGCGGGGGCCTCCCGGCTTACATCACCGAGAGCAGCGACTGGATCTCGACAAAGGCGAAGGCGACGGAGCTGTCGGCGACGCCATAGGGGATGAAGAGCTTGTCGCCGTGGCGCAGCGCGCCGCAGGAATAGACGACGTTGGGGACATAGCCCTCGCGGTCCTCGTTGGCGGCGGCGAGGATCGGCTCGCGGGTGCGGCCGATCACCTTCGACGGATCGTGCTTGTCGAGCAGCACCGCGCCGATCGAATACTTCCGCATCGCGCCGACGCCGTGGGTCAGCACCAGCCAGCCCTCGTCGAGCTCAATGGGCGGGCCGCAATTGCCGATCTGTACCAGCTCCCAGGGGTATTCCGGGGTGAGCAGCAGCGCACCTTCGTCCCAATGGGTGAGGGTGTCGGACTCGATCAGGAACAGGTTCTCGCCGTCCTGGCGACCGATCATCATGTACTTGCCGTTCACCTTGCGCGGGAACAGGCCCATGCCCTTGTTGCGCGCCGCGCTGCCGGTCATCGGCACGAGGTCGAACGCGCGGAAGTCGCGGGTGCGCAGCAGCTCCGACTGGATCTGCGAGCCGTTATAGGCGGTGTAGGTGCCCAGCCACTCCTGTTGCCCATCGTCGTGGGTGAAGTGGACGAGGCGCATGTCCTCCAGCCCCTTGGACTGGGCCTGGGTGATCGGGAAGATGACGGTGCCGGACAGCGTCGAATCGCGGTGGCGGTAGACGGTGACGGGGCCGGCGGGCGCCGTTTCCTCGTCGCCGATCGCGTCCGCCGCGGTCGCGAACGGCGGCTCGGGCGCGAGGCGCATCTCGTTCTGGTCGGTGATGATGCCTTCGCGGAAGGCGACCGAGGAAATGTGGCCCTCACCCACCGAGCGCATCGACATCAGGATGCGCAGGCTTCCCGGCTGCATGCCCGTCTGGTCGAAGTGCGGCACGGCGCTGGGGTTCATCAACGCCGCGGCGGCATAGCTGTACTCGTGGCAGAAATAGGCGCCGATCAGCTGGCGCTTTTCGTCGCCGATCTGACTGCCGTCGAGCCCGAGCTGCGCCTCGATCTCGTCGTAGCGGGTCATGAAGACGCGCCGCGTCTGCCAGTGGCGTGCCTCGAAGTCCTTGAGCACCACCTCGAGCTGGTGGCGCGTCTCTTCGGGCGACATCGCCAGTACCGCCGTCACCATCCGCTCGGTGCGGCTGGGGGTGGTGCCGTTCGACTGCCAGGCGATATGGAAGGGCCGAACCACCACCCGCGAGGGATCGGCGTGCAGCCGCAGCGGGTGCGTGACCAGATTCAGCATGCGAAACCTCTGGGAAGCTCTCGTATAGCGCGTTCGCCCGTTCAGGCGACGGCGCGGCCCTCTGCCACGACCGGGGGCCGCTTTGAAAGCCGGGAAATCGCACAGGACGCGAGTTGCAGGGCGAGGATCGACTCCGCGCCCTGATTCTGGTTGAGCCCGTGCGGCATCAGGCCGTCGAAGCAGCCGCCATCCGCACCGGAGGCGAGCGGCAGGTCGAGGTCGTTGACCCCGAGATACCAGCGATAGGCCTTCATCGCCTCGACCGCCCAGCGTTCGTCGCCCGTGACTTCATGCGCGGCGATGCAGGCGTCGATGGTCGCCTGCGCCTCCAGCGGCTGCTGGTCGAAGGGCAGCGGGTCCGCATAGGGGCGGTGGAAGCTCTCGGTGCCGACCGCGCGGAAGCGCCCCTCGGGCGAGGTCTGGCGCGCGACGATCCAGTCGAGCGTCTCCAGCCCCACCTGCAGGAGGTCGGGACGCTCCAGCGTCTGGCCGGCTCGGATCATCGCTTCGGGCAGGCGCGCGTTGTCATAGGCCAGCACGATCTCGAACCACTGCCACTCGGGGCGGCGGGTTTCGTGGAGCAGCTCCACCAGTTCCTCACCGAAGCGGGTGAGGATGTCGCGCGCGAGCGGGTGGCCCGGATAGACGTCGAGCATCGCGGCGGCGCCGAGCATCGCAAAGGCGCGGGCCCGCGGGCTGCCGAGTTCCAGCGCGATGCCGGCGGTGGCGTCGAACAGCGCGATCGCCCAGTCGCGATGCTTGCGCGCCCGCGCCTCGCGCGCGGTGACGCCCAGCGCCCAGAGCGCACGGCCGTTCGAATCCTCCGAACCCTCGTCCTCGCACCAGCTGCGGTCGAAGTTCATGAAGTTGCGGAAACGCCGCGTGTCCGGGTTCCAGGCGTGCTGGAGGAAGGCGGCGTAAACGCTGGTCCACTTGTCGCGCGTCGCCTCGTCGAGCTCGTCGATGCGGTGCATCAGGATCAGCGCGCGGGCATTGTCGTCGATGCAATAGCCGTGGCGCCGATCGGGGATCGAGAAGATCGAATGCTGGAGCATGCCCGTGGCATCGCTCATCCGCTCGACCGCGGCGATGGTGGGCTTGAGCGGGGCGAGCTCGTTGGTGCGCGGGATGCGGTGGGGGAGGGCCGCGACGGCATCGGCGACCTCCGCCATCGCGCGCTCCGCCAGGCGCGGCCACAGCATGGAGCGGCCATGCGCATAGGCACGCTCGGCGAGCGCATGGCGAGCACCCGCGTTGCCGAGCAGGCGGTTGATCTCGCGCGCGAAGGCGCCGCTGTCGCCGAACGGCACCAGCACGCCATGGTCGTCGGCAAGAATCTCGCTGGCGTGCACATAGGGCGTCGAGATCACGACCTTGCCCATGCCGACGGCATAGGAAAGCGTGCCCGAGGTGATCTGGGCCGGGTTGCTGTAGGGGGTGACGTAGAGGTCGGCTGCCTGGAGGTAGTCGAGCAGTTCCTCATGCTCGACGAAGGCGTCGACGAACACGACGTTGTCGGCGACGCCGCGCTCGGCGGCGAGCGCCTTCAGCCGGTCGCGATAGGCCTCGCCCTCATGCTCGACGAGGTGCGGGTGGGTGGCGCCGAGCACCACGTAGAGCGCACGCGGGTGCGCGCCGACGACCGCCGGCAGCGCCTCGATCATCGTCTCGATGCCCTTGTTGGGCGCGAGCAGGCCGAAGGTCAGGATCACGTCGCGATCGCCCCAGCCGAACCGGCCCTTCATGGCGGCGGGCTCGACATAGGCGCGGTTGGGCACGCCGTGCGGGATCATCACGAGCTTGTGCGGATCGACGCCGTGGACGCGGGTCAGGATCTCGCGACCCTTGTCGGCCATGACGATCACGCGCGCGGCACGGCGCAGGAGCGCGTCCATCACCCGGCGCTCGTCGGCGCTGGGCTTCTCCAGGATGGTGTGGAGGGTGACGATGACAGGAACGGTGACGCGGTCGAGCAGCGCCAGCAGATAGTCGCCGGCCGCACCGCCGTAGATGCCGTATTCGTGCTGGACCCACAGCGCCTTCGCCCCGCTCTCCGCGATCCGGCGCGCAGCCTCGCTATAGGCGGCGCGGTCGTTCTGCGGGATGCTGTGCGTGACCGCGGGCGGATAGGCGTGCAGGCCCGGCCGGTCGTCCATCGCATAGACGTCGACCTTGAGGTCCGGGAAGCGCTGCTTCAGCGCGTTGTAGGTGTCGGTGGTGAAGGTCGCCAGGCCGCACTTGCGCGGCAGGAAGTTGCCGATCAGGGCGATGTGATCCATGCCACCCGGTGCGGCGATACTCGGCGCCATCCACGTCCCTCACGCTGGAAAGACCGGCGAAACACTCGCCGGCTACAACAGGCAAATGCGTGAGGCGGAAGTTAGTTTCACCGATGGTGCAGTGCAATATCTGAAAACCGACGCAGCAGGGCAAAAAGCGCTTCTTTCCTGCTGCGCCGCGTCAGGGCCGCGAAGGCGAACTCAGCCGCGCCCGCGGTAGCCGGGGACGTCCTGCGACGGGATCCAGACGCCCGCCGGCGGCTCGCCCGACTGCCAGAACACGTCGATCGGGATGCCGCCGCGCGGGTACCAATAGCCGCCGATGCGCAGCCACAGCGGCTTCATCTCGGCGAACAGCCGCTCACCGATGCCGACCGTGCAATCCTCGTGAAAGGCCGCGTGGTTGCGGAACGATCCCAGGAACAGCTTCAGGGACTTGGATTCCACGATGGTGGCGTCGGGCACATAGTCGAGCACCAGGTGCGCGAAATCCGGCTGGCCGGTGACCGGGCACAGCGAGGTGAATTCGGGCACGGTGAAGCGCACGCAGTAGCGCGAGCCTTCCCGCGGGTTGGGGACATAGTCGAGTTCGGCCTGTTCCGGCGATGCGGGAAGCCCGCTGCTCTGGCCCAGATGCTTTGGAGTCATGCGCGCGCATGTAGGATGCCGGCCACCGAAAGGGAACGGGGCGATCCGCCTTTCCGATGCCTCGACGGGACCGGCGGCGATGCGTAGAGCACGAGGCGACGCAGCGAAGGAGACGGCATGGACGCGCTGGTGACCACACACGAACTGGCGGCGCAGCTGGGAAGCCCCGGGCTTCACCTGCTGGACGCGACCTGGTTCGGAACGCTGGGCGCCGAGGGGCGCGATGCGGCAGCGGAGTTCGCGGCCGGCCATATCCCCGGCGCCGCCTTTCTCGACCTCGGCCATCTTTCGCAGGCGGCGGCCGAGGGTGCCACCGCTGGCGTCGCCCGGCTGCTGGGTGCGCTGGGCATCGACGATGGCGCGACGATCGTCCTTTATGACGACTCCCCCTATCACAGCGCGGCGCGCGCCTGGTGGCTGCTCAAGCGCTATGGGGTGGCGGCGAGCCTGCTCGACGGCGGAATCCCGAAGTGGCGCGCGGAAGGGCGGCCGCTGCAGACCGGCCATGGCGCGGCCCATACGGTGACGCGCCACCTGCACTTCGATCCCAGCCGGATGCGGACCAAGGCGGACGTGCGCGCGAACCTGGACAGCGGTGCCGAGCAGCTGCTCGACGCGCGTTCGGCTGCGCGCTTCAGCGGCGCCGAACTCGACCCGCGCGGGCTGCCGACCGGGCACATCCCCGGCTCCTTCAACCTGCCCTATGGCAAGCTCTTTGCCACCGACGGCACGTGGAAGCGGGGCGACGCGCTGCGCGCCGCGTTCGAGGACTCGGGCGTCGACCTCGACCGGCCGATCGTCACCACATGCGGTTCGGGCGTGACGGCGGCGGTGCTGGCGTTCGGGCTCCACCTGCTCGGCCGCGACGCCGCACTCTACGACGGCAGCTGGACCGATTGGGCATCGGACCCGACCACGCCCAAGGCGACGGTGACATTGTGAGCGAGGCGGGCGAGGGCAAGGGTGCGGGTACGCGCGTCGTCGGCGCAGGGCGGCGGCCGGAGTGGACCCAGCGCATCGTCAACCCGCCGGTGTGGCGGGCGTCGACCATCCTCTACGATACGGTCGAGGAGCTGCGCGCTACCGCCGGCCGGGACACCCACCACAAGCTGTTCTACGGCAGGCGCGGCACGCCGACGCAATGGTCGCTGGCCGATGCGCTGACCCAGCTGGAGCCGGGTGCCGAGGCGACTTTGCTCTATCCGTCGGGCGTGGCGGCGATCTCGACCGCGCTGCTGGCGGTGCTGTCGCCGGGCGACGAGCTGCTGCTGGTCGACAGCGCCTATGACCCGACCCGCCACCTGGCTGACGGGCTGCTCAAGCGCTTCGGCATCACCACGCGCTACTACGACCCGATGGTGGGCGCGGGGATCGCCGAGCTGATCGGGCCGAACACGCGCGCGATCTTCATGGAAAGCCCGGGGAGCCTGACCTTCGAGGTGCAGGACGTGCCGGCGATCGTCGCCGCCGCCAAGGCGCGCGGGGTCACCACGCTGCTCGACAACACCTGGGCGACGCCGCTGCTGTTCCCGGCAATCGAACTGGGCGTCGACTATACGATCATGGCCTGCACCAAGTACGTCGTCGGCCATTCGGACGCGATGCTGGGATCGGTGACGGCGGCGCCCGGCAAGTTCGCGGCGCTGCGCAACGCCAGCTACCAGCTGGGCCAGCATGTCTCGCCCGACGACGCCTATCTGGGCTCGCGGGGGCTTCGCACCATGGCGGTGCGGCTCGACCGGCATGGCGAGAGTGCGCTCGCGCTCGCGCGCTGGCTGGGCGAGCAGCCGGGGGTCGCCCGCGTGCTGCACCCGGCCCTGCCGGGCACGCCGGGCCACGACATCTTCGCGCGCGATTTCCGCGGGTCCTCCGGCCTGTTCTCCTTCGTCCTCGACGGCGGGGACGAGGCGGCGCGGGCAGCGCTGATCGACGGGCTGGAACTGTTCGCGATCGGCTATAGCTGGGGCGGGTTCGAGAGCCTGGCGGTGCCGATCGACCCTGAGCGCTATCGCAGCGCCACCCGCTGGCAAGCCGAGGGGCCGATGGTGCGGCTGCAGATCGGGCTGGAGGACGTGGACGACCTGATCGCCGACCTCGACGCCGGGCTTGCCCGCTTCCGCGCAGCGCGGGGGTGACGGCGTGGTGAGCCGGCTCGCCGAATTCGGCATCACCATTCCCGGCACGCCGGCGCTGATCGAGGCGCTGATCGCGGCGGCGCTGGTGTTGCTGGCGCTGACGCTCGGCTGGATCGCCGGCCGCCGGCTGGGGCCCGGGATTGCCGGCTTCTGGCGCAACCACTTCGACGGGCAGGGGGAGGGGATTGCCCCCCGCCTGTGCCAGATCGTGCGCTATGCCGCCGCAGCCGCGCTGCTGTCGATCGTCGCCGGCAGCTATGGCTGGCACCCGCTGTCGGCGTTCGGCATCGGCCTGGTGCTCGGCTGGACCACCGCGCGGCTTGCGATCGACGTGCTGCGCGGACTGCACCTGCCGCGCTGGGCGGCGTGGACGATCGGCGCGGTGATCTTCGTGGGCGTGCTGAGCAATGCGCTGGGCGGCTTCGACAATGTGACGGGCGCGCTTGAGCGGGTCGGCTTCGATGTCGGGCGACGGCGGCTGTCGCTGCTGTCGCTGGTGTCGGTCGCGGTGGTGGCGGTCGGCCTCTATGCGCTCGTGCGGCTCGCCAACCGGCTGGTCAGCCATTCGATCGGGCGCGCCAAGAGCCTGGATGCGACGCAGAAGCTGCTGGCGCAGAAGCTGGCGGCGATCGGCGCGGTGGTGGTCGCCTTCTTCTTCGGCATCGACCTGCTGGGGATCGACCTCACCACCTTTGCGGTGTTTTCGGGCGGGCTCGGCCTGGCGATCGGCTTTGGTCTCCAGAAGACCGTCGGCAATCTGATCGCGGGCATTATCCTGCTGATGGACCGATCGATCAAGCCGGGCGACGTGATCGTGGTGGGGGAGAGCTTCGGCTGGGTGAACAAGATCGGCGTACGCGCCGTCTCCGTCATCACCCGCGACGGCAAGGAGCATCTGATCCCCAACGAGAATTTGATGACGCAGGAGGTGGAGAACTGGTCCTTCACCGACCGCAACGTGCGCGTGCGCATCCAGGTGAAGGTGGGGTATGAAAGCGACCTGAAGCTCGCGCAGGCGCTGATGCTGCGCGCGGCGAGCGAGAGCCCGCGGGTGTTGAAGAGCCCCAAGCCCAATGTGTGGCTCACCAGCTATGGCGACTATGCCGCCGAGCACGACATCCTGGTGTGGATCAGCGATCCCGAAAGCGGCGTCGGCAATGTGCGCTCCGACGTGCTCAACCGGCTGTGGCTGTTGTTCAAGGAGCACGGCATCGTAATCCCGGTGCCCAGGCGCGAGATGATCCTGCGCGATTCTGCGGGTGCAGCCGCCTTTGTCGCCCATGGTGCTGCCGATGCGGATGCGGTTCCGCCGCAGGCTCCCCCGGGCCCCGACGCCTGAGCGTGGCAAAAACGGTGCGGCCGGTGCTTGGAGGGAGCCCGGCGCGTGCCTAGATTGCTGGCGTGAGCACCGCCATCACTGCGCGCATCGCCGAGGGCGTGCTGTCCATCCCCGCTGCCGACTGGGATGCCTGCGCCGGCACGGGCAATCCGTTCCTGAGCCACGGATTCCTGGCCGCGCTGGAGCGGTCCGGATCGGTCGGCGGGCGAAGCGGCTGGCAGCCGTTGCCGGTGGTGGTGGACGGGGCAGACGGGCGCCCGGCGGCGATCGCCCCCGCCTATGCCAAGGCCCACAGCCAGGGCGAATATGTGTTCGACCACGCCTGGGCCGATGCCTGGGAGCGCGCCGGCGGCGACTATTATCCCAAGCTGCAGGTGGCGGTGCCCTTCACGCCGGTGCCGGGGCCGCGGCTGCTGCTGCGCGATTCCGCCCGGGCGCCGGCGCTGATCGCCGCGCTGGAGACGCTCACCCGGCAGAACGGGCTGTCCTCGGCGCATGCGACGTTCGTCGATTCGGAGGAACTGCCGCGCTGGCAGGCGGCGGGCTGGCTGATGCGGGCAGGGACGCAGTTCCATTGGGAGAACCAGGGCTATGCCGGGTTCGACGACTTCCTGGGGGCGCTGGCGAGCCGCAAGCGCAAGGCGATCCGCAAGGAGCGCGCCGCCGCGGGCGAGGGGCTGACGATCCGCCACCTGGCCGGTGCCGAGATCAGCGAGGCGCATTGGGACGCGTTCTGGGCATTCTACCAGGACACGGGCAGCCGGAAATGGGGGCAGCCGTATTTGACGCGGTCGTTCTTCCCGCTGCTGTCCGAGGCGCTGGGCGACCGGGTGCTGCTGATCCTGGCCTATCGCGGCGACCAGCCGATCGCCGGGGCACTCAACCTGGTGGGGGCGGATGCGCTCTACGGGCGCTACTGGGGCGCGGTGGAGGAGGTGCCGTTCCTGCACTTCGAGCTATGCTATTACCAGGCGATCGAGGCCGCGATCGCGCGCGGGCTCAAGAGGGTAGAGGCGGGCGCACAGGGCGAGCACAAGCTGGCGCGCGGCTATGCGCCGGTCACGACCTGGTCGGCGCATTACCTGCCGGACCCGAACTTCCGCCGCGCCGTCGCCGAGTATCTCGAGCGCGAGCGCGAGGCGGTGGTGCACGAGCAGGAGTATCTGGGTGAGCTGACGCCGTTCCGGCGGGGGTAACGGCGGCTGAGGCGCCGGTCGGCGTCGCGCGCCCTTATTGCCGCCACCCCAACTGGACCCCGGCCTCCGCCGGGGTGCGCACCCTCAGGACTCGCGGGTGGGGCGGTCGATGCGGCGGCCGGCGGGGCCGTAGAGGTCGGTCGGCATCAGCGTCGCGGCGCGCTGGCGGTGGTCGATGCGGAACACCGCGCTGGTGCCGTTGCGCCACAGCGGGATCAGCCCCTGCTCCAGCCGCCGGTCATATTTGGGCGGGCGGATCATCCAGACATAGTCGAACTTGTCGCGCGGGAAGCGGTGGAGCGCACCGGCGACAGGGCGCCACCATTCGCGCGGGCACTGGACGTCCGTCACGATCTGCGATGGATCGTGCGAGAAGCCGCGCGCGGGGTAGCGGGTGGTGAGCAGCTGCGCGCCGACCATCGACCACTGGTCATTGGCGTAGGCGAGGCGCCGTTCGAGGGCGATCCCGGGCAGGTGCTGCAGCCGGGTCATCGTCCACTCGTTGTGGCACGTCTCCCCGATGAAGGTGATGAGACGGGCGCCGACCGGCACGTGCGGGAGCCCGGCGAGCTCCTGGTCATAGTCGCGGTCGTAGAGCCAGTAGCTGGCGGTCGTCGCGCCGATGCGGCCGACGAAGATGGCGAGGCCGATCGCCGCGACGGTCGCGGCATGGCGGATCGACATGCCGGGCTTGGGCCGGAGCGCGATCAGCGCGATGCCGAACAGATAGGGCACCAGCCGCATGTCCGCATAGGCGGAGCCGAACACGATGCGGGGCAGCAGGAGGTAGACCGCGAGCAGGAACAGCGCCGACAGGCCGAGGTTGCGCGAATATTGGATGTTCGGGTCGCGCACGCCCTTGAACAGCACCAGGTAGAGCACCGCGAGCGAGGCGATGTCGTAGAGCTGCCAGCGGTCGCGCAGCACCATGGTGACCCACTGCATCTTGAGCCGCCAGTTGAACCAGTCGGCGGTCTGGCCGCTGACATGGCCCGAGCGCCACAGCAGCATCAGGAGCGCAGGGGGCGCGAGTACCAGGCAGTGCAGCCCGGCGTGGAAGAGGGCGGCGAACCAGTTGCGGCGGCGGTCGTGCTCGCGGATCAGCTCGGCCGAGGCGGCAAGCACGCCCAGCGTCCCCCAGCCGAACGTGTGGGTTAGCCAGATCAGCGCCGCCAGCGGCACGAAGATCACCCCGCGCAGCTTGAGCTTTCCCAGCCGCCCCAGCCGCAGCCACAGCGCAAAGGCGTTGAGGGCCAGCGCCATCGACAGCGCGAAGTTCACGAAACCGAAGTGGAAGGGATAGCTGTAGACCAGCGGCAGCGCGAACAGCGCCGTGGCCGGGATGCGGCCGTGCACCTCGCGCGCGATCCACAACAGGCCGACCGCGGTCAGCACCGGGATCGCCATCACGATCAGCTTGACCGCGAGTTCCAGGCCCAGGATCGGCTGGAGGGGCACGATCAGGAGATCGACCCCCAGATTGCCCATCAGGCTCCAGTGGAAGTTGTACCAGTCGGTGAGCCAGGGCGCAGCGCCGGTGCCGATGGTCTGCTGCACGCGGTAGCGGCCCATGTGGCCGGGCAGGTCGACGAGCGGGGGGATCTCCGGCCACATCAGCGGCACGGCGGCCAGCACCGCCATCGCGAACACGAACCATCGCGTCTGCCACCAGTGTGGCGTTGCCCCATTCCCCTGCATGGGCCCGCTTTTACCCGGCATCTGCCCGGCGGCAAGCGAATGCGCGTCGGCGTGCCGCCCGGCGCGCGGCGAGGAGGGGGGCAGAAGCTGCGACATGGGGAGGAAAGGCGCGGGGCCGGCGCGGCTGCACCGGCCCCACGAGGCCTTTAGCGGTCGCGGCGGCCGAGCAGGCGCAGGCGCAGTGCGTTCAGCTTGATGAAGCCGGCGGCGTCGCGCTGGTCATAGGCGCCCTGGTCGTCCTCGAAGGTGACGACCTTTTCCGAGTAGAGCGAATAGGGCGACTTGCGGCCGATGACGTGGACGCCGCCCTTGTAGAGCTTCAGCCGCACGGTACCGGTGACCTTGGTCTGGCTGTAGTCGATCGCCGCCTGGAGCATCTCGCGCTCCGGCGAGAACCAAAAGCCGTTGTAGAGCAGCTCCGCGTAGCGCGGCATCAGCTCGTCCTTGAGGTGGGCGGCGCCGCGGTCGAGCGTGACCTGCTCGATCGCGCGGTGTGCGGCGTGCAGGATGGTACCGCCCGGGGTCTCGTACATGCCGCGGCTCTTCATGCCGACGAAGCGGTTCTCGACCAGGTCGAGGCGGCCGATGCCGTGGGTACGGCCGAGGTCGTTGAGCTTGGCGAGCAGGGTCGCGGGCGAAAGCCCCTCGCCATTGATCGCGACCGCGTCGCCGCCCTCGAAGTCGATGGTGATGATCTCGGGCTGGTCGGGCGCGTCCTCAGGCGAGACGGTGCGCGAGAAGACATAGTCCGGCACCTCTTCCCACGGATCCTCGAGCACCTTGCCCTCGGACGAGGTGTGGAGGAGGTTCGCGTCGGTGGAGAAGGGGCTCTCGCCGCGCTTGTCCTTGGGGACCGGGATCTGGTTCTTTTCGGCAAAGTCGATCAGCGCGGTGCGGCTGGTGAGATCCCATTCGCGCCAGGGCGCGATCACCTTGATGTCGGGCTGAAGCGCGTAATAGCCGAGCTCGAAGCGGACCTGGTCGTTGCCCTTGCCGGTCGCGCCGTGGCTGACCGCGTCTGCGCCGACCATCTTGGCGATCTCGATCTGGCGCTTGGCGATCAGCGGGCGCGCGATCGAGGTGCCGAGCAGGTACAGCCCCTCGTAAAGCGCGTTGGCGCGCATCATCGGGAAGACATAGTCCTTCACGAACTCTTCGCGCAGGTCGTCGATGAAGATGTGCTCGGGCTTCACGCCCATCAGCTCGGCCTTCTTGCGGGCGGGCTCGAGCTCCTCGCCCTGGCCGAGGTCGGCGGTGAAGGTCACCACCTCGCACTGATATTCGGTCTGCAGCCATTTCAGGATCACGCTCGTGTCGAGGCCGCCCGAATAGGCGAGCACCACGCGATTGATCTTGTCGGCCATCAGCTCATTCTCCGAAATGCCCTCACCGGGGCCCGCGTGCCGGTGGCAGGGCGGGCCGGCGCTTCTCACGCGGGCAGGTTGCGCGCGCGCTCTATGCCTCGCGCGGCGCTTCCGCAAGCGGTTGGCCGACGGATCGCACCAGCCGCGGGAGCGCGAGGCCGAGGCCGGCGGCGCGGTAGAGGTAGCTGGCGAGCAGCGCGACCCACATGCCGAGTGCACCCCAGGGGCGCAGCAGCAGGTCGGTCGCGAGGTAGAGCAGGGTGGCGGCGACGGCGGCGTTGCGCAGGCTCTTGCCGGCGGTGGCGCCGATGAACACGCCGTCGAGCAGCCAGGCGGGGGCGCCGACCAAGGGCACCAGCGCGGCGAAGGGCAGGAGCGCGATCGCGTGGGCGCGGACGTCCGGATTGTCGGTGACGGCGTCGATGAGCGGCACGCCGGCGACGTGGATCAGGAGCGCGAAGGCGGCGCCGGCGATGAGCGTGAACTCGCCCGTGAGGCGGGTGGCGCGCAGAAGCTCGCTGCGCGCGCCGCGGCCGATCGCCTCGCCGATCCGCGACTCGGCGGTGAAGGCAAAGCCGTCGAGCACGAAGGCGGAGACGGAGACGAACTGCATCAGCACGTGGTTGGCGGCGAGCGGGACTGCGCCCAGGCGCGCGCCCGCATTGGCGAACCAGCCGAACAGCACGAGCAGGGCGACGGTGCGGACCATGATGTCGGCATTGACGGAGAACAGCCGGCGCAGCTTGTCGCGATCGAACAGCCGCGCGCTGAGGCCGGTGAGGGCGCCGGGGCCGAGGATGCGCAGTGCGAGGAAGATGCCGAGCAGCAGCGCGCTCCATTCGGCGCAGGCGGTGCCGAGGCCGACGCCCCGTGCGCCAAGACCCAGCCCCCAGACGAACCAGATGTCGAGCACGGCATTGACGAGGTTCATCGCGATCTGGAGCAGCAGCGCCGCGCGGGTGCGGCCGAGCCCGAGCAGCCAGCCGTTGAGCGCGAACACGCCGAGGCTGGCGGGCGCGCCCATGAAGCGGCCGCTGACATAGCCGCTCGCCGCGGCGTCGAGCGCGCCGCCGCCTGCCAGCAGCGAGAAGGCGAGCGGGACCAGCAGCAGCTGGAGCGCGAACAGCGCGACGCCGAGCCCGAAGCCGAGCGCCAGGCCGCGCAGCAGCATGGCGCGCACCTCCTCCGTATCTCCGGCGCCCTGGGCCTGGGCGGTCATGCCGGTCATCCCCATGCGCAGGAAGCCGAAGCTCCAGAACAGGAAGTTGATGACGGTGGTGCCGAGCGCGACGCCCGCGAGGGCGGCGGCGTCACCGGTGCGGCCAATGACGACCGTGTCGACCATGCCGACCAGCGGCACGGTGGTCTGGCCGAGCATGATCGGCCACGCCTGCTGGAAGATCGAGGTGCGGGTGAGCGGGGTGGGCGTGGTCATGGAGCTGCCGTGCTATGGTCGAGCGGCCGGGTGCAAGTGGTGCATGGGCGCGCTGCTAAGCCGCCCTCCCTCCCCCGTTGGCCTCGAGTAGCCGTCGAGCTTGTCGAGACGGCGTATCGAGAGGCGGTGGTGGCTCTCTCGATACGGGCTCTCGACAAGCTCGATCCCTACTCGAGACAAACGGGGTGGGAGATGGGGCTGGGTGCTTCGATACGGGGCTTCAACACGCTCAGCCCCACCTCCGCACGAACGGGAGGGACTGCGGTGAGACCGGATCAGGCCTCCACCACCTCGTGCAGGCGCTGCTCCTCCTCCAGCATATAGTCGCGCGTCAGCGGCAGCGCGTCGCGGGAGCGGGCGAACTGGAGCTGGTAGTTGACCATGCCGCCATAGTCGAAGCTGACCTGCGACCCGGCGAGATAGAAGGTCCACATGCGGAAGAAGCGCTCGTCGTAGAGGTCGACGATCGCCTGCCGGGCGGCGACGGCGCGGTCGTACCAGTGGGCGAGGGTGAAGCCATAGTGGCGGCGCAGCACCTCCACGTCGGTGAGGAACATCTTGTTCCCCTCATGCGCGCGGACGATCTCCGACAGCGCCGGGATGTAGCCGCCCGGAAAGATGTACTTGGCGGTGAAATGGTCGGTGACGCCGGGCCCGCCGGCGCGGCCGATGGTGTGGAGGAGCATCACGCCGTCGGGGGTGAGCAGCTCGCGGCACTTGGCGAAGAAGGTGCGGTATTGCGGCGGGCCGACATGCTCGAACATGCCGACCGAGACGATGCGGTCGAACTGGCCCTGGACCGCGCGATAGTCGATCAGCTCGAAGCGGACCTTGTCGGCGACGCCCGCTTCTTCCGCGCGGCGGCGGGCGACCTTGAGCTGTTCCTCGGACAAAGTGACGCCCAGCACCTCCGCGCCCGTCTTGCGGTGGAGGTAGAGCGCCATGCCGCCCCAGCCGCAGCCAATGTCGAGCACGCGCATGCCCGGGCGCAGCGCGAGCTTGGCTGCGATGTGCGCCTTTTTGTCGACCTGCGCCTGTTCGAGGCTGACCGCGGGATCGGTGAAATAGGCGCAGCTGTACTGGCGGTCGACGTCGAGGAAGAGGTCGTAGAGCCGGTCCGACAGGTCGTAGTGATGGGCGACGTTGCGCTTCGACTGGCGGGCCTGGTTGTAGCGATCGAGCCGGTGGAGCACGGCGTTGGCGACGAGGCGCATGCCGCGCGCCTTGAGCTTGCTCTCGCCGGCTTCCCAGAGGTTGTTCTTCTTGAACAGGACCAGCAGGTCGCGGATGTCGCCCTGCTCGATCACCAGGCGCCCGTCCATGAAGGCTTCCGCCGCCCCGAGGCTCGGGTCCCGCACGATCGAGGCGAGGACCTTGCGATCCGTGAAGCGGATCGTGACGTTGGGGAAGCCGGGGTCCGGCGTGCCGAAGCGGCCGGTACTCCCGTTGGCATGGTGGACGGTCAGCTGGCCCTTTTGAACGGCCCGCGCGAAGAACATGTCGATCAGTGCCATGGCGGCGAGGCTAATCGTTTCGGGGGCGGAAAGCTACCGCTCGGTTCGATTATACCTCCCGCTCAGTCGGCGAACAGCAGCACGGGCGTTTCCAAGAGCTTCTTGAGCGCCTGGACGAAGCTCGCCGCATCCCGGCCGTCGACGACGCGGTGGTCGCACGAGATCGACACGTTCATCAGCTTGGCGCGCCGGATGATGTCGCCGCCGCGGCCGTCGTCGACGAACACCGGGCGCTCGACGATGCGGTTGGGACCGACGATCGCGACCTCCGGCCGGTTGATGACCGGGGTGGTGGCGACGCCGCCCAGGGGCCCCAATGAGGTGACGGTGATGGTGCCGCCGGACAGCTCCTCCGAACGCGCCTTGCCGGTGCGGGCGGCCTCGGCTAGGCGCGTGATCTCGGCCGCGAGCTGCCAGACGTTCTTGTCCTGTGCGTCCCGGATCACGGGCACCATGAGGCCGGCGTCCGTCTGCGTTGCCATGCCCATGTGCACGCGGCCGTGGCGGGTGACCACGCCGGCCTCGTCGTCATAGCGGGCGTTGAGCATCGGGAAGTCGGGCAACGTGCGGCAGAGCGCGGCGATGAACAGCGGCAGCAGGGTGAGCTTCGGCCGGTCGCCGCGGTTGGCGTTGAGGTCCGCGCGCATGGCTTCGAGCGCGGTTACCTCCACTTCCTCCACATAGGTGAAGTGGGGGATGTGGCGCTTGGAGGCGGCCATGTTGTCGGCGATGCGGCGGCGCATGCCGATGACCTTCACGGGCTGGTCGTCGCGCGCACGGCTAGCGTGGGGGGCATGATAGCCCTGGGACTGGCCGTAGCGGAGGTGCGCGTCGAGGTCGGCGTGGCGGACACGGTCGGATTCGGTGCGGACCTGTGCGAGGTCGATGCCGAGGTCGCGGGCGCGGGCGCGGACTGCGGGGGAGGCGAGGATGGGGTGCTTGTGCTTCCCCGCTTCTTCGTACGCCGGCGTAGGCCGGGGCCCAGCATCGGTGTCCTTGGTGGCGGGTGCTGCGCTTTCCTCGCGGGCGTCTCCCAACTGGGCCCCGGCCTTCGCCGGGGTACGGGTTGGGGGTGAGGCAGCGTCGGTAGCCTCTTCCTCCGGCGGAGTTAGGCATGCCGGCGTCGCGTCCGTCGCGACTTCCACGCCGGGGTTTTCCGCGACGACGGTGTCGCTCTCGGTCTCCGCCTCGGTTTCGATCACCACCAGCGTCGAGCCGATCGGGATCGAGTCGCCAGGTTCGCCCGCGAGTTCGATGACGATGCCGGCGACGGGGCTCTCCATCTCGACCGTCGCCTTGTCGGTCATCATATCGGCGATGCGGCCGTCTTCCTCGACGCGATCGCCGATGGCCACGTGCCAGGCGACGATCTCCGCCTCGGAAATGCCTTCGCCGATGTCCGGCAGGCGGAAGCTGAAGCGTGCCATCAGGTCCTCATCACTTTCTTGAGCGCTTCGCCGATGCGAACGGGGCCGGGGAAATAGGCCCATTCCAGGCTGTGCGGGTACGGCGTGTCGAAGCCGGTGACGCGTTCGATCGGCGCCTCCAGGTGGTAGAAACAGCGTTCCTGCACCAGCGCCGACAGCTCGGCGCCGAAGCCGGAGGTGCGGGTCGCCTCGTGCACGATCATGCAGCGGCCGGTCTTCTTCACCGACGCCTCGATCGCCTCGATATCCAGGGGGACGAGCGTGCGCAGGTCCAGGATCTCGGCGTCGATGCCGGCTTCCTCGACCACGGCCTGGCAGACATGGACCATGGTGCCATAGGCGAGGATGGTGAGCGCCTCGCCCGGGCGGACCACTGCCGCCTTGCCGAGCGGCACGCGGTAGTAGCCGGTGGGGACGGTGGCGGCGGAATGCCCCGCCCAGCTTTTCGCCGGGCGATCCCAATGGCCGTCGAACGGGCCGTTGTAGATGCGCTTGGGCTCGAAGAAGAGGACCGGGTCATTGTCCTCGATCGCGGCGATCAACAGGCCCTTGGCATCATAGGGGGTGGAGGGGATCACCGTCTTGATGCCCGAGACATGGGTGAAGATGCCCTCGGGGCTCTGGCTGTGCGTCTGGCCGCCGAAGATGCCGCCGCCGAACGGCGAGCGCACCGTCATCGGCGCGATGAACTCGCCGGCCGAGCGGTAACGCAGGCGCGCCGCTTCCGACACGAGCTGGTCGAGGGCGGGATAGATGTAATCGGCGAACTGGATTTCCGGCACCGGGCGCAGGCCGTAGGCGCCCATGCCGATCGCGACGCCGACGATGCCGGTCTCGGTGATCGGCGTGTCGAAGACGCGGGTCTTGCCGTATTTCTTCTGGAGACCGGCGGTCGCGCGGAACACGCCGCCGAAATAGCCGACGTCCTCGCCCATCACGATCACGTCCGGGTCGCGCGCCATCATGACGTCGAGTGCGGAGTTGATCGCCTGGATCATGTTCATGGGCGCGGTTTCGCCCGGAGCGGAGGTGTCCGCCATCACTGCTTCCTCGCTCACTTGCGGGCCCACGGCCGGCCGGAGGCGGCCTCTTCGGCGAGCATCTGCGCCTGCTGCTCGCGCAGGTGCCAGGGCATCTCCTCGAACACGCCGTCGAACAGGCTGTCGAGCGGCTGGTGCAGGCCGTGGCCGAGCACGCCGTTCTTCTCGGCCTCCTTCTGGGCGGCGCGGACTTCCTCGGCGACCTCGCGGTCCATCGCGGCGTGGCGTTCGTCGTCCCACTCGCCGATCGCGACGAGGTGCGCCTTCAGCCGCGCGATAGGGTCACCGAGTGGCCAGGCGGTGGCCTCTTCGGCGGAGCGGTACTGCGAGGGATCGTCGGAGGTGGAGTGTCCCTCGGCGCGATAGGTGAAATGCTCGATCAGCGTCGGCCCCTGATTGGTACGGGCGCGCTCGGCCGCCCATTGGGTGGCGGCATAGACCGCGAGCGCGTCGTTGCCGTCGACGCGCAGCCCGGCGATGCCATAGCCGATCGCGCGGGCGGCAAAGGTCGTCGCCTCGGCGCCGGCGAACCCGGAGAAGCTCGAAATCGCCCACTGGTTGTTAACGACGTTGAAGATGACGGGGGCGCGATAGACGGCGGCAAAGGTGCAGGCGGAGTGGAAGTCGCCCTCCGCAGTCGACCCTTCCCCGCACCAGGCGGCGGCGATGCGGGTGTCGCCCTTGGCCGCCGATGCCATCGCCCAGCCGACCGCCTGCGGGTATTGGGTGGTGAGGTTGCCCGAAATCGAGAAGAAGCCGGTGTCGCGCGCCGAATACATGATCGGCAGCTGCTTGCCGTGCAGCTTGTCGCCGCTGTTCGAGTAGATCTGGTTCATCATCTCGACCAGCGGATAGTCGCGGGTGATGAGGATCCCCTGCTGCCGATAGCTGGGGAAGCACATGTCTTCGTAATCGAGCGCCAGCGTCGCGGCGACGGCGACCGCCTCCTCGCCCGTGCACTTCATGTAGAAGCTGGTCTTGCCCTGGCGCTGGGCGCGGAACATGCGCTCGTCGAACGCGCGGGTGCGGGCCATGGCGCGCAGCATGCGGCGCAGCACCTCTGGCGCGAGCCGCGGGTTCCAGGCGCCGACCGCTTGGTTGTCCTCGTCCAGCACGCGCACCAGCGTGTAGGCGAGCTCGTGGAACTCGGCCGACTGGGCGCTGGTGTCGGGGCGGCGGGCCGCGTCGGCGGGGGGGATGGCGACCTCCGCGAAATCGACGGGATCGCCGGGGCGGAAGCGGGGCTCCGGCACGTGCAGCGCCAGGGGCGGCAGATTGGGTCGCAGCGACTCTTCGCTCACTCGTCTCTCCTAGGCCTGCCGTCCGGGGCCGGAACCCCGCGCAGACTCGTTTCAAGCGAGTGTTATAAAATTTCAAAGGCCGGCGGAAGCCAGGATCGTCGCTGCGGTGCAGCGTCGCGGTGATCGGGTGGTTTCCGGCGGCAGGTGCACCCGCTTCGCTCGCGCTGGCGGCCGTGGCGGACTATGGAGCGGCATGGCCATGCTCTCCAACCCCCTCCCGATGCGCGGCTTCGGCCTGGCGCTGATCCTGCTCGCCACCGCCTGCAACGGCGGGGGTACGGCCGCACCCGACAATGCGGCGACGGAGCCGGTGCCCGAAGCGACGGCGACGGTCGCGCCGGTACCGACAGCCACCGCGCCCGTCGCTTCGCCCGAGCCGACCGCGACGGCCCTGCCGCAGAAGCCGCCGGCACTCGACATCACCGAGGCGGATGTCGAGGCGCAGCTTTCGCCCGCGTTGGAGGCGTGCCTGAACTCGGGCGATGCCGCCAAGGGCGTGTCGGTGGCGATGGGGGCGTGCGTGCGGGACGAACTGGCGGTGCAGGACGCGCGGCTGAACGCGGCCTACAAGTCGGCGATGGCCAAGCGGGGGCCGGCGGAGCGGGCGACGCTGCGGGACGAGGAGCGGGCCTGGATCAAGCGCCGGGACGTGGAGTGCGAAGAGCAGCGGACCGGCGGGACGATCGACATGGTCGAGGTGCCCATGTGCCTGCTGCACGAGACGGTGCGGCGGCGGATCACGCTGCAGCCGATGGCGGGCTGATCGCCGTGCGCGCGCTGTCCAACCTGCTGTTCGTGCTTGCGGGCGGCATCGCAGTCGTGGCGTTCCTGGTCTCGAGCTTCGCGCGTTCGATGGCGTGCGGCTATGCACCCAACTCCACCGGGTGCCGGGCGGCCTGGCCCTGGGAGATGAACGGCGACGACCGATGGTGGCTGTTCGAGCTGCCGTTGTTGGTCGTGCTGGGGCTGGTGGCCGGCGCGGTCCTCTTGCGGCGCAAGTCGCGCTGACGCTTCAGCCTTCGGGAAAGGCGGCGCGCAGGGCGTCATACTGCCGACGGCTGATCGGCAGCATCGATCCGTGGCGGGTGCCGGCGGGCATGTCGTAGCGGTTCCATTCGGGAACGCCGCTGTTGCCGGACACCTGGTACCAGGGCCCCTGGAGGGTTGGCGCCATCGAGAGGCCGTAGCTGGTGCCGGCATATTGCTCGTAGAAGAGCAGCCAGTCCTTGTCGTCGGGCGAGCGGATCAGCGTCGGCGCCTCGCGGAAGTTGGGGCTGAGCGGGGCTCCCGGCAGCGGATAGGGGCCGAGCAGGTTGGCGGCGCAGCTGATGCGGATCGTCTTGCCGGTGGTCCATTCGTAGGACGGGTAGCGTTCGTCCTTGATCACCGCGCAGTATCCGCCGCGGGGATCGGGCTGAAGGTTGGTGTCGATGGTCGCCATGTCCCAGCTGAACAGCCGGCGGGGCTTGGTGGCGAAGGTCTTGAGGTCCGGCGACTGGACGTAGAGCGTGCGTTGGCTGGCCCAATAGCGCTCCGGATCCTCGCGATTTCCGTCTTCGTTCGGGGTGTGCCAGGTCAGCAGGAATTGGCGCGAGGGCTTGTCGAAATAGAGCTTGGGGGCGCCGATGCGCTGCATGGCGTGCGGGTGGCCGGGGATGTCCCTGAGATCGGGACGGTAGGTGCCGAACGGCGCCCATCGGACGAGGTCGTCGGAGACCCAGAAGCGGATCAGGGGATCTTCGTCGCTGTTGTTGCCGACGAGGTAGTAGCGCCCGTCGGGACCTTGGGCGATCGAGGCGTGGCCGTGGTAGTCGGCGGAGACGGGCTTGCCGCCGTTGAGGCGCGTCCAGTGGAAGCCGTCGAGGCTGACCGAATAGTAGAGGACGCCGTAGCGTTCCTTGGTCATGTGGGCGAAGAGATACGCCTTGGCCGGATCGACATATGGGGTGACGGGGCCGCCGGGTGCCACCTGCGCGATCGCGGGCAGGGCTGCGGCAAGGGCGGCGAGCGCCGCGACGACACTGCGCTTCCAGAGGACTCGCATGGCTCTCTCCCGTTGATCTTTTGATCGTACAAATAGGAGAGGGGCGGGTTTGTCCAGCAGCCCCGGTCAGGGCAGCAGCGTCACCGACATAATGGCGCTGCGGGTGGCGCCGGGGGCGACGCGCATCATGCCGGGCTTGTCCCAGATGTCGCCGGAAAAGCCGACCGGGTCGGCGATGCCATGCCAGGGCTCGACGCAGACGAAGGCGGCGCCGGGCTTGGTCCAGATGCCGAGCATCGGCGTGTCGGGGAAACCGATCTCCAGCGCAGGGCCCTCGCCGGCGTCGTAGCGCAGCGACTGGCTTTCGAGCTGCTGCCAGACGAGTGCATCCTCGGTGAAGAGGTCGTCCGAGAGGGGCAGCACGCGGCCCTGGAGCGGGCTCGGGCGTGGGGCGGGGGCGATCAGCCCGTCCTCGATCGACGCGAGGCTGGCGGGCTCGTGCTCCGGAAAGGTGATGCGGTGGGCGTCGCGCGGGCGGCCATAGGGGAGCGGCCAGGCAAAGGCGTGGTGGAAGCCGATGCTGGCGGGCAAGTCACGGGCGTCGCGGTTGATGATCGTGACGGTGGTGGTGAGGGTCGCACCTTCGAGCGCGTGCAGCACGTCGAGAGCGAAGGCGAAGGGGTAGACCTCGCGGCTCTCGGCATCGTCCTCAAGCCGGAAGCGGACGTGCGCCGCGCCCTGCTCTGCCAGCGTGAAGATGCGGCGACGGGCGAAGCCGTGCTGGGGCAGCGGATAGTCGCGGCCGTCGAGCCGGTAGCGGTCGCCCGCCAGCCGGCCCACGATCGGGAAGAGGATCGGCGCGTGGCCGGTCCAAAAGGCGGGATCGGCATCGGTCATCAGCTCGCGGCCCTGCGCATCGCGTAGCGACACGAGCTCGGCACCCAGCGGGTCGATTGCCGCCGTGAGCGTGCCGTTGCCGATCTCCACCCGGTCAGCCACGCAAGGTGGCTCCCAGCTTGGCGGCGGCAGCGACCACCTTGTCGGCGACCCCCTTGATCTCCGCATCGGTGAAGCTCTTCTCGCCCGGCTGGAGCGTGACTTCGACGGCGAGCGACTTCATGCCTTCCTCGACCCCGGCGCCGGTGAAGACGTCGAACAGCCGTGCATCGACGATCGCCGCCTTGTCCGCACCGCGCACGGCGCGCACCAGCGCGTCGCCGCTGACGGTGGCGGGCACCAGGAAGGCGAAGTCGCGCGTCACCGCCTGCAGGGCCGGCGGCGCATAGGCCGGGCGCATGAAGCCGCTGCCGCGCTTGCCCGGCAGCGCATCCAGGAACAGTTCTACCGCCACGACCGGGCCGGAGAGGTCGAACGCCTTGGCGATGCGCGGGTGGAGCGTGCCGAAGGCGGCGAGCACCGTCTTCGGCCCAAGCCGCAGCGTCGCCGACTGACCAGGGTGATAGGCGTCGCCCGCGCCGTCCATGACCTGAAGGTTGGCGACCGGCGCACCGGCGGCCTCCAGCAATGCGAGGGCTTCGGCCTTGGCGTCGAACGCGTCGAAGGCTGCTGCCTTGCCAGCCTGCCAGCCGCGGCTGCGCTGCTCGCCGGCTAGGACGACGCCCAGCGTCAGGCGTTCGCCGTCGGCGAGGTAGCGGCGGCCGATCTCGAACAGCCGCACGCCGGTGGCGCCGCGCTTCAGGTTGCGGTTCGCAGCCGACAGCAGGCCGGGGAGCAGCGACGGGCGCATGACCTTCATGTCCTCGCTGATCGGGTTGGCGAGGCTCCAGGCGCCGCCGCCGAAGGGTGCGGCCGCATCCTCGGCGATGAAGCTCCAGGTGATCGCCTCGTTGAGGCCGCGCGCCGCGGCCGAACGGCGGAGGCGACGTTCGAGCTTCTGCTCGGGCGTGGCGGTCGGGCGGGCGACGCCGGCAGGGCGGGGCAGCGGCGTCGAGGGGACCTTGTCGATGCCCTCGATGCGGATCACTTCCTCGACCAGGTCGGCCGGGCCGTCGATGTCGCGGCGCCAGCTCGGCACCACCACGTTCCATTCCAGATCCACCACGAAGCCGAGGCGCTCGAGGATCTCCTGCTGCCGCTCGGGTGCGACCGCGAGACCGCCGAGGGTTTCCGCGAGGTTCGGGTTGTAGGCGACGAGGCGCGGGTCGACCGGCGGCTCGCCGGCGCGGGTGACTTCGCTCGGCGTGCCGCCGCACAGCGCGAGCACCAGGCGGGTGGCGATCGCCAGCCCCTCGTCGAGGAAGGCGGGATCGACGCCGCGCTCGAAGCGCTGGCGCGCGTCGGAGGTGAGCGCGAGCTTCTGGCCGGTGCGGGCGATCGTCTCCGGCGTGAAATAGGCGCATTCGATGAGCACGTCGGTGGTCGTCTCCGACACGCCCGAATGCTCGCCGCCCATGATGCCGCCGATGTCGTGCACGGCTGCGTCGTCGGCGATGACGGTCATGTAAGGGCTAAGAACATACTCCCGATTGTTCAAAGCGACGAAGGGCGGATTATTATCGGACGCTTTCGCCTTTCGTGCGACCAGGCCGCCCTGGAGCTTCGCGCGGTCATAGACGTGCAGCGGGCGGCCGAGGCCGAGCATGACATAGTTGGTGATGTCGACCAGGGCCGAGATCGGCTTCTGGCCGACCGCGGTCAGGCGGCGCTGGAGCCAGTCGGGCGAGGGGCCGTTGGTGACGCCGGCGACGGTCTGCGCGAAGAAGGCGGGGCAGCCCTCCGGGTCCTGGGTGGACACGTCGGGGCCGGCGCCCTGCGGAGTGATCTGCGGCAGGCCGCTGATCACCGCGTCGAGCGGGCGCAGCGTGCCGAGGCCCGCGGCGGCGAGGTCGCGGGCGATGCCGCGCACGCCCATGCAGTCCTGGCGGTTGGGCGTGATCGCTACGTCGATGACGGGATCGTCAAGGCCGGCATAGTCGGCAAAGGTCGTGCCGACCGGCGCGTCGGCCGGCAGCTCGATGATGCCGTCGTGATCCTCGCCGAGTTCGAGCTCGCGGGTGGAGCACATCATGCCGTTGGATTCGACGCCGCGGATGGCGGCGACGCGCAGCTCCATGCCGTTGGCGGGGACGACCGCACCGGGCATGCCGAACACGCCGACCAGGCCGGCGCGCGCGTTGGGGGCGCCGCAGACGACCTGGAGCGGGCCGTCGCCGGCGTCGACCGACAGCACCTGGAGCTTGTCGGCCTGCGGATGGCGCTCGGCGGTGAGGACTCGGGCGACGCGGAAGCCGTTGAGGCGCGCGGCCGGGTTCTCGACGCCCTCGACCTCCAGGCCGATGGCGGTCAGGCCGTCGAGGATCGCGTCGAGCGAAGCGTCGGTGTCGAGGTGCTCGCGCAGCCAGGAAAGGGTGAACTTCATGCGCCCACTCCCCCCGACAGCGTGGGCACGTCAAGCGCCGAGAAGCCGTAATGCTTGAGCCAGCGCAGGTCGCCGTCGAAGAAGGCGCGGAGATCGTCCATCCCGTATTTCAGCATCGCCAGCCGGTCGACGCCGGTGCCGAAGGCGAAGCCTTGGTACTCGTCAGAGTCGAGGCCGCAGGCGGCGATCACCTTGGGATGGACCATGCCGGAGCCCAGCACCTCCATCCAGCCTTCCGAACCGCCGACCACGCGCTTGCCCTTCTGCAGGGTGTAGCCGATGTCGACCTCCGCCGAAGGCTCGGTGAAGGGAAAGTAGCTGGGGCGCAGGCGCAGCACGATGTCCTCGCGCTCGAAGAACGCCTTGAGGAAGGTCTCCAGCGTCCACTTGAGGTGGGCGAGGGTGATGCCCTTGTCGATCACCAGCCCCTCGATCTGGTGGAACATCGGCGTGTGGGTGGCGTCGCTGTCCGAGCGATAGACGCGGCCGGGCGCGATGATGCGGATCGGCGGCTTCTGCGAGAGCATGGTGCGGATCTGCACGGGCGAGGTATGCGTGCGCAGCACCATCCGCTCCCCCGATGCGAGCCGGTCTAGCTCGTCATTTATGTCTTCGGACTCGTTGTTGACATAGAAGGTGTCGTGCATCGCGCGTGCCGGATGGGTCTCCGGGATGTTGAGCGCGGTGAAATTGTGCCAGTCGTCCTCGATCTCCGGGCCGGTCGCGACCGCGAAGCCCAGGTCGGCGAAGATCTCGGCGAGTTCGTCCATGACCTGGCTGACCGGGTGAACGCTGCCGGGGGCGGTGCGATCGACCGGCAGGGTCATGTCGAGCGTCTCGGAGGCGAGGCGGGCGTCGAGCGCGGCCTGCTCCAGCCCGGCCTTGCGGGTGGCGATCGCCTCCGTCACCGACTCGCGCAAGCTATGGATGCGCGGGCCTTCGACCTGGCGCTGCTCGGGCGTCATGCCGCCCAGCGTCTTCAAGAGGCCGGTCACGGCGCCCTGCTTGCCGAGCGCATGGACGCGCACCGCCTCCAGCGCGTCGAGCCCGGCGGCCGCGTCGATCGCCGCCAGGAGGTCGGCTCGCAATTGTTCGAGATCGGGGGTCATTGGAATTCCGTTCGCAAGATTGGGAGGTCCGAACCTTAGTCGGCGGCTCAGGTCAAGCCGTTCCGGGGTCCGTCACGCGCGGGCGGCGAGCAGAAGGCCGCCGAAGCCGATGAACAGCGACCCCGTCGCGCGGTTGAACAGCCGCTGCCGGCGCGGCGGTGCCAGCCAGCGGGCGAGCGACCGGCCGCCCAGCGCATAGGCGGCGTACCAGCCGCCCTCGATCACCACGAACGTCGCGACCAGGATCGCCAGCTGGAGCCAGAAGGGGCGGCTGAGGTCGAGGAACTGCGGGAACAGCGCGGCGGCGAAGACGATGAGCTTCGGGTTGGAGAGGCCGGTGCCGAGCCCCGCCGCATAGAGCGCGCCGGGACGGCTGCGGGTGAAGCCCTCCGCCCTGGGAGCATCCGAGACCGGGGCCCGCCACGCCTTGATCCCGAGCCAGATCAGATAGGCGGCACCGGCGAAGCGCAGCGCACCGTAGAGCCGCGGCGACGCCTGGAGCAGCGCACCAAGTCCCATTGCCGAGGCGAGCAGGCACAGCAGGTTGGCGCTCATCAGCCCGGCCATGGAGAAGACCGCGCGGCGGGGCCCGTGGTGGATGCTCTGCACCATGACGTGCAGCATGTTCGGGCCGGGGGTGCCTGCGATCAGGAACACGGCGGTGACGTAGAGCCACCAGAGGTGCATCGCCATTCGTGCCTCCTCATTTGCCCTGGCCACCGAATGGCCAAGGGCGAAAACGAAAAGGGCGCCGGTGTTGCCACCGACGCCCCATGTTCGCGTAACGCTGCAGGTCGCTTAGGCGGCCTGGGGCAGCGCCGCCTTCGCCTGAGCGACGATGGCGGTAAATGCCTCACCTTCGTGCATCGCGATATCCGCCAGGACCTTACGGTCCAGCTGGATGCCGGCGAGCTTCAGGCCGTGCATGAACTGCGAGTAGGTCAGGCCCTCGGCCCGGACGCCGGCGTTGATGCGCTGGATCCAGAGGCCGCGGAACGTCCGCTTCTTAACCTTGCGGTCGCGATAGGCGTACTGGCCGGCCTTTTCGACGGCCTGACGTGCGATGCGGATCGTGTTCTTGCGACGGCCATAATAGCCCTTCGCCTGATCCAGAATACGCTTGTGCTTGGTGCGGGTCGTGGTGCCGCGCTTGATACGTGCCATGTGTCAGACCTCCTTAGCGCAGACCGTAGGGCGCCCACGCCTTGACGTGTGCGACGTCGGCGTCGGCGAGCACCGAGGTGCCGCGGTTCTGGCGGATGTACTTGGCGTTATGGCTGATCAGGCGGTGGCGCTTGCCGGCCACACCGTGCTTCACCTTGCCGGTGGCGGTGAACTTGAAGCGCTTCTTCACGCCGCTCTTGGTCTTGAGCTTGGGCATTTTTTTCTCCTTGTGTGTCACGACCCAGCAGATCGCCGCGGCAGCCCTTTTGGCCGGGCGATCCCTCGAGACAGGCTCGAAGAGTCGTGGAAAGACGGCGCGCTTAGCGCAATGGCGGTGCATGCGCAACCGCAGCAGGCGGTGCGCGGGAACTCGTTACGCCAGCGGCGAGTTTTTGGCCGCATGGCTGATCGCGAACTGCCCCCTGTCGCGGACGATGTGCCGCCGCCGCCCGCCGAAACCCCGGCGGCGCCGCCGCGACGCGGGCGGCCGCGCTGGCTCACCATCCTGCTGCGGGTGGTGCTCGGCATCTTCATCGCCTTGTTCCTGGTGTGGGCGATCCTGTTCATCACCAAGGGCCGCTTCCTGAAGGGCACGTTCGAGAAGATCGCGTCGAGCTCGGCCGAGCGGCAGGTGCGGGTCGCGGGCGACTTCCAATTCTACTTCAACCCGATCAACCTGAAGTTCCTGGCCGAAGGGCTGACCGTGTCCAATCCCGAATGGGCGGGCGGCGGCAATTTCCTGGAAGCGCGGAAGTTCGACAGCCAGATCGCGACCTTCACCTTCCTGTTCGGCCAGCGACGGATCAACTGGCTGGGGCTGGACGGCGCGCGCGTCGACCTGGCCTGGGACGCCGACCACCGCCGCAACACCTGGACCTTCGGCGACCCCAACGCCAAGGGCGAGCCGTTCGACATGCCGGTGATCCGCCAGGCGGCGGTGAGCAATTCAGGGCTGCGCTACAGCGATCCGTCGATGCGGATCCTCGCCAACGTCCGCTTCCGCACCGTGGAGGCGCGCGACAGCAAGGTCGCGAACGCCGTGCGGTTCGACGGAGATGGGCGTGCGCGTGGCATTCCGTTCACGCTGACCGGCGCGCTCCTGTCGCCGAACGCGGCGCTGGCGGGTGGGCAGACGCAGCTGGCGCTGACCGTGCGGGCGGTCGATGCGGTGGGCACCGTCACCGGCACGCTGCCCGAGCCGACGGTGATCGAGGGATCGGACCTGAAGGTCGACCTGCGCGGCCGCAACCTAGCGAACCTGTTCGAGGTGTTCGGGCTGACCGTGCCCGACACGCGGCGCTACCATCTCGCCTCCGCGCTCACCAAGCGGGGCGAGGAGTGGCGCTTCACGGGGCTGCGCGGCACGTTCGGCGACAGTGATCTGAGCGGCGCGTTCAGCGTGTTCCAACGCGAGCCGCGCATGTACCTGACCGCCGACCTCGCCACCCGCCGGCTGGACATGATCGATGTCGCGCCCTTCATCGGCTACAATCCCGACCGGCTGGACAAGCAGGGCAAGGCGGGCACAGTGACGCGGGTGGGCGGCACGCCGCGGCTGTTGCCGGACACGCCGCTCAACGTCGACGCGCTCAAGAACTTCGATGCGAAGGTCAACTGGACGGTGCGGCAGGTGCGGTCGGAAAACGTGCCGATCTCCAACATCAAGCTGGGGCTGTCGCTCGACGACCGGCTGCTCAAGCTCTCGCCGCTCAACTTCACCATGGCGCGCGGCACGGTGCTGTCGGACATCAGCATCAACGCGCGCCGGGCACCGGTCTTCACCGACTATGACATCCGCCTGACGCCGACGCCGATGGGCCGGCTGCTCGCAGGCTTCGGCGTGGCGGAGGCGGGCACCAGCGGCACGATTTCGGCGCGCGTGAAGATGACGGGCAGCGGCAACAGCGTGCACGACTCGCTGGCGAGCTCCAACGGGCGCATCGCCTTCATCATGCCCAAGGGCAGCTTCTGGACGCGCAACATCCAGCTGTCGGAAATCGACGTCGGCACGTTCATCCAGAAGATGTTCGAGGACAAGCTGAAGGAGCCGGTGCAGATCAACTGCGGGCTGATCGGCTTCACCGTGCGCAACGGCGTGGCGGCGGCCGACCCGATCCTGATCGACACGCAGAAGAACGTCATGCTCGGCCGTGGCGGCTTCAGCTTCAAGACCGAGGCGATCGACCTGGCGTTCCGGGCGGATTCCAAGAAGTTCTCGCTGTTCGCGGGCCAGTCGCCGGTCGGGATCAACGGCTATTTCGCGGAGCCGGGCTTCGACGTGATCAGCCCGGAGCTGGTCGGGCGTGCCGGCATCGGCCTTGGCCTGGCGGCGGTCGCGACCCCGATCGGCGGGCTGCTCGCCTTTGTCGACGTGGGCGATGCCAAGTCGGCCGCGTGCGGGCCCATCCTCGCTGGCGCCACCGCTAAGGCGCAGCGCACCACCAAGGGCAAGCCGCGCGACGACGTGGGCGCGGGCACCACGTCGAAGGACGAGGACGGCAAGGGATCGGGCGAGGAAAAGAAGACCCAGCGCAAGAAGTTCCTGGGGATCTTCTGAAGCCGTCGATCCGCTTCGTGACTAAGGAAGGTCCGGCCCGGCCAGATCGGTGAGCACTTCCTCGGTCGTGCGGATCTCCGCATATTCGTCGTGCAGGTTGCTGAGCGATGCCATGTGGATCTCGTCCGCCGAACGGTGGACGCCGCTCAGGTCCGTCCGTGCAAAAGTGAAGCACGCGTCGGAAACCAGGGTCGCGGTGAAGCCCAGGCAGCCAGCCGACCGGACGGTTGCCTCCACCGAATAGTTGGTGGCGACGCCTGCGAAGACGAGCGCCCGGATCGAGCGCAGGTGGAGGTGCCGTTCCAGTCCCGAGCCGGCAAAGGCATCGGTGACGTGCTTGTCGACCACATGCTCCCCACGCGCGGGCAGGAACGCCTGCTGGAACTCGGCCCCTGGCTGCCCGGGTTGGAAGCCGGATTCTGGTTCAAGGGAGAGGTGGCGGACGTGGATCACCGGACGGCCCGCGTGCCGCCAGACGGCCAGCAGTTGGGCTGCGTTCGCCTCCGCCCGCGGGTTGTTGCGCGCCGGGCGGGTCGGATCGGCCATGGTCCGTTGCAAGTCGATGAGGACAAGGGCGGGAGCGGTCGCTTGGATCATGCGCTGCCTTGTCGAGTCGAAGCTCCCCGTCGGCAAGGCCTGTTTCCGGCTGCAGGCATGAAGGGGGCACGGGGAAGCAGGCGAATCCGAGGAGGTTGAGTTCGGCCCGACGCGGACAGCGCTTTGCGTCTGCCCGTCGGGACGCGCGATCTTTGCCGCCGCGCCCAAATGCGCCATCAAGCGGGCATGGCTTCCTCCCCGCTTTCCCTGTCGCGACGGACGCTCGTCGCCGCCGCTGCCGCTGCTGCGGCGTTTCCGACCCGGCTTCTGGCGCAGCAAAGCCGCAGGGTGCTTGCCGGCACCTATGTGCAGGAGGGTGGTGCCGGGCTGGTGCCGCTGGTGCCGTCGAACGGCGCCTGGACGGCGGGCCGTGCGCTGCCGGAGATCGCGAACGCCTCGTTCGGCGTGCGGAGCGAGGCCCGCGGTCTACGCTATCTGGTGGATGAACAGGCGGAGGGTTCGCTCGGCATCTATGGGCGCGACTTCCGGCGCATGGCGCGGGTGTCGACGCTGGGCGCCGATCCCTGCCATGTCGCGCTGAGCCCGGACGGTCGTGCGCTGGCGGTGGCGAATTATTCGAGCGGGAGCGTGGCCGTCTGGAAGCTCGACCCCGCGACCGGGCTGCCGATCGACGAGGCGGCGCGCATCGTCCATGCGGGCAGCGGCCCGGACCGGGAGCGGCAGGCTGGCGCCCATGCGCACTGGGTCGGCTTTGCTCCGGGAGCGCCGCTGCTGCATTCGGTGGACCTGGGCGCCGACGCGGTCTTTGCCCACCACCTCGATCCGCGATCGGGCGGGCTGGCGAAGACGACGGTCGCCTATCGTGCCGAGCCGGGATCGGGGCCTCGCCACCTGGCGCGGCATCCGCGGCTGCCGGTCGCGTATCTGGTGGCGGAGCTCGCCAACACGGTGACGATCCTCGGTGCAGAGGGGGACGGGAGCTTTCGTCGGCGCGGCGTGGTGTCGACGTTGCCGGCGGGGTTCGCCGGGTCTTCGGCGGCGGGGCACATCGCGCTCAACCGCAAGGGCGACCGGCTCTATGTCTCCAATCGCGGGCACAACAGCATCGCGGTGTTCGCCGTGGGTGGCGATGGCGGGCTGACGCTGCTCCAGCATGTCGGGTGCGGCGGGGACTGGCCGCGGATGTTCCTGCTGCTGGAGGAACGGGGCGAGATGCTGGTGGCGAACCAGCGATCGGGCACGGTGGCGAGCCTGCGTATCGGGAGTGACGGGAAGCTGGGGAAGGCGGCGTCGCCCACGGGTTCGGTGCCTGGCGTCGCGTATCTGACGGTCTGAGGGCGGAGTCAGCCCAAATCTGGGGCCGGAGCGCAAATTGTTCCCCCCGGCGCACGCCCGACCTTTGCGAAGGACGCAACCGGCCTCCGGACACTGTCGTATCCCTGCGCAGGCAGGAATCCAGGGCCAAGCAGAACCGCGGCGTGCGGCGCTTGAGGCCCTGGGCTCCTGCCTGCGCAGGAGCACGAGAAGGGTGAGGGAGGGCCCCGGCGACGGTCGGGGTTCAGATGCGTGAGACTGATGGGCCGCAACCGGCGCCACCGTGATCTGGTGCGGCCGCACCGCGGCAGAGAGGAGGCGGTCGTGCCGCCTCCCCTCTTGCCTCAGCCCAGCAGGGCTTCGGCCTGGTCGAGCGTTTCCTTGAAGCTCTGGACGAGCTGCCGGTACGGTTCCGGGCTCGTCATATCGAGGCCGGCGCGCTTGAGGATGTCGATCGGATAGTCCGAGCCGCCCGCCTTCAGCACCGCCAGATAGCGGTCGCGCTCCGCCGTGCCGCCGGTCAGCACCGAGCGGGCGAAATACTCGGCCGCGGTGATCGAGGTGGCGTACTGGTAGACGTAGAAGTTGGAATAGAAGTGGGGGATGTACGCCCACTCGATCGCATAGGCAGGGTCGATCGCGACCTTGGGGCCGTGGTAGCGCTTCAAAAGGTCGAGGTAGAGCGCGGTGAAGCGCGCGCCCGACACGCCCTCGCCCTTCTCCGCCAACTCATGTGCTTCGAGCTCGAATTCGGCGAACATCGCCTGGCGGAAGAAGGTGCCGCGGATGCTCTCCATGCGCTGGCCGAGGTAGAAGAGCTTCTCCTCGCGGGTCTTGGCGCGCTTGAGCATCATGTCGACCAGCAGCGCCTCGTTCGCGGTCGAGGCGATCTCCGCCAGGAAGATCGGATAGTCGGCCATGTCATAGGGCTGGGCGCGGTTGGAGAGCAGCGAGTGGATCGCATGGCCCCATTCGTGAGCATAGGTCGACAGCCCCTCGTAGTTCTCGCCGAGGTTGAGCAGCAGATAGGGGTGCACGTCGTAGGCGCCGGGGTTCATGTACGCGCCCGAGCGCTTGCCGGTGCGGGGAAAGGGATCCATCCAACGGGCCGCGGTACCCTCGGCGATCAGCTTGGCGTATTCGGGCCCTAGCGGCTTGGTCGCCTCCAGCGTCAGCGTGCGCATGTCCGACAGGGTGAAGCGGCGATCGAGCGACACCAGCGGCGGGTAGATGTCGTAATAGGCCATGTCCGGCAGCTTGAGCATGCGACGGCGCAGCTCGAAATAGCGGTGGAGCTGCGGCAGGCCGGCGTTGGTCTCCTGCACCAGCGTGCGATAGACGCCCTCGGGGATGTTGCCGCCCGACACCGCGGCTGCCAGCGAACTCGGGTATTTGCGGGCGCGGGCGTTGAAGATGTCGCCCTTGATCTTGGCGACATAGGCCGAGCCGAGCGAGCTTTCGAACGCGCCGTAGCTCTTCCAGAAGGCGTCGAACACCTGCTTGCGATCGGCGCGGTTGGGCGCGTCGCGGTTGAGCGAATAGCCCTGGTCGTCGAGCCGCACCGACTTGCCGGTCGAAAGCTGGACGGTCGGGCGTGGCATGTCCGAGGAACGCAGCTGCTCGGCGGTCTCGCCCGGACCCGACAGTGCGGCGCCGGCGCTCGCGAGCAGCGCCTCGCCCTCGGGGCTGAGCGTGTGCTCGGCCTGACGCAGGACGTTCTTGAGCACCATGGCGAAGCGGGTGCGCAGCGTTGCGTTCTGGGCGGTGAACGCCTCGATCTTCGGGCGACCGAGTGCGATCAGCTCGGGGCCGGTCCAAGCGGTCGCCTCCCCGAGTGCCACCCACAGGTCGGTCGCCTGGGCGCGGCGTTCCTGGTTGGCGGCGACGCGCACGTCTTCGTCCGCCTTGAGGCTGATGTAGGTGTAGATGCGCGACACGGTGCGGCCGACGTCGGACTGGGCGGAGAGCGCCTGGGCGAGCACGTCCGCGCTTTCGCCGAGCCGGCCCTTCCACTGCGCCAAGGCCTTGGCGTCGGCGAGCGCCTTCACGCGGGCGGCGTCCCAGGCGGCGTCGTTGGGATAAAGCTCGGTCAGGTCCCAGGCGGCGGCAGTGGCGCCGGGCGCGGGGGCGGCGGGCTGCTGGGCCCAGGCGGGGGTGGCGGCGGCAAATCCGACAAGCGCAGAGGCGGCGAGGGCTTCGCGGCGGGTAAGATCGATCATGCGGGTTCCCGTGGATGGCTGCGTCGGACGACGCTCGGCCCCGATCATCGGGATTCGCGGGGTGGAAGGAAAGGGGGCGAAAAGAAAAGGGCCGGAAGGTTTCCCCTCCGGCCCCTTTCTGGGACGGCACCGGCAAAGCCGGTGCTGACGTCGGACGGACTTCGGCGGGCCGAAGTCCGCCGGCCGATCCGGTGCGAGTCCCGGGCCAGCACAGGCTGGCCCGGGCCGCAGCCGGATCAGAAGTCCATGCCGCCCATGCCGCCGCCGGGCATCGCCGGCATCGCGGGCTTGTCCTCGGGCAGCTCGGCCACGGTCGCTTCCGTGGTGATGAGCAGGCCCGCGACCGACGCCGCGTTCTGGAGGGCGGTGCGGACGACCTTGGTCGGGTCGATCACGCCGGCCGCCACCAGGTTCTCATAGGTGTCGGTCGACGCGTTGAAGCCGAACGAGGTGTCGTCCTGGTCGAGCAGCTTGCCCGACACGACGGCGCCGTCGTGGCCGGCGTTCTGCGCGATCTGACGGACGAGCGCGGTCAGCGAGCGGCGAACGATGTCGATGCCGCGGGTCTGGTCCTCGTTCGCACCGGTCAGGCCGGCGAGTGCCTTGGTTGCGTACAGCAGAGCCGTACCGCCGCCCGGGACGATGCCCTCTTCGACGGCTGCGCGGGTTGCGTGCAGCGCGTCGTCGACGCGGTCCTTGCGCTCCTTCACCTCGACCTCGGTCGCACCGCCGACCTTGATCACGGCCACGCCGCCGGCGAGCTTGGCGAGACGCTCCTGGAGCTTCTCACGGTCATAGTCGCTGGTGGTGACTTCGATCTGCTGGCGGATCGCGTCGGTGCGGCCCTTGATCGCGTCGGCTTCACCCGCACCATCGACGATGGTGGTGTTGTCCTTGTCGATCGTGACGCGCTTGGCGGTGCCGAGCATGCCGAGCGTGACGGACTCGAGCTTGATGCCCAGGTCTTCCGAGATGACTTCGCCCTTGGTCAGGATCGCGATGTCCTCGAGCATCGCCTTGCGGCGATCGCCGAAGCCCGGCGCCTTGACCGCTGCGACCTTCAGGCCGCCGCGCAGCTTGTTCACCACGAGCGTGGCCAGAGCCTCGCCCTCGATGTCCTCGGCGATGATCAGGAGCGGACGACCCGACTGAACGACGGCTTCCAGGATCGGGAGCATCGCCTGCAGGTTCGAGAGCTTCTTCTCGTGGATCAGGATGTACGGGTCGTTGAGTTCGACCGTCATCTTTTCCGGGTTGGTGATGAAGTAGGGCGACAGATAGCCGCGGTCGAACTGCATGCCCTCGACGACGTCGAGCTCGAATTCGAGACCCTTCGCCTCTTCGACGGTGATCACGCCTTCCTTGCCGACCTTCTCCATCGCTTCCGCGATCTTTTCGCCGACTTCACGGTCGCCGTTGGCGGAGATGATGCCGACCTGGGCGACTTCCTGGGTGCCAGCGACGGGCTTGGAGCGCGCCTTCACGTCCTCAACGACCTTGCCGACGGCGAGATCGATGCCGCGCTTCAGGTCCATCGGGTTCATGCCGGCTGCGACCGAGCGCATGCCTTCGCGAACGATCGCCTGGGCGAGAACGGTCGCGGTGGTGGTGCCGTCACCGGCGACGTCGTTGGTCTTCGAGGCCACTTCGCGCACCATCTGGGCGCCCATGTTCTCGAACTTGTCCTTGAGCTCGATTTCCTTGGCGACCGAGACACCGTCCTTGGTGATGCGCGGTGCGCCGAAGGACTTGTCGATCACGACGTTGCGGCCCTTGGGGCCGAGCGTCACCTTGACCGCGTCGGCCAGGATGTCGACGCCCTTGAGGATGCGCTCACGCGCGTCGCGCGAAAACTTTACTTCCTTGGCTGCCATGTTGGCTATTCCTCTTGCTCAGGCTCCAGCAGACGCAGGAACCTAGGATTCTGGATGCTTGGCTCTGGGCTCCTGCCTGCGCAGGAGCGCCGAACCGGGTCAGGAAATCAGCCGACGATCCCCAGGATGTCGCTTTCCTTCATGATCAGCAGGTCTTCGCCATTCACCTTGACCTCGGTGCCCGACCATTTGCCGAAGAGGATGCGGTCGCCAGCCTTGACGTCGAGCGGAGTGACCTTGCCGTCTTCAGCCTTGGTGCCGTTACCGGCGGCGACGACTTCGCCTTCCTGCGGCTTTTCCTTGGCGGTGTCCGGGATGATGATCCCGCCGGCGGTCTTTTCCTCGGCTTCGACGCGGCGAACGAGCACGCGGTCGTGCAGCGGACGAAAGTTCATGCGCGCTTTCCTTTCTGTGAACAGTGATTGGCACTCACCCGCAGCGAGTGCCAGCAGCCCGCATATGCGATCGCCCTCGCACCTCGTCAACGGGTCGCCCAGCCGAAAAAATGCGGTGCGCGACAGTGCGTGGCGGAATCGCGGGCGGCGCGCCCGGCCAGGCCGTAGCGCTGTGCCGAGACCCTGGAGACGCGCGGTTTACTCGCCTCTGGCGCTGCTTTAGCACCGCCATGACCTGACAAGGGGAAGATGCGCGTGAGACTGGTTCGGGGTGCCTGGAAGTTGCTGGTCGCGGTCAAGGACGGGCTCGTCCTGCTGGCGATGCTGCTGTTCTTCGGCCTGCTGTTCGCGGCGCTGGCCGCCAAGCCCAATCCGGCGATCAAGCCCGGCGCGCTGCTGGTGGCGCTGGACGGCACGGTGGTCGAGCAGCCGAGCGAGATGGACCCCTTTGCGACGCTGAGCGGTGCGAGCGTGGCGCGCGAACATCGGCTGCGCGACGTGGTGCACGCGCTCGACAAGGCGCGCGACGACAAGCGGGTGACGGCGGTGGTGCTGGATCTGGACCGGTTCGTCGGCGGCTACCCCTCCGTGGTGGCGGAAGTCGCCGCCGCGGTCGGCCGGGTGCGAGCGAGCGGCAAGCCGGTGCTCGCCTATGCGACCGGCTACACCGACAGCAGCTATCTGGTGGCCGCGAACGCCAGCGAGATCTGGGTCAACCCGATGGGCGGCGCGATGTTCACCGGGCCGGGCGGGGCGCAGCTCTACTACAAGGGCCTGATCGACAAACTGGGCATCAACGCGCACGTCTATCGCGTCGGCGAGTTCAAGTCGGCGGTGGAGCCCTATACCCGCGCTGACCAGTCCGAGCCGGCGCGTGCCGCCAACCAGGCGCTCTATGGCGCGATCTTCGGCCAGTGGCGCGAGGCGGTGGCGAAGGCCCGTCCCAAGGCGAAGGTCGCCGACTTCCTGACCCAGCCGGACAGGCTGGTGGTCGCGGCCGGGGGCGACATCGCCAAGGCCAATCTGGCGGCGGGGCTGGTCGACCGCCTGGGCGATCGCGTCGCGTTCGGCAAGCGCGTGGCCGAACTGGAGGGCGTCGGGATCGGCGACAAGAAGATCGCCGGCAGCTTCAAGGCGATCCCGCTTCGGAACTGGGTCGCGGCCAACCCGCTGCCCCAGACGGGCGACGCGGTCGGCATCCTGACCATCGCGGGCGAGATCGTCGACGGCGACTCCGGCTCCGGCACCGCCGGCGGCGACACGGTGTCGAAGCTGCTGCTCAAGGGCCTGGCCGAAAAGGAGCTGAAGGCGCTGGTGGTGCGGGTCGATTCGCCCGGCGGCTCGGCGCTCGCGTCCGAGCAGATGCGCCAGGCGATCCTGCAGGCCAAGCAGAAGGGCCTGCCGGTCGTCGTCTCGATGGGCGGCCTGGCCGCGAGCGGCGGCTATTGGGTGTCGACGCCCGGCGACGTGGTGTTCGCCGAGCCGAACACCATCACCGGCTCGATCGGCATCTTCGGGCTGATCCCGACGTTCGAGAACACGCTCGCCAAGATCGGCGTGACGACGGACGGCGTGCAGACGACGCCGCTGACCGGCCAGCCCAACGTGATGGGCGGCACCAACGCCACCTTCGACGCGCTGGTGCAGGCGACGATCGAGAACGGCTATCGCCGGTTCATCGGCCTGGTGTCGCAGTCGCGCCGGATGAGCCCGGAGCGGGTCGACCAGATCGGCCAGGGCCGGGTGTGGGACGGCGGCACCGCGCGGCAGCTGGGGCTGGTCGACCGGTTCGGCACGCTTTCCGACGCGGTGGCGGAGGCCGCGCGCCGCGCCAAGCTCGATCCGGCCAAGGTGCATGCGGAGTATCTGGAGAAGGAGCCGGGGGCGCTGGAGCAGTTCCTGGCGGCGATGAACGTGGGCGAGGAGGACGAGGATCGCGTCGGATCGGCCTCCACCGACCTGGTCTCGCGTCTGGCGGGCGAGCGGCGTGCGCTGCTGGCGCAGGCGCTGGGCGACGCCCGGCGGCTGGTAAAGGGTGGCGCCGCGATGCAGGCACGCTGCCTGGAGTGCGCCGGATTGGGGCCGGTGGTGCCGGCGCGCGAAGACGTGCGGCTGATGGACCTGATGCTGGCGCGGTTCGGCCTGTGATCGCAATCCGGGCGGCGACCGCCGACGATGCCGAGGCGATCGCGCAGATCTATGCCGCCTATGTGACCGGCAGCACGATCAGCTTCGAGGAGCAGCCGCCCGACGCCGCCGCCATCGCCGAGCGAATGGCGGAGCATGACGGCTTCTATCCGTGGCTGGTCGCGACGGGCACCGATCCGCTGGGGGAAACCGGGCCGGGCAAGATCCTGGGCTATGCCTATGCCGGGCCGTTCCGGTCGCGCGCCGCCTATCGCTTTTCGGTCGAGACGACGATCTACCTTGCGGGTGGCGCGCATGGGCAGGGCGCGGGGCGGCTGCTCTACGAGGCGCTGATCGTGACGCTGCGCGCGCAGGGCTTCACCCAGGCGATGGGGGTGATCGCGCTGCCCAACGGGCCGTCGATCTCGCTGCACGAGGCGGTGGGGTTCCGCCGCGCCGGCGTGATCCGCTCGATCGGCTACAAGCAGGGCCAGTGGATCGACATCGGCCTGTGGCAATGCGAGCTGGCGCACACGGGCATGCCGCCCGCCGAGCCGCGGCCGTTCCGCGACGTCGGCGTCGTGCGCGGCTAGGCTTCGTTCCAGGAGCAGAGGCCGGTGCCCGCGACCCTGGGCTCCTGCCTTCGCAGGAGCGCGGGAGCGTCAGTGCCGGCCGCGATAGGTCGGCAGGCCGAGCTTCCAGTGGATGGCGGCGGCCCGAAGCAGGAAGCCGGCGGCGGAGGCGCAGAGCGCCGAGGCGAAGCTCGGCAGCCCGAGCGAGACCAGCACCACATAGAGGCCGGAGGCGAGCGCTGCGGCGGTGACGTAGAGCTCCGGGCGCATCAGGATCGACGGCTCGCCCGCCAGCATGTCGCGCAGGATGCCGCCCGCGCAGGCCGTCACCACGCCCATGATCGCGGCCGGGATCGGCGGTACGCCGAACTCCAGCGCCTTGGCGACGCCATAGACCGCATAGGCGGCGAGCCCTGCCGCATCGAGCCACTCCAGCGCCTGCTGGCGCCACCAGCGTTGCGGGGTGATCCAGATCAGCACCGCCACCGACAGGCACAGCGCCGCGGTCTGCGCGTCGCGGACCCAGAAGACGGGCGCGCCGATCAGCAGGTCGCGGATCGTGCCGCCGCCGACACCGGTGATGAGCGCGAAGAAGGTGGCGGTCACCAGCGTCTGCGCGCGCTGCGCCGCCGCAAGCGCGCCGGTGGCGGCGAAGACCGCGATGCCGAGCAGGTTGAGAACCTGCAGCACGGGCCCGAGCGAGAGGGTTTCCATCGGCACGACCTCAGCTCGCTAGCGGTTCGTCGCAGATTGCGGAAGCCCGGGGGTTGGCGAGGGCAAACGAAGGAGGGAAAAGGGGCCATGCAACGTCTTCCGCTCTCCGTCCTGCTGGTCGCCGTGCTGCTCGCGGCGCTGGCCGGCTTCGTCGACGCCATCGCCTTTTCGGCCTTCGCCGGCTTCTTCGCTTCCTTCATGAGCGGCAACACCACCCGGCTGGGCGTGGCGATCGCGTCCGGGCTCCAGGACGAACTGCATACGGCGATCTCGCTGATCCTCGCGTTCGTCTCCGGCGTGATGGGGGGTGCGATCGCCGCACGGGCCGGCGGCGTACGGGGGCGCGAGGCGGTGATGCTGCTGGTCACGGCGCTGCTGGCGCTGGCGGCGCTGTGCCTGGGGTTCGGGCCGCGGCAGCTGGCGCTGGTGCTGCTGGCCGGCGCCATGGGGGCGGAGAACGCCGTGTTCAGCCGCAACGGCGAGGTGCAGGTGGGGCTCACCTACATGACGGGAACGCTGGTGCGCTTCGGCCAGCGGCTGGCGGACGCCCTGATGGGCGTGGGGCCGCGCACCGGCTGGTGGCGCGACCTGCTGTTCTGGGGCGGGTTCCTGTTCGGCACGCTCGGCGGCGCGGGGGCATACCAGCTGGCGGGCGACGGCGCGGTGTGGATCGCGGCGGTGCTGGCGGGGTTGCTGACGCTGCTGGTGGCGCGGATGCCGGCGGAGGGGTGAGGGCGTAGAATCCGCCTGTCGGAGCAGCGTGCGAGCGGGTTCCTCCGGCCAGCCGGCTTCCTTCTTCGTACCCCGGCGGAGGCCGGAGCCCACTTGCGCTGCCGTGGCGATCACGGCGCGCCTTTCAGACGCTATCCCAACTGGGCCCCGGCCTTCGCCGGGGTACGGGTGGTATGTAAGTATGCTTAGGCCGCCAGGATAGCGCTGGTGGCCCTGGGCTCCTGCCTGCGCAGGAGCACGCGAGAGAAAGCGGGCGGGCGTCTGCCTAGCCGTGCTCCTGCGCAAGCAGGAGCACCGGGGCAGTGGGCGGAGCGCTTGTTGTCTTGGACTGCTCCCGGCGCAGCGGGCAGGGCCGGATACGAAAACGGCGCCGGTGGGTGCCACCGACGCCGTTTCGCTAAACCAGAGGCCTGTCGATCACATGTGGATCGGCTTGCCCTGCACGGCCATGGCCGCTTCCTTGATCGCTTCCGAATGGGTCGGGTGCGCGTGGCAGGTGTAGGCGATGTCCTCGCTGGTGGCGCCGAACTCCATCGCCTGCGCCGCCTGAGCGATCATGGTGCCGGCGACCGAGGTGATGATCCAGACGCCCAGCACGCGGTCGCTCTTGGCGTCGGCGATCACCTTCACGAAGCCGGCGGTGTCGTCGATCGCCTTGGCGCGGCTGTTGGCCATCATCGGGAACTTGCCGACCTTGATCTCGCCGCGTTCCTTGGCCTGCTCTTCGGTCAGGCCGACGCCGGCGATCTCCGGGTGGGTGTAGACGACGCCGGGGATGACGTCGTGGTTCACGATGCCGGTGAGGCCGGCGATGTTCTC
This sequence comes from Sphingomonas molluscorum, assembly GCF_039522995.1. Lineage (NCBI taxonomy): Bacteria > Pseudomonadati > Pseudomonadota > Alphaproteobacteria > Sphingomonadales > Sphingomonadaceae > Sphingomonas > Sphingomonas molluscorum. The sequence continues at coordinate 750,782 of NZ_BAAAEL010000001.1, read as the reverse complement.
GGCCACCGCGACGCCCTCGTCCTCGGCCTTGTGCGCGAGCATCGGGCCCGGGATCACGTCGCCGATCGCCCACACGCCATCGACGGCGGTGCGGAAGTCATGGTCGGTCTCGATCTGGCCGCGCTGGTTGAGCTGGAGCCCGATCTTGTCGAGGCCGAGGCCCTCGGTGTTCGGGCGACGGCCGATCGCGACGAGCACGGCGTCCGCTTCCAGGGTTTCGGCAGCGCCGCCGGCTGCCGGCTCGACCGTCACGGTCGCGCGGCCGCCGTCGACGGCAACGCCGGTGACCTTGGTCGAGAGCTTCAGGTCCATGCCCTGCTTCTTGAAGATCTTGGCGGCTTCCTTGCGGACTTCGCCGTCCATGCCCGGCAGCAGCTGGTCGAGATATTCGACCACCGTCACCTTGGCGCCCAGGCGCTTCCACACCGAGCCGAGTTCCAGGCCGATCACGCCGCCGCCGATCACGACGAGGTGCTCCGGCACCTTCTCCAGCGTGAGCGCGCCGGTCGAGTCGACGACGACCTTCTGGTCGATGGTCACGCCCGGCAGCGGGGTCACTGACGAGCCGGTGGCGATGACGATGTTCTTGGCGGTGACGGTGCGGTCGCCGACCTGGACGGTGTGCGCGTCCTGGAAGGTGGCGAGGCCCTTCACCCACTCGACCTTGTTCTTCTTGAACAGATACTCGATGCCGCCGGTGAGGCCGCTCACGGCCTTGTCCTTGTCGGCCATCATCACGGAAAGGTCGAGCTCGACGCCCGAGAGCTTCACGCCATGCTTGGCGAGGACGCCCGAAACCGCTTCATCGAACTTCTCGGACGCGTTCAGGAGCGCCTTGGAGGGGATGCAGCCGACGTTGAGGCAGGTGCCGCCCAGCGTCTCGCGGCTTTCCGCGCAGGCGGTCTTGAGACCGAGCTGTGCCGCGCGGATCGCGGCGACATAGCCGCCGGGGCCGGCACCGATCACGAGAACGTCGAAGTCGTATTCAGCCATTGCTCACTCCTTCGTGCTCCTGCGAAGGCAGGAGCCCAGGGTTGCTGGCGGTGTCGCTCGTGGCTCTGGCCTCCTGCCTTCGCAGGAGCACTAGGGGCGGGCGACTTCCGGCCACAAATCCTTCCACAGCGGGTTGGATCGCTCGACAAGGGCGATTTTCCAAGCCCGCTTCCATTTCTTTATCTGGAGTTCGCGATGCCGCGCGGCTTCCAGATCATCGTGCGCCTCGTACCAGACGAGCAGCTTGCAGTCGTGCTCCTTGGCGAAGCCGTCCACGAGGCCGGTGCGATGCTGGTACACCCGGGCGGGCAAGTCGCTGGTGACGCCAGTGTAAGTCGTCCCATTGCGCTGGTTCGCCATGATGTAGACGCAGCCGGCCTTCGTCTTCGCCTCCCAGTCCTGTGCTCCTGCGGAGGCAGGAGCCTAGGGTCACAAGCGGTGCGCTCCGTCACCCTGGGCTCCTGCTTTCGCAGGAGCACAAGGTGGCAGAAGCTTACAGGTCGATCAGCAGGCGGGTCGGGTCCTCGATCGCGTTCTTGAGCGCGGCGAGGAAGGTCACTGCCTCACGACCGTCGATGATGCGGTGGTCGTAGCTGAGGGCGAGGTACATCATCGGGCGGACGACGACCTGGCCGTTGCGGACCACGGGGCGCTCCTCGATGCGGTGGAGGCCCAGCACTGCCGACTGCGGCGGGTTGATGATCGGGGTCGACATCAGCGAGCCGAACACGCCGCCGTTGGAGATGGTGAAGGTACCGCCCTTCATCTCGTCCATCTTCAGCGTGCCTTCCTTGGCGCGCTTGCCGAAGTCGCCGATCGTCTTTTCGACCTGCGCCACCGACATCTGGTCGGCCGAGCGGATCACCGGCACGACCAGGCCCTGCGGCGCGGAGACCGCGACCGAGATGTCGGCATAGTCGTGATAGACGATCTCGTCGCCCTCGATGTAGGCGTTGACCGAGGGGATGTCCTTCAAGGCCATGCACGCGGCCTTCACGAAGAAGCCCATGAAGCCCAGGCGGACGCCGTGCTTCTTTTCGAACAGGTCCTTGTACTTGGTCCGCGCCTCGATGACCGCGGTCATGTCGACGTCGTTGAAGGTGGTCAGCAGGGCTGCGGTGTCCTGCGCTTCCTTCAGGCGGCGGGCGATGGTCTGGCGCAGGCGCGTCATCTTGACGCGCTCTTCGCGACGCTCACCGCCGGCAGCGACAGGCGCCGCTGCGGGAGCGGCCGCCGGGGCCGCGGCGGGGGCTGCGGCCGGCTTGTTCGACGCGGCGGCGACGATGTCTTCCTTGGTCAGGCGACCGTCCTTGCCGCTACCCTTCACGGTCGCCGGATCGACGCCATGCTCAAGGATCGCGCGACGCACCGACGGCGACAGCGCAGCGGCGTCGACGTTGCCGCCGGCCTCCTGCGGGGCGGCTGCCGGAGCCGGAGCCGCAGCGGTGCTGCCGGCCTCGGGCGCGGCCGTCTTCGCCGGGGCGCCGTCGCCTGCGTCGATGGTGGCGATCATCGCGCCGACCGAGACGGTGTCGCCCGGCTGGACGGCATGCGCGCCCATCACGCCCGCGACGGGCGAGGGGACTTCGACCGAGACCTTGTCGGTCTCAAGGCTGGCGATGGGCTCGTCGGCCTTCACGGGGTCGCCCGGCTGCTTGAGCCATTCGCCCAGCGTCGCTTCGGTGATCGATTCGCCCAGTACGGGAACAAGGACTTCGGTTGCCATGGGTCTTCCTCTTGGTTCCCCGCCAGGGGACGCAGACATTGGGTTCGGATCAGGCGGTAGGCTTGCCGACGGGCGCGTCGTCGGACTTGCGCGTGCGGCGGATTTCCTCGCGCACGTTGTGGCCGAGCGCATCGGCTACCAACGCACCCTGTTCCGCGGTGTGGCGCTTCATGAGGCCGGTCGCAGGCGAGGCGGCAGCGGCACGGCCCGCGTAGCGAGCGCGCGACACGCGGGTGCCCGCCTTTTCCAGCGCTTCCTCGATCAGCGGCTCGACGAAGAACCAGTAGCCGTTGTTCTTCGGCTCTTCCTGAGCCCAGACCACGTCCTGGAGGTTCGGCATGCGCTTCAGGCGCTCGACCAGCGGCTCGCCCGGGAAGGGATAGAGCTGCTCGACGCGCACGATCGCGGTGTTCTTGTCGCCGGCCGCATCGCGTGCCTCGATCAGGTCGTAAGCGACCTTGCCCGAGCACAGCACCAGGCGCGTGACCTCCGTGTCGGCCGGGGCCGAGGGATCGGAGAGCAGGCGGTGGAACTGGCTGTCACCCAGGAACTCCTCGGTCGTCGACACGGCCATCTTGTGGCGCAGCAGCGACTTCGGCGTCATGAGGATGAGCGGCTTGCGGAAGTTGCGATGCATCTGGCGACGCAGCAGGTGGAAATAGTTCGCCGGCGAGGTGACGTTGGCGACCTGCATGTTGTCCTGCGCGCACAGCTGCAGGAAGCGCTCGGGGCGCGCGGAGCTGTGCTCCGGACCCTGGCCTTCATAGCCGTGCGGCAGCAGCATCACGAGGCCGTTGGCACGCAGCCACTTGGCCTCGCCCGACGCGATGAACTGGTCGATCATGATCTGCGCGCCGTTCACGAAGTCGCCGAACTGCGCCTCCCACAGCACCAGCGTCTTGGGATCGGTCAGCGCATAGCCGTATTCGAAGCCGAGCACGCCATATTCGCTGAGCGGCGAATCGAGCACCTCGAACCGGCCGTGCTCGACCTGCTGGAGCGGCACGTACTTGTGCTCGTCCTTCTGGTCGACCCACACGGCGTGGCGCTGCGAGAAGGTGCCGCGGCCCGAGTCCTGGCCGGACAGGCGGACGCCGAAGCCTTCCGACAGCAGCGAGCCGAACGCCAGCGCTTCCGCCGTCGCCCAGTCGAAGCCCTGGCCGGTCTTGAACATCTGCCGCTTGGCCTCGAGCACGCGGCCGAGCGTCTTGTGGATCTCGATGTCCGCCGGGATCTCGGTCAGCGTGCGGCCGAGCGAGTCGAACAGCTTGGCCTCGATGCCGGTGTCGGCGGTGCGGCGCGCGGTTTCCGGATCGGCCGGCATGTGCAGGCCCGACCAGCGGCCGGCGAACCAGTCCGCGCGGTTGGCCTTGTAGCTCTTGGCGCTTTCGAACTCGCCTTCCAGCAGCGTCGTGAACTCGTGCGTCTTGCCGTCCACGAACGCCTGGTCGACCACGCCTTCCGTGATCAGGCGCTTGGAATAGATTTCCGAGACCGGCGGGTGGGTCTTGATCTTGGCGTACATCAGCGGCTGGGTGAACGAGGGCTCGTCGCCCTCGTTGTGGCCGAAGCGGCGGTAGCACCACATGTCGATCACGACGTCGCGCTTGAACGTCTGGCGGAACTCGATCGCGACCTTGCAGGCGAAGGTCACGGCTTCGGGATCGTCGCCGTTGACGTGCAGGATCGGCGCCTGGACGCCCTTGGCGACGTCCGACGGGTAGGGCGAGGAGCGCGCGAACTGCGGGCTCGTCGTGAAGCCGACCTGGTTGTTGATGACGAAGTGGACGCAGCCGCCGGTGTTGTAGCCGCGGATGCCGGAGAAGCCGAGGCACTCCCAGACGATGCCCTGGCCGGCAAAAGCCGCGTCGCCGTGGATCAGCACCGGCAGCACCTGCTCATGATCGGCCAGGTCGTTACGCACGGTCTGGATCGCGCGCGACTTGCCGAGCACGACCGGGTTCACCGCCTCGAGGTGCGAGGGGTTGGCGACCAGCGACATGTGGACGGTGATGTCGTCGAAGCTGCGGTCGGTGGAGGTGCCGAGGTGATACTTCACGTCGCCCGAGCCGCCGACGTCCTCCGGGTTGGCCGAGCCGCCCGAGAATTCGTGGAAGATCACGCGGAACGGCTTTGCCATGACGTTGGCGAGCACGTTCAGGCGGCCGCGGTGGGCCATGCCGTAGACGATCTCGCGAACGCCCATCTGGCCGCCGTACTTGATCACCGACTCGAGCGCCGGGATCATCGATTCGCCGCCGTCCAGGCCGAAGCGCTTGGTGCCGACGTACTTGCGGCCCAGGAACTTCTCCCACTGCTCGGCCTCGATGACCTTGGAGAGGATCGCCTTCTTGCCGTCGACCGTGAACTGGATGGCCTTGTCCTTGCCCTCCATGCGGTCCTGGAGGAAGCGGCGCTCCTCCACGTCGGCGATGTGCATGTATTCGAGGCCGACGTTGCCGCAATAGTTGGCGCGCAGGATCGTCACCAGCTCGCGGATGGTCGCGGTCTCGAGGCCCAGCGTCCCGCCCAGATAGACCGGACGGTCGATCTCGGCATCGCTGAAGCCGTAATATTCGGTGGTGAGATCGGCCGGCAGCTCGCGATGGGGCGAGAGGCCGAGCGGATCGAGATTGGCGGCCAGGTGACCGCGCACGCGATAGGTGCGGATCAGCATCTGCGCGCGGATCGCGTCGCCGGCTGCCTTGGCGATGTCGGCGGTGGAGGCCTGCGCGGGGGCCGCGGCCGGTGCCGGCGCGGGCTTGCCGCCGCCCTTTGCGGGCTTGGGCGCGGGCTCCATCTGGGTCGGGTCGAGCGCCGCGGTGAGCGCGTCGGTTTCGGTCAGCGGCCAGCGCTTGCTCTGCCAGCTGGGGCCGGAGACCGCACCCTCGAGCCCGTCGAACCACTGGCGCCAGCCAGCGTCGACGCTGGCGGGATCCGCCTTGTAGCGGGTGTAGAGCGTCTCCACGAACGCCGGGCTGACGCCGGCTGCGATATCGGAGAAATCCTGGCCTTCGTAGCCCATGGTGCGTCCTGTCCGTCCGTTCGTCCCGAGAAACCGTCGAGGGACGTGCCGCGCGCTCCGGCGTGTCCTTGGCGAACACGCAAGATGGGAACGCGCGGCGGTGTCTTTAACCCTTCAGCACTTCCAGCAGCGTCGAGCCGAGCTCGCTGGGCGAAGCGGCGACCTTGATGCCGGCTTCTTCCATCGCCGCGATCTTGTCCTCGGCGCCGCCCTGGCCGCCCGAGACGATCGCACCGGCGTGGCCCATGCGGCGGCCCGGAGGCGCCGTGCGGCCGGCGATGAAGCCTGCCATCGGCTTCTTGCGGCCGCGCTTCGCCTCGTCCTTGAGGAACTGGGCTGCTTCTTCCTCGGCCGAGCCGCCGATCTCGCCGATCATGATGATCGACTCGGTCGCATCGTCGGCCAGGAACAGCTCGAGCACGTCGATGAAGTTGGTGCCGTTGACCGGATCGCCGCCGATGCCAACCGCGGTCGTCTGGCCGAGGCCCGCGTTGGAGGTCTGGAACACCGCCTCATAGGTGAGGGTGCCCGAGCGCGACACGACGCCGACCGAGCCCTTCTTAAAGATCGAGCCCGGCATGATGCCGATCTTGCACTCGCCCGGCGTCAGCACGCCCGGGCAGTTCGGGCCGATCAGGCGCGACTTGGAACCCGACAGCGCGCGCTTCACGCGCACCATGTCGAGCACGGGAATACCCTCGGTGATGGCGACGATCAGCGGGATCTCCGCGTCGATCGCTTCCAGGATCGAGTCGGCCGCGAAGGGCGGCGGCACGTAGATGACCGAGGCGTCGGCGCCGGTCTTCCACTTGGCTTCGGCGACGGTGTTGTAGACCGGGAGGCCGAGGTGCTCGGTGCCGCCCTTGCCCGGCGTCACGCCGCCGACCATCTGGGTGCCGTATTCCAGCGCCGCCTTGGTATGGAAGCTGCCGGTCTCGCCGGTCATCCCCTGGGTGATGACCTTGGTGTTCTTGTCGACAAGGATGCTCATTTCATTCCCTCGGCAATAGGGACGATCGTGGCGCGCACGCCCGTCCTCTTGGTATCTTCTTCGCCGGCGAGCATGACGCCCTTGTCGCCGACGATCCACAGGGTCGCCTCCGGACCGCTTTCGGTCGGCCGTACCCCAAGTTCCTTGGTGATCCCGTCGACGGTCGCCGCGAGGCTGTCGGTCGATCCGCGCGAAGCGAGGACGTGACAGCCCGATTCCTTCGCAGCGGCGCCGGTGCCGGTCATCAGGATCGGCCCGCGTCCGCGGGCGTAGATCCGAAGCGGCGGTCCGTCGCCGTCGATGTCATAGGCATTCCACCCGGCTGCCTTCAGCTGCACTTCGTCGATCCCGGAAGGGATCGTCGCCTGGAGGCAGGCACGGACCCCGGCGGGGAACGTATCTGCCGTGCCCGGCGCCGCAGCGGGAAGCTGCGGCGCCAGCGCCAGGGTCAGTGCAGCGAGGCTGCCGAGATCAGGCAAGGGAGCCGTCGATGCCCTTGCACGCGACCAGCAGTTCCTTGACCGCGTCGACCGACACGGTGAGGTTGGCCTGAGCCTCCTCGGAGAGCTTGATCTCGACGATCTTCTCGACGCCGTCCTTGCCGATGACGATCGGCACGCCGACGTAGAGGTTGTCCACGCCATACTGGCCGGTCAGGTTCGCTGCCGCCGGCAGGACGCGCTTCTTGTCGTAGAGATAGCTCTCGGCCATCGCGATCGCGGAAGTCGCGGGCGCGTAGAAGGCGGAGCCGGTCTTCAGGAGGCCAACGATCTCGCCGCCGCCCGAACGGGTGCGCTGGACGATCGCGTCGATGCGCTCCTTGGTCGAGAAGCCCATCTCGATCAGGTCGCTGACCGGGATGCCCGACACGGTCGAATATTCGAGCACGGGCACCATGGTGTCGCCGTGGCCGCCGAGCACGAAGCTGTTCACGTCCTTGACCGAGACGTTGAACTCCTCGGCGAGGAAGTGGCTGAAGCGCGCGGAGTCCAGCACGCCGGCCATGCCGACGACCTTGTTGTGCGGCAGGCCAGAGAATTCGCGCAGCGCCCACACCATCGCGTCGAGCGGGTTGGTGATGCAGATGACGAATGCGTCGGGGGCGTTGGCAGCAATGCCCTCACCAACGGCCTTCATGACCTTGAGGTTGATGCCCAGCAGGTCGTCGCGGCTCATGCCCGGCTTGCGAGCGACGCCGGCGGTGACGATGATCACGTCCGCGCCTGCGATGTCGGCATAGTCGTTGGAGCCGGTGATCTTGGCGTCGAAGCCTTCGACCGGGCCGCACTGGCTGAGGTCGAGCGCCTTGCCCTGGGGAACGCCCTCGACCACGTCGAACAGGACGATGTCGCCAAGGTTCTTGAGCGCTGCGAGGTGGGCGAGCGTGCCGCCAATGTTACCGGCGCCGATGAGCGCGATCTTCTTGCGGGCCATGAATCCTCCCGTGTGGATGCCGCGGTTCATTGGGAACCGCAATCGGGCGGGCATTACTCCCTTTGGAGAGCCCGAACAACCCGGGAAACCCACTATCTTTGCAGCTGCGAAGCAATTGCAATAAGGATCACGCGCCGCGGAAAACCGAAGCTTGCAGCGGGATGAACAACGCGCTTGGCGGCAAACGGTTGCCCCGCCCGCGGCACCGCTGGCCGGGCTGGGGAGGCGGTTGAACGCCCCCCGGTCGGGTCAGGCGCCGTCCGCCGCCGCCTCGCCATGGCCGGCGGCGAGATAGTCTTCCGATCGCATCTCGTTGAGGCGCGACACGGTGCGTTCGAACTCAAAGGCGCCGTCGCCCTGCTCGTAGAGGTGCTCGGGAAGCGCGTCGGCGGCGGCGAGCAGCTTCACCTTGTGCTCGTAGAGCGCGTCGATGAGGGTGACGAAGCGGGCGGCTTCGTTGCGGTTCTCCGGCCCCAGGCGCGGGATGCCGACCAGGATGACGGTGTGATAGTGGCGCGCGATCGCGAGATAGTCGGGCGCGCCGCGGGCCTCCCGGCACAGCCGCTTGAAGCTGAAGACGGCGACGCCCTTCAGCGACTTGGGCACGTGGAGCGTGCGGCCGCCGTGGACGGCGAGCTCTTCGCTCGGCACATGGTCCCGATCCTCGACCGGATAGTCGGTGAGGCGGAAGAAGGCAGCGGACAGCTTGGCGGTCGCCTCCGGCCCGTTGGGCACCAGCCAGGTGTCCATCACCCCCAGGCGGTCGCGGCGATAGTCGACCGGGCCGTTGAGCGGCATCACGTCGAGCCGCTCCTTCAACAGCGCGATGAAGGGCAGGAAGCTCTCCCGCTGGAGGCCGTTCTTGTAGAGATCGTCGGGCGGGCGGTTGGAGGTCGCGACCACGGTCAGGCCGTGCCTCATCATCTCGCTGAACAGGCGCGAGAGCACCATCGCGTCGGCGGTGTTGTTGATCACCATCTCGTCGAACGCGAGCAGGCGCAGGCCCTCCGCCATCGCAGCGGCGACGGGCGGCACGGGATTGCCCGCCTCGCGCTTGCGCTCGACGTTCAGGCGATCGTGCACCTCCAGCATGAACTCGTGAAAGTGGACGCGGCGCTTTTCGGGAATCGCGACGCAGTGGAACAGCAGGTCCATCAGCATCGACTTGCCGCGGCCGACCCCGCCCCAGAGGTAGACGCCGCGCGGGCTGGGCGCATGGCGGCCGGTGAGGCGCGCGAGCAGCCCGCGCGACGGCGGTGCCTCGAGCTCGGTGGCGAGGCGATCCAGGCGGACGGCGGCGGCGCGCTGGTCGGGATCGGCGCGCAGTTCGCCGGCGGCGATCAGCGAGTCGTAGCGGGCGAGAACCTTGGCCAAGCGGGACACTCCCGCACCGCCGGTTCGCGCAGTCGGCAACGGTGCGTCGGGCGCCGTAGACGGGCGCTAGGTGTCGCGACTGCGACCGACAAAAAGGAAAGGGGCCGCCCGCAGGCAGCCCCGGAGGATCAGAGCGTGCGCTCGAGTTCCAGCTTCTTCACTTCGGCGATCGCCTTGGCCGGGTTCAGACCCTTGGGGCAGACGTTCGCGCAGTTCATGATCGTGTGGCAGCGATAGAGGCGGAAGGGATCTTCCAGCTCGTCGAGTCGCTCACCCGTCATCTCGTCGCGGCTGTCGGCGAGCCAGCGATAGGCCTGGAGCAGGATCGCCGGGCCCAGGAACTTGTCGCTGTTCCACCAGTAGCTGGGGCACGAGGTCGAGCAGCAGGCGCACAGAATGCACTCGTAGAGGCCGTCGAGCTTCGCGCGGTCTTCCGGCGACTGCAGCCGCTCCTTGCCCGAGGGGGCCGGGGTGACGGTCTGCAGCCACGGCTTGATCGAGCTGTACTGCGCGTAGAAGTGGGTGAAGTCGGGGACCAGGTCCTTGATCACGTCCATGTGGGGGAGCGGCGTGATGCGCACCTCACCCTTGATGTCCTCGATCGCGGTCGTGCAGGCGAGGCCGTTGCGGCCGTCGATGTTCATCGCGCACGAGCCGCAGATGCCCTCGCGGCACGAACGGCGGAAGGTGAGCGAGGGATCCTGCTCGCTCTTCATCTTGATCAGCGCGTCGAGCACCATCGGGCCGCACTCGTCGAGGTCGATCTCGAACTTGTCGTAGCGCGGGTTCTCGCCCGTGTCGGGGTCGTAGCGATAGACCTTGAACTTCTTGACCCGGCCGGCGTCCGCAGCGGCCTTGTGCTCGCGGGACTTGCCGGTGATCTTGCTGTTCTTGGGCAGGGAAAATTCGGCCATTGCGCGGATTCCGTCAGCTCTGGATGCGGTGGGGCGACGCAGGCCCCGGGGCGATTTGGGCTTCCGATACATGACCCCTGCCGCTGTCGCAAACGGCAAGCGCGCTTTTCTGGGGGGAGGGCGTTTGCGGCCCGCTTCTTCCGTCATGCTGAACTTGTTTCAGCATCCATCGTGCCGCCAGGACCCGCGTCGCCAGTGGAGAGATGGACCCTGAAACAAGTTCAGGGTGACGAAGAGTCTCCGCGTCAGATGACGTCGAGCACCAGGCGGCGGCGCTTCGCCTCCTCCGCCTCGATGTACCAGTTGGAGGGGGCCTTTTCGACCAGCTCCTCGAACGGCACGTCGGAGCCGGCGACGAGGTCGCGGAAGCCTTCTTCCTCGATGCGGATCGAATGCTCAATCTCGTGGAGCTTGGCCTTGAGCGTGTAGCTGAGCGTCTTGAGCGGCCCCGAAAGCTCGACGGAGCTGGACATGAGTCGCTCGTGGAGCATCAGGCGCGTGCCCTTGGTCAGGAAGCGCGTCTCGACCGGGAAGGCGGCCATGAAGGTCGCGCCGGCCGAATAGACGGCGACTTTGCCGAGGAAGAGGATCTCGCGCCCGGAATATTCGCGCAGCAGGCGTACGTCGTCGCCCATCGCGCGCGCGACCTCCGGATCGCCACCCAGGGTGGAGATCGAGATCACCAGCGAGCCTTCGGCAGGGGCGTTGGCCATCTGCTGCCGGAAGTTGGTGTACATGGAATGGTCCACCGGCCCGGCGAGATGGACATGCGGGGCGGCGAGGAGCGGGTACTGGGTGGCGTCAGTCATGGCGCGCCAACCGAGGCGCTGTCCGATGGTTCCGAAGACGCGCGAGTCGCACCCAAAGAAAAAGGGGCAGACGTTGCCGTCCGCCCCTTTTGTCGGGTTCGTCGTTTCGACGGGATCAGTACACGCGCTTCTTGGGCTTGATGTAGTCGATCTCGTCGGTGAGCGTGTAATCGTGCACCGGACGGGTATCGAGGCTGGTCGAGCCGCCCTTGCCGCCCCAGCCATCGAAGGTCGCGATGGTGTGCTTCATCCAGTTGGCGTCGTCGCGCTCCGGGAAGTCCTCGTGCATGTGCGCGCCGCGGCTTTCCTTGCGGTTGATCGCGCCGCGGATCGTCACCAGCGCCTGGCCCACCAGGTTGTCGAGCTCCATGGTCTCGACCAGGTCGGTGTTCCAGATCAGCGAGCGATCGGTGATGCCGATGTCCTGCATGCCCGCATAGATGCCTTCCATCTTGGTGACACCTTCTGCCATCAGCTCGTCGGTGCGGAACACGGCGCAGTGGCGCTGCATCGTCTTCTGCATGTCGAGGCGCAGCTGCGCGGTGGGCGTGCCGCCCTTGGCATTGCGGAAGTGGTCGAGGCGGCCGAGCGCCATTTCTTCCGAGCCCTTGGGCAGCGGGTTGTGCGCGGTGCCGGGCTTGATCGTCTCCTTGATGCGCAGGCCGGTCGCGCGGCCGAACACGACAAGGTCGATCAGCGAGTTGGAGCCGAGGCGGTTGGCGCCGTGCACCGACACGCAGGCCGCTTCGCCGACGGCGAACAGGCCGGGGACGACCGCATCCGGGTTGCCGTCGCGCTTGTGCACGACCTCACCGTGGAAGTTCGTCGGGATGCCGCCCATGTTGTAGTGGACGGTCGGGACGACCGGCAGCGGCTGGCGGGTCAGGTCGACGCCGGCAAAGATCTTGCCGGTTTCGGTGATGCCCGGAAGCCGCTCGGCCAGCACCTTGGGATCGATGTGGTCGAGGTGCAGGAAGATGTGGTCGCCTTCCTTGCCGACGCCGCGACCCTCGCGAATCTCCATCGCCATCGAGCGCGAGACGACGTCGCGCGACGCCAGGTCCTTGGCCGACGGGGCATAGCGCTCCATGAAGCGCTCACCCTCAGAGTTGGTGAGATAGCCGCCTTCGCCGCGCGCACCCTCGGTGATGAGGACGCCGGCACCATAGATGCCGGTCGGGTGGAACTGCACGAACTCCATGTCCTGGAGCGGCAGGCCTGCGCGCAGCACCATGCCGCCGCCGTCGCCGGTGCAGGTGTGAGCCGAGGTCGCCGAGAAATAGCAGCGGCCGTAGCCGCCGGTCGCGAGCACCGTCGCATGGCTGCGGAAGCGGTGGATGGAGCCGTCTTCCATGCACAGCGCGATCACGCCGCGGCACTGACCATTCTCCATGATCAGGTCGAGCGCGAAATACTCGATGAAGAAGTCGGCGTCGTACTTCAGGCTCTGCTGGTAGAGCGCGTGGAGCATGGCATGGCCGGTGCGGTCGGCCGCGGCGCAGGTGCGCTGCGCGGGCGGGCCTTCGCCCATGTTCTGCATCATGCCGCCGAACGGGCGCTGGTAGATCTTGCCTTCCTGCGTGCGGCTGAACGGCACGCCGGCGTGCTCCAGCTCGTACACTGCGGCAGGCGCCTCGCGGCAGAGATACTCGATCGCGTCCTGGTCACCGAGCCAGTCGGAACCCTTGACCGTGTCGTACATGTGCCAGGTCCAGTGGTCCGGACCCATGTTGCCGAGGCTGGCGGCAATGCCGCCCTGCGCCGCGACCGTGTGGCTGCGGGTCGGGAACACCTTGGTGATGCAGGCGGTCTTCAGGCCCGACTCGGCGATGCCCATGGTGGCGCGCAGGCCGGAGCCGCCGGCGCCGACCACCACCGCGTCATAGGTGTGGTCGATGATCTTGTAGGCTTCAGACATCAGGCGGGCGTCCCCGTGAAAGCGATGCGCAGGATCGAGAAGATGGCGAGGCCGGCCCCGAGCGCAGTGAGCAGGTTGAGCACGACGAGCAGAACGACTCGCGTCTCGTCATGCTGATAGTCCTCGATCACGACCTGGAGGCCGAGTCGCGCATGATAGAAGAGGGTGGCGATCAGCAGCGCCATCGGCAGCGCCGCCCAGCCCGAGCTCAGCCATTTCGTGAGGCTGGCGATGTCGTAGGACGGCAGCATCGCGATCGAGAAGAGGAACCACAGGAGCAGCAGCAGGTTCGAACCTGCCGTCAGCCGCTGGTGCCACCAGTGATGGGTGCCCTGCTTGGCGGATCCCAGGCCGCGGACGCGGCCGATGCTCGTACCGTTACCCATCAGTGCTTCCCCACCAGCAGCCAGGCCCAGAAGGCGATCGTCGCGAGCGGCGAGAAGACCATGGTGGCCATTGCCGTCATCTTGCCCTTGCGCAGCTCATAGCCGGCGCCGATGTCGAGCACGAGGTGGCGGACGCCGCTCGCCATGTGCTGGAACACGGTCAGGGTCAGGCCGATGCCGACCACATAGCCGATCACGTTCAGCCCGCCGCCCGACACCGTGAAGACGTCGACAAAGGTGGCGTAGCTGTCTTCGCCGCCGGCGATCGCCGCCAGCCACCAGACCAGTAGGCCCAGGCCCACGGAATTGGCGACGCCGGTGGCGCGGTGCAGAATCGAGACCAGCATGTGCGGGCCCCAGCGCCAGATGCCGAGGTGTGGCGACAGCGGGCGCGCATATGGTTTGGAAGCCAAGTCAGTTCCTTTCGCGAACCGCGCCTATCTACCCGGGGGGCGGTGTGATGCAAGACGCAAGAGCCCGGGTAGGCCGACGTAACCGGCCTGACGGCGAATATCGTGGTGCGCCAGTTCTGTACGGCAAGTTGCGCCGGCGCCAAAGCGCCGATGTGGATCGGCGAATTCGCGGCTCTGGCGTGGCGGCCGGCCAGCCTCTATCGCCGGGGCATGACGCACATCCTCCTTACCGGCAGCTCGCGCGGCATCGGCGCTGCGATCGCGGGGGCGCTCGATGCGCCGGGCCTGCGCGTGGTCGGCCACGGCACCGCGAGCGGCATCCCGGCCGACTTCTCCGATCCTGCGGCGCCCGCGCGCCTGTGGGAGCAGGCGCTCGACGCGCTCGACGGGCGCATCGACGTGCTGGTCAACAACGCCGGCGTGTTCGAGGCGACGCCGCTCGACCTGCCGCACGACGACTGGGTCGCCGGCTGGGAGCGGACCATGCGCATCAACCTGACGGCGGCGGCCGAACTCTGCCGGCTGGCGGTGCGCCACTGGCAAGCGCGGGGCGAGGGCGGGCGGATCGTCAACGTCGCCAGCCGTGCCGCCTATCGCGGCGACAGCCCGGCGCACTGGCATTATGCCGCCGCCAAGGCGGGGATGGTGGCGATGACCAAGACCATCGCGCGCGGCTATGCGGCGCAAGGCATCCTGGCGTTCGCGATCTGCCCGGGCTTCACCATGACCGGCATGGCCGACGACTATCTGGAGAGCCGCGGCGGCGACACGCTGCTGGCCGACATTCCGCTGGGCCGAGTCGCCATGCCGGAAGAGGTGGCGACCGCCGCGCGCTTCCTGGCGCTGGAGGCGCCGCCGTCGATGACGGGCGCGGTGCTCGACATCAACGGCGCGAGCTACGTGCGTTGAATTCGTTCGGTACCGGCCCGCTCCCCCGCCCGGCCACCCAACGCCAGTATCCTATGGGTGGCCGGGTGGAGGAGCGGGCTGGTGCCGCCATGGTCCGGCACCGCCGGACCGCCAAGAAGGACTCCCATGCCTAGCTGGAAACTGACCCTGCCGTGCACCCGCGCCGAGGCCGAGGCGATCGACGCCGCCGAGGACCTGGGGCTCGAATCCGCGCCCGTGCTGATGACCACCGAGGACGTCGAGGACGACGCCGAGCGCTGGCACCTTGACGCCTATTTCGAGGTCGAGCCCAACGACGCGGCAGTGGCCGCGGTGCAGGCGCTGGTGCCGAGCGCGCGGGGGCGTGCGCCCGCAATCGAGCAGCTGGCCGACGAGGACTGGGTGACGATGAGCCAGGCCGGGCTGGAGCCGCTCCACGTCGGCCGCTTCTATGTCCACACTGCGGCGGACACGTCTCCGCCGCCCAAGGGCGCCCGCGTGTTCCGGATCGAGGCAGGACGCGCGTTCGGGACCGGGCATCACGAGACCACCAGCGGGTGCCTGGCGATGCTGGACGGACTGGCAGGCGAGCGCTTCACCGACGTGATCGACATCGGCACGGGTACGGGCCTGCTCGCCTTTGCCGCGCGCGAGCTCTGGCCCGAGGCGCGGGTGCTGGCGACCGACATCGATCCGGTCGCGGTCGACGTCACGCGCGAAAATGCCGAGGTGAATGGGGTGCCCGGCATCGACCTGGTGGTCGCGGACGGGGCGCTTGCCGATGCGATCACCGACCGCGCGCCCTATGACCTGCTGATCGCCAACATCCTGGCGGGGCCGCTGGTGTCGATGGCGCCGGAGGTGGCGGCGATCGCCGCTCCGCACGCGACGGTGGTGCTGGCGGGACTGCTCGGCCGTCAGGCGAGCGAGGTGATCGGCGCGTACACGGCGTGCGGCTGCACGCTGGAGGCGCGCGACGATCGCGGCGACTGGACGATCCTGCGGCTGCGCACGGGCGCGGAGCGTTACGTCCCGACCGCGCCGATCGATCCGGCCGGGCGCGACGGCTGGGCGCTGGACATCTGACCGCCAGCCCGCCCCTGCTCGGCCGCACCGGGCGCGGCCTGCTGCTCCTGCTGGCATGGCTGGGCGCGCTGGTGGTCGGCTATGGCGTGGCGGGGCTGGTCGGCGGCGCCTTTGCGCTCAACCGCGGCTGGGTGCCGCCCGAGGCAGGCGTGCGCGTCTGGGTCGAGGACAATGGCATCCACACCAGCATCATCGTGCCGGTGGCGGCGGAGGGCGTGGACTGGCGCGACCTGGTGCGGCCGGAGGACCTGCGCGACCCGCGCTTTGCCGGGCACAGCCACCTGTCGATCGGCTGGGGGGATCGCGGCTTCTATATCGGTACGCCAACCTGGGGCGAGCTGAGCCCGAAGACGGTGCTGCGCGCGGCGGTCGGCAGCGACGACACGGTAATGCACGTCGGCCATCTCGCAGAGCCCGTGGAGGAAGCGAGCGTGCGCTCCGTGCTGCTGCGGCCCGAGGAGTATCGCCGGCTGGCCGGCTTCATTCGCGGAAGCTTTGCAGTGGGCCCGGACGGGCGCGCCGGAAGCGTGCCGGGCTATGGACGGTCGGACGCCTTTTACGCGGCGCACGGCCGCTACAGCACGATCCGCACCTGCAACAGCTGGACCGGCGAGGCGCTGCGCCACGCGGGCGTGCGCATGGGCGCCTGGACGCCGTTTTCCGCAACGGTGATGGCATGGCTACGGTGAGGCCGCCGCTGGGGCCGCCGCCGCTTCGCCACACATTGGTCGAATGGCCGCGCGCCGCCTGGGGCGTGGCGCAGCTGGCGATCGAATGGCGAGCGCTGGTGACCAGTCCGGCCGGCGACGGTCGGCCCGTGATGGTGTTGCCCGGGCTGTTCAATTCCGATCGATCGAACCTGGTGATGGTCCGCTACCTCGCGGCGCTCGGCTACCGGGCGAGCGGCTGGGGGCTGGGGCGCAACCTGGGCCGCCGGACCATCGGTGCGGAGGGCGAGCGGCTGTTCGCGCGCGTGGACGAACTGGCCGAAAAGGCAGATGCGCCCGTCACGCTGATCGGCGTCAGCCTGGGCGGGATCATGGCGCGGCTGTCCGCGCACCGCATGCCGGGGCGGGTGCGGGAGGTGATCACCGTCTCCTCCCCCTATGCGGGGCCGGCGCGTGCGACGCGGGTGTGGCGCGCCTATCAGCGGATCACCGGCGACCGCATCGATGCGGCGGAGACGCTGGCGCTGGCGGAACTGGTGCGAAGCCCGCTGCCGGTGCCCGCCACCGCGATCTGGAGCCGGAGCGATGGGCTGGTGAACGGGCTCGCCTGCCGGAGCGACGACTGCCGCGCGATCGAGATCCGCAGCAGCCACCTGGGCGTTCAGCTGCGGCCCGACGTGCTCCGCGCGATCGCCAGCATCCTGGCGGAGGGTGCCGATCAGTAGGGCTGGTCGCGCTGGATGCGCTCGGCGTCCTTGCGGGCGCGCTTTTCCTCCTCGCGGGCGCGCTTCTCTTCCTTGCGGCGCTGGCGTTCTTCCTCGGCCTGCTGCTTGCGCAGCTTGCGGCCGGCGTTGCGATCGGCCTCGTCCTGGCTGGTGGTGGTCCAGTCGACCACTTGCGACCCGACGCGCACCGGCGCGGTGGCGACGTCCCAGGCGGTCTTGGCGACGCAGCCGCCGGCGAGCAGGGGCACGAGGGCCAGGGAAAGGATCAGGCGCGGGGACAGACGCATGGGAACAGCTCCTCGTGGGGCCGCGGCGCGGCGAAGCGACCCTAGCAGCATAACGCCCGGGCGGCAGGGGCGATGCGGCGGTTGGATCAGGCGGCCGCGCGTGCCTTTGCGACTGCCGCGGAAAGCCCTTCATAGCCGACCGCGCCGCTCAGCATCTGATCGCCGACCACCCAGGTCGGCGTGCCGGTGACGCCGAGTTGCCCCGCCTGCTGCAGGTTGCGCGCGATCTCCTGCGCGATCGCCGGCGAGGCGATGGCGGCACTCGCGCGTGCGACGTCGAGCCCGGCCTTGGCCGCGGCGCGCGCGATCGCATCCTCGCCGAGATCCTGCTCGGCATAGAGCGCGGCGTGGAAGGGCCGGAACTTGCCCTGTTCGGCGGCGGCGAGCGCCCATTCGGCGGCGGTGCGGCTGCCGGGGCTCAGGATCGGCAGCTCGCGGTAGACGATGCGGACCTTGGGATCGTCCGCGAGCAGCTTGTCGATGGCAGGCAGGCTCGCGCGGCAATAGCCGCAGGCATAGTCCATATAGGCGACCAGCGTGACGTCGCCCTGCGGGTTGCCGGCCCAGGCGCCGGCGAACGGCGTCTCGATGCCGCTGCGGTTGGCGGCGACGGCCTTGCCGACCTCGCGCTCCTGGAGCTTCTGCATCGCTTCCGGCAGGATTTCGGGGTGCGAGAGCACATAGTCGCGGACGATCGCCTCGGTACGGGCGCGGTCGCTGCCGGGAAGGAGCGGCTGCAGCAGGGCGAAGGCGCCGGCGCCCAGCAGCGCGGCGAGCAGCAGCGCGCCGAAGGCGAGGATAGGATTACGCGGCATCGGGGTCCTTATTGCGCGGAAAGGCGCCGGCGGTTGGGCTTGCGCTCGTCGAGTTCGTTCTGCGCGATCATCTGGATGTCCTGGGCGCGGAGCCGCTCGGAGCTTCCCTCGGGCAGGCCCGCAACCGCCGCGCGGGCGCTGGCGAGCGCCATCTGCGGCTCCCCGATCAGGCTCGCCCGCTCCGCCATGGCGAGTGCGACGCGCGGCTGATCGCCCTTGCGCTCGTAGATGGTGGCAAGCTGGGTCCAGGCGAACGGGTTTTCGCGATCCCGGCCGACCGCCTGGCGCAGCACCTTCTCGGCCTCCGCCAGATGGGCGGGGTCCTCGGTCGCGATCAGCGCGTGGCCGAAGGTGGCGGCGATCAGCGGCTGCGAATTGGTGCGCTCGGTCGCCTCGCGCAGCGGCGCGAGGGCGTCTGCGGGACGGCCGGACTCCAGGAGGATCTGCCCCTGAAGCTCCAGGAAATAGGGGTCGTGGGGCTTGGTCTTGACCAGCGCCGCCGCCTCCTGCTGCGCCTGTTCGGGATAGCCCGTCAGGTGATAGGCATAGGCGCGGGCGTAATGGGCCGGGATGCTGTTGTCGCTGGCGGGGTAGCGCCGCAGCGTTTCCTTGGGATCATTGACGTAGCCGCGCAGCTTCGCCTGGACGCGCAGGAAGCGTTCCTGGAGCGCGGGATCGGTCGGCTTGCCCCAGGCGGGCTGCGCCTGAAGATCTGCGGTCAGCGCGCTGATGCGCTCGCCGCTCAAGGGGTGGGTGCGGTTGTAGCTGTTCTCCTGCGGGATCGCGAGGCGGTACTCCATGTTCTGGAGCTTCTTGAAGAAGGACAGCATGCCCGCGCCATTGACGCCGGCGGCGCCGAGATAGCGGGCGCCGGCGGCGTCGGCAGAGGTTTCCTGCGTGCGGCTGAAGGCGAGATAATTGCCGAGCGCGGCCTGCTGGCCGGCGGCGAGGATGCCGGCTCCAGCCGAGCCCGCGCCCGCAGCCACGGCGGCGACGCCGAGCAGCAGGCTGAGGATCGAGATGCTGGTGGCAGGGCCGGCCCCGCGGCCGGCGAGCGCGACATGGCCGCCGACGATGTGGCCGACCTCGTGCGCGACGACGCCCTGCACTTCGTTGATGTTGTCGGCTTCGTCGATGAGGCCGGAGTGCAGATAGACTGCCTGACCGCCGGCCACGAAGGCGTTGACGCTGGGATCGTTGAGCAGGACGACGGTGAAGTTCTTCGGGTCGAGCCCGGCGGCGACGGCGATCGGCCGCGCCATGTCGGCGAGCAGCGACTCGGTTTCCGCATCGCGCAGGATCGACTGGGCGGCGGCCGGCTGCGCGCAGAGGAGGAGCGCGGTGGCGAGGCCTGCGAGGATGCGCTTCATGGCAGTCCTTATCGGCAATGCCGGCGCTAGGTTCAATGCCGGCAACGCGCTGCTGGCGATGTGCGGCTGAACCGATGGTGAAGCGAGCCCCTCCCGCCCGGGCGGGCGGGAGGGGCTGCGTGGCTTATGCGCCGAAGGTGCGCTGCCACCAGCCGCGACGCGGCGTGGCGCCCTCGGTCGCCTCGGACGAAGCATCGCCCTGGGCGGTGTCGGCGTCGGTGTCCGCCGGTGCCGCTTCCGGCTGCGCGGCAGGTTCGGGCGCGGCCTCGGCTGCAGGCGCTGCCGCTTCCGGTGCCGCCTCGGCGGCCGGCTCTGCCTTGCGGCGACGGGTGCGCTTGGGCTTTGCCGGTGCTTCCTCGGCCGGAGCCGGGGTCGCGGCCTCGACCGGTGCCGGGGCCTCAGCCTCGGCGGCAGGCTCCGCTGCCTTGCGGCGGCGGGTGCGCTTGGGCTTGGGCGCTTCCTCGGCGGCGGGAGCCTCGGCCTCGGGAGCGGGAGCCTCGAGTGCCGGGGCGGGAGCCGCCTCGACCGCTGCCGCCTCGGCAGGGCGTGCCGACGGACGGCGACGCGTGCGCTTGGGCTTGGCAGGTGCCTCTTCCGCAACCGGTGCCGGAGCCTCGGCGACTGGCTCGGCGGGAACTTCGGCCGGAGCCGGTTCCGCCGCGGCCTCTACCGGCGCTTCCTCGGCAGGCGCGCCGGTCTCGACCGGAGCCTCGTTCTGCGCGGTCTCGGTTTCGCCAGCCGCTGCCGGTGCGTCGCTGCGGCGACCGCCACGACGGCCACGGCGACGACGGCGACGGCCTTCGCCACCGGCTTCGCTTTCGCCCGCCGGGCTTGCCTCGGCTTCGTCGAGTGCCTCAACCTCGACGACCTCGGTTTCCTCGTCGGTGTCCGCGGTGTCGACGCCGGCGTCCTCGGCCTCACCGCTGTCCCCTTCCTCGCGGTTGCGACCGCGGCGACCGCGACGGCGACGGCGGCGCTTGCGGCCTTCGCCTTCGTCCTCGTCGCGGCGACGCTGCGGCTGTTCCTCGCGGGCCTCGGTCGCCTCCTCGGCTTCGTCCAGCTCCTCCTCGTCCTCGATCTCGTCGAGGAACTCGTCCTCGGGCAGCTCGAGCAGGGGCGCGATCTTGGGCGGATAGGCCGGGGGCGGGCCGGCGGCCTCGACCGTCATGCGCGCGCCCTCAAGCGTGCCGTCCGCCGCAACCTCGACGCTCACGCCGTAGCGATCCTCGATCTCGGCGATGTCGGCGCGCTTCTTGTTGAGCACGTAGAAGGCGGCTTCCTGGCTGCAGCGCAGCAGCAGTTCGGAGCCGCGGCCGCGAGCGGCCTCGTCCTCGATCATGCGCAGCGCCGACAGGCCGGCGGACGACGCGGTGCGGACCAGGCCCGAACCCTCACAATGCGGGCAGGTGCGCGTGGACGCTTCCAGCACGCCGGTGCGCAGGCGCTGGCGGCTCATTTCCATGAGGCCGAAGGCGGAGATGCGGCCGACCTGGATGCGCGCGCGGTCGTTCTTGAGCGCTTCCTTCATCGCCTTCTCGACCTTCCGGACGTTGGACCCGTGGTCCATGTCGATGAAGTCGATGACGACGAGTCCGGCCATGTCGCGCAGGCGCAGCTGGCGGGCGATTTCCTGCGCCGCTTCCAGGTTGGTCGCGGTCGCGGTCTGCTCGATGTTGTGCTCGCGCGTCGACCGGCCGGAGTTGATGTCGATCGAGACCAGCGCCTCGGTCGGGTTGATGACCAGGTAGCCGCCCGACTTCAGCTGCACGACCGGGTTGTACATGGCCGCCAGCTGGTCCTCGACGCCTGCGCGCTGGAACAGCGGCACGGCGTCGGCGTACTGCTTCACCTTGCGCGCGTGGCTGGGCATCAGGAGCTTCATGAACTCGCGGGCCTGACGATAGCCGTCCTCGCCCTCGACGATCACTTCCTCGATGTCGCGGTTGTAGATGTCGCGGATCGCGCGCTTCAGCAGATCGCTGTCGCCATAGACCAGCGCGGGCGCGGTCGAGTGCAGCGTCTGTTCGCGGATGCCGTCCCACACGCGGGCGAGATAGTCGAAGTCGCGCTTGATCTCGGTCTTGGTGCGCTGGAGCCCGGCGGTGCGGACGATGCAGCCCATCGAGGGCGGCAGCTGCAGCTCCGACATGATCGACTTCAGGCGCTTGCGGTCCGACGACGAGCTGATCTTGCGGCTGATGCCACCGCCATGCGCGGTGTTGGGCATGAGCACGCAGTAGCGGCCGGCGAGCGACAGATAGGTGGTGAGGGCCGCGCCCTTGTTGCCGCGTTCTTCCTTGACGACCTGGACCAGCAGCACCTGGCGGCGGCGGATCACGTCCTGGATCTTGTAGCGGCGGCGCAGGTTCATGCGGCGCTGGCGCAGCGCGTCGACCGCGGCATCGTCGCCACCGCCGCGACGCTTGCGCTTGCGGTTGGACGGCGCAGGCGCGCCTTCCTCGTCGCCGGCGTCCTCGCCCGCGTCGTCGTCGTGCTCGTCCTCGTCGTGCTCCAGCACGTCGACGTCGCCGTCCGCGTCCAGCGCGATCGCGTCTTCGTCGTCGTAGCCTTCCTCGTCCTCGTCCTCGTCGTCCTCCCGGGCGCGCAGGGCGGCTTCCTCGGCGGCGTGCTCCGCCTCCTCGCGCAGCAGCGCCTCGCGATCCTCCTTGGGGATCTGGTAATAGTCCGGGTGGATTTCGGAGAAGGCCAGGAAGCCGTGGCGGTTGCCGCCGTACTCGACGAACGCGGCCTGGAGCGACGGCTCGACGCGCGTCACCTTGGCGAGATAGATATTGCCCTTGAGCTGCTTGCGCTCAGCGGATTCGAAGTCGAACTCCTCGATCCGGTTCCCTTTGACGACAGCCACGCGGGTTTCTTCCCGGTGGCGTGCGTCGATCAGCATACGCGTGGTCATTGAAAAGTCTCCGGGCGCGGCGGGCGGCCTGTGGCCGGCGCGGCGCGCCATGGGCGGCGCTGCCGGGCGGATCGGGATCCGCGGCGGCGCTGCATGGGTCGATGAATGCCTCTGCCGCACGGGCATGGCCGGACCGGTGGTCCGGGCCAAACGTCACCGACCAGCGTCCGCCTGTCGCGGTGCTGCTGGAACGGGACGGAACATGCCTCATGCGAGCGTCAACCTGGTTTCCCCGCTGGTCGGCGCAGATGCGGCGGGCGGGTGTGGGAGCGCCGGCCGTCGAGTGGACGACAAACGGCGTATCCGTTGCGTAGCATTGCCGTTGCGATGCGGCAACAGCGCGCTACGGCACCTGACGGCCGCACGCGGCTTGCATCGGCAGACAGGCTTAGGAAGACTTTAACCCGATGCTTTCACCATCGCTCGGGCAAGGGGGTGCGCCCCCGGCAAGACTGCACGCGGACAACGAGTAGGCTTATGATTTCACGCCGGGCCGGGTTCGGACCCACCCTTCGCACCGCTGGGCTCTGCGCCGCCGCGCTGGCGATGCTGGCGTCGCCGCTGGCCGCAACCGCAGCGCCGCCGCCGGGAGGCGATGCGGCGCGGGCGCGGATGACCGTGCCGGCTGCCCGCAAGGCCGGCCGCCTGCCGCGCATCGAGGGCGTGGCGGGGCGTCCGCTGGTGGTGATCGATGCGGGCCATGGCGGGCATGATCCCGGCGCGCTGGCGTCCTGGGACGGGGGCCTGCGCGAAAAGGACCTGACGCTGAAGCTCGCACGCGAAATGCGCGACCGGCTGCTCGCGTCCGGCCGAGTGCGCGTGGCGCTGACCCGCGACCGCGACGAGTTCCTGATCTTGCAGGAGCGATTCGGCATCGCCCGCCGGCTGGGCGCGGACCTCTTCATTTCGGTGCATTGCGACAGTGCGGAGAACCAGGGCGCATCGGGCGCGTCGATCTACACGCTGTCCGAAGTCGCCTCGGACCGCGAGGCGGCCCGCCTGGCGGCGCGCGAGAACAAGGCGGACATCCTGGCGGGCGTCGACCTGGCCGATGCCTCGGCCGACATTTCGTCGATCCTGATCGACCTGACCCAGCGCGAGACCATGAACGCCTCGGCCGGGTTCGCCCGCCTGTTGGGCCGCGAGGCCAAGCCGCTGGTGCCGCTGAAGCCCAACTACCACCGCATGGCATCGCTGATGGTGCTGAAGGCGCCGGACATGCCGTCGATCCTGTTCGAGACGGGCTATATCTCCAACGAAGACGACGCCAAGCGGCTCAATTCGGACTCCGGCAGGCGCGCCCTTGCCGAGAGCGTGCGCCGTGCGGTGGAGGTGCATTTCGCGCGCCGGCTCGCCGCGCGCTGACGCCCGGGCGGGACGGGTCGACCGTCGCCCCGCGGCCAAGCTGCTGGCACGGCGGTCCAAACCTGCTACATCGCGCGGCCGATGAGTGCCGCTTTCGATCCCGCGACCGCCCGCCCCGAACCCGCGCCCGAGGGCCGGCGCGCCCGCTTCCGCCGCATCCGGCGCCGCTGGTGGTTCCGCCTGCTCGCCTGGGCAGCGCTGCTGGCGGGCCTGGCGATGGTGGTGATCTGGTTCTTCCTGATCCGCACGCTGCCGTCGGTGGAGGCGCTGCGCAGCTACGAGCCGCCGCTGCCGACCAACGTGCGCGGCATCGAGGGAACGCCGATCCATAGCTATGCCCGCGAGCGCCGGGTCGAGCTGTCCTATCCCGAATATCCGCCGCTGCTGGTGAAGGCTTTCCTGGCCGCTGAGGACCGCACCTTCTTCGAGCATCACGGCGTCGACTATCCCGGTATCGCCAGCGCGATGCTGACCAACCTGCGCAACGACGGGCGGCCGATCGGCGCCTCGACCATCACCCAGCAGGTGGCCAAGAACCTGCTCTTGAGCAACGAGGTGAGCTACGTCCGCAAGGCGAAGGAGGCGTTTCTCGCCTATCGCATCGAGGACGTGCTGACCAAGCAGCAGATCCTGGAGCTCTACCTCAACCAGATCGCGCTGGGCCGGAACGCATTCGGCGTCGAGGCGGCGAGCCACGCCTATTTCGACAAGGACCTGGAGCAGCTGTCGCTGGCGCAGATGGCGTATCTGGCGATCCTGCCCAAGGGACCGTCCAACTACACGCCCGAGCGCGGCTATGACCGCGCCATTGCCCGGCGCAACTGGGTGCTGGGCGAGATGCTGCGCAACGGCTTCATCACCCAGGCACAGCATGACGGTGCGGTCGCCCAGCCGCTCGGCACCACGCCCCGCCAGACGCCGCGGTTCGAACGCGTCGGCGGCTATTTCATCGAGGAAGTGCGCCGCCAGCTACTCGGCCGCTTTGGCGAGAACGACAAGGACGGGCCGCACAGTGTCTATGCCGGCGGCCTGTGGGTGCGCACCTCGCTCGACCCGCGGCTGCAGGGCTTTGCCCAGGACGCGCTGCGGCGCGGGCTGATCCGCTACGAGTCGGGCCGCGGCTGGTCCGGGCCGGTGCGCCAGGTGGAGATCGACGGCGACCGCTGGCAGCAGGCGCTGCTGAACACCAATATCGGGCTGGACTATAGCGACTGGCGCGCCGGCATCGTGGTGTCGCGCGACAGCGGTTCGGCGGTGATCGGCTTTGCCGACGGCAGCACGGGCACGCTGCCGCGCTCGGCCGCGCAGATGCCGGTGCGGGGCAAGGGCGGCGCTGCCTTTGGCGCGCTCAAGGCCGGTGACATTATCGCGGTGGCGCCCGAGGGCGGGCACTTCGCGCTCCGCTCCGTGCCGCGCGTCTCGGGCGGCATGGTGGTCGAGGAGCCGCGCACCGGGCGTATCCTTGCGATGCAGGGCGGGTTCGATTCGCGACTGCAGGCGTTCAACCGCGCCACCCAGGCAAAGCGCCAGCCGGGATCGACGATCAAGCCGATCGTCTATTCGGCCGCGCTGGAAAAGGGGATGACCCCGGCGACGATCATCGCCGACGCGCCCTATTGCGTCGACCAGGGCGGGCGGCTGGGCACCAAATGCTTCCGCAACTTCTCCGGCTCCTATGCCGGCCCGCACACCATGCGCTGGGGCATCGAGCAGTCGCGTAACCTGATGACGGTTCGCGCGGCGGCGGCGACGGGCATGACGAACGTCACCGACCTGATCCAGCGGCTGGGCGTGAGCGAGGGGCGCTATCCGTCCTACCTCTCCTATGCGCTGGGCGCGGGCGAGACGACGGTCGCGCGGATGGTCAACGCCTATTCGATCCTGGTGAACCATGGCCGCGCGCTGAAGCCGAGCGTCATCGACTTCGTGCAGGACCGCCATGGCAAGGTGATCTGGCCGCAGGACTGGCGCGCGTGCGACCGCTGCAATGCGCGCGATTGGGACGGCAAGGCGATGCCGCGGCCGGTGATCCGTTCGCGCCAGCTGCTCGACCCGCTGACCGCCTACCAGATGGTCCACATCACCGAGGGTGTGGTCCAGCGCGGCACCGCCGTCACGCTGCGCGACCTCGACCGGCCGATGATGGGCAAGACCGGCACCAACAACGGGCCGACCGACGTGTGGTTCGTGGGCGGCACGCCGCAGATGATCGGCGGGCTCTACATCGGCTATGACACGCCCCGGAACCTGGGCGGCTATGCGCAGGGCGGGACGCTGGCGGCGCCGATCTTCAAGGCGTTTGCGGTCAAGGCGTTCGAGGGCATGGAGAAGCTGCCGTTCACCGCGCCCGCCGGCATCCGCATGGTGCGGGTGGACCGCGGGAGCGGCAAGCCGGTCTATGGCGCCTGGCCGACGACCGATCCCAAGGCATCGGTGATCTGGGAAGCGTTCAAGCCGGAGAGCGAACCGCGCCGCCGCGCGCGCCGTTCGCGCGAGGGTGAAGGGGCGGCACCGGTGCAGAAGGCAGCGCCGCGGGCGCAGGCGGCACCGCAGGACAGCGATTTCTTGCAAAGGGAGGGCGGCATTTACTAGGGGCGGGGACGACCATCCTGCCCGAGCCGGCAGTTCCTTTTCTGACGATACATTGAAGCGCCGCCCTTGCGGCCCGAGATTCCCGGGTTCATCCGGGATCTTCGAAGGTGGAGAGAATTTCGATGCGCGCCGAAGCGCAAGCCCATGTCGACAAGATCAACGACGCGCTGGCGCTGTTGCGCCGCTTCCTCGACTGGGACCGCGCGCTGCGCCGCCTGGACGAGCTGAACGCGCGCGTCGAGGACCAGAGCCTGTGGAACGACCCCAAGGCCGCGCAGGAAGTGATGCGCGAGCGGCGGCGGCTGGACGAGGCGATCACCGCGACCCGTGCGATCGAGGCGGAGCTGTCCGACACGGTCGAGCTGATCGAGATGGCGGATGCCGAGGGCGACGCCGAGATGGCGGACGAGGGCACGCAGAGCCTGGCCCAGCTGGCGGAACGCGCCGAGCAGGACAAGGTAAAGGCGCTGCTGTCGGGCGAGGCCGACGCCAACGACACCTATATCGAGATCAACTCGGGTGCCGGCGGTACCGAGAGCCAGGACTGGGCGGGCATGCTGCAGCGCATGTACACGCGCTGGGCCGAGCGGCGCGGCATGAAGGTCGAGCTGATCGACTATCATGCCGGCGAGCAGGCGGGCATCAAGTCGGCGACGCTGCTGGTGAAGGGCGAGAACGCCTATGGCTATGCCAAGACCGAGAGCGGCGTGCACCGGCTGGTGCGCATCAGCCCGTACGACAGCGCGGCACGGCGCCACACCAGCTTTTCGAGCGTGTGGGTCTATCCGGTGATCGACGACAACATCGACATCGAGATCAACGAAAGCGAGCTGCGCATCGACACCTATCGCGCGTCGGGCGCGGGCGGTCAGCACATCAACACGACCGATTCGGCGGTGCGCATCACCCACCTGCCGACCGGCATCGTGGTGCAGTGCCAGAACCAGCGTTCGCAGCACAAGAACAAGGCCGAGGCGTACAACCAGCTGCGCGCGCGCCTGTACGAGCGGGAGCTTGCCGAGCGCGAGGCGGTGGCGAACGCGCAGAATGCCACCAAGACGGACATCGGCTGGGGCCACCAGATCCGTTCCTACGTCCTCCAGCCGTACCAGCTGGTGAAGGACCTGCGCACGGGCGTGACCTCGACCGCGCCGGGCGACGTGCTCGACGGTGCGCTCGATCCGTTCATGGCAGCGGCGCTGTCGCAACGCGTGACCGGCGAGACGGTCGAGGTGGAGGACGTCGACTGATCGTGGGGCGGGTCTTGCCTGGGCTGGATAGGCGACGCGCGGCACGGGCCGGGGCGGCGGCGGTGGCGGCGTGCGCCCTGCTGCTGGGCGCCTGCGACGCGACCGAGCCCAAGCTGCCCGAGCGCAAGTCCGAGGCGAAGGCGTCCGACTTTCCGGCGGCCGACCGGCCGGTGGCGACCATCGTGTCCGCGCGCTGGTCGACCGAGGAAGCACGCGACCGGCTGAACGAGGCCGAGGAAGTGATGGACGGCGCCGGCATCGCCAAGGGGATGACGGTCGCGGACATCGGCGCGGGCGAGGGCTATTACACGATCCGCCTGACCCAGCGGGTCGGCCCGGACGGCCGGGTGCTGGCCGAGGACATCGTGCCCGAGGTGCGCGACGCCCTGGCGCAGCGCGTGGCACGCGAGCGGCTCGACAACGTCAGCGTGCGGCTGGGCAAGGCTGACGACCCGCGGCTGCCCGAGGCGAGCTTCGACCGGGTGCTGATGGTGCACATGTACCATGAGATCGCCGAGCCTTACGCGTTCCTGTGGCACCTGCGGCCCTCGCTGCGCCCGGACGGGCTGGTCGTGGTGGTGGATGCCAACCGTGCGACGCAGAACCACGGCACGCCGCCGGCGCTGCTGCGCTGCGAGTTCGAGGCGGTCGGCTATCGCCAGGTGTCGATGCGGCCGATGCCGTCCGCGGGCGGCTATCTGGCGACCTTCCAGGCGGTGGGGCCGCGCCCGGAGCCGAGCGCGATCCGCCCGTGCCGGCTGAACCCGCCGGCGCCCAAGGCAGGCTAGGCTTCCGCACGCGCAGCCGCTACGCCGGCGGCATGCAGCAATATCTCGACCTGATGCAGCGCGCGCTCGACACGGGCGTGGAGACGATGGACCGCACCGGCGTCGGCACCCGTTCGGTGTTCGGCCACCAGATGCGCTTCGACCTTTCGGCGGGCTTTCCGGTGCTCACCACCAAGAAGCTGCACCTGCGCTCGATCATCGTCGAGCTTTTGTGGTTCCTGCGCGGCGACACCAATGTGCGCTGGCTGCAGGAGCGCAAGGTGAGCATCTGGGACGAGTGGGCGGACGAATCGGGCGACCTCGGCCCTGTCTATGGCAAGCAGTGGCGCGATTGGGAGACGGCCGATGGCCGCCACCTCGACCAGATCGCCGAGCTGATCGCGACGCTGAAAAGCAATCCGGCGTCGCGGCGGATGGTGGTCTCGGCCTGGAATCCGGGTGACCTGCCGGCGATGGCGCTGGCGCCCTGCCACTGCCTGTTCCAGTGCCATGTCGCCAACGGCAAGCTGTCGCTGCAGCTCTACCAGCGCTCGGCCGACATCTTCCTGGGCGTGCCGTTCAACATCGCGAGCTATGCGCTGCTGACCCATATCCTGGCGGACCAGTGCGGGCTGGGGGTCGGCGAGTTCGTGTGGACGGGCGGCGACTGCCACCTCTACCTCAACCACCTCGACCAGGCGCGCGAGCAGCTGTCGCGCACGCCCACCGCGCTGCCGCGGCTGGAGATCCTGCGGCGGCCGGACGGCATCGACGGCTACGAGCTGGAGGACTTCGTGCTCCACGACTATGTCGCCCAGCCGCATATCAAGGCGCCGGTCGCGGTATGATCGTCTTCCACCTGGCGCGGGCCGACAATGGCGTGATCGGACGCGACGGGCAGCTGCCCTGGCACCTGCCGGCCGACCTCAAGCGGTTCAAGGCGGGCACCATGGGCAAGCCGATGGTGATGGGCAGGAAGACGTTCGAGAGCTTCCCGAGCCCCCTGCCGGGGCGGCGGCACATCGTGCTGACGCGCGACCGCAGCTGGAATGCACCGGGTGCCGAGGTGGTGCATGATCCGGAGGCGGGGATGGCGCTGGCCGGCGATGGCGAGGTGGCGGTGATCGGCGGAGCGGAGGTGTTCGCGCTGTTCCTGCCGCATGCGGACCGGATCGAGCTGACCGAGGTGCATGCTGCGCCTGATGGCGATGCGGTGGTGCCGGCGTTCGAGGGCTGGCGCGAGGTGGCGCGGGAGGACTTTCCGGCTGAGGGCGAGCGGCCGGGGTACAGCTTTATAACACTGGTGCGGTAGCAAGGCCGCGGACGGTAGCGCCCGGTGCCCTGGGCTCCTGCCTGCGCAGGAGCACGGTAGAGTTGGAGCGCGACCTGCGGTGACGCGCATGGTTTGCCTGCGCGCCCGCTTTCCCTATAGCGCGGGGCATGGAGCGGCTGGACGGCAGCTCGGCGGTCCCCGCAGGGTTGCGCGGCGGGATCGTCGCGCTCGGCAATTTCGATGGTTTCCACCTCGGGCACCAGGCGGTGGTGCGCCGGGGGGTGACGCGCGCGCATGCCGAGGGACGACCCGCGATCGTCGCGACGTTCGACCCGCATCCGATCCGCCACTTCCGGCCTGATGCCGCCCCGTTCCGGCTGACGACGCTCGATCAGCGCGAGCGGCTGTTCGCCGACGCCGGCGCCGATGCAATGCTGGTGTTCCGGTTCGATGCCGCGCTTGCGAGCCTGTCGGCCGCGGCGTTCGTGGAGGAGCGGCTGCGCGGGCTGGCGGGGATCGGCGGCGTGGTGACGGGCGCCGATTTCACCTTCGGCAAGGGACGCGATGGCAATGTCGCGGTGCTGGCGGCGCTGGGCGCGGCGCAGGGGTTTTCGGTCGACACGGTGGCGCCGGTCGAGGAGGGGGGCGAGCCGGTCTCGTCGAGCCGCATCCGCGCGCTGTTGGAGGCGGGCAGGCCGGCGGAGGCCGCGGCGCTGCTGACCCGGCCGTTCGCGATCCAGGGCATGGTAGAGCCGGGCGCGCGGCTGGGGCGGGAGCTGGGCTTCCCGACCGCCAATCTGACGCTCGGGAGCTATCTGCGCCCGGCCTATGGCATCTATGCGGTGCGCGGGCGGCTGGCCGATGGGCGCGTGCTCGACGGCGTCGCGAACCTGGGCATCCGGCCGATGATCGAACCGCCGCTGGAGCTGCTCGAGCCGCATTTCTTCGACTTCTCCGGGGACCTGTATGGGCAGCGGATCGAGGTCGACCTGATCGAGTATCTGCGGCCGGAGTGGCGGTTCGACGGGCTGGATGCGCTCAAGGCGCAGATCGCGCGCGATTGCGAGGACGCGCGGGCGGTGCTTGCGGGGACGGCGCGCCCATAGCGCGCACCGTGCTCCTGCGGAGGCAGGAGC
Source organism: Sphingomonas molluscorum (assembly GCF_039522995.1). Lineage (NCBI taxonomy): Bacteria > Pseudomonadati > Pseudomonadota > Alphaproteobacteria > Sphingomonadales > Sphingomonadaceae > Sphingomonas > Sphingomonas molluscorum. The sequence continues at coordinate 719,663 of NZ_BAAAEL010000001.1, read as the reverse complement.
CTAGAGGTATCCGCCGTTGCGCTTTGCTGCCCTGGGCTCCTGCCTGCGCAGGAGCACACAGATGTCAGGCGGCGCGGCGCATTTCCAGGCGGCCCCAGATCTCGACCAGCGCCTCGGTGAGTTCGCGCATCATCGACTCGTCATGGGCGGGGCCGGGGGTGAAGCGCAGGCGCTCGGTGCCGCGGGGCACAGTCGGGAAATTGATCGGCTGCACGTAGACGCCGTATTCGGCGAGCAGGATGTCGCTGACGCGCTTGGCCTTGACCGGATCGCCGACCATCAGCGGCACGATGTGCGTGGTCGAATCCATCACCGGCAGGCCGGCGTCGCGGAACATCGCCTTGAGCTTGGCGGCAGCGACCTGCTGGCCCTCGCGCTCGGCTGACGATGCCTTCAGGTGGCGGACGCTCGCGAGGGCGCCTGCGACCAGCACCGGCGACAGCGAGGTCGTGAAGATGAAGCCAGGCGCATAGCTGCGGATCACGTCGATGATCGTGCGATCGGCCGCGATATAGCCGCCCATCACGCCGAAAGCCTTGCCGAGCGTGCCTTCGATGATGTTGAGGCGATCGGCGACGCCGTCCCGCTCCGAAATGCCGCCGCCGCGTGCGCCGTACATGCCGACGGCATGGACCTCGTCGAGATAGGTCAGGGCGTTGTACTTGTCGGCGAGGTCGCAGATTTCGGCGATCGGCGCGATGTCGGCGTCCATCGAATAGACGCTTTCGAACGCGATCAGCTTGGGCGCCTGCGGATCCGACTCGGCCAGCAGCTCTTCGAGGTGCTCGAGGTCGTTGTGGCGGAAGACGCGCTTCTCGCAGCCCGAGTTGCGGATGCCCGCGATCATCGAGGCGTGGTTGAGCTCGTCGGAAAAGATGATGCAGCCCGGCAGCACCTTGGCGAGGGTCGCCAGCGTCGCCTCGTTGGAGACATAGCCGCTGGTGAACAGCAGCGCGCCTTCCTTGCCGTGCAGGTCGGCCAGCTCGCTTTCGAGGTCGATGTGATAATGGGTGTTGCCACCGATGTTGCGGGTGCCGCCGGAGCCAGCGCCGACGTCGTGCAGCGCCTCTTCCATCGCGGCGATCACCTTGGGGTGCTGCCCCATCGCCAGATAGTCGTTGGAGCACCACACCGTGATCGGCTTGGGCCCGTTATGCCCGGCGAAGCAGCGCGCGTTGGGGAACATGCCCTTGTTGCGCAAAATGTCGATGAAGACGCGGTAGCGCCCCTCGGCATGGAGCCTGTCGATCGCTTGGTTGAAGACGCGGCTGTAATCGACCGCGCGAACGGTTTCGTCGCTGGACATGCCGGTCTGCATAGCGGCAGGACCCTTGTTTTTCTACTCTCAAAGCCTCGTTTAGAGCGAGCGGGGCGTTCGATTACAGCAATTTGATCCTGGTCAAGCCGAAGCGCGCCAGCGCAGGCCGCAGCAACTCGATCGCGGGGTCCACGCCGGTGAACACGGCCGTGCCTTCGCCCGAAGTGTGAGGCCAATCGGCGCCGTCGAGCAGATGGGCGATGCGCCGCGCGATGCCTTCTCCACCGTCGACGAACTGCAGCGGGCGCCCGGCTGCCGCCTCCAGCCGATCCGAAACCAGCGGGAAGTGGGTGCAGGCGTTGACGATCACGTCGATCCGATCGCCGTCGGGCTGGTCGAGCAGGCCCGCGAGCACGGCGCGGTAGGCGTCGTCCTCCGCCTCCTCCCCGCGCAGTCGCGCCTCGGCAAGGGCGACCAGCGCGGCCGAGCCGTGGCGCAGGACGCGGCAGTCGGCGGCGAATCGGGTGGCCAGATCGTCGACATAGGGCTGGCGCACCGTCGCCTCGGTCCCGAGCACGCCGATGACGCGCGTGCGGCTCAACTCGGCCGCGGGCTTGATCGCCGGGACGGTGCCGACCACGGGCAGGTCGAGCGCGGCGCGCACCGCCGGCAGCGCGATGGTGGAGGCGGTGTTGCAGGCGATCACGATCAGCCGGGGATGAAAGCGTTCTGCCAACCGCCCGAGCAGTGCCGGGACGCGTGCGGCGATCTCCGCCTCGCTGCGGGTGCCATAGGGATAGCCTGCCGAGTCGGCTGCGTAGACGATCGGCGCGCGGGGCAGCAGCCGCTGGGTGGGGGCGAGCACCGACAGGCCGCCGACGCCGGAATCGAAGAACAGGATCGGGCGGGAGTCGGGCATGCGGGGCAGATCCTTGCGCGCGGAGAGACGTTCCCGCTTTGATCGAGGTTGTTGCGCCCCGATACCGAAACGCCTAGCGTCGGGGCAACAGGGGTACGAAATCAGTCTTGCCAACCGACTTCTCATCGGCGCCGGCGCTTTGCGCAATGCTGCTTGGCTATCTGCTGGGCGCGATCCCGTTCGGGCTGCTGCTCGCGCGGTGGTTCGGCGCGGGCGACCTGCGGGCGATCGGATCGGGCAACATCGGCGCGACCAACGTGCTGCGCACCGGGCGCAAAGGGCTGGCGGCGGCGACGCTGCTGCTGGACGCGGCCAAGGGCACGCTCGCGGTGGTGCTGGCCGAATGGCTGTTCCCCGGCCATGGCCCCTTCGCGGCGGGGGCTGCGTTCCTGGGCCATTGCTATCCCGTCTGGCTTGGCTTTCGCGGCGGCAAGGGCGTCGCGACGATGCTGGGCGTGGTGCTCGCGCTCCACTGGCCGAGCGCGCTGGTGTTCGCGGTCGTGTGGTTGGGGCTGCTCGCGCTGCTGCGCATCTCCTCGGTGGCGGGCATGACCGCCTGCATCTCCGCACCGGTGAGCGCGGCCTGGTTCGGGCAGTTCGACCTGGTGCTGCTGCTGCTGGGAATGGCCGCGGTGGCGCTGTGGAAGCATCGCGAGAATTTGGGCCGGTTGCTCGACGGCACCGAGCCCCGCGTCGGCAGCCGCAAGGGTGGCTGACGCCGACCCGCGGATCGATCGGCTCCGGCTGATCCGTTCCGCGAACGTCGGCCCCATCACCTATCGCCAGCTGGTTGCGCGCTTCGGCAGCGCGACCGCCGCCTTGGAGGCCCTGCCACACCTGGCCGCACGCGGCGGCGGGCGCGCGCCGGTGATCGCGTCCGAGGACGCGGTGCGGCGGGAGGTCGCGCGGACCGAGCGGCTGGGCGCGGGCTATCTGTTCCTGGACGATGCCGACTATCCGCCGCTGCTGGCAGAGATCGAGAATGCGCCGCCTGCGCTGATCCTGCGCGGGAGATTGGCGCTGCTGGCACGGCCGTGCGTGGCGATGGTCGGCGCGCGCAATGCGTCGGCCGCCGCCTGCCGTTTCGCGCGCCAACTGGCGGAGGCGCTGGCGGACGAGGGGATCACGGTCGTCTCCGGCCTGGCGCGCGGGATCGACACCGCGGCGCATGCGGGGTCGCTCGCCGGCGGTACGGTGGGGGTGATCGCGAGCGGGATCGACATCGCCTTTCCGCCGGAGAATGCCGCGCTGCAGGAGGCGGTGGCGGAGCGGGGCCTGCTGGTGGCGGAGCAGCCGCCGGGGACGGAGCCGCGCGCGCGGCACTTCCCGTATCGCAACCGGATCATCGCCGGACTGTCGCAGGGGACGGTGGTGGTGGAGGCGGCGCCCAAGTCGGGATCGCTGATCACTGCGCGCCTCGCGGCGGAAGCAGGGCGCGAGGTGATGGCGGTGCCCGGCAGTCCGCTCGACCCGCGGGCGCAGGGCTGCAACTTGCTAATTCGGGAGGGGGCGACGCTGATCCAGTCGGCAGCCGACGTGGCGGAGATGCTGCGCCCGATCGATCCGCGCAGCGTCCGCTCGCCCGGCAGCCGGTATGCGGCCGAGCCGGTCGCCGAGGATGCCGGCGAGGCAGAGCGGCGGCGGGTGACGGACTTGCTCAGCCCCGTGCCGGTGCCCGTGGACGAGCTGGTCCGCCAATCCGCGCTCCCCGCAGCCGTGGTGCAGATCGTGCTGCTGGAGTTGGAGCTTGCCGGGCGACTGGAGCGGCATGCGGGCGGACGGGCGAGTCTGGCGGGCTGAACCAAGTCGGCGGCGCAGTCGCCGGGCGCGGGGGTGTCACATCAGGAGCGAGGACGGGGGGCGTCGTCTTCAAGGGCGGTGCCGCCGCCCATGCCCATGCCGCCCATGCCTCCTCCCATGCCGCCGCCGCCGCCACCACCACCGCTGCCGCCGCGCTCGCCTTCCTTTCCGCGCCCCCCGGAACTGGCCGGACGGCTGGGGCCCTGGAGCGGCATGGCGAGGTCGGCGGGGATCGGGTCGAGGCCCAGCGCCTCCCGGATGAAGTCGCGCAACGCCACCACCAGGGCGTGGGTGTGGACCGGATGGCCGGCGACGAGTTCCTCCACCGCCTGCCGGGCCAAGCGGACGTGCTGCTCGGTCCCGAGCAGGATGATGTCGGAAAGCGCCGCTTCGACGGCGTCGCGGATGCGGCGGGTGCGCTCGGAGCCGGCGGCGCGCTCTGCCGTGAGGTCGAGCGCCGCCATCGGTTCGGTGGCGGCGCCGGCATCGCTGCGGCGGCGCAGCTCGCGCAGGTGGGTGGGATCGACGGTCAGATCCCCGGTGAACGAGCCGCCGAGCGTCTTGTAGGCGGCGATCAGCGTGCGGACCCGCTCGTTGATCTGCCGGTTCATGCGCTCCCGGCGCTGCTGGATGGTCATCATCATCACCAGCCGGGTGCCGACGCCGATCAGGGTGAAGAGCGCGAGCCCGACCAGCGTTGTGAGCACGCTGTGCCAGTCGGTGAAATCCAGATTGCGCATATCCTGCCTCCCGCGGCCGTCCCTGTGGTGGGGAACGCCCGGGCGGGAGGCTGGTGCCGGTCAGGCAGGCAGGACGGCGACGTTGTCGATCAGCCGGGTGTTGCCGATCCGGGCGGCGGCGAGCAGGCGCATCGGGTGGCCGGGAACAGGATCGCCCAAGGTCTCCGCATCGACCAGCGCGATATAGTCGGTCTCGAACCCGGCCTGGGCGAGCATGTCGTGGGCCTGGGAGAGCGCCTCGTCGGCAGCCCCGCCCTTTTCCAGCGTGCGCGCGGCGATGCCGAGCGCGCGAGGCAGGGCGACGGCACGCTGGCGCTCGTCCGGATCGAGGTAGAGGTTGCGGGAAGAGAGGGCGAGGCCGTCGTCGTCGCGCTGGGTCGGCACGCCCACCACCTCGATGCCCAGGTCGAGATCGGTCGCCATGCGGCGGATCACCGCCAGCTGCTGGAAATCCTTTTCGCCGAACAGGGCGACGTCAGGCCGGACCTGGCCGAAGAGCTTGGCGACGACGGTGGCGACGCCGTCGAAGTGGCCGGCGCGATGCGCGCCCTCCAGGATGTCGCTCACGCCGGACACCGAGACGGTGGTGGCGAAGCCCGCGGGATAGATTTCCTCGACCGACGGCATCCACAGGACGTCGGCGCCTGCTTCCGTCAGCATGCGGGCATCCTGCATCTCGCGCCGGGGATAGCGGGCGAGATCCTCGTTGGGGCCGAACTGCTTGGGATTGACGAAGATCGACACCACCACGCGGTTGGCGCGGCGGCGCGCGGCATCGACCAGGGCCATGTGGCCGGCATGCAGCGCGCCCATGGTCGGAACGAGGGCGACGCTGTCCCCTGCGGCGCGGTAAGAAGCCAGCGCGTCGCGAAGCGCGTCGAGCTGACGGATGGTTTGCACGGCCCCAATGCCTCCGGTAAGAATGAGAAGGCGGCCTTCTATGGGGGTGCCGCCACGGGATCAACACCATGGCACCAGCACCAGGGTACCAACAGGGGACAGCAGGCACCTTGAGCACGGCCTCAAACGGATTGCACGTCATCGTGTTCGCCAACGAGAAGGGCGGCACGGGCAAGTCGACGACCGCGGTTCACGTCGCAATCGCACTTGCCGCCAAGGGGGCGCGGGTGGCGGCGTTCGACCTGGACCATCGCCAGCGCACGCTGGGTCGCTACCTGGACAATCGCGCGGAGACGGCGCGGCGCCAGGGCGGCACCCTGCCGATGCCGATCCACGCGACCCACGACGGCGAAAGCATGGACTTCTTCACCGACACGCTGGAGCGTCTGTCGGAAGAGGCCGACTATCTGGTGATCGACACGCCGGGCCGCGACGATCCGTTCGCGCGCATGGCCGTCACCAACGCGGACACGCTGGTCACGCCGATGAACGACAGCTTCGTCGACTTCGACCTGATCGGCCAGGTGCACCCGGAGACGTTCAAGGTCACGCGGCCGAGCTTCTATTCGGAGCTGATCTGGGAAACGCGCAAGCATCGCGCCCGCGCCGACGGGTCGACGATCGACTGGGTGGTGCTGCGCAACCGCCTGCAGCACATCGAGGCGCGCAACATGCGGCGCGTATCCGAGGCGATTGAGCAGCTGTCCAAGCGCGTCGGCTTCCGGGTGATCCCGGGGCTTTCGGAGCGCGTGATCTATCGCGAGCTGTTCCCCAAGGGGCTGACCATGCTCGACAGCCGCGAGTTTGGCGCGATGGGGCTGAGCCACGTCGCCGCGCGCCAGGAACTGCGCGAGATGATGGCCGGGCTGGCGCTGCCGGACCCGGTCGTGCCCTCTGCCGCTGCCTGATGCTGAAGGTCCTTCTGGTCGCGGCGGTGCTGGTGGGGCTGTGGCTGTACCTGCGCCCGCGCAAGCCTGTGCTGACGGGCGAGGCCGAGGCGCGGCAGGTGCTGGGCGTCGGCCCGGACGCGGACGAGGCGACGATCCGCGCCGCGCATCGACGGCTGGTGGGTGCCGTCCATCCCGACCGCGGCGGATCGGCCGACCTCACGCGGCGGGTGAATGCAGCCCGCGACGTGCTGCTCGGCCGCTTGCGACATTGAACTTTCCGCGGCGTCGCGCGATCTGACGCCACCGAATTCCAGGGAGAAAGCCATGAGCCACGTCTTCGACCCCACCTCGCTGCGCGAATATGACATCCGCGGGGTGGTCGGCAAAACCCTGGGCACGGCGGATGCGACCGCGATCGGCCGCGGCTTCGGCACGATCGTGCGCCGCGCCGGCGGCACCCGCGTGGCGGTGGGCCGCGACGGTCGCGTCTCCTCGGTCGAGCTCGAAGCGGCGCTGGTCCAGGGCCTGACGCAGAGCGGCGTCGACGTGGTGCGGGTCGGCCTGGGGCCGACGCCGATGCTCTATTACGCCGAGGCGACGCTGGAGGTCGACGGCGGCATCATGATCACCGGCAGTCATAACCCGGCCGACTACAACGGTTTCAAGATGGTGCTGCAGCACAAGCCGTTCTTCGGCGAGGACATCCAGAAGCTCGGCCGCATGGGCGCCGAGGGCGACTGGGAAGAGGGCGAAGGCACCGTCAGCGACTATGACATCGAGGACGCCTATGTCGGGCGGCTGATGGCAGGCTATGCCGGCGGCGCGTACCGGATCGGCTGGGATGCCGGCAACGGTTCGGCAGGCCGGGTGATCGAGAAGCTCACTGAGCTGCTGCCGGGCGAGCACCACCTGCTGTTCACCGACATCGACGGGCGCTTCCCCAACCACCATCCCGACCCGACCGAGGAAAAGAACCTGGCAGCGCTGAAGCAGCTGGTGGCGGACAAGAACCTCGACTTCGGCATCGCCTTTGACGGCGACGGCGACCGTATCGGCGCGATCGACGGCACCGGCCGGGTGATCTGGGGCGACCAGCTGCTGTCGATCCTGGCCGAGCCGGTGCTGAAGGAACTGCCGGGCGCGACGATCATCGCCGACGTGAAGGCGAGCCAGGCGCTGTACGACCGCATCGCGGAGCTGGGCGGCGAGCCGCTGATGTGGAAGACCGGCCACAGCCTCATCAAGACCAAGATGAAGGAAACCAACTCGCCGCTGGCCGGCGAGATGTCGGGCCACATCTTCTTTGCGCACGACTATTACGGGTTCGACGATGCGCCCTATGCCGCGGTGCGGCTGATCCGCGCGGTGCACATGATCGGCAAGTCGATGACCGAGATCCGGTCTGCGATGCCGGAGATGATCAACACCCCGGAAATGCGTTTCCAGGTCGACGAGAGCCGCAAGTTCGCGGTGGTCGACGAGATCCTGGAGCGGCTGGAAGCGGCCGGCGCGGACGTCAACCGCACCGACGGCGCACGCGTCAACACGCCGGACGGCTGGTGGCTGCTGCGCGCGTCCAATACCCAGGACGTGCTGGTGGCGCGCGCCGAGGCCAAGAGCCAGGAAGGCCTCGACCGGCTGATGGCGCAGATCGACGAGCAGCTGGCGCTGAGCGGGCTGCAGCGCGGGCCGCAGGCGGCGCACTGATCGGGTGCGGGCCGGGCGAGGGTGCCCGGCCCGCCGGCAGCCGCGGCGAGCGGCCGCCGATCTGAAACGCGCGGGCTGGCAATTCGCGCCCGCCTGCCCCATTTCGGGGCCATGGCTTCCCCCCAGATCGTTCGCGTCATCGACCTCGAAACCACCGGCAACGCACCCCCCGCACATGGGGTGTGCGAGATCGGCTGGCAGGATGTGGCGCTGGGCGAGGACGGACGCTGGGAGCTGGTGGGCGAGGGCGGATCGCAGCTCGTCAATCCGGGCCGGATGATCCCGCCCGTCACCCAGGCCATCCACCATATCCTGGACGAGCAGGTCGCCGATGCGCCCTATTGGCATGACGTCGCGCGGCGGGTGCTGGATCCCTATCCGCGGCGGATCGCGCTGGCGGCGCACCGGGCGGATTTCGAGCAGAAATTCTGCACCGCGCCGCTGACCCATGGCGCCGACTGGATCTGCACCTGGAAATGCGCGCTGCGGCTGTGGCCGGACTCGCCGGGCTTTTCCAACCAGATGCTGCGCTATTGGCGGCGGCCGCACGGCATCGAGCATGAGCGCGGCCTGCCGGCGCACCGGGCGTTTCCGGACGCCTATGTCACCGCATTCCACCTGCGCGACATGCTGAACGAGGCGAGCATCGCGCAGCTGATCGAATGGTCGAACCTGCCCGGGCTGCTGCCGCGCGTGCGCTATGGCCCGGACCGGGGGCGCGAGTGGACGGAGATCGACGACGATTCGCTCGACGGCTTCCTGTCCGACCGGGACGAGGACGTGCGGTACACCGCCGAGCAGGAGCTCGCGCGGCGGCAGAATGGGGGCGCGGTTGGGCGTACGCGCGAGGATTGGCTGCTGCTGTAGGCACGCAAGGCTTTCTCGCCGGCCGGAGCGCTTGAGCCGCCAGGTTTCCCAACTGGGCCCCGGCGTTCGCCGGGGCACGATCGGGAGTGCTGCTGGGCGGCGGCGCTCAGCGGCGGCCGGCGATCAGGGTGCGGGTGCCTTCCAGTGCCATGCCGTAGACCAGGTGCGAGGCGAGGCCGTAGCCGTGGCTGGTGAGCGACGCCTGCCACGGGCCGGGCGCGAGACCTGCGGCCGGGACGGCGGCTTCGTCGACCAGCAGCGAGGTGACGACGCCATAGGCGCCGCCGAAGCCGCGGCGGGTGGCGGGCTGATATTCCGCGAGCACGCCATAGATGCCGCCCAGCGCGGCGCCGACCAGATAATGGACCGCTTGCCCGGCGGCGGCGCGGTTCGGCTCGGCGACCGGCTGGCCGGTAGCGGCCCGGCTGACGCGGTCGGCGGCCCTCACCGTCGCGGGATCGTCCTCGCTGTCGGAGGGCATGAGGCGGGCAGCGGCAGCCTGGAAGCCGGCCATGGCGGCGGAGGCGACGACCCCGGCGGCGATGCCGGCAACGAGGCCGAGGAAGGGGCGGGGAGCGGTGTCGGCCATGCGGCGTCCTTTGCTGGAGGCTGTGGCGACAACGAGCGTTCGCGCGAACCGCTCCCTGGCCGCATCAATAGGGGACGCGCTCGGCCTTCAGACGGTGGGCGGCGAGCTGCGCCTGGACGCTGTCCTTGCCCGCGAGATGGCCGGCGCCGACCGCGACAAAGACGGTGCCGGGCTTTGCCATGCGATCCGCGATCCAGCTGGCCCAGCGGACGTTGCGGTCCAGCAGCAGGATCTTGGCCACTTCCGGCGTCGCATCGAGCCCCTCGTTCATCGTCTCGGCCAGCGCATCCGGATCGCCGGCCGACCATTGCGCGACCATCTTGCCGACTTCCTTTTCGGCATCGGGCAGCTGCTTGATGGTGTCGGTCAGGAAGGCGATCTGCGACTTTTCGGACAGGCTGTCGAAATAGCCGAACTGTTGTTCGAGGGTCTCGAGGCCCGTGACGCGCTTGCCCGCCTGCTTGGCGGCGGCGGTGAGCGCCTGTTCGGCGCCGCTGTTGGGGTCGTAGCCGGCCTTCACCAGCTTGAGCACGGTCAGGTTGGTGGCCGCGAACCAGGGATCGAAGCGGTCGAAGCTCGCCGCCGGCACGCCGACATCGGCGAGCGCTGCCAGGTAAGCCTTGCGCGCGTCGGCAGGCAGCCGTTCTTCGAGACCCGGACCGGTGGGATTGATGGCGGTGGCGATCAGCGCCTTTTGTACCGTCTGCGGATCGGGGAGCACGATCTCCTGCACCAGCTCGTCGCTGCGGTCGAAGGCGGTCTTCACCGCCTCGTCGAACCAACTGAGGCCGGGTTTCAGCAGATGGATGGTGCCGAAGAGATAGATGGTGGTGTCCGCGTCCTTCACCACCCAGAGGGCGGGATCGGCATCGACGGTCTGCGCCGGGGCGGCGGGTGCGGCCGTCTGATGCGCGGCGAGCGGCATCGTCCAGGCGGCAAAGGCGAACAGGCCGGCGGCACGCAGCAGGGTCTTGATCATCCGGTTCTCATCCTTGGGCAGCAGCCGTGCGTTGCGCCCGAGCGGGCGGGCTGTGTCAAGCGTTGGCGGGAAGATCCGCCTGGACATAGCGCCGCGCGATGACGGCACAGGCGAGCAGCTGGAGCTGGTGGAAGATCATCAGCGGCAGGATGAGGGCGCCGACCTGCGCCGCGGGGAACAGCACGCCCGCCATCGGCACGCCTGAGGCGAGGCTCTTCTTCGAGCCGCAAAAGACGATCGCGATCTCGTCCGCGCGCGAGAAGCCAAGGCGGCGCGCCAGCGTGCGGGTGGCGAACAGCACGACCGCGAGCAGCACGCAGCAGACGGCCGTGACCAGCACCAGCTGCCAGACGGGGACGCGGTGCCACAGCCCCTCGGTCACCGCGGCGCTGAAGGCGGTGTAGACGACGAGCAGGATCGAGCCGCGGTCGACGGTGGAGACCAGCGGCTTGTGCCGTTCGATGAAGCCGCCGACGAGCGGGCGGGCGAGATGGCCGACGATGAAGGGGAGCAGCAGCTGGAGCGCGATCTCCTCGATGGCGGCAAGCGAGTCGCCGCCGCTGGCGGACACGCCCATCAGCAGCGCGACGAGCACGGGCGTGATGAAGATGCCGGCGATGTTGGAGAGCGATGCGCTGCACACCGCCGCGGGGACGTTGCCGCGGGCGATGGCGGTGAAGGCGATGGAGGACTGGACGGTGGAGGGCAGGAGCGTGAGGAACAGCAGCCCCTGCGCGAGTGCCGGCGAGAGGAACCAGGACGCGCCCCGCTCGACGCCCAGCCCCAGCAGCGGGAACATCAGGAAGGTGGCGGCGAAGACGACCAGGTGCAGCCGCCAGGCGGTGAGGCCGGCGACGATCGCCGCGCGCGACAGCTTGGCGCCGTGGAGGAAGAAGAGCAGCGCGATCGCCGCCTGCGTGAGGAGCGCGAAGCCGTCCGCCACGCGGCCGCGGCACGGAAGCAGCGTCGCCACCACCACGGTCGCGATCAGCAGCATGCTGTAGCGGTCGATGCTGGCGGTGAGTCGGCGGAAGAGCGGCGGGCGGGGCGAGGACGTCATGCGGCCTCCCTACCGGAGAGCAGCGGAGGCGCCGAGCGGAATCCTGCGACGAACCAAACAGGTACAAAGCGCTTGACATCGTCACGCTGATGTGGAACAAGACAGGAACGCTGAGGAATTGCGGGCGGGGCTGAAGCCGAAGGGCTGCGGCCCCGTCTTGCGTTCGGGGGAGGGGCGATGGCGCGGCAGATCGGGACGGGATCGGAAGCAGCATCGGGAACGGGGCGTACCCGTGTGATCCGGGCTGGAGTGCAGCGCGCGTTCCTGGATCACCTGGCGGCGACCGGCAGCGTGGAGGCAGCGGCCGCGGCGGTCGCGATCGCGCCGTTGCAGGCCTATGCCGCGTGCCGGAGCGATGCCGGGTTCGCGGAAGGCTGGCGCGCCGCGCTGCGGGTCGGATACGACCGGCTGGAGGCGATGCTGATCGAACGTACGGCCGCGGTGCTGACCGGCGCTTCGAGCGATCCGCTGGAGACGCCGGACGTGCTGTTCGCGCTGCGGCTGATCGAGCGACAGCGGGAGGCGGAAGCGCCGGTGGGCAAGCGCGCCAAGGCCGGCGCGGGCGCGGCGGACAAGACGGATGCGGCGATCCTCAAGCGGCTGGCGATGCTGAGCAAGCGCCATGCGGCCGAGGAAGCGCGGGCGCGTCGGACCCAGGAGGGAGGCGATGCGTGAGCCCGGCGGAGGAACGCGAGGCGGCGATGCGGGCGCTGGCCCGTGCCGATCCGGCCACGCAGGCGGCGACGCTGGCGATCCTGTCGCCGGAGCAGCGACGTGAGCTGCTGCACCGCTGGGAGCGCTGGGCGCATCCCGGCCAGCTGCCGACCGCGGAGGGGTGGCGGATCTGGCTGATCCTGGCCGGCCGCGGCTTCGGCAAGACGCGGGCGGCGTCCGAGTGGGTGTCCGAGTTCGCGCGCAGCCACCCCCAGGCGCGGATCGCGCTGGTGGGGGCGACGCTGGACGACGTGCACCGGGTGATGGTGGGCGGCGAGGGCGGGTTGCAGGCGAGCGCGCACGACGACGAGCCGATGCTGTGGAAGGGGGGCGTGCTGCACTTCGCGTCCGGCGCAAAGGCCTTCGCCTATTCGGCGGAGGCGCCCGAGAAGCTGCGCGGCCCCGAACACCACGCCGGCTGGTGCGACGAGATCGCCAAGTGGCGGCTGGGCGACGCGGCCTGGGACAATCTGATGATGGGGATGCGGCTGGGCACGCATCCGCAGCTGGTGGTGACCACCACGCCCAAGCCGGGCGCGCTGCTGCGGCGGGTGCGCACACTGCCGGGCGTGCACGAGACACACGGACGGACGGTGGACAACCCGCACCTGCCGGCAAGCTTCGTCGAGGCGATGGCCGCGCAATATGCGGGCACGCGGCTGGGACGGCAGGAGCTCGACGGGGAGTTGCTGGAGGATGTGCCGGGTGCACTGTGGACGCGCGGGCTGATCGAGCGGTGCCGGGTGGCGGCTACGCCCGACCTGGTGCGGGTGGTGGTGGGCGTCGACCCGCCTGCGAGTGCGGAAGGAGATGCGTGCGGCATCGTGGCGGCGGGCTTGGGCGGCGATGGGCGCGGCTATGTGCTCGAGGATGCGAGTGCCTCCGGGCTGACGCCGGACGGCTGGGCACGGGCGGTGGCGGCGTGCGCGGCGCGCCATGACGCGGACCGGGTGGTGGCGGAGGCGAACCAGGGCGGCGCGATGGTGGAGACGGTGTTGCGCACAGCCGAGGCGGCGCTGCCGGTGCGGCTGGTGCATGCCTCGCGCGGCAAGTCGGCACGGGCGGAGCCGATCGCCGCCCTCTATGAACGCGGCCGGATCGCGCATGCCGGTGCCTTTCCAGCGCTGGAGGACGAGCTGTGCGGGTTGGTGGCGGGCGGCGGCTACGAGGGGCCGGGCCGGTCCCCCGATCGTGCCGACGCTTTGGTGTGGGCGATGGACGAGCTGATGCTCGGCCGCCGCGGGGCTGCCTCGGTACGGGGGCTGTGAGCCCGGTTCAGGTGAAGAGCGACAGGAACAGCAGCACGAAGGCGGCGGCGCACACGCTGCCGCCGATCGTGAGGTGGCGGGTGGCGGAGCGGGCATAGGGCTCACCGCCGGCGGGGCGGACCTGCTGGCGGCGAATGCGCCAGCCGGCCCAGACGAACATGCCGCCCAGCCAGAACAGCATCAGCGATGCGGGGAACAGGGCGAAGTGTGCGCTTTGCGGCATCCAGACTCTCCTTGGCGGAGGAAGCTAGCATGAAATGGTTCGGCAGGAAGAGCCTGGGCGCACAGGGCGCGGCGGGCGAGGGGTGGCGGCCGGCGCTGTCGCCGGGCGGATCGGTCGCGGCGCTGGGCAGCTGGCCGACGAGCTACGAGGCGCAGGTGCGCGCGGGCTATCTGGAGAATGCGATCGCGCAGCGCGCGGTGCGGATGGTGGCCGAGGGCGTCGCGGCGGCCCCGGTCACGGGTGCGGACCCGGAGCTGGTGCGGCTGGTGTGCCGGCGGTCGGCCGGGCAGGTGCTGGTCGAGACGATCGCGGCGCAGCTGCTGCTGCACGGCAATGCGTTCGTGCAGTTGCTGGACGATGGGCGCGGCGGGGTGGGCGAGCTCTATGCGCTTCGGCCCGAGCGGGTGAGCGTGGAGCCGGACGCCAATGGCTGGCCGGTGGCGTTCCGCTACCGAGTGGGGGCGCAGGTGCAGCGGCTGGCGGCGGAGGATGCCCGGGGGCGGGCGGCGGTGGTGCACATCAAGGCCTTCCATCCGCTCGACGACCATTACGGGCTGGGGTGTCTGGGGGCGGCGGCGGGTGCGATCGCCGTCCACAATGCGGCGGCGCGGTGGAACAAGGCGCTGCTCGACAATGCCGCGCGGCCCTCGGGGGCGCTGGTCTATGATCCGGGCGACGGCGGCGTGCTGTCGCGCGACCAGTTCGACCGGCTGCGCGCGGAGATGGAAGCCGGCTTTGCGGGTGCCGCCAACGCGGGGCGGCCGATGCTGCTGGAGGGCGGGCTCAAGTGGCAGGCGATGAGCCTGACTCCGGCGGACATGGACTTCAACGGGCTGAAGGCACAGGCGGCGCGGGAGATCGCGCTGGCGTTCGGGGTGCCGCCGATGCTGCTGGGGCTGCCCGGCGACAATACCTACGCCAATTATCGCGAGGCCAATCGCGCGCTCTGGCGATTGTCGATCCTGCCGCTTGCCGAGCGGATCCTGGCGGAGCTGAGCCAGGGGCTTGGCGGGCATTTCGCGGAGGCGGCGCTGTCGGTGGACCTCGACCGGGTGCCGGCGCTGGCGGAGGACCGCGAGCGGCTTTGGGGCCAAGTGAGTGGGGCGGAGTTCCTGACCCGCGAGGAGAAGCGCGCGCTGGTGGGCGTGGGGCCGGCGGTGGGCGCGGGGCTGTAATCCTCCTTGTGCTCCCGCGCAGGCGGGAGCCCAGGGATGAGCAGAACTGAGGACAGCGTCTGGGGCCCTGGGCTCCCGCCTGCGCGGGAGCACGAAGGTGGGATCAGCGGTGGCGCTCTGACGGGAGGGTGCACGCCATGGTGGTGCGCTCGAAGCGGCCGCCCTGGGCCGCGCACTGCTTGCCGCGGACGAAGGGCAACACGAACGCGATCGATACCAAGGCTGCAAGCGCGGCGAACAGGACGATGCGGAGGCGGCGGCGCATCGCAGGGGACTATCAGGCGGAGGCGGCAATGGACAATGCACAGGTGCTGGCGCAGCTGATGGGCCAGGCGCGGCAGGATGGCGCCGACCTGGCGACGCTGCGCGCGATCGTCGAGGAAGCGGGCGAGGTCGGGGCAGTGCGCGCGCTCACCCGGCTGGGGCTGGAGGATGCTGCGGCCGGTGGAGACATGAAGGAGCTGCGCGAACTGCTGGCGGCCTGGCGCGATGCCAAGCGATCAGCGGCGCGCGCGGCGATGGGCTGGGTCGTGCGGATGCTGCTGGCGCTGGTGCTGGTCGGCGTGGCGGTGAAGACCGGTTTTGAGGACTGGCTGCGGTGAGCGTCCGCTTTGCCGGCTATGCCGCGATCTTCGATGTGCCGGATCGGGGCGGCGACGTGGTGCGTGCGGGCGCTTTTGCCGGATCGGGGCCGGTGCCGCTGCTTTGGCAGCACCGGGGAGTGCCGGTCGGGCGGATCGAGCAACTGGCGGAGGACAGCCGGGGCCTGCGCGTCATCGGGCGGGTGGAGCTGCCGGAGCTTGCCCAACTGGTTCGGGACGGTGCGCTGGGCGGATTGTCGTTCGGGTATCGCGTGCAGGCGGCGCGGCATGGGCGGTGGCGCGAGTTGGAGCGACTGGACCTGATCGAGGTGAGCCTGGTGGCGGTGCCGATGCAGCCGCTGGCGTGGGTGCATGCGGTGGCGCCTGGGTGACGGTGCAGAGCTTTGAAGCGTGGTGCGGGCGTCCCGGTGGGGCGCCTTTTTTCTTGCGGGAGACGGTGACGATCGAGACCAAGGCAGATGCGCTGGAGGCAAGCTTCGCAGGCGTGGAGGGTGCGGGGACGCCGGCGGCGCGGCCGATGCTGGCGGGGGCGGCGGCCCGGCCCGGCGGTGCGGCGTTCGAAGGGTTCGTGCGCAGTGGTGCTGTGCTGGAGATGAAGGCGTTCACCGGCACGGCCGGTGAAGGCGGCGGCTATGCGGTGCCCACCGAGATCGACCGGCAGATCGACACGCTGCTGAATTCGGCAAGCCCGATCCGGGCGATCGCCAATGTCGTGAAGGTCGGGACTGCCGGCTATCGCAAGCTGGTGACGAGCGGCGGCACGCCTTCGGGCTGGGCGTCGGAGACGGCGGCGCGGCCGGAGACGGCGACGCCGACCTTCCATGAGGTGTCGCCGCCGATGGGTGACCTCTACGCCAATCCGGCGGCGAGCCAGGCGATGCTGGACGATGCCGCGTTCGACGTGGAGGAGTGGCTGGCGGGCGAGATTGCGGCGGAGTTCGCGGCGGCCGAGGGGCAGGCGTTCGTCAACGGCACCGGCATCGACCAGCCCAAGGGGTTCCTGCGCCAGCCGGTGTCGACCGCGGGCGATGCCGCGCGCGGGTTCGGCACCCTCCAATATCTGCCGAGCGGAGCGGCGGGTGATTTCGGAACCGAGCCGCAGGACCGGCTGATCGACCTGGTGCAGAGCCTGCGCGCGCCGTACCGGCAGGGGGCGGTGTTCGTGATGAACGCGGCGACCTCCACGCGCATCCGCAAGCTCAAGACGTCGGACGGTGCGTTCCTGTGGCAGCCGGGGCTGGTGTCGGGGCAGCCGGACACGCTGCTCGGCTATCCCGTGGTGGAGGCGGAGGACATGCCCGACATCACCGCCAATAGCGCGTCGATCGCGTTCGGCAACTTCCGGCTGGGGTACCTGATTGCCGAGCGGCAGGAGACGCAGATCCTGCGCGACCCCTATTCGAACAAGCCGTTCGTGCACTTCTACGCGACCAAGCGCGTGGGCGGGCAGGTGAGCAATTCGGAAGCGATCAAGCTGATGAAGTTCGCGGCCGCCTGAGCGACCCCTCGTCCGGCGCGGGGAGCCCTGCGCCGGACCCTTCTTCCTGCCCAACAGTGACGGAGCTGCCCCATGGAGACGCCACCCATCCCGGAGGCGGCGATCGCTGCCGCCTGCGCGGCCGCGCTTGCGCACCTGCGCATGGCGGCGACCCACGAGCAGGCGGTGCTGGAGCAGGCCGCTGCGACCGCCTTTGCCGTGTGCGAGACGTTTACGGGTCATGCGCTGATCGCGCGCGACTGGCAGGCGGTGATGCCGGCGACGGCGAGCTGGACGCCGCTGCCGGTGCAGCCGGTGACGGCGATCACCCGAGTCGACGGCCTGCCGGCGGAGGGCAGCGCCTTTCCCCTGCCGGCCGGGAGCTATGCGATCGACCTCACCGCCGATGGCGCCGGCTGGGTGAAGGCGATGCTTCCCGGCAGCGCGGGGCGGCTGCGGATCGGCTTTCAGGCGGGGCTGGCCGAGGGTTGGGAGACGCTGCCGGCGCCGATCTCGCAAGGCATGGTGCTGCTGATCGCGCATCTGTTCGCAAGCGGCAGCGCGGGCGGGGAGCCGCCGGCTGCGGTGGCGGCGCTGTGGCGGCCGTGGCGGCGGCTGCGGCTGGCGCCGGAGGTGCGGCGATGAGGGCGCGGTTGCTGGAGCGCATCGAGGATGCGGCCGCGCGCGCGGTCACCGCGGCGGTGGCGCGGATCGGGGAGGCTGCGCGCGAGGGCGCGGCCGGGGTGCGCGGCATCCGGGTCGAGAGTGACGACGACTCCGTGACAATCGAAGGGCGCGGGCTTTGGCGGCGCCGGATCGAAGATGCGCGGATGCGGTGGCTGGGGGCGGAGCGATGAGCGCGCAGACGGTGCTGGGCGATGCGCTGGTCGCCGCCCTCAAGGCGCATGCGGGTGTCGCACGGGTGGTGACGGCGGTGTTCGACGCGCCGCCGGTGCGCGCGGCGCGGCCCTATGCGGAGGTGGCGGAGGCGCTGCTCACCGACTGGAGCACCAAGGACATGGCGGGCCGTGAAGGCCGGATCGCGATCGTGCTGCGCGACGCGGGCGAGCGGCCCGTGCGGCTGCGCGAACTCGCGGGTGAGGTGGATGGGGCGGTCGAGGCGCTGCCGCGCGACCTGGGCGAGGGATGGCGGATCGCGAGCCTGGTGCCGGTGCGCAGCCGCATCGTGCGCGAGGGCGAAGGGCTGTGGGCCGGCACCAACGAATATCGGGTGCGCATGCTGCGGATGCAGTGACGAAGGAGGCAAGACATGGCGGCGGAAAAGGGAAGCGCGTTCCTGCTGAAGGTGGGGGACGGCCAGGTGCCGCCCGGCTTCACCACGGTGGCGGGGCTGCGCACGACGCAGCTGTCGATCAACGGCGAGGCGGTGGCGGTCACGTCCAAGGATTCGGGCGGATGGCGCGAGCTGCTGTCGGGTGCGGGCGTGCGATCGGTGAGCGTGTCGGGTGCCGGGGTGTTCACCGGATCGGCGGCGGAGGCGCGGCTGAAGGCGAATGCGCTGGCGGGCACGATGGACGACTATCGACTGAGCTTCGAGAGTGGCGAGACCATGACCGGGCGGTTCCTGCTCACCCGGCTCGATTATGCCGGCGATTACAATGGCGAGCGCAGCTACACGCTGGCGCTGGAAAGCTCCGGCCCGGTGGTGTCGGCATGAGCGGCGAACCGGCCAATCCGGCCCGCGGCGAGGCGGAGCTGCGGGTGGCGGGCGAGCGGCTGGTGCTGCGGCCGAGCTTTGCCGCGCTGGTCGCGGCCGAGGGCGAGCTGGGGCCGCTGTTCGCGCTGGTGGAGCGGGCGGCGGCGGGGAAGCTGGCGCTTGGCGAGCTGGTGGCGCTGTTCTGGCATTGCCTGCGCGAGCGGCCGGAGGCGCTGACGCGCGAGGCGCTGGGCGAGGCGGTGATCGCGGGCGGATTGGCGGCGGCGACCCCGGCGTTGCGGCAGCTGCTGGCGCAGATCCTGGGCGGGCGGTGAGCGAGCGCTTCGCCGACGCCGCGGTGCGGTTGGCGGGGATGGCGGGGCTTTGGTTCGGCTGGAGCCCCGACGCCTTCTGGCGGGCTACTCCGGCCGAGCTTGGCGCGCTGGTGAAGGCGGCGGGCGGCGAGGCGGGCACGGTGCCGCCCGATGCGGGCACGCTTGCCCGGCTGATGGAGGCATTCCCCGATGGATGAGGAGATCGAGCGGCTGGTGGTGTCGGTGCGCGCCGATACCGCCGGCTTCGCGCGTGACGTGGCGGCGATGCAGAACAGCCTGGAAGGGCCGTTCGCAAGCGGCGTCGACCGGGCTAGCCGCGCGCTGGAGACGACGCTCGTGCGGGCGGTGCGCAGTGGGTCGATGGGCTTCGAGGACCTGGGGCGGATCGCCAACCAGGTGCTGGGCGAGATCGCCGCAGGCGCGATGCGCAGCGGGCTCGACACGCTGCTGGGCGGGGCGGCGAGCGGGGGCGGGTTGTTGGGATCGTTGCTGGGGCTGGTGTCGGGGGCGCCGGGGCGGGCCACGGGCGGCCCGGTCAGTCCGCAGCGGCCCTATTGGGTCGGCGAGCGGGGACCGGAGCTGTTCGTGCCCACCAGCAGCGGCAGCGTGGTGGCACCACAGGCCGGCGGCGGGCGGGACGTGCGCATTGCGATCTCGGTCCAGGCCGGATCGGGAGACGCCCCGCGCGCGCTGGCACAATCGAGCCGGCAGGTCGCGCGCGCGGTGAAGGCTGCGCTGGTGGACCTCGACTGAGCGGGAGGGCTCGATGGGATATTGGCTGGCGCGCACGCGGACCGTGCAGGCGGAGGATGTGCTCACCCGCTTCGACCCGCGCTTCTGGACGGTGAATTTTCCGCGGCCGCTGATGGCCTCGGTCGTGTCGACGGCGCCCGATGCGCTGCGGATCGATGCGGTCTTCTACCGCAGGGACGATCTGGCGGGACTGATCTGGGAATCGGAGGACCGGCACGACCACCCGCTGCTCGGCTACGCGACCGAGCGCGACTATCGCCGGTGTCGCCTGCGCTTCCGCTGGCGATCGGGCGGGGTGCGACCGCTGGACGCGGTGCATGGGCCGGTGCTGACGATCGAGGGGCGTGACGCTGCCGGCGCACCGCGGGCCTGGTATGTGCGGCTGTGGAACTACGCCTCCGGCACGCCAGAGGACGCGGTGGTGGAGATCGACTTCGCCACTGCGATCGGCGGGTTCGAGCTTCCCACGGATGCGGACCCGTTGTGGGCGGGGGACGTCGACCGCATGTTCGTGTCTCTGGTGGCGCCGGACTATGATGGCGAGGACGCGCTGCTGCAGGGGCCGGCGGAAGGTTGGGTCGAGCTGTCCGAGATCGCCTGCGACGGGCCGGATTCGGTGCTGGCGATCGGAGCGCCGATCCTGCCCGAACATGGCCTGTCGATCGCGAGCGGCTATGACGACAGCTACCACCTGACGCCCGCCCGGCTGCTGCGCAACGCGCTGCACCTGGGGTATCGCGGCAGCATCGTCCACTATGTCGGGATGAGCCACTATTTCCGGCTCGAGGCGAACGGCGGGGGCCTGTACGCGAGCCTGGCAGGGGGCGTGCTCAACACGCCGTGCGTGGCGTGGCACCGGCATTTCGCCGCAGAGGCCAAGGCGCTCGGCTATGGCGTGATCTGGTCGCTGTCCTATGAGCTGCTCGACCAGCATTGCTGGGGCGATTGGAAGCAGCGCGCAGGCGATGGATCGCCGGCACTGACCGGGTGGGAGCCGCCGTCGGCGCTGCTCTCGCCGGCGCATGGCGGCGCAATGGCCTATCTTCAGCAGGTGGCGCAGGCCTTCGTGCGGCTCGCGAGCGAGGCGGGGCTTGCCGTGCGGTTCCAGGTGGGGGAGCCGTGGTGGTGGGTGATGCCGGACGGACGGCCGTGCCTGTACGACGCGGCCGCGCAGGCGCTGCTCGACCCGGTCGAGATCCCGAGCGTGCGAGGGCCGCTCGACGATGCGCAGACGGCGTTGCTCGACTGCGCCGGTGCGGTGCTGGCGGCGTCGACGGCTGCGCTGACGGACGCGGTGCGGGAGGTGGCGCCGGAGGCGGAGACGCTGCTGCTCGCCTATCTGCCGACGGTGCTCGATGTCGCCGCGCCCGAACTCAAGCGCGCGAACCTGCCGATCGGCTGGGCCTTACCCGCGTTCAACGTGCTCCAGCTGGAGGATTACGACTGGGCGGCGGTCGGCAATGTCGCGGCGACCGCGCGCGGGATCGCGGCGGCCGAGGCGCGGCTGGGCTATCCGCCCGAGCGCCAGCAGTATTTCGCCGGCTTCGTGCTGCGGCCCGAAGATGCCGGACAGTGGAAGGCGATCGACCGGGCCGCGGAAACGGCATGCGCGCGGGGCGTGGCGGCGACTTTCATCTGGGCACTGCCGCAGGTGATCCGTGACGGCTTCGTGCATTTCGACGAGGGGGAGGATGCGATGCAGGCGTTCGACGACGTGCGCTTTCCGCTGGCGCTGGGGCGAGAGGCGGAGGTGGCGCCGGAACTGTCGACCGCGATCGTCACCAGCGCGGGCGGCGCCGAGAAGCGGAACGCGGACTGGGCGCAGCCGCGGACCCGCTACGATGTCGGGCCGGGCGTGCGATCCGAAGCGGACATCGCGACGCTGCTCGCGTTCTTCCGCGCGCGGATGGGGCCGGCGCGCGCGTTCCGCCTGACGGACCCCTTCGACAATAGTTCCGGCGACGAGGTAAGCCCCGGAGACCAGCCAATCGGGGTCGGCGACGGCATCACCACGCGTTTCCCGCTCCTCAAGCACTATGGCGAGGTGGCGCGGCGGATCACACGGCCGGTGGCCGGCAGCGTCCGGGTGGCCGTGGACGGGATCGAGACGCACGGCTTCTCGCTCGATCCCGGCGGGATCGTCGCACTCGATCTTGCCCCGAACCGCGGAGCGGTGGTGACGGCCGGGTTCCACTTCGACGTGCCGGTGCGCTTTGCCGAGGATCGGCTGGCGGTGAACCGGGCGACCTTCCTGGCCGGCGCCGCACCTTCGGTGCCGCTGATCGAGGTGCGCGAGGCATGACGGGCTGGCTCGAGGGTCCCCTCACGACGACCACCTTGTGCTGGCGGTTGGAGCGTATCGACGGCGTCACGATCGGGCTGACGGCGCATGATCGCGACGTGACCGTGGAGGGCCTGCGCTATCGCGCCGCGCCGGGCATGACCCCGTCCGCCATCCGGCGCGGCGACCGGATGGATGCCGACGACATGGAGGCGAGCGGGCCCCTCAGCATGGACGCGATCGGCGAAACCGATTTGCTCGCCGGGCGATGGGATGGCGCGCGGATCGCCGTGTTCGCGGTCGACTGGACAAGGCCCACGGAACGGCTGCTGCTGGGTGAGGGGCGATTGGGCGCGGTCGAGACGGCGGACGGCGCATTCTCCGCGGAGCTGCGTGGCGCCGCGTTCGCGCTGGAACAGGCGGTGGTGGAGGAGACCTCACCCGGGTGCCGAGCGCGCTTGGGCGATCGGCGCTGCCGCGTCCCCATGGGGAGCAGGCGGCGGTTTGTGCGCGTGGTCGCATCGGAAGGGCGGCAGCTGACGCTCGACCGGGTGGAGCCGACCGCGGATGCCTATGGCGCAGGCCGACTGCGCTGGTTCGGCGGCGCCAATGCGGGGCTGGAGTCGGCGATCGCCGCGTCCGATGGCGCGACCCTGGCGCTGGAGCGCGTGCCGCCGCTGCCCGTCGCCGGAGGGGATCTGCTGGAGCTGGTCGAAGGGTGCGACAAGAGGCTGGAGACCTGTGCCGGGCGCTTCGCCAACGCAGTCAATTTCCGCGGCGAGCCCTATCTGCCGGGGATCGACCTGCTCACCCGCTATCCCGGCGCATGAGCGGCAACCTGCGGATCGTCGCGGGGGCGCGGCGGGCGGTGGGAAGCCGGTTCCGCCTGCATGGGCGCGACCCTGCGCTGGGGCTCGACTGCGTGGGCCTGGTGGCCGTGGCGCTGGCAGCGGACGGGCATCCGGGGAGCGTGCCTGCCGATTACGCGCTTCGCTCGGGCGACGTCGCGAAGGCCGAAGCCCTGCTGCGCGCAGCGGGCCTGGTGCCGATCGCGGATGGCGAACCGGGCGACGTGGTGCTGCTCCGGCCGGGTGCGGGCCAGCTGCACCTGGCGATCCTGAGCGAGGACGGCGTGATCCACGCAGACGCAATGCTGCGGCGCGTGGTCGAGCGTCCGGGAGTGCCGCCCTTTCCGGTGGTGGGAACGTGGCGCTGGCAAGGAGGAGAGGGCTGATGGCGACGCTGGTGCTGACGGTGGTCGGCGGAGCGGTGGGCGGGCCGATCGGAGCGGCGCTGGGAGCGACGCTCGGCCGGGCCGTGGACGGCAGCCTGTGGGGCGCCAAGGGACGGCAAGGCCCGCGGCTCACCGAACTCGCGGTGCAGACCTCATCCTATGCGACCCAGATCCCGCGGGTGTTCGGGACCATGCGGGTGGCGGGATCCGTGATTTGGGCGACCGAACTGGTCGAGACGCGCAGCAGCGACAGCGCGGGCAAGGGGCAGCCGAGCGTCACGCGCTACAGCTATTCGGCGAATTTCGCGGTGCTGTTGTCGGGGCGTCCGATCCAGGGCGTCCGGCGGATCTGGGCGGACGGCAAGCTGTTGAGGGGCGCGGCCGGCGACTGGAAGGCGCAGACCGGCTTTCGCCTGCATCCGGGGGACGAGACGCAGCAGCCGGATCCGCTGATCGCGGCCGTGGAGGGACCCGGCCTGGCACCTGCACATCGGGGCTGCGCCTATGCGGTGTTCGAGGGGCTGCAACTCGCCGACTTCGGCAATCGCATCCCGTCGTTGACCTTCGAAGTAGACGCCGACCCGGAGCCGGTGACTGCCGGCGCCGTGATCCAGGAACTGAGCGGCGGCAGGATCGGTGCCGGCGAGGGGGCACTGCCGCTGGTCGGCTATTCGGCACAGGGAGACAGCGTGCGCGCGGCGGTGGAAACGCTGCTGACGCCGGCGGGTTATTGGATCGGCCAGGACGGGGTGCGGGCGGACGCTGGTCGCGCGACCACCATCGGAGACCTGGCTGCACGCGTGGATGGGGCGGGGCCCGGCCGGGGCGTGCGGACGATCGCGGCGAGCGACAAGGCGCCCGCCGAGGTGACGATCGGCTATTATGAGGCGGCGCGCGACTACCAGACCGGGGTTCAGCGTGCCGTCCGATCCGGTGCGACCGGGCGGGGCGTCCGGATCGAGCTGCCGGCCGTGATCGCTCCCGAGCATGCGCGCGGGCTCGCCGCGCGTGCCGTCGACGCGCTGGACCTGGCGCGGGAAACGCGGCGGGTGTGCCTCGACTGGAGCCACGCCGGCATCGTCCCGGGGGACCGGGTGCAGATCGAGGGCGAACCCGGCCAGTGGCGGGTGCATGGCTGGACGCTCGAACACATGGTGCTGACGCTCGACCTGAAGCGGATCGTCGGCGCGGCGATCCCTGCGCGTGCGGCTTCGGGTGGGCGGGGGACTCTCGCTCCCGATACGTTGCACGGGCCCACGCGCCTGATGGCGTTCGAACTGCCCCCGATCGACGAGCGCACGATGGAGGTGGCGCAGGTGGCAGTGCTCGCTTCGGGGATGCTGCCGGGCTGGCGCCGCGCCGCCCTGCTGGTGAGCGAGGATGCAGGCCAAAGCTGGGAAGCGGCCGGCGGCACTGCGGCACCCGCCGTTCTGGGGACGCTCGTGACGGTTCCCGAAGCGGTTCCGGCGACGGTGGAGGATCGGCGTTCGACCCTGGAAGTGGATTTCCCGCACGACGCAATGATGCTGGCGGGGGCCAGTGGTGCGGCGCTCGACCTGGGCGCGAACTTGGCGATGGTGGGCGACGAGTTGCTCCAGTTCCGGGAGGCCGTGCAGGTTGCGCCCAGGCGCTGGCGATTGCGACGGCTGTGGCGCGGTCGACGCGGCACCGAGGCGGCGATCGGCAGCCAGCGGGTGGGCGATGGCTTCGCCTTGATCCGTCCCGACGCGCTGCGCACCCTGGAGCCCCGCCGCAGCGGCAATGGCGCCGGGCTTCGGCTGCGTGCGATAGGGATCGACGATGGTTCGGAAGGTGTGTCCGCGGAGGTGGACGTCACGGGCAAGTGGCGCCTTCCGCCGTTGCCCGTGCACCTGAGAGGCAACGCCCTTGCCGACGGCGCCTTGCAGATCGCGTGGGTTCGACGCAGCCGCTCCGGCTGGCAGTGGCGCGATGGCGTCGAGGTGCCGTTGGGCGAGGATGCGGAAGCTTATGCGGTGCGCGTGCTGCGCGCCGACGGCAGCGCGACCGCAATCGATTGCTCGGTGCCTCGGCTGACCCTGCCGCCCGAACGCGCGTCCGGTGCCTGCCGGATCGAGGTGCGGCAGATCGGCACCCACGGCATCTCCGCTCCCGCCGTTCTGACCCTTTGCTGACGCGAGGTTCCCATGATCGATACGACCGCTCGCCTGGCGCTGCCGATGCTTCATGCCGGACAGGCGCAGAAGGAGATGACGCACAACGAGGCCCTGCTGGCGCTCGACCTGTTGCTGCACCCGGCGGTGGAGGAGGTTGGGCGCAACCAGCCGCCCGACGCACCGGCTGCCGGCCAATGCTGGATCCTCGGCGGGGCACCAGTCGATGCCTGGGCCGGGCAGGCGGGTAGCATCGCGGCCTGGACGGAGGGCGGCTGGCGTTTTCTTCGCGGTTGCGAAGGCATGCTGCTCTGGTGTCGCAGCGACGGGCTTCCCGTGCGGTGGCTGGGGGGTGGCTGGGTCACCGGCGACGTGCACGGCACGCGCCTGATGGTGGGGGGAGACCAGGTGGTTGGTGGACGACGCCCCGCGATCGCCGGCCCAAGCGGCGGGATGGTCGTGGACGTCGAAGCGCGCACGGCGCTTTCGCTGGTGCTGGAGGCGCTTCGTGCCCATGGATTGGTGGCCGGCAACGCCGAATAGCTGTTGCAGTTCCGCAACACTGCTGGTTTTTGTTCGCTTGCGCGGAAACGAAGGCCGAAGTAGGGAGTTTGCGCTGTCCGTAGGACAACCATGAAAGGGGAATAGAATGCGGAAGCTTGCCGTCACATTGGCGCTCGCGACCACTGCGCTTTCGACTCCCGCCCTTGCCCGCGACAACGCGTGGTACGTGGGCGTGGAAGGCGGCGCGATGATCGTCGAAGATATCGACTATGACCTCTCGACGCCGGCTGGTGGCACCTCCACCGTCGACCACGACTATGGTTATGACGTCGGTGGCTTTGTCGGTTACGACTTCGGCGCGTTCCGCGTTGAAGCCGAGGTCAGCTATCGCAGCGCGTCGCTCGACAGCTATCGTTCCACCACCGCAATCCCGGTCTACGCTGCTGGCGGCGGCCTCGGCTCGGTCGCTGCAGGCGATTATGACGCCGGTGGCAGCACCTCGGCCCTGTCGTTCATGGCGAACGCCATGCTCGACTTCGGCGAAGACGACGGCGTGTCGGGCTTCGTCGGCGGCGGCGCCGGTGTCGCACGCGTCAAGGCGAGCGATTATCGCCTCGACGAGCGTGGCTCGTTCCTCGACGACTCCGACACGGTGTTCGCATGGCAGGCGATCGCGGGTATCCGCGCGCCGCTGTCCGAGAACGTGGACGTGTCGCTGAAGTACCGCTTCTTCAACGCTGAAGACGTCAACCTCGTCGACGTGACGGGTCGTGGCTACGACGGTCGTTTCCGGTCGCACAGCATCCTGGGTGGCCTGACCTTCAACTTCGGCGAACCGGCTGCTCCGCCGCCGCCGCCGCCGCCGCCGCCGCCGCCGCCGCCGCCTCCCCCGCCGCCGCCGCCGCCGCCGCAGACGGTGTGCACCCCGGGGCCGTACATCGTGTTCTTCGAGTGGGACAAGTCGGACATCACGCCGGAAGCGGCTGGCATCCTCGACAACGCCATCTCGAACTACCAGTCGTGCGGCAACGCGCAGGTCATGCTGGCCGGTCACGCCGACCGTTCGGGCGCAGCCTCGTACAACGTCGGCCTCTCGCAGCGCCGTGCGGACTCGGTCCGTGCGTACCTCGAGGGTCGCGGTATCCCGGGTGGCGTGATCTCCTCGGAAGCGTTCGGCGAGAGCCGTCCGCGCGTCGAGACCGCCGACGGCGTGCGCGAACTCCAGAACCGTCGCGTGGAAATCACCTACGGTCCGGGTTCGGGCATGTAAGTTCGACCTTCTGGTCGAATGGAAATTGGGGAGGTCGGGCAACCGGCCTCCCTTTTTCTTTGCGCGCACGCGAACGGCAGCGTCCAGGCAAACACGCGTGGGGCATGTCACGACGTCCCGGCCGCTGCGTCCAGGCACGGCTCAGCCAATGCGGACGCCTGAGCGCTGACGATCCGTCGCTGGCGCGCAGTCGCCGCCGTGCCACGGCGGCATCGCTTTTGAACTTGCCGTGGCGCTGAGCGCCAGCCAGCGCCCAGGATTGCCCGGCGGTCGCGTGCTACAGTGCGGCGCCTGCCTTGTCGTCGGCAGCAAGGGCGTTGGCGAGCCAAGCGGGCACGATCGCGTCGCCCAAGGCGTCAACGCGTCGATGCTCTACCATCAACGCCAGTTCCGGATAGATCGCCCGCGTGCGATCGCCCGCCTCAACGATCGGGGCAACCACCAGGCGACGGTTGACCTTGGACCGGTGGTGCATCCGCGCCGTGTTCTCCTGCCCGACGTAGCAGCCTTTGGTGAAGCTGACGCCCCCGAGCTCTCGTGCGTTGCACTCGAGCCACAGCGTCTTGTCCTGCCCGAGTTCGGCGACGCCCTCCGTCACGCCGAGTGCGAGCCGGTGCGCAAGCCAGCCTTCGGCCGGTGCGGCTGCGGGCGCCAGCCAACGGCGACCAAGTTCCGCAAGGCGCGGGTCCGCAACCCCCTCCTCCCCGTCCGGGCTCCAATGCACGCCATCGGCGACCGGCTCGATCGTGACCGGCCGGCGCAGCCGGTACAGCATCAGCCGCCGGGCCAGCGCCTCTGCCTGCGCCGCCTCGCAGTCGATCAGCACGGCATCGCCATCATCCCACAGGATGAAGTCGAAGAGCGCCTTGCCCTGCGGTGTCAGCAGTCCGGACCAGCGTGGCGTCCGGGGGGCTACGGTGCCGACGTCCTGCGTCACCAGCCCCTGGAGGAAGGGACGCGCTTCCGCCCCGCCGACGCGGAGCAACGCACGGTCGGCAAGCCAAGTGCCAGGTCTGGTTTCCGTCATGCCGGCAAGGTAGGGAGGCGGTGCAGCAGACGAAAGGGCGACCGTGGCAAGCTTTGACCTCAAACTGGCAGGCGGCACCGTTCACCTGCCCGGCGGACCTGCCGCGCTGGACCTCTGGGTCCGCGAGGGCCGTGTGGCGCAGATCGGCGGGCAGGGCGATGCGGGGGCAGTGATCGACTGTACCGGCCTCGATGTCCTGCCGGGCGTGATCGACACCCAGGTGCATTTCCGCGAGCCCGGCCTCGTCCACAAGGAGGATCTGGAAAGCGGCAGCCGCGCGGCCGTGCTGGGCGGCGTGACCGCGGTGTTCGAGATGCCGAACACCAACCCCAACACCGACAGTGCCGAGGCAATCGCGGACAAGCTCGCGCGTGCCAAGGGCCGCATGTGGTGCGACCACGCGTTCTACGTCGGGGCGACGGCAGCGAATGCCGAGCAGCTGGCGGAGCTGGAACGGCTCCCCGGCACGGCGGGGGTGAAGATCTTCATGGGATCTTCGACGGGCAACCTGCTGGTCGACGATGACTCGAACCTGCTCCGCGTCCTGCGTTCCGGCCACCGCCGCGTCGCGATTCACGCCGAGGACGAGGATCGCATGAACGCGCGCGCCGGCGAACGGGTGACGGGCGATCCGCGCTCGCATCCGGTGTGGCGGGACGACGAAAGCGCGATGATCGCGACGCGTCGCATCCTGCGACTAGCGCGGGAGGCAGGCCGCCGGATCCATGTGCTGCACGTCACCACCCCTGCAGAGCTTGAGCTGCTGGGGCAGAACAAGGACGTCGCCTCGTGCGAGGTCACGCCGCAGCACCTGACGCTGGCGGGTGAGGAGGCCTATCCGCGGCTGGGCACCCATGCGCAGATGAACCCGCCGATCCGATCCGGCGCACACCGCGACGGCCTGTGGTATTGGCTGAACCAGGGCGTGCCCGACGTGATCGGTTCCGATCATGCGCCGCATACGCTGGAGGAAAAGGCCAAGCCCTATCCCGCGAGCCCCAGCGGCATGCCGGGCGTGCAGACCTTGCTGCCGCTGATGCTGGACCATGTGGCGGCCGGCAGGCTCACGCTGCAACGCCTGATCGACATGACGAGCGCAGGTCCGCAGCGCCTCTTCGGCCTGGTCCGCAAGGGGCGCATCGCGGTCGGCTATGACGCCGACTTCACGATCGTGGACCTGAAGAAGCGCTGGACGGTGGAGGAGCCCTGGCTGGCGTCGCGTGCGGGCTGGTCCCCGTTCACCGGCATGACGCTGACGGGCCAGCCCATCGGCACGATCATCCGGGGCCAGCAGGTGATGTGGGAGGGGCAACTCGCCTCGCAGGCAATCGGCGCGCCTCTGCACTTCGAGGCGGTGGACTTCGGCTGAGCGAGCCGAGGCTGAACGGAGCGGCCGCGGGCGTGTCCCGCGGCCTTCAAGCCTGGGATGCTCGGATCAGAAGGGCATCCACTTCGATTTCTCGGTGAACTTCATATAGCCGATGTTGGCGCCGAGCCGCCAACCCACGCCGAGGCGCACCGGGATCAGCACCACGTCCCCGCGGCGCAGGTAGCTCGCCGAGAATCCACCGACGAAATAGGCGCGCCCTTCCGCCTGCGGGAAACGATTGTAGAGTTCCTGCGAATCGTAGAGGTTGTAGACCAGCACGAACACCTTGGTCGCGTCGCCGCCCACGTCGAACCCGACCGAGGGGCCCGTCCAATAGACCGGCCGCTGGCCCTCCACCCGGTGGCTCATCACGCCGGAGCCGTAGCGCAGCCCGACGACGAACGCGCCGGCCGCCTCGCGGCCCGCAATATAGGCGTTGGGCTCACCCTGATCCTTGAGGATGTTCTCGAGGAGGCCGGCCAGGCCCTCGGCGCCCTTGCCGAACACCCCCTCGGCGGCGTCGATCAGGTCGTCGCGCTTGTAGGTGTCCGCCGATGCCATGGTGGCGCCGGGAGCGGCCGGGGCGGGGGCGGCCGTGGACGCAGACGGCGCCTGCTGGACGGAATAGTCCGCCTGCGGCGCGACTGTGGGGTCCGGCTCGGCAGCCGGCGCGGCTTGTTGCGCCCGGGGTGCCGAATCGAGATCGCTGTCGATTGCCTCATTGGGATCGACAGTGCGCATCTGCGCTGCCGCGGGCGTGGCCATCGCCACCGCAACGCTTCCCAGCATCAGCCAAAACCTACGCATGCCACTCCCCCGGAGAATTCAGTTCCATCCTCTATCCGCGCCTGCCGCTTACGCTGCAATGAATGGCGCGACGACCCGAGTCCTACACGCGCTCGAAAAGCGACGCGACCCCAGTTGATCCCCGCCCGCATGCTGGCTATAGCCGCGCCCTCAAGGCCGGTTCCCGGAGACGTGGGTGAGTGGCTGAAACCAGCGGTTTGCTAAACCGCCGTACCGGGATTACTGGTACCGAGGGTTCGAATCCCTCCGTCTCCGCCAGAACTGATTGATCCTGAGGTATCTCTAGACCCCCTGGTTTAGCCCACTTCGACACCCAATTCGATTGTGGCTTCTGGCAAACGCCTTCACCGAAATCTCCCGCAGGCCCCCGATCTCGGCAGCCGATTGGCTGGCGGTCGTTCGATCTGCCCCGGCAGTTCCAGGGGAGGTTGAGGTGGAGGGCTGCGGCCAGCGTTTTCCAGGATGATGACGAAACCGGACAGGCTGACCGATCTTCATCGTAGGGCATCATTGGCTAACGCAGGCCTGGTATCGCGACCCCCCCATCGCTCAGGATCGTCTGGCCGGTGACGAAACCGGCTTCCGCGGTGCAGAGCCAGACGGCGACCGCCGCCACGTCCTCTGGTTCGCCGAGGCGCTTGAGGGCAGCCTGGTCTGCAAGCGCGCGATATGTTTCAGCGCTCAGGCCCGCCGACATGGGTGTGCGGATCACGCCCGGTGCGACGTTGTTTACCCGAATACCCTGCGGGCCCACCTCAAGCGCAAGCGCGCGTGCGAGTGCGTCCAGGCCAGCCTTGCTGGGAGCATAGGCTGACATACCCGGCGTCGCCGCCTCGGCGACGAAGGACGATGTGTTCACGATGCTGCCCCGACGCCCGGAGGCAATCATCGCCCTGATCTCTGTACGAGCCAACAGCCATACGCCACGCAGGTTGGTGGCGATGACAGTGTCGAAATCCTCGGCGGTCATCTCGACGATCGGCTTGTACGCGCCCAACGTGCCGGCGTTGTTGAAGGCCGCGTCGAGCGGCCCCAGCCTGTTCTCCACGTCTGCAATCAGCCGCTCGACGGCCTGCTCGTCCGAAACGTCGGTCGGCAGTGCCACCGCCCGACCCCCTGTGTGCTCGATCGCCTCCGCCACTTCGACCAACGGAGCTTCGCGCCGCCCTGCCAAGGCGACCGCCGCGCCTTCCCGCGCGAACAGAATCGCGGCTGCCCTTCCGATGCCGCTGCCGGCGCCCGTCACCAGGGCAACCTTACCTGCCAGCCTGCCGATATTGGGGTTCGTCATGCCGATCTCCTTTGTCCGCGCACAAGATCGTTGATGTCGCGACCGAAACAATCGACTCTTCCAGCAACACACTCCTGAACAGGAAACAGCAATGCGCGGCGTGGAGTATGCAGAGTTGGAGGCGTTTCTCGCCGTCGCGCGCGAGCGCAGCTTCCGTCGCGCGGCTGATGCGCTGGCGGTGTCTCCTTCCGCGATCAGCCACACGGTACGGGCGTTGGAAGAACGTCTCGGCGCGAGACTCGTCAACCGAACGACCCGCAGCGTCTCCCTGACGGAAGCCGGGCAGCGCCTGCACGATCGAGTGGCGCCCGCTTTTGCCGATATCAGGGGCGCCGTGCAGGAGATCGCCACCGGCGCTGCTGCGCCGTCCGGACTAGTGCGCCTGACCGTACCGCGCGTCGCCGCGCAGATGGTTTTGGCTCCCATCCTGGGCTCTTTTCTGGCCAGCTTCCCCAAGGTTCGCCTGGAGGTCACCGTCGACGACGCTCTGGTGGACAGCGTTACGGATGGATTCGACGCCGGCATCCGCCTGGCCGATCAGGTACGGCGGGACATGGATGCGGTTGCGGTGAGCGGATCGCTGCGTGGCGTCGTCGTGGGTTCGCCCGCGTATCTTGCGGCCCACGGCACACCCGGCTCGCCGGACGATCTTCACCGCTTTCGCTGGCTCAACTACCGCCAGCCGTTCAGCGGCCGACTGCTGCCGTGGGAGTTCGTTCGGGGCAGCGAAACGGTGGCACTGTCCCTCGACGGCCCTCTTGCCTCCAACGACCCGGACCTGTTGATCGCGGCGACGCTGGACGGCGCTGGCCTAGCCTATCTGACCGAAGCGACGGTCGCCGATCATCTCGCCACCGGACGGCTGCTGCGGGTGCTCGACGATTGGTGCCCGACGTTTCCGGGGTGGCAGCTGTATTTTCCCAAGGGTCGACACATCGCGCCCGCGTTGAAGGCGCTGATCGGCTTTCTGTCGCAACCCTCGCGCTGAGAGGGCGGGGGGACAGGGAACGCCGTGTGCAGCTGTTTTCGAAGGCTCCTACGCCGATTGCGGCGTGGACCACGTCCCTGCGGCACGCTGCACATGATCGGCGATGAGCCGGAAGGCCTGGTCCATGACGGACGACCTTCGCCACGCCAGCGCAATGGAGCGGTGGGCGTTCCAGCCGGCCACGTCCAGAACGGCGAGACCCGCGGATCCGCCGACGTCGGACGACAGGTACAGCCCCGGCAGCACCGACAGTCCCAGGCCGCTCGCGACCATCTGGTGAAGGCTGTCGAGGCTGGTGCCTTCATAGTCACGGCTGAGCGCCAATCCGAATTCCTCCGCGATGCCGGCGACCTGACGGTGAAGATGGTGGCGCGTGTCGAGGGACAGCAGGGTCTGCCCGGACAGCGCCGCCCGATCGACGGTGCCGGCCGCCGCAATGTCGGCGTCGACGGCGGACACGAGATGCAGGGGTTCGCGGAACAACGGCTCCACCACCAGATCCTCCCCCATGATCGGCAACGGCCCCAGCAAGGCGTCGAGATCCCCGCGGGAGAGTTCGAGCGCCTGCCGGTCGGGGATGCCCTCGCGCACGTACAGGCGCAGGCCCGGTGCCGCACGGTGCAGGTCCGCGATGATCGGCGAGAGGAGGTACGGGCCTAGCGTCGGCGTGGTGCCCAGGCGAAGGGTGCCGGTTATGCCGCCCGCGGCCCCCGCCGCCAGCGTCTCGATATCGCGCACTTCGCCCAGCACCTGCCGCGCCCGGGCAACGATGCTTCGGCCGATCGGGGTGAGGATGGCGCCACCCGCCGCGCGATCGAACAGCGAGACGTTCAGGCGCGCTTCCAGCGCCTTGATCTGCTGGCTGAGGCTCGGCTGGCTGACCCGCACCGATCGGGCGGCCTGAACGAAGGACCCGGTATCGGCGATCGCCACCAGGTACTGAAGCTGACGAAGGGTGGGCATGGCGGCTTCCACGATTGGCTGGCGACCGATGCCAGCATTTCCACAAATTTGATAGGCAGGTCCTATGGGCTGCATAGACGGCTCTGCCTTGCCTCCCTGGGGGCTTTCCCGGAATGG
The DNA here is from genome assembly GCF_039522995.1 of Sphingomonas molluscorum. Taxonomy (NCBI): domain Bacteria; kingdom Pseudomonadati; phylum Pseudomonadota; class Alphaproteobacteria; order Sphingomonadales; family Sphingomonadaceae; genus Sphingomonas; species Sphingomonas molluscorum. The sequence goes on along the minus strand of NZ_BAAAEL010000001.1, from coordinate 685,767 downwards.
GGCCGGCCCAGGCAGCAGCGGTGCGAGGCGTAAGTGGCGGCGGGCAAGCGGATTGGCTTCAGGCAGGCGATCGCCTGGATCTCGGAGATTGTCGGACCCGACACCGCCTATGTGCGGCTGGGCATCGTGTACACGATCGCGATCAGCCTGCTGTCGCTGGCGACGCCGATCTCGGTCCAGTTGCTCATCAACAGTGTCGCCAACATCGCCATGCCAGCGCCCTTGTGGTCGCTGTCCGGCGTGCTGCTGTTGCTGCTGCTGATGGTCGCGACGCTGAGCGCGGCGCGCGTGTACCTGATGGCGGCGTTCGAACGACGCGTGTTCGCCCGGGTGGTAGCGGAGGTTACCGTGCGTGCCGTGCACGCGCAGAACCCGTTCTTCGGCGACGCCGGCCGCGGTGACCTGTTCAATCGCTACTTCGACCTCACCGTTGTTCAAAAGGCGGTGCCAGGCCTCGTGATCGGCGCGTTCACCATCCTGCTGCAGGCGGTGGTCGGGCTGGTGGTGACGAGCTTCTACCACCCCTTCTTTCTCGCCTTCAACGTCGTGTTGGTCATCGCAGTGCTGCTGGTCTGGCTGATCTGGCAGCGCGGGGCGATCACCGGGTCGGTCGCGCTGAGCCATGCCAAGCACGACACGGCGCGCTGGCTGGAAAGCGTGGGCAGCTCCAACGGATTCTACAAGTCGAGCCGGCACCTCGGCTTCGCCATGGACCGGTCCGAGGCGATGACCGCCGCCTATGTCGGCGCGCACCGCCGCCTGTTCCGGTACACGTTCGCGCAGACGCTGAGCTTCCTGCTGATCTACGCATTCGCCAGCGCTGCGTTGCTGGCGCTGGGCGGCAACCTGATCCTCAGGAACGAGCTGTCGGTCGGCCAGCTGGTCGCGGCCGAGCTCATCCTGTCGGGCGTGTTCTACGGCATCTCGCAGCTCGGCTACTACCTCGACATCTTCTACGATCTGGTGGCCGGTTCGGAGGAGCTGTCGCTGCTGTTCGCGCTTCCTCAGGAGCGTCCGCCGGTAGGGGAGGCAGGCGCTCCCGGCGACGGTGCGCTCAGGCTCATGGACGTGGCGTTCGAGAATGCACGCTTCGACTTTGCGGTGGATGCCGGCGAACAGCTCGTGGTGGTGGCCGAGCCGGAGGCGGAACGCAGGCTCGCGATGCTGCTGAAACGCTATGTCCAGCCCGAACAGGGGCTGGTGCTGATCGGGGGCGCCGATCTGGAAGCCCTCGACATGTATCTGCTGCGCTCGCAGGTGCTGGTGCTCGACCGGCCCACCATCGCGGAGGTGACGATCCGCCAGTATCTGTCGCTCGCGGCGAGCGACGTGTCGGCCGTCCGAATGCAGGAGGCATTGGCGGCGGTGGGGCTCCAGCAACGGATCGCGCGGCTGCCGGAGGGATTGGACACGCCGCTCGCCTCGACCGGCTATCCGCTCGGGTTGGGCGCGATGATGGCACTCAAGCTCGCCAACGCCCTGCTGGTCGCGCCCCGGCTGCTGATGCTCGGGCAGCTCTACGACCTGCTACCACCCGGCCGGCTAGCGAGCGTGCTGCGGATGCTGAAGGCGCGCGGCACCACCACGCTGCTGTTCAGCGGCCGTCCGGAGGACCTGGCGCTGGATGGCTGGTTCCATCTCGGCTCCAGGCATCAGCAGCGCTTCGCCACGCTTCGCGATCTCCAGAACCACCTTGCCCATGGGGAGGAGGCCGATGCCCTATCGTCCTGAACATCTTTCGCACTTCGGAACGCTCGCACGGCAGCGCCCGCCGCGCATGCTGGTCGCGCTCGCCTGGATGGTGACCATCGGGATCTGCGTATCGGTGTTCGTCCTGTTCGCCGTGCCGTGGGTGCAAACCGCGCAGGGCCAGGGCCAGGTTGCCGCGCTCGATCCCGGCGATCGCGCGCAGGAAGTGTCCGCCCTCGTGGGCGGGCGGGTCGAGCGCTGGTACGTCCATGACGGCCAGCATGTCGCCGCCGGCGATCCGATCGCACGGGTGGTCGACCTCGATCCCAACCTCCTCTCCCGCCTTGCCGCCGAACGTGCCCAGGTAGAGGCGGAGATCGCGGCAGTGCGCCAGGCGCAATCCGTTGCCGCCATCGACGTGGGCCGCAGCGGTCAGCTGCTGGCCGAAGGACTGGGATCGCGACGCGACTACGAACAGGCACAGATCAAGGTCGCCGATGGTGCGGCCAAGCTCGCGGAATCGCGCGCCAAGCTCAACCGCATCGACGTCCAGCTCAACCGGCAGTCGGCGCAGCTGGTCCGCGCACCGCGCGACGGACGCATCCAGAGCATCAATGCCGCCGCCGGCGGGGCGCTGGTGTCTGCCGGAACCGTGCTGGCGGTCGTCGCGCCGGAGCGGGTGGACCGGGCGGTGGAGCTGTTCGTCGACGGGCGCGACGTTCCGCTGATCCAGCCCGGCCGACCGGTGCGGCTCGAGTTCGAAGGCTGGCCGGCCATCCAGTTCAGCGGCTGGCCCGCGGTCGCGCACGGACTCTTCGACGGCAGGGTACGCTCGCTCGACCCGACGGCTTCGGCGTCCGGCATGTTCCGCATTCTGGTCGAACCGGTGCCCGGCAAGCCGGCTTGGCCGGATCGCCGGTTCGTGCGGCTCGGCGGCAAGGTCCAGGGCTGGATCCAGGGGGAAACCGTGTCGGTAGGGTATGAGCTTTGGCGTCAGCTCAACGACTTCCCGCTCGATTTCGGACAATCGCAAGAGGCCGTGGCGAAGGGCGGCGCGCCCAAGGAAGACGAAGCCAAGGCGGCGCTGAAGGCGGGCAAGGCAAAATGACCATGCGCGTCGGACTGGCCGTACTGCTGTGCCTGGCGCCGTGCACCGCGAGCGCGCAGACCCCGCCTACTACGGGCGATGTCGCGGCCGCGCCGCTGACGCTTGCCGAGGTGCTGCGCATATCCGCGCGCGCCGCACCGCAGATCGTGGAGCAGCTCGCCCGCATCCGCCAGGCGGAAGGCCGGGCGCTCGCCGCCGAAGGTGCGTTCGACACGGTGTTCGACGTGGACGGCCGGTCGCGCGCGCTCGGCTATTACGACGGAAGCGTGGTCGAGGGCCGTGCCACCCGCCCGTTCACCGACAACGGCGGCTATGCCTATGGCAACTACCGCGTGTCGCGCGGCAGCTTCCCGATCTACGAGGACCAATATTACACCAACCGGGCGGGCGAGCTGAAGGTCGGTGTGCTGTATGCGTTGTTGCGCGACCGTCTGGTGGACGAACGCCGCACCCGCCGTACGCTGGCCGCAGGCGACCTGGACCTTGCCCGCTTCGAGGCGAATGCCGTCGCGATCGGTGTGCAGCGAAGGACGATCGACGCCTATCAGAACTGGGTCGCCACCGGCCTCCGGCTGCGTGCATATCGCGATCTTCTCGCCCTGACGGAAAGCCGGCGGGGAGCGATCGCGCGACAGGTCGAATTGGGTGCCCGGCCACAGATCCTGCTGACGGAAAACGAACAGAATCTGGTGCGACGCCGGGCGCTGGTGGTGCGGGCCGAAGGCGATTTCCAGACGGCGGCAAACGCGCTGTCGCTCTATCTGCGGGACGAGAACGGCGAGCCTCTGGTGGTCGGGGCCGAGCGGCTTCCGGCCGATGCCGACGCACTGGGGGGCGTAGCATCGGTGGCGTCCGTCGAGGCGGACGCGCTCGCCGCGCGCCGCCCCGACATTCAGACGGTGCTGGCGCGCATCGACCAGTCGCTGTTGCGGCTGGCGCAGGCCGAGAACGAGCTCAAGCCCCGCCTCGACCTGCGCGGCGAGCTGGGCAAGGATGTGGGACCGGAAGGGCTCGGGGGCTCCAGCCGCACCCCGCTAGAGGCGATCGTCGGCTTCCGCTTCTCCGTCCCGCTTCAGAACCGCGCCGCCAAGGGGCGTGTCGCCGAAGCCCGGGCGGAAATGGACGCCCTTAACGCGCGCGGCAGGTTCCTGCGCGACCAGGTCGCGGTGGAGGTGGAGGGTATCACCATTGCGCTGGGCGCAGCCGAACGACTGGCGGAAGCCGCCGAACAGGAACGGGTCCTGGCCGAGCGCCTGGCCGAAGGCGAGCGACGGCGGTTCGCGCTTGGATCGAGCGACTTCTTCCTGGTGAACCAGCGTGAGGACACCGCCAACGACGCCCGCGTGCGCCTGATCGACGCGCAGGCGCGGATCGCTGCAGCCCGCGCTGAACTCGCCGCGGCAACAGCAGATCGGGTCGCCTTGGGGCTGCAACCCCAGGATTGACCCGGCGTGCGAACGCGCGAGGCAAGTGGGGGAAGGGGGGAGGCGAAGGCGCCCCGCAGCGTCGGCGACCTCGAGAAGCCGTTTCGGTTCCGGCGACTAGAAGTGCAGGACCACGGTCACCGCATCGGCATAGCTTCCTACCGGGGGGGGCATCGGCATGGTCACGCGGCCGTAGACGGGGTTGGACTGCACGGCGCCTATTCCCGTCCCGGCAATCGTCCCGTCGATCGGGATGAGCTGCGATCGGGCGCTGTCACGATAGAGTCGGTAGGGCACATGATCGCCGCCCGCGCTTCGCATGCGACGTTCGCTTCCATCGGGAAACTGCCCGCCATCGAAACTCAGCGCCCAGCTGGTCCCGGCTGGACACGTCACCTGGACGGAGCCGACCGCGTCCACTTCCGTCCAGAAGCCCGCGGGCGCGCCGAAATCCACGGCTTCAATGATGCCCAGGTTGCACGCCTCGATAAGGTTGGCCGTGATGTTGATGCTGAAGTCCAGCCCGTTGAGGTCATTCAGCTGGGAGACGCAGGTCTGCGATCCTGCGGCCAGGAACCCCAGAACGGTGTTGAAGAAAAAGCCCTGGTAGGTTCCGACGGGGGACGGCTGCCCGGCGGGTATTCGGCCGTAGAAGGTCAGCACACCGCTGATCGTGCCCCCCGCTGCGATTGTGACGGATTGCGCGATCGGCAGCGTCTTGGACCAGACTATGGTAGCGGCAGGATCGACATACACGTTGAAATCGAGCGTGTTCGCACCGTTCAGGAGCTTGGGCTGATCGGCTGTTCCCGGGTAGCTTGGATGGCCGATGCCGATGCAGATGGTGAAGGTCCTGGGCGTCGGGTCGAAACTCCGGCAGGTGTAGCGGACATCCCCGCTGGCGGTGAGCGAACTGCCGAAATCGAGCGTCACCGGCTGGGTGGTGAGCGAACAGACGGTATTCGCCTTCGCCGGCTGCGGCGCCAGCATAGCAAGCAGCGCCACCAAGGCAGCCAGCAGCATCAGGATGGCAGGGGCATGGCGTCCGGAACGGCGAGGAAGCGAACGGATCATTGGCATACCAGTGGCCCGACTTGCGGCAAGTTCCCAGCGATCGGCAGGAAGTCGAAGCTTGCGCGGCATTCGCCCCCGTCCGCTCGCTGGATGAGGAGGCGATTGTGTTCGGCCAGCCCGGTGAGGAATACACGGCCATCGTGCCCGACCACGATCGGGTCGCCCACGCCCTCCACCGTCAGCACCGAACCCAGCGCCAGCGGCCGGCCCGCGCCGTCGATCAGAATGACCACGGCCGATGCCTCACGACGAACGGCGAAGTCGACGATGACCCCGGCCCGGTCGTCGGGGACGACCTCGATCTCGGTTCGGGCGGCGCTCAGATCGAGCGGGAGGTTGGTCGGGTCAATCTCGATGCGGTTGACCGCCAGAGAGCGCAGCGAGGGCAACAGCGCACGGCCGCGCGCATCGGTATGTCCGACCTTCCGCGAATCGACCAGCAGCGGCGTGTTGGGACCGGCGCCACGGACCACGGCGAAGCTCCGGTCGACCGTCGACGCCAGGAACACGCCACCCATCGCGACGATCGATCCTTCGATGAAGCCGTTGACCCGCGTCCTGTTGCCGAAGTTGTCGATCCCCCCGCCGACGATGGCGTGATGTCCTCGATACCGGACGTCGGCGGCGCGGTAGTCGGTTCCGACGCCGGAGACGACCTCTTGGCTGGAAAGATTGACGTTCCAGGAACCCTCCCCATAGCCGGTGTTGTAGGAGAGACGCGACGAAATCCGCGTCGCATCGTTCGAGTGCGCGACGTTTGCCGATGCCGTGCTGCGCCGGCCAAGGGCCACGCTCAGTCCCAGGGCAACGCCATATCTTCTGTCGTCGCCGAAGTCCTTGTACCCATTGACCCACAGCGACACGTTCGACCCGAACCCGCGTTGCGCGGAGAAGTTCGCGACGCGCAGATCCTGCTCCACGAGTTTCACCCGGGTGTAGGCCAGGTTCACCCCCGTGCCCGCGATCGAGAAACTCGCGCCCGCGCGTTCGATCCTGCGTGCGAAGGCCACGAGCAACGGATCGTCGTCTGGTGTCGGCAGCAGGTCTGGTGGCAGGCTCGGGTCGGGATCGCCCAGCGGATCCGCCCGCCGTGCGGCATAGAAGGCGGTTGCCCCCACGAGCGTCTGGTAGTGGGCGTCCGAACGTTCGATCCCACCGAACAGGTCGATGCCCAGCAGGCGGGCCTGCGCTTCCAGCAACAAGCGCGTGCCGGTGTGCTTCCGGAAGCGGCTTGCCGAGGCGCCCGCAGAAAGTGCCCCGAAGCCGCCCACTCGCACCGTGCCGCCCACGCCCGCAAGGACGTGGCCGCCCATGCCCTCGAGATGGCTCCGCACGGTGAACGCGTCGGAAACGCCATATCGGACGCTTCCGGAGCCCGCGATGCGGGACGCGTAATCGAAGGACTTGGCGCCGTAGTTCAGCCGGGGAAGGCCGGCCTCGACTGAGAAATCCAGCTTTCCCTTCGGCAGCAGACGGGGAACGAAGAACAATTGTTTGCTGATGGTCGTTTCGCGTCCCATCGCATCCGTCAGCACCACCGTCGCGGTCGCGCCGCCGCCCATGCTGGGCAACGAACGGAACTGGAAGGGGCCGCGGCCCACCGAGCCGGAATAGTAGCGCAGCCCGTTCAGATACAGGTCGATCGTGGAGGGGACCGCCGCCGATCCGCTCAGCATCGGGAGCGCGGTGGTGATCAGATCGGGCCGGGATTCGAAATCCCGCTGGATCTGGATGCCGGCAAGCCGATAGGCGGTCGTCATCTCTCCCACGCCGCCGATCGTATCGCCGAGCGTCAGCGCGATCGCTGTTCTCACATCGACCATGCGCCAGTAGGTGTCGAGGCGCGTGTGATCGATCTTGTCCCTGCCGTCTGCGGCGAGAGTGGCATATCCGGTCGTCGTCGCGACCCCCAGGCGGGTGAGGATGCGCAGGTCATATTGCGCCGATGCCTGGCTGTCGTCACCCAGATCGGCATAGACGCCATAGTTGAGCAGGGCGCCGGTGTTGCGGCTAAGCTTGTCCAGATCGATTTCTCGGGGGGCGGTTCCCGCATCCAGCACCATCGGAATGACCGCGGCGTCGGTCGCGTCGATCTCCACCGATTGCGCGCCTTCGACATAGCGATAGGTGACGCCCGGCAGGTCATCGAGGCGAACGAGATCTGCCGGAGAGGGCGCAGCCGGAACTTTCAGCCCGAGGCTGCGCAGGCGTTCGGCCGTTGCCGCGAGGGTTCCGTCGGGAAGCTGGACGAACTCCCACAGCAAGCGAGACCGCACGCCGTTCACCCGAGCCTCAAGAATGAGTGCGATGCCCGCCTGAGGATTTGACTGGGCGCGTGCTGGTACGGGATTCCAACTCACGCCAGCAGTCGCCACCATCAGGGCGGGCAAGAGGCACAGGTCAGTTGCTCGCGACCGCGATCGGTGTGCGGACTTCACGGTCGCCAACTTCGGCCACAAGTGTCAGGTTGGCGTTGGCCGGGGGAAGCGAGGCATTGGCCCCCGACGTCCACCGCCGCATCGTTCCGGGTAGAACATACCCGTTGAGACCGCTTCCAAACGACACGTTCCCCACGCTCAGCGCTTCGACGCGTGCGTGACCCGTGCCAGTGTTCGTCGCTTCCACGATCAAGCGGCCGCCCGAGCGATATGCCTTCCAAGAAAGTTTGGGGGAGGCGTTCGCTGCGCCGAAGAAGACCGGCAGGTCGTACCGGATGCGGATGTCGACCGTTCGCGCCGCGGGACCTTCCCGCCCGGCGGCGGGCAGTTCATCCACCCAGAGCCGATAGCTTTTCTCGCCGCTCGCCACCGCGCCCGCCGTGCGTGCGATCCGGACGGTATAGGAAGCGCCGCTGGGGATCGTCGTCGCCGGCGGGCTCACGACCACATCCGTGGTGGGCTTGAGCGTATCGGTCCCGTTCGTCTGCGACCATTCGAACACGCGCATCTGGACCCCGATTTTGTCGGCGCTGGTATTCTGGAGCGTGATCGCGGATGCCTGGGACGGCGCGCTTACCGCGACACGCAGCGGTTCCACCCGAAGGGATGCTTGCGGCGCGGCGGTGCTCGGGACGGTGAGAAGAGCCGCAAGGGCGACGGACAAACGCACGTACATCGCGATCTCCTTCAAAAGCTGACTGTTACGATGACGTTGTCGGTGTAGCGGTCGGCGGGTGGTGCCGGAGTCAAAGGAGGCACCCGACCGTAGATGGGAAGCGGCTGGTAGGCGCCGTTGGCGGTTACGGAGATCGTCGAAAGAACGTTGGTCCGCGCAGCGTCGCTGTAGATCTGGTAGGGGATCAACTGAGCGGTGTTCACCGCACCCCGCATCGCCCGGTTATCGACGTTGGCGGAGTTCTCGCCCGTGCCGAACGCGACGTCGTACGTCGTGCCCGCATTGCAGCGTATTTCGATGCCGCCGACCGTTCCGGTACCAATCTCCCGGTCGATTGCCGCGTCGATCCGGGATGTGGTTCCGAAATCCAGTTCCGCGTCACCCCCGCCGATCGTACTGCCGGGCCAGGAGATTTCACATGCTTCCTCGACGATCAGGCGAACATCGAGGGATCCGGTGTCCTGGTTCACCTGGGCATAGGCCGGTGCGGCCGACGCAAAGGCAAGAACATAGGCGATGGCTGACGATCGTCGCATGATGATCAAACTCCTTTGGCCGACGTAGGAAGGGTTGAGTTTGCTAAAAGCGCGCCTAACCCGTTGAGCATGACGGAGGTCTGCCGCGGAATCTGGTTCGACTGCTGCGGTCCTGAAGTTGTCGAGGCGGAAAGTTCCTTCAGAATACTGAAGGCTGGCGTCGCACCTGAGTCGTGTTCACGACTCGGTTGATTGGTATTTGGATTGGCATAGTCGTCCGAAGCGCCGGTGCCGGTGTCGACCTCTCTGGTGCTTGCACTATTTTGCAAAGCAACCAGAATATCGAGCCTACCGACGAACATGACCGTCTCCGATGGAATCTCAGAACTACGGATAAGAAAATTGCCTCGTGCGCGGTTCGGAACCATCAGGATAAGCCCAAGCTGATCCTGAGATTTCCCCTGACTGGAGGCTGCTGCTTCGTCTCCAAGCGGTGGGCCAGCCGCGCCAAGGCTGCCTGCTCCGCAGCCATCACCGGCGCCGAAGGCACGCGCGCGCAGTGGGGGGGGGACAGAAGGATCGGTCGCGGTTCAGACAAACGCGTGCCGGGACGGCAACTTACGTCGCCATGCGCGTTTTCCTGATCATGGACGCGCGCGACCCTTCTCCCGATTTCGGACCTACGCAGGGGGACGAGCGCGAGCGCCTGGCGCAGATGTTCGAGCAGGCGCCGAGCCTGATGGCGCTGCTGCGCGAACCAAACCACCGCATTGTCCTCGCCAACCCGGCGTTCCGGCGGCTTTTCGGCGACGCGCCCATCGTCGGACGCGTCGCGGCAGAGGTCCTTCCGCAAGCCTTTTCCGCGACGGGAGTGAACCGGCTGGACGAAGCCTTTCGAACCGGCGAGCCGATCCGGATCACGGATGCGCGGCTGCCGATCCAGTCCGGCGTTCCCGGGGCGTCGGACGAGCGGATCCTGGACCTGCTGCTTCAGCCGGTCCGGGATCCCGGCGGCGACGTGATCGGCATCTTCGTGCAGGGGTCCGACGTCACCGATCGGGTTCTTGCCGAGCGCCGGCTGAAGAGCAGCTTCGAGATCAAGACCGTCGGCATCATCTATTGGGGTCCGGACTTCGGGCTCACCCGGGTGAACGATGCATTCCTGCGCATGACGGGCTTCACGCGCGAGGAAGCGCTGGGGCTCACATGGCAGCAGCTTACGCCAGCGGAGTTCTGGCCCGCGTCGGAATGGGCCGTTCACCAGGTGAACACGGTCGGCGAGGCGATCCCGTACGAGAAGCAGTATTTTCGCAAGGACGGTACCCGCTGGTGGGGCTTGTTCGCGCCGCGCCGGGTCAGCGCGGAGGAGGTGGTCGAATTCGTCCTCGACGTGACTGAGCGCCGCGAAGCGGAAGAAGCGGTCCGCGACCGCGAGCAGAGGCTGCGGCTGATCGTCGACTCGGCCACCGACTACGCCATCATGACGCTGAGCCCCGAGCGGCGGATCACCAGCTGGTCGCCGGGAGCGGCAAAGACCTTTGGCTATGACGCCGCCGAGGTCCTCGGCGAACTGGTCGACATCCTCTTCACCCCCGAAGACCGCGAAGCAGGAATTCCGGCGCAGGAGGCGGAGACGGCAAGGCGGGCGCAGTTCGCCCCGAACGTGCGCTGGCACCTGCGCAAGGACGGCAGCTACGTGTTCATCAACGGCTCGTCGAACCTGCTGCGGAGCGCCGCTGGCGAGGAGATCGGCTTCCTGAAGATCGGCCGGGACGAATCCGATCGTCGCATGGCCGAAGACGTGCTTCGGGAAACCGAACAGCGCTATCGGCTCGCTGCTCAGGCGACGAACGACGTCATCTGGGACTGGAACCTCCAGACCGATCACCTCCGCTCGTCCGAGGCGATGGGCACGATGTTCGCCTATGGGCCCGACGACCTCGAGGAAACCGGGCGCTGGTGGAAGAGCAAGATCCACCCTGAGGATCGCGATCGGGTCGTCAGCAGCATCGAGCGCGCGATCGCCGGCCGGGACAAGGGCTGGGCGGCGCAATACCGGTTCGAACGCAAGGACGGCACCTACGCCGAGGTACTCGACCGGGGCACGGTGATTCGCGACGAGACAGGGCAGGCGCGCCGGATGGTCGGTGCCATGCACGACCTCACACCGCACAAACAGGCGGAAGCGGTCCTGCGCCAGCTCAACGAGACGCTGGAGCACCGGGTGCTGGAGGAAGTCGCCGCCCGCATGAAGATCGAGGATACGCTTCGCCAAAGCCAGAAGCTGGAGGCGATCGGCCAGCGCACCGGCGGGGTCGCGCATGACTTCAACAACCTCCTGACCGTGATCCGCGGCGCGGCCGAGATGCTGCGCCGTCCCACGCTTCCCGAGGAGAAGAAGGCGCGGTACATCCAGGCCATCGCCGATACCGCCGATCGCGCGGCGAAACTCACCAGCCAGCTGCTGGCATTCTCCCGGCGCCAGGCGCTCAAGCCGGAAGTGTTCAACGTCGGGCACCGCATCGAAGGCATCCGGGACATGCTCGCGACGGTGGTCGGGGCCGGGGTCACCCTCGCGGTCAATACGGATTGCGACGTCTGCTATGTCGAGGCGGATCCCAGCCAGTTCGAGACCGCGCTCGTCAACATGGCGGTGAATGCGCGCGACGCCATGAACGACGTCGGCGAACTCAGGATCGAGATCGAGCCGACGAGCAGCATTCCTCCGGTACGGGGCCACCGTGCCAGCACGGGCGACTTCGTCGCCGTGCGCGTGTCCGACAGCGGCAGCGGCATCGACGCCGAGAAGCTGGCCCAGATCTTCGAACCGTTCTTCACGACCAAAGAGGTCGGCAAGGGAACCGGGCTGGGGCTCAGCCAGGTCTATGGTTTCGCCAAACAATCGGGAGGCGAAGTGGCGGTGGAGAGCGTGGTCGGGGAGGGAAGCACCTTCACGATGTTCCTCCCGCGCGTTCCCGCGGAGGTGGGCGAAGCGACGGTGGCCCAGTTGCGCGAAGAGGCGCAGGGAAGGGGGCACATCCTAGTCGTCGAGGACAATGAGCAGGTCGGGGCGTTCTCGACCGATCTCCTGGCCGAACTCGGTTTCACGACGACCTGGGCGCCCAACGCCGACGCCGCCCTGCGGCACCTCGCCGAAAATCCGCAGCACTATGCCGCCGTGTTCTCGGACGTGGTGATGCCGGGGATGAACGGCGTCGAACTCGGGCTGGAGATCCGACGCCGCGAGCCGGACCTCCCCGTGATCCTGACCAGCGGATACAGCCATGTGCTGGCACAGGAGGGGAGCCACGGGTTCGAGCTGCTGCACAAGCCCTATTCGATCGAGGACCTGACGCGGGTGTTGCGCCGCGCCATCCTGGATCGATCCACGGCGCGGTCTCGATAAGCCGGCGCTTCGCGCGCCCCTGCTTCAAAACCGCATCGTGACCGATCCCAGTACCGAGCGGGGAGCTCCCGGGTAGATCCACAACGCGCTGTAGCTGCTCTGCGCGTAGGTCTGGTCGAACAGATTGTCGACTTCGATGCGCGCGGTGATCCGGTCGGTGAGCGGGTAGGCCGCGCTCGCCTTTGCCTTGAGATAGCCGTCGAGCCGCAGGTCGCCGCCGTCGAGCGCTGCCGCGCGCGGGCCGACATAGGTGCCGCCGGCGCTCAGATCGAGGTCGCGCCCAGCCACCGGCAGCGTTGCGAACAGCTGCAGTGTACCCGAATGGCGCGGCACGTTGAGCACGTCGGCGCTGGCGAAGGCGGGGTCGTGCGCCTCCGCATCGGTATAGGCATAATTGCCGATCAGCCGCACGCCGGGTGCGAGGTCGATCTCGCCGTCCAGTTCGACGCCGCGTGAGCGGATGCGCCCGACGGTGGCAAGGAAGTTCACGTCGACCGGATCGGTGGCCAGGATATTGCGCTTCGACACGCTGAACCAGCTCAGGCCCGCGCGGAAGGCGGGCAGCACCAGCTTTGCGCCCACTTCATATCCGTTGCCCGTTTCGGGTGCAAAGGCGTTGCCATCGCGCCCCACGCTGGAATTGGGGCGGAAACCTTCACCCCAGTTTGCGTGGAAGGCGAAGCGGGGATCGGGGCGGTAGCGGATGCCAGCGCGGAACTCGACGGGATCCCGCTTCAACCGGCTGAGCTGGCCGGTGCGCAGATTGTCGATGCGCTGATCGAGATGCTCGTAGCGGATGCCGCCGACGACGCTCAGCGTGTCCGTCGCCTCCCACATGTCCTGTGCGTAGAGCGCCACCGCCCGGCGCCGCTCGTTGGTGACGGTGAAGGGCACCAGCGGGCCGGCGGTGCCGCCGTAGACCGGATCGAAGACGTTGATCGGGTAGGGATCGGCCGCGGTGGGGCGGAAACGCTCCTGATAGGTGTCGAAGTCGAGGTCATAGAAGGTCGCGCCGACACTCGGCCGGTGGGTGCCGAACGCCTCGACGGTGCCGCGAATCTCCACGCGCGCCGACCAGTCGGTGAGGTTCCAGTCGCGCAGGCGACGCTGGCGGCGCACCGTCCCGTCCGGGAGCAGCGTCGAGGCCTCGCTCGAATAGCCATAGATGCTCGCGTCGCGATAGGCGCCACCGCCGACCAGCGACCAGCCGCCCCCCAGTGCCTGCTCGAGCGTCAGTTCATGTCGCCAGTTGGTGGAGGCGACGCGCCCATCGCCGGGTTCGCCCACGAAGCGATCGCGCGGCACCGCCTCGGCATCGTCGCCGATCGCGGGGATGCCGCGGTCGAACGGCGAGCGGAACTCGATATACTCGCCCTGGTAGGTGAGGGTCGTGCCCTCGGCCGGACGCCAGCTCACGGACGGCGCGAACAGGCGGCGGCGCAGGTCGACATAGTCGCGGAAGCCGTCGCTGTTCTCGATCGCGCCAACCAGTCGGATCGCGAGGCTGGGGTCGAGCAGCGATTCGACGTCGCCTTCCAGCCGGTAGGTGTCGAACGATCCCGCGCTGGCGGTGAAGCTCCCGCCGGTGCGGAACTGCGGTTTCTTGGTCACGACGTTGACCACGCCGGCGGGGTCGACCGAGCCGAACACGGCGCCGACCGGTCCCTTCAGCACCTCGATGCGCTCGACGTTGGCGGGATCGCGCGGCGGGCCGAAGCCACGGTTGGCAAGGAAGCCGTCCACGAAATATTCCGCGCCGGTGTCGGGCGTGCCGAGGAAGCCGCGGATCGCGTAATTGTCGCGCAGGCCGCCCAGGTTGTTCTGCTGCGAGATGCCGCTGACGAGTTCGAGCGCGTCGGCCAGCCGGCGCACGCCATAGTCGTCCAGGATTGCGCGATCGAGTGCGATGCTCGCCTGCGACATGCGCTCCGTCACCACGTCCGAGCCGTTGACCCGATCGACGCGGCGGCGGCCGAGCACGACGATGTCGTCGACGCTGCTGTGTTCGTGGTCGCGCGCTTCCGCCGGCTCCTCGGCGGGCAGCTCCTGCGCGGCAGCCGGCACAAAGGTGGCGGAAAGCACCATCGCCGATGCCGAGCCGCAGAAGGCGCCCAACCGCTTCACCGTCCGAAAGATGCGCATGCTATCCCCAATGTTGCTGATGCCCCCCCCCGCCGCAGCGGGTTGCGTAATGTTACACCGTCTCATAGAGGCGGAATGCTGCAACGCAAGATCGAAAAGGCGAGGCCGAGAGTTGACCGACACGACCCCTGCATCCGACATGGCGATCACGCTTCGTGGCGTCCGCCACAGCTACGGCGACCGGCTGGTGCTGCGTGACCTGGACCTCATGGTCGCGCGCGGCGAGATCTACGCGCTGCTGGGCGGCAACGGTGCGGGCAAGTCGACCACGCTCAATGCGCTCCTGGGCTTTCTCGCGCCCTCGGCGGGAACGGTGCGGATCTGCGGCGTCGATCCGGTGGCGCAGCCGGTCGAGGCGCGGGCGCTGCTCGCCTATGTGCCCGAGAGCGTCGCGCTCTACGAGCATCTGACCGCGCGGGAGAACATCGACTATTTCCTTGCGCTGGCCGATGCGGAGCGAGGTCGCGAGGCGGTGATCGATCCGGCGCTGGATGCCGTCGGGCTGCCGCGCCACGCCTGGGACAAGCGCGTCGGTGGCTTTTCGAAAGGCATGCGGCAGAAGGTGGCGATCGCGCTGGCGCTCGCGCGTCATGTGCCGGTGCTGCTGCTCGACGAGCCGACCTCGGGGCTCGACCCGCAGGCGACGCTGGAGTTTAACCGGCTGCTCGCCACCGCGCGGGCGCGGAACGTCGCGATCCTGATGGTGACGCACGATCTGCTGAGCGCGGTCGACATCGCCGACCGCATCGGCTTCCTGAGCAACGGCCGGATCGAGGAGGAGCGGGTCGCCGCCGCTGGTGAGACCCGCTTCGATCTGAACGCGCTGCACGCCCGCTACGCGCATCCGCAGGTGCCGGCATGAGCGCGACGCTGCGGATCGCGCGCGAGGAGTGGCGCGCGCTGCTGCGCAACCGCGCCGGCGTGATCGCGACCGCGCTGCTGGTCGCCCTCGTGCTGGTGGCGATCGTCGTCAGCCTGGAGCGTCGCGCGCGGATGGAGGCCGATCGTACGCGCTACCAGGCGAGCGCCGATGCCGAGTTCGACCGCCAGCCGGACCGCCACCCGCACCGCATGGTGCATTACGGCCAGTTCGTGTTCCGGCCGATCGCTCCGCTCGCGTTCTTCGACGCTGGCGTCGACAGTTTTACCGGCAACACCCTCTTCCTGGAAGGGCATCGCCAGAACAGCGCCAATTTCGCGGAGGCGCGCCAATCGTCTCTGCTGCTGCGCTTCGGCCAGCTCACCCCGGCGTTCGTGCTCCAGACGCTGGCACCGCTGCTACTGATCTTTCTCGCCTTCACCAGTGTCGCGCGCGAGCGTGAGCGCGGCACGCTGCGGCTGCTGCTGGCGCAGGGAATCGGCGGGCGCACCTTGCTGGCGGGCAAGCTGCTCGGCCATGCCGCGGTGGCGCTGGCGGTGGGGGCGCCGGCGTTTGCGGTGCTGATCGGCTTTGCGCTCACCGGCTCGGCAGGCTGGGGCGCCACGCTGCTGCTGGTGCTGGGCTATGCCGGCTGGCTGCTGCTGTGGGCGCTGCTCGCGGTGGTGGTCTCCGCGCTGGCGTCGCGCTCGCGCGATGCGCTGGCGGTGCTGATCGGGCTTTGGATGGTGGGCGTGATCCTGCTGCCGCGGGCCTTGCCCGAGGTGGCGGCGAGCCGCGCCACGCTGCCGACGCGGATCGAGACCGAGGTGGCCCTGCACCGCGACCTCGCCGAGATCGGCGACAGCCACGATCCCGACGATCCCTATTTCGCCGAGTTCAAGGCGCGCACGCTCGCACGCTATGGCGTGTCGCGGGTCGAGGACCTGCCGGTGCAATATGCCGGGCTGGTGGGGATGGAGGGCGAGCGGCTGAGCACCGCCCTCTACGCGCGTGCCGCCGCCGACACCGCCGCGCGAGAGACGACGCAGAACCGCTTCGTCCACGCCTTTGCCGCCGTCAGTCCGCTGATCGCGATCCGGCAACTGTCCATGGCGCTGACGGCCAGCGACCTCGCCGCGCATCTCGATTTCCTCGAGCAGGCGGAGGGCTTTCGCTATCGCTTCGTTCAGACGCTCAACCGGATGCAGGCGGAGCTGATCCCGCACATCGGCGGCGAAGACCCGCGCGTCTCGGCCGAGAACTGGAAGCGCGTGCCGCGCTTCGCCTACCGGCCCTATGAACCGCTCACCGCCGAGCGTGGCACCATCGGCTGGAGCCTGGCGGTGCTGTTCGGCTGGCTGGCAGGGCTGGGGCTGCTCGCCGCCTTCGCCGCGCGCCGCATCGGGGGGATCGCACGATGAGCCGCCTGCACGCGGAACTCCGCCTGATCCTGCGCTCGCGACTGGGCGTGGTCTCGCTGACGCTGCTGGCGCTGCTCGCCGCGCTCGCTGTCTGCTCCGGCATCGCGCAGGTCGCACGGCAGCAAGCGACGATCGCCCGCGTCGCTGCCGAGCAGCAGCGCGATTTTGCCGCGGTCGCCGCCACCCATGGCAAGCCCGACGGGGATGCCGGCTATGCCGCCTATTACAGCTTCCTGCTCACCCACGACGCGCCGCCGCCGCTCGCCTTTGCGGCGATCGGCCAGCGCGACATCCAGCCGTTCGTGCTGCGGGTCCGCGCGCTCGGGCTGCAGCAGCAGCTCTATGATGCGGAGGCGGTGAATGCGGAGTTGGCGCTGCCGGGGGTGTTCGATTGGGCATTCGTGCTGGTCTATCTCGCGCCGCTGATCGTGATCGCGCTGACCCACGACCTCGTCACCGGCGAGCGCGAGGGCGGGCGGTTGCGACTGCTGCTGTCGATGCCCGGCCGCGGTCTGTGGCGGCGGCGCCTGGGCCTGCGCTACGCATTGGTGCTCGCCGCGGTAGCGCTGCCGTTCGTCGTCGGCGCGGCACTCACCGCGGCACCGGTAGGGCCCGCGGCGGCGATGTTGCTGGTCGCTGCGCTCTACCTCGCCTTCTGGTTCGGCGTCGCGCTGCTGGTCGGCAGCCTCGTGCGCGCCTCCGCCACCGCAGCGGCATCGCTGATCGGCTGCTGGATCCTGCTGACGCTGGTGCTGCCAACGCTCGCCAATGCGGTGATCGCGCGGGCGATCCCGACCGCCAAGGGCATCGACCTGACGCTGGCGCAACGCGAGATCGTTCATCACGGCTGGGATGTGCCCAAGGCAGAGACGTTCGAGCGCTTCTTCGCGCGCCACCCTGAATGGCGCGGCCGCGAGGGGTTCGATGGCCGCTTCCACTGGAAATGGTACTTCGCCATGCATCAGGTCGGCGACGAGGCGGTGGCCGGGGAGGTTGCCGCCTACCGAGCAAGCCTGATCGCGCGCGAGCGCTGGAGTGAGCGCGCCGGCTATCTGCTGCCCGGGGTCGCCGCCCAGGGGGTGCTGCACCGGATCGCCGATACCGACCAGTTCGGCCAGTTCGCCTATCAGGACAGCATCGCCGCCTTTCACCGGGAGCTGCGGCAGTTCTTCTATCCCTACCTGTTCGCCGACCGGCCGTTCACCCGCGCCGATTTCGGCTGGATGCCGGCCTATGTGCCGCGTGCCCGCTCGGGCTCGATCCCGATCGCACCGCTGCTGGCGCTGGTCGCTGCGGCCGGGTTGCTGCTCGGCATCGGCGGCCGCCGGATCGCCCAGATCAGCGGCGCCAGCCGCGCCTGAAAGGACCTTTCGTGACGCTTCGTATCGCCGCCGGCCTGCTGGCCACCCTTGCCGCACCTTCCGCCCTGGCCCAGGAGCGCGCACCCCTGCCGCCGGCGCTCGCCTGGTCGGGCGCGAGCGAGCAATGGATCGCCAAGCCAAGCGACCCGTGGATCACCCCGGCCGAACGTTCCGGCTTTGCCGAGACGCCGACCTATGCGGAAACCCGCGCCTGGCTGGACCGGCTGGTCGCCGCCTCGCCGCTGCTCACGCTGGAGAGCTTCGGCACCACCCCGGAGGGGCGCGACCTCTATTATGTGCGGGCCAGCAAGGGGGGCGCAGACAAGCCGGTGGTGCTGATCCAGGCCGGCATCCACTCGGGCGAGATCGACGGCAAGGACGCCGGGCTGATGCTGCTGCGCGACATCGGCCTGCGCGGCAAGGCGGATCTGCTCGACGCGGTCGACCTGGTGTTCGTGCCGATCTACAACGCCGACGGGCACGAGCAGACCAGCCCGTACAATCGCCCCAACCAGCGCGGGCCGAACAATCCCGGGCTCCGATCGACCGCGCAGAACATCAACCTCAACCGCGATTATGCGAAGGCCGATGCGCCGGAAACGCAGGCGATGCTGCGGTTGTTGAACCGGCTCGACCCGGTCCTCTACATCGACATGCACGTGTCGGACGGGTTCGACCACGGCTATGACGTGACCTACACCTTCGCCGGGTGGGGGCGGCACGTCCAATCGCAGGCGATCACCCGCTGGCTGAACGGTTCCTTCACGCAAGGCGTCGATGCGTTCGTGAAGCGCATGGGGCACAAGCCCCATTTCTATCCCAGTGCGATCGACGAGCGGGATCTGAGCAAGGGCCTGCGCGTCGCCGCAGAGGGACCGCGCTACTCGACCGGCTACGGCGACTTCGCCCGCATCCCGACGGTGCTGGTCGAGATGCACTGCCTCAAGCCCTATCGCCAGCGCGTGCTCGGCGCCTATGCGCTGATGGAGGGGGCGCTGCGTCATGCGGGCCGCGCCGCCGCCGCGCTACGCGCCGCGATCGATGCCGACCGCGCCGCCCGTCCGAAGACGCTCGCGGTGCGCTGGGAGCGCGACGAGACTCCCCAGGCATGGGTCAAGTTCACCGGCATGGCGCTGGAACGCTATCGCTCGCCCGCCTCGGGCGAGGAGGAGGTGCGCTACGTCGCACGCACCCAGCCGCTCACGCTTCCGATCATCGGCCAGAAGCCGGTGGCGAGCGTCACCCTCCCGCGGGCCTGGTGGGTGCCGGCAAGCGCCACCGCGGTGATCGCCCGGCTCGACCTCCACGGCATCCGCTACGAGCGGATCGATGCACCGCGCACGCTCGACCTCGACATGGTGCGGCTGGTCGAGCCGAAGCTTGGGCCCGCGAGCGAGCAGCGGGTGATGATCGCCGGCAGCTTCAAGCACGAGCGGTGGCGCGAGACGCTGGCCGCCGGCTCGGTCCGCGTGCCCTATGACCAGCCCAAGGGGCTGCTCGCGGCAGCGCTGCTGGAGGCGGAGGCGCCGGACTCGTTCCTCGCCTGGGGGTTCTTCCCCGGCATGCTCCAGAAGTCGGGCGGCATGGAGCGCTATGCCAGCGCGCCGATGGCGGAGGCGATGCTGGCGCGCGACCCGGCACTGCGCAGTGCGTTCGAGACCCGGCTGGCGGCCGATCCGGACTTCGCCGCAGACGGCGCCGCGCGGCTGGCCTGGTTCATCGAGCGGTCGCCCTACCGCGACGACCGCTACCTCCTCTATCCGATCGGACGAGAGCTCCGCCCACGGCCCTAACCACAAGACAGGGGGCGGGCGATGCACGGCGAGCCTGGGCTCGCCGTGCATCGCGTCAGAGCCGGTCAGGCTTCCTGGATCGCCGATAGGCGCCACTGGCCTTCGGCCCCGCGCTTGAAGGTCCACAGCTCGACCGCCTGGCTCGGCCGCTCCGGATCCCCCTCCACGACGGCGCCGCTGCTCCGGTCGAGCATCACGTCGATGCTCTCGTACCGCATGGCGATGGTGGCGTAGTCGGCGTCCTCCTCGCGCCAGGCTTCCGACACCTCCGCGTCGATCAGTGCGGTCCCGGAGACGCTGTTGCGCCGGCCGGCGGTTGCGTTCTGGCTGAGTTCCTCGGCGAAATAGGACATCACCTCCGGCGTGGTCCGCGCACGCAGGCCCGCGAAATCCTCCTTGGAGAAGGCGTCCTGCACCTCGATCAGCAGCCGCTCGAAGTCGCGCCGGTCCGCGTCGACGATGTCGATGTCCACGCTGCGCGGTGCCACGGCGGCGGTGCGAAAGCCCTGGGAGAACGGCTGCTGCGGCGCCGGCTGCGGCTGGAAGCCGGCAAACGGGGACGCCATCGCGCCGCCATGCGCCCCGGCGAGCGCGGGCTTGCGACGGAACATGCGAAACAGGAACCAGACGAGGCCGCCGATCAGGGCGACCTGGAGCAGCGCCATGAGCATCCCTGCGCCGGCAAGCGAACCCAGACCGCCGCCGAGCAGCGCCCCGATCAGTCCGCCTGCGATGAGGCCGCCAAGCAGGCCCCTTCCCATGCCGCCGCGCCTGGCAGGAGCGGCCCTGCCGGCCTGCGCCGCAGGGCTTGAAGCAGCCGGCTTCTCCGTCATCGAACGCTGCACGGGAGCTGTGGATTTGGGAGCCACCGTGGTGGTGGCCGGTGCATCATAGGTGCGCGCGCCGCGGCTGCCGAAGCTTCCTCTCCGGCGCGCGTCCGCATCATCGGGAACGACGAGCATCGCTGCCACGGCGAGACCGGCCGCGATGGCGCCCAGGTTGCCGATCTTGAAGGACTTCATTGCTTTTCCTCGCGTTGGGATTGGGTCGATTGTGCGATGGGACTGCTGGCTCAAGCCGCGCCATTCGTGGCTGGCGACGCGCCGCTGCGCCGGGTGCCCAGCGAAGCGGCACGCGGCGTACGGGGCACGTCCTTCCGGTCAGCGGCAGTCATCGCGAACTCCATGTTCGGGACTGGCCGGAGAATTGTGGAATCAGCCAGGCCCCTCATGCTCTGCGGTCCGACATCACACCACGTCGTGGGGTGTCAGAGGGGCCCGGCCCGCTCCCGCAAGCTAGGCGAGGGCGGCCGGCGCTTCAAGTGCGTCCAGCTCCAACCGGCGCCTGCGGCGACCGGAAACGGATGGCGAGCGGTCCAGGAACGGCTAGGGTGATCGACAAACAAGCAGAGAGGACTGCCATGAGCGGATCATCGAACCCCGAAACCGAAGCCGAAATCACCGGGGCCACGACCCGCCGCCGGCCACGGCCGGAGATACTGGAGGTGGGCGGCCGCCGCCTTTCCCCCTCCACGCTGATGATGGGTCACGCCTATGATCCGGCGCTGTCCGAAGGCTCGCTGAAGCCGCCGATCTTCCTGACGTCGACCTTCGTGTTCGAGAATGCCGCGGCCGGCAAGCGCCACTTCGAAGGGGTGACCGGCAAGCGGCCGGGCGGGGTCGACGGCCTCGTCTACTCGCGCTTCAACGGGCCGAACCAGGAAATCCTGGAGGATCGCCTGGGCATCTGGGAAGATGCGGAGGACGCGCTGGTCTTTTCTTCCGGCATGTCGGCGATCGCGACGCTGATGCTGGCGCTGGTGAAGCCCAGCGACGTGATCGTGCATTCCGCCCCGCTCTATGCCGCTACCGAAACCCTGATCGGCCGCATCCTCGGCCGCTTCGGCGTGACCTTCCTCGATTTCCCGGCGGGCGCCACCGAGGAAGAGATCGCCACCGTGATCGAGCGGGCGAAGGCGCAGGGTAACGTCTCGCTGATCTATCTCGAGAGTCCGGCCAATCCCACCAACGCGCTGGTCGACATCGAGGCGGTGGCGCGCGTGCGCGACCGGCTGCTGGGCGATACCGTGCCGCCGATCGCGATCGACAACACCTTCCTGGGCCCGCTTTGGCAGCAGCCGCTGCGGCACGGCGCGGACCTGGTGGTCTACAGCCTGACCAAATATGCGGGCGGCCATTCGGACCTGGTCGCGGGCGGCATTTCGGGCGCCAAGAAGTGGATCGACCCGGTCCGCATGATGCGCAACACCATCGGCACGATCTGCGATCCGAACACCGCCTGGATGCTGCTGCGCAGCCTGGAGACGCTGGAGTTGCGGATGAGCCGTGCCGGCGAGAATGCGGCCAAGGTCTGCGCGTTTCTGCGCGATCATCCCAAGGTGGAGAGCGTGGGCTACCTGGGGTTCTTGAAGGAAGGGAGCCGCCAGGCGGACATCTACCAGCGCCATTGCAGCGGTGCCGGATCGACCTTCTCGCTGTACCTGAAGGGCGGCGAGCGCGAGAGCTTTGCCTTCCTCGACAACCTCAAGATCGCGAAGCTCGCGGTGAGCCTGGGCGGTACGGAGACGCTCGCTTCCTGTCCTGCGGCGATGACGCATCTGTCGGTCCCCGACCAGCGCAAGCAGGACCTGGGCATCACGGACAACCTCGTGCGCATCTCCATCGGCGTCGAGAATGCCGAGGACCTCATCGCCGACTTCGACCAGGCACTGAACGCGGTGTGACGGTCACCCATCCCGCTCCATGCACGTGGGGCGGGATGGGCGGACCAACGCGCTTCCTCCAGCGCCGCCGACCCGGCGTCGTTGGAGGGTCCGGCGGCTAGCCCGCGTGCTACTTTCGCCGCAGCGAACGCGGGTTCAGGCGCTGCGCCCGAGCGCCGCATCTTCCCGCGGCTCGGTACGCGGAAGCAGGGAGAGCTGTGAAAGAAGAAACGGCAGATCGCCGGTGATCAGCGTATCGTGCGGAAGCGCGAAGGCGTCCTGCAGCAGAGTGCCCAGCACCGGCGCCCCTTTCCTGGCGGCGGGAGCCTTGGGCGCGTGGGACGGTTCGGTCTCGTGCATCATTCTCTCCTGAGCGGACGCTAGCCCGAACGCGGGCGGCCGCAACGCCTTATGTCATGCGCCGCTTCCAATCGGCGCTCGTACGCCTCGCTTGGGCTTTCCGTCGCCGTCAGCGTCGGTATCCCGGCGTTTCGGGCAGGGTCTGCAACGCCCGGGGGTGGCACCAACGCCCTTCAGGTACGTTCAGTGGCTTCCCGTTCCGTTGCGTTCCACTACACGCCAGAGAGGGCGCCCGGTTGATGACGAAGGGTGGAGCGGTGCTGCGGCGCCGTCGGAGAAGAAGGTGGGCGATCAAGGGCTGATGACTGGCACGAACGAAGAACTGCAAAGCCGTCTGGAAGCGCTGGAAGCCGAAGCCACGCACCTGCGAGCACAGCTTGGCCGCGCGCGTAGGATCCTCGACAGCAGCGCCGACTTCGCCGTGGTCGCAGGGCGGGAGAAGGCGGACGTCGCCGCAGCACTGGAGGCCAGCGAACTCCAGTTCCGCACCTTCGCCCAAGCCATGCCCAACCAGATCTGGGCGGCGCGGCCGGACGGCGCGATCTATTGGTTCAACGACCAGGTCTACGCCTATTCGGGCTGGTCCGCGGACGAACTCCTCGGCGCGGACGGCTGGCAGCGCTTCGTCCACCCGGAGGATGTTCCCCCGACCGTCGAAGCCTGGCGCCAGGCGCGCGAGCGCGGTGATGTGTACGAGCATGAATATCGCCTGCGAAATCGCGAGGGGGAGTACCGCTGGTTCCTGACCCGCGGCGAGCCGGTCCGCGACGAAGAGGGCAATGTCACCGGCTGGGTCGGCACCAACACCGACATCGAGGATCAGAAGCAGAGCGAGGCCACCAGCGTCGCCGATCGCGATCGGCTGTGGTCGATGTCGCAGGAGCTGATGCTGGTCTGCACCTTCGAAGGAGTGATCACCGCGGTGAACCCCTCGGCAAAGCGCCTACTGGGGTGGGATGAGGCCGAGATGGTCGGCGCGCGTCTCGCAGACTTCCTCCACCCCGACGATCTCGTCGCGACCGCCTCAGAGGTCGAGAAGCTCGGCGACGGCGTCACCACGCTGGCGTTCGAGAACCGCTATCGCACCAAGTCGGGCGACTATCGCCTGCTTGCCTGGACTGCGGTTCCGGAGGCCGGGCGCATCCATGCGGTCGCGCGCGACATCACCAACGAGCGGCAGTTGGCCCTGGAGCGCGAGCGCATCTGGAAGCTGTCGCCCGTGTTGAAGGTGGTGACCAACTCCGAAGGCTGGATCACCGACGTCAATCCATCGTGGACGACGCTGCTGGGGTGGAGTCGCGAGGAATCGGTGGGCCAGCGCAGCACGGAGTTCGTGCTGGAGGAAGAGGCCAGCTGGCAGGCGCGGGTGGAGACGCTGGCATCCGGCAAGCCGCTGCGGAACTACCGCATGTCACTGCGGACCAAGCATGGCGAAAGCCGGCTGGTGGAATGGACCACCGTCCCTGAGAACGGCATGTTCTATGGCTTCGGCCGCGACATCACCGCAGAGGCGGCAGCGGCCGTGGCGCTGGAGGAAGCCGAGGCGGCGCTGCGCCAGTCGCAGAAGATGGAGGCAGTCGGCCAGCTGACCGGCGGCATCGCGCACGACTTCAACAATCTGTTGACCGGCATCACCGGCAGCCTGGAGATCCTGGAGGTGCGGATCGCTCAAGGGCGGTTCGGCGAGGTGGAGCGCTATGTGGCGGCGGCGCGCGGCGCCGCCAAGCGTGCGGCCTCCCTAACGCACCGACTGCTCGCCTTCTCCCGGCGCCAGACGCTCGATCCGAAGCCCACGGCCGTGAACCGGCTGATCGACGGCATGGAAGAGCTGATCCGTCGCACCGTGGGACCGGAGATCGAGGTGGAGGTGGTCGGTGCCGCCGGCCTTTGGGCGACGCTGGTCGATCCCAACCAGCTTGAGAACGCGCTGCTGAACCTCTGCATCAACGCGCGTGATGCGATGCCGGAGGGCGGGCGCCTGACGATCGAGACGTGCAACCGTTGGATCGATCGCCGTGCGGCACGGGAACGGGACCTGGAGCCGGGGCAATATGTCTCGCTGTGCGTGTCCGATACGGGTGTCGGCATGTCCCGGGAGGTGATCGACAAGGCATTCGATCCCTTCTTTACGACGAAGCCGATCGGAGCGGGTACGGGGCTCGGCCTGTCGATGGTCTACGGCTTTGCGCGGCAGTCCGGCGGCTTGGCGCGCATCTATTCCGAAGTCGGCGAAGGCTCGATGGTCTGCCTCTACCTGCCGCGGCACCATGGCGAGGCGGAACCGGAGCCGGAGCTCGGCACGCTTGCCGATGCGGAGCAGGCCGGTCAAGGCGAGACGGTGCTGGTGGTGGACGACGAACCCACCGTCCGGATGCTGGTGATCGAGGTGCTCGACGAACTCGGCTATTCGGCACTGGAGGCAGGCGACGGGGCAGCCGGGCTGAAGATCCTCCAGTCGGATGCGCGGATCGACCTGCTGGTGACCGACATCGGCCTGCCGGGCGGCATGAACGGGCGCCAGATGGTGGATGCCGCGCGCCAGAGCCGGGCCGATCTCGAGGTGCTCTTCATCACGGGCTATGCGGAAAACGCGCTGATCGGGAACGGCCAGCTGGAACCGGGCATGCACGTCATGACCAAGCCCTTTGCCATGGAATCGCTTGCCTCCCGCATCCGGGAACTCATCGCCAGGGGCGTGGAGCGGCGTTCGCAAGCCTAGGCGATGCGGGCGCGCTACGAGGGCCAGTAGCGGCGTTGGCCCGTCGTGCTCGGCTTTGGTGAGGCTTTGCCTCGCCGGAAACGCGGATCGGGCTGCGTCAGCGGGCGTGCAGCGCCGCCAATGCGATGCCGGCGAGGTTCTGGCTTCGTTTGACGTACCGGATGCGGGTCCGGCCCTCCGGCCTCGGCATCTGCTGGAAGCGCTCGAGATGGGCCAGGCAGGAAGGCGGGCATCGCACCAGGCCGTTCGCCTGCGCGATCACCGCTGCCGCGTCCCCCAGCAGAACGGCGTCCGTCACACCCATCGCATGGGCGCACTGCATCGCCTCGATCAGCGCGAGCCACTCGGCATCCATGCTGGTGCCGGGGCCGAGCCCGCGCTGGACGAGGCTCCGTCCGCCCACGACGACCGCCAGCTCCATGCCGATCGGCAGAGGCCGGCTGCCGCCGTCGAAGAACAGCTTCACGCCTCGCGCCATTCGCCCGGCGAAAGATCGCGGAGCGTCCAATCGCCGATCCGCCAGCGGACCAGCCGCAAGGTCGGGTGGCCGACCGCCGCCGTCATCCGGCGTACCTGCCGGTTGCGGCCCTCTCGTATGGTGAGCTTCAGCCAGCAGTCGGGAATGCTTGCGCGAACGCGGATCGGCGGGTCCCGCGGCCAAAGCGCCGGATCTTCGATCCGCTCCACCTCCGCGGGACGCGTCGGGCCGTCGTTCAGCAGGACGCCGGTTCGCAGCCGATCGAGCGTCCCCTCCGCGGGAGTCCCCTCGACCTGGACGAGATAGGTCTTCGGCAGCTTGAAGCGCGGATCGGCGATGCGCGCCTGCAGCCGCCCGTCGTCGGTCAGGAGCAACAGCCCCTCGCTGTCCCGGTCGAGCCGCCCGGCCGGGTAGACGCCGGGGACCTTCACGAAGTCTGACAGCGTGGCGCGGGTCGTCGGGCTGCCGCGGTCGGTGAACTGGCTCAGCACCCCATAGGGCTTGTTGAAGAGAACCAGCGTCATTGCGCGCCGAGGCTTTGCGCCACGGCTTCGGCGACCTTGATGCCGTCCACGGCCGCGGACAGGATTCCGCCGGCATAGCCCGCGCCCTCGCCGGCCGGGAAAAGGCCCGCGGTGTTGAGGCTCTGGAAATCGTCGCCGCGCGTGAAGCGCACGGGCGAGGAGGTGCGCGTCTCGACGCCGGTCATCACCACGTCGGGATGGTCATAGCCCTGGATCTGGCGCCCGAACACCGGCAGCGCCTCGCGCATCGCCGCGATCACGAAGTCGGGGAGGCATTCGGCGAGATCCGTCGGGTGCACGCCGGGGCGGTACGATGGAACCACGGAGCCGAGCGAGGTGGAGGGGCGGCCCGCCAGAAAGTCCCCCAGCCGCTGGGCGGGGGCCTTGTAGTTCGACCCGCCGGCGACGAAGGCGCGCTCTTCCCAATGGCGCTGGAGGGCGATGCCCGCGAGTGGGTCCCCTGGATAGTCGCGGGCAGGATCGATCGCGACGACGAAGCCGGAGTTGGCGTTGCGCTCGTTGCGCGAATATTGGCTCATGCCGTTGGTGGCGACCCGGCCTTCCTCCGACGTCGCTGCCACCACCGTGCCGCCGGGACACATGCAGAAGCTGTAGACCGTTCGCCCGTTCGAGCAGTGGTGCGAGATATGATATTCTGCCGCACCCAAGATGCGGTTGCCGGCGTCCTGCCCGAAGCGGGCGCGGTCGATCCAGGATTGCGGATGCTCGATGCGCACCCCGATCGAGAACGGCTTGGCCTCCGCATAGACGCCGGCCTCGTGCAGCATCGCAAAGGTGTCGCGGGCACTGTGCCCGATGGCCAGCACCACCCGCTCGGCCGGCAGGTATTCGCCGCCGTTCAGGTGCAGTCCGCGCAGGCGCCGTTCGCCCGAGCCATCGGTCGCCACGTCCAGTCCGTCGACCCGGGTGGAGAAGCGGTACTCACCGCCCAGCGCCTCGATCGTCTCGCGGATGCTCTCCACCATCGTCACGAGGCGGAAGGTGCCGATGTGCGGATGCGCCTCCGTCAGGATCTCCGGGGGGGCGCCCGCCTTCACGAACTCGGTCAGGACCTTGCGGTTGAGGTGGCGCGGGTCCTTGATGCGGCTGTAGAGCTTGCCGTCCGAGAAGGTGCCGGCTCCGCCCTCGCCATATTGCACGTTGGATTCCGGGTTCAGCACGCTGCGGCGCCACAGCCCCCAGGTGTCCTTGGTCCGTTCGCGCACCACCTTGCCGCGCTCCAGCACGATCGGGCGGAAGCCCATTTGCGCGAGGATCAGGGCGGCGAAGAGCCCGCACGGGCCTGCGCCGATGACGACGGGACGCGGGGCGTCGGCGGGTGCCGTGCCGACCGGGCGATAGCGCGTGTCCGGCGTCGGCTGCACATGCGGGTCACGCCGGAACCGGGCGAGGACGGCGGACTCCTTCTTCAGCGAAACGTCGACCGAGTAGACGAGCTGGATGTCGGTCCGGTCGCGCGCATCATGGCCGCGCCGCGCGACCGAAAAACGGACGAGCTCGCGCGGGGTGATGCGCAGCCGCTTGGTGATCGCTGCCGACAGCGCCTCGTCGGCATGGTGGAGCGGCAGTTTCAACTCGGTGATGCGGATCATGGCCGCGCCTTACATCGAGATCCGCGCGCTTGCTAACCTTGCTCGTTCGCCGCAGCCTCGCGGGCCTCCGGCTTGAGGTTCCAGCCGCCGATCTGCGCATAGAGCGCGTCCCGCAATTCCCGCACCCGGGCGTTGAGCGCCTTGAGTTCCTCCACCGGCTGGCCGGACGATGACAGTAACGCCTCGGCGAGGCAGCCGGTCCTGGTGCGAAGCTCGCGGCCGTCCGGGGTCAGCGCGACCAGCACCTGCCGTTCGTCCTCGGGATTGCGGGTGCGCTGCACCAGGCCGGCGGCCTCGAGGCGCTTGAGGAGCGGCGTCAGCGTGCTCGATTCCAGCGCCAGTCGCTCCGCGATCCGGCCGACCGTCTGCCCGTCCTCCCGCCACAGGATGTTGAGCACCAGATACTGCGGATAGGTGAGCCCGAGCTGGTCCAGCAACGGCTTGTACACGCGCTGGATCGCCATGCTCGCGGAGTAGAGGCCGTAGCAGAGCTGGTCATCCAGCGGCAGCAGCGTCTCTGCGACGTCCGTCATTCCTCACTCCTGGTGCAACCGCGCCGCGGCACACCGCACATATCGCGATAATCTTTCGATGAACAAGCCCGTGCGCGAGGAGGACGGAAGGCGCAAAAGGACGAGGCTCCCCGGAGCGCTGCTCCGGAGAGCCTTTTTGGATCAGCCGCGGAAGAAGGCGAGTAGATCGGGATTGATGACCTCGGGGTGGGTCTGCGCCATGCCGTGGGGCAGGCCGTCATAGGCCTTGAACGTGGCGTTCTTCAGCAGGCCCGCGGCCTTGGGGCCGTGATTGGCGAAGGGGACGACCTGATCGTCCGTGCCGTGCATCACCAGCACCGGAACGTCGATCGCCTTCAGGTCCTCGGTGAAGTCCGTTTCGGAGAATGCCTTGATGCAGTCGTACTGCGCCTTGGCACCGCCGGCGAGGCCTTGGCGTGACCAGTTGTCGATCAGGCCCTGGCTGACCTTCGCGCCCTCGCGATTGAAGCCGTAGAAGGGTCCGGACGCGACCTCGCGGTAGAATTCGGGACGATTGGCGACAAGGGCGGCACGGAAACTGTCGAACAGCTCGATCGGCACGCCGTCGGGATTGGTGTCGGACTTGACCATGACCGGCGGCACGGCACCGATCAGCACCGCCTTGGCGACCCGTCCCGGCTCGGCGCGGGCAACATAATGCGCCACTTCGCCGCCACCGGTGGAGTGGCCGACGTGGATGGCGTCCTTCAGATCCAGTGCCGTCACCAGTTCCGCCACGTCGGCGGCATAGGTGTCCATCTCGTTTCCGGTATCCGTCTGCGTCGACCGACCATGGCCGCGGCGATCGTGGGCGATCACGCGATAGCCCTCGCCCAGGAAGAACAGCATCTGGTTGTCCCAATCGTCCGCCGACAGCGGCCAGCCGTGATGGAACACGACGGGCTGTGCATCCTTGCTGCCCAGGTCCTTGTAGAAGATTTCCGTGCCGTCCTTCGTGGTGATCGTCGCCATCGCTTGTCTCCTCGGTGAAGGCGGCAGGAGCGCCGCTGTCGAAGATGATGTACAAGGACCAGGGTGGCGGCACGCGTGGGGGAAGTGACACAGTGCGAGGCGAAACTGACAGGATGCACATCGTCGCGGAGGTCGGGCTCGTCCTCTATCCCGACTGCCAGTTGTCCGCGATCTATGGCCTGACGGACCTGTTCCGGATCGCGAGCGACATCGCGGCGCGTTCGGGCGCCTCGAACCCTCCGGCGATCCGGGTGAGCCACTGGCGTCAGGATGGCGATGCGATCGTCTGCACCTATGACAGCGCACCCCGTTCCCAGCACGCGCTCAGCCACCTCATCACGCCCCCCAGCATCGTCCTTCCGGACCGGATGCAGCCCATGCGCGGCCTCGCCGAGTGGATGGCCACGCTCCACCGCGCCGGGGCGACGCTGTGCTCGGTTTGCGCGGGGGCGTTTGTGTTGGCCGAAACCGGCCTGTTGCAGGGGCGGGAGGCGACCACCCACTGGGCGTTCGCCGAAACGCTGGCGTCGCGTTTCCCCACCGTCCGCGTCGATGCGGATCGCATGCTGATCGACGACGGCGACATCATCACGGCGGGAGGCATCCTTGCCTGGACGGATCTTGGCCTCACGCTGGTCGAGCGCCTGCTGGGTCCCAGCGTCATGCTCGACACCGCGCGCTTCCTGCTGGTCGATCCGCCGGGTCGTGCGCAGCGCCCCTATGGCCAGTTCGTCCCGCGGCTCGATCATGGGGATGCGGCGATCCTGGCCGTGCAGCATTGGCTGCAGGCGACGGGCGCAAAGGAGCATGGCGTGCCGATGCTCGCCGGCAGGGCAAGGCTTGAGGAGCGTACGTTTCTCCGGCGCTTCAAGAACGCAACGGGCTTGCGGCCCACCGAATATGCCCAGCAGATCCGCGTGGCCAAGGCGCGCGAGGCACTGGAACGGACGCGCAAGCCCGTGGAGCAGATCGCCTGGCAGGTCGGCTATGGCGACCCTTCGACCTTCCGCAAGCTGTTCCAGCGCGTGACGGGCCTCGCCCCGAACGAATATCGGCGACGGTTCGGCGTCGTGGGCGGGGCGGAAGGCTCCGGTCCGGCGCAGCGGCTGGACAGCGCCCTGCTGCCTGCCTAGGCGCCGGCACCGTGGCCAAGAAACACTATCTGACCGCGACCCTGCCCGATGGCTATGTGAAGACGATCGGGCCGACCTCGATCCCCTTCACCCATTATTGGCGCATCGTCGCCGAACTCGCCAACGGCAAGACCGAGGTGTTCTGGGGCCATGCCAAGTCGCTGGCTGAGGCGAAGGGCAAGCAGGCCGCCGCCGCCGATGCGGCCGCGACCCGCGGCTGGCGCTCCTACGCGTTCGAAGTCGTGGAGCTGGTCAAGACGCGCGGCTGACCCGCCTCACGCCACCGCCCAGCGCTCGCGCACGACGCGTTCCAGCACTGCGAGCGGCATTGCGCCGTCCAGCAGCACGGCGTGGAACCGCTTGAGGTCGAACTTCGGGTTCCTCTGCACCTCGGCGCGCAGCCGCGTCCACACGGTGTGGCCGATCTTGTAGCTGCACGCCTGGCCCGGCCAAACGGTGTAGCGGTCGATCTCGCCCTGGCTGCGGCCGCGCGCGATGCCGGTGGTCGCGATCAGATAGTCGGTCGCCTTTTCGCGGCTCCACCGCTTGGCGTGCATGCCGCTGTCCACCACCAGCCGCGTGGCGCGGAACAGCAGCGACTGGAGATAGCCGACCTGGCCGAGCGGATCGCCCTCGTACATCCCCATCTCGTCCGCCAGCTGCTCGGAATAGAGCGCCCAGCCTTCCGAATAGCCGCTGAAGAAGCCCCGCCTGCGGATCAGCGGGATCTGCGTGCTCTCCAGCGCGAGGCTGACCTGGAGGTGATGGCCGGGCACCGCCTCGTGATGGGTGAGCGTGGCCAGCCCGAACTTCGGCCGGTCGAACGTGTCGCGCAGGTTGATGTAGTAGATCGCCGGGCGCGAGCCATCGAGCGAGGCGTTCTGGTAATAGCCGCCGGGCGCACCCGCCTGGATCGTCGGGGGGACACGCCGCACTTCGACCGGCGCCTTGGGCAGGGTGGCGAACGCTTCGGGCAGGCGCGCGTGCATCGCCTGGATCTGCGTGTTCAACTGGGCGAGCAGCGCTTCGCGGCCGGGATCGGTGTTGGGGAAGAGCTGGTCCGGGCGCTTGTTGAGCGCCACCAGCCGCTCGCCCACGCTGCCCTGGGCCATGCCCTGCGTCTTCAGGATCGCGTCGATGCGCCCGCTGATCTCCGCCACCTGCTCAAGGCCGAGCCGGTGGATCTCGTCGCCCGTCATCGCCACCGTGGTCGCCGCCTCGGCCGCTGCGGCATAATAAGCGTCGCCGTCGGGCAGACGCCAGCAGCCGGCGTCGTGGACCGCCTTGGCGCGCAGCTCCGTCACCAGCGCGCGCTGGCGATCGAGCGCCGGGAACACCTTCTGCTCGACGATCGCCGTCGCACGAGCGACGCGGTCTGCGGGCAATCCTGCCGCCTTCAGCTTGGCGGCGAAGCTGGCCACCATCACCGTCTGGTCGGCGGGCTTTTCCCGCGCGCTCGCCAGCTGCTTGAGCGTGGTGTCGAGGATGTAGTCGGGGGCGAAGACGCCGCGCGCGGCATCCCGGCGCTGCCGCTCGCTGCTGTCGTCGATCGTCTTGGGGAAGGCCTCCAGCCGGGCGAGATAGGCGTCTGCCTCGGCCGCGTCGCGAACGCGCGCCTGGGACTCCAGGAAGTCCGGCACGTCGCGATAGGGGCCGCTCAGCTGGCTCAGCACATAGGGGGCGAACCGGCCCAGGCTGCTGCCATAGGTGAAGCGCTCCGCACCCGCGACCGCACGGGTCAGCTGATATTCCACGATCTCGTGGTCGAGCTTGGAAGCGGGGGACAGGTCGGCAGTGTTGACCCGCTGGAGCTCGGCAAGCTCGCGCCGGGTGCGGGCGAGCGCACGCGCCTGGCCCGCGGCGGATTCGTCGTCGAGCTGCGACTTCAGCCGCGCGCGCTCGCCGGTGTCGAGGCCGAGCCGCGTCGCTTGCTCCGGGGACTCATCCAGCCGCGTGTAGAAAAAGCGGTCGAGCATCGCGCGGAAGTCCGCGTCGGCGTTTCCCGCGGCAAAGGCTGCGCGTGCCGGAACGGCACCGGCGAGTGCGACGGCAGCTCCACCCACCATGAAATCACGACGTTGCACGGCAGTTTCCCCCTGTTGCCCCGGTTCAGAACAGAGGTGTAAGCGAGCCCTGGACGCACGTCACCCACCGAGTGCCGCTCAGCGACCGGGCTCCAGCCACCAGTCCTGACGCCAGCCGCGGAGCTCCTCGACGGGCTGACCGGCGCCGTCGCGGGCAGGGGCATAGCGGTAGCGGGCCTCGATCAGCCGACAGGTGGTGGCGTCCAGCTCCGCCGAGCCGCTCGAGCGGGTCACGGCACAGCCGGTGGGGCGGCCGGCGGCGTCGACCGTGAAGCCCACCGTGACGCTGCCCTCCACCCGCGCCCGCCGGGCAGCGCGCGGATAATCGGAATCGCGGATCGCGCCGCGCAGCAGCCGGGCAGGACTGCCGCCACCGCTCCCCGTTCCGTTGCCGGAGGTGCCGCTGCCGGTGCCCTGGCCCACGCCGCCTGCGCCGGTCCCCGGGCCAGCGAGCGGTGCCGCGCCCGCGGCGGGATCCGGGCCGGGGCCGGCGATCGGGGCGGCGACAATCGGCGGCGGCACCAGGAGCGGCACGGGTGGTGCCACCAGTTCGACGGGGCGCGCGTGCCGGTTCGCAGGCGCCGCCGTGCCGCTTTTCCGCTCAGGCTGGGGCACCGGCTGGACGGTGGGCGGGGGTGGCGGGGCAGGTGCGGGCAGGTCGAACGTCAGCAGCCCGTCGTCGAACTTCGATTCCGGCGCGACGCCGAGCGCGGTCACCAGCGCGATGCCCAGTCCCGCGTGCAGTAGCAGGACGGCAAGCGCGGAGGCGATCCGATGTCGCCCTTCCTGATGATAGCCCTGCCGCATGCCATCCTAGATCGGCAGGCCAGGAAGCCTATTTCAAGTGCGTCAGCGGCCTCCGCCGAGCGGCACCCGCAAGGTCACCTTCTTCCAGCCCCAGCGGATCATCGAATCCTCTTCGTCCTCGACCGGCTCGGCAAGCTCGCGCAACCGCCAGCGGCTATCCTCGGCGGCGGTGGCGGATTCGATCCGCTGCAGGTCGAACGACCCGGCGTCGGAGAGCTTCGCTCGCGGCGCTTGGTTCTCCCGCGCGGTCGGCGTCGCTGTTGCAGCGGTGCCGCTGATGGCCAGCACGAGGATGGCTGCGGCAAGGCTTGTCATTGCGGCGTCGAAGTCCCTTGAAGTGGTGATGGCAGCTAGAAAGCCTGGCGACCCGTCGATGTTCCCCTTGTCGGAAGGAAGCGCTCCGCCCATCCTGCTGCGCGGGGGGCGAAATCATGCGAGACATGGGACGAAAGGTGTCGGAGCTTTGCGCGGAGGCGTTGGCGCTGGCCGCGGGCGGCTGGTGGATCGCGGGAGGGGCGATCCTGCTCCTGTGTGGCGCCGGTATCGCCGCGGACCTGCTTGGGCCCGCCGGGAGGCTGGCTGGTGGGGCGGTTCAGCTGGGCGTGTCCTGGGGAGTCCTGCGGTCCATGGCACAGCGGCAGGGCTGGATACCGCCGGGAAGCCGCGCCGGTGGCGTCCTCGGCCTTCTCGGCCTCAACATCCTGCACACCGTTGGCGTGGGGCTCGCCTGCCTTCTGCTCCTCTTGCCTGGCCTCTACGTCGCTGCCCGCTGGTCGGCGGCGGGTGTCATCCTGGTTGCCGAACGCGCGAGTCCGACGGAGGCGCTGGGCGAGAGCTGGGCGCGCACGCGGGATTGGGCCGGTGTCATCGCCCTCGTCCTGTGCGGCGTCTTCCTGCCGCTGGTCGCCGCGGGCGTTGCGCTGGCGCTGTGGACCGATCCCGATTCCACGAGCGTCGGCGCGGTGGCTGGAACGAACCTTGCCATCGCCCTATCTTATGTTTGCGCCTGGTACGTCGGGATGGCCGTCTACGCCCGGACGCGCGCGTCACAGGAAGGGCTGGAACAGGTCTTCGCCTGACGCCTCCGGCAGGATAGGGGGCGCTTGACGCGGGCTACCGGCGATCCCCACTCTCGCGCGTACACGTAAGGACCCCGCACACCTCCATGCAGCTTGTCATCGTAGAATCGCCGGCCAAGGCGAAGACCATCGAGAAGTATCTCGGCAAGGACTATCGCGTCCTCGCCTCCTACGGCCATGTCCGCGACTTGCCGGCCAAGGACGGATCGGTCGATCCGGACGAGGGTTTCGCGATGGAGTGGGAGACCTATGCCGACAAGTCGCGGCAGCTCAAGGCGATCGCGGACGAGGCCAAGAAGGCCGACCGCCTGATCCTCGCCACCGACCCTGATCGCGAAGGCGAGGCGATCTCGTGGCACGTGCAGGAGGTGCTGGCCAAGAAGAAGGCGCTGCCCAAGGAGGTCGAGCGGGTTACCTTCAACGCGATCACCAAGCCGGCGATTTTGGCGGCGATGAAGGCGCCGCGCGGGCTCGATACCGACCTGATCGACGCCTATCGCGCCCGCCGCGCGCTCGACTATCTGGTCGGCTTCACCCTGTCGCCGGTGCTGTGGCGCAAGCTGCCCGGCGCCAAGTCGGCCGGCCGCGTCCAGTCGGTGGCGCTGCGCCTGATCGTGGAGCGCGAGCGCGAGATCGAAGGCTTCACCGCCCAGGAATATTGGTCGGTGATCGCCCAGATGGAGCAGGACGGCCAGCCGTTCGAGGCGCGGCTCGTCAAGTTCGACGGCAAGAAGCTCGACCGCCTGTCGCTGGGCGACCAGGGCTCGGCGTTCGCGGCCAGGGAAGCCGTCGAGGCGGCGCGCCTGTCGGTCGTCTCGGTCGAGACAAAGCCTGCGACCCGCAACCCGCCGCCGCCCTTCACCACCTCGACACTGCAGCAGGAGGCGGCGCGCAAGCTCGGCTTCTCCGCCAGCCACACGATGCGCATCGCCCAGTCGCTCTACGAGGACGGCGCGATCACTTATATGCGTACGGACGGCGTGCAGATGGACGGATCGGCGATCGATGCCGCCCGCGGCGCGATCGCAAACCGCTACGACGCCAGCTACGTTCCCGACCGCCCGCGCCAGTACCAGACCAAGGCGAAGAACGCGCAGGAAGCGCACGAGGCGATCCGCCCGACCGACTTCTCCAAGGATCGCGCCGGTTCGGGCGACCACGCCCGCCTCTACGACCTGATCTGGAAGCGCGCGCTTGCCAGCCAGATGGCTTCGGCGCGGCTGGAGCGCACTGCGGTGGAACTGGAGGACGGCACCGGCCGCCTCGGTCTGCGCGCCACCGGCCAGGTCGTCCTCTTCCCCGGCTATCTCGCCCTCTACGAGGAAGGCCGCGACGATGCCGGCGACGAGGATTCGCGCCGCCTGCCGCTGCTGCGCGACGGCGATGCGCCCGCCAAGAAGGGCGTGACGGCCGAACAGCACTTCACCCAGCCGCCGCCGCGCTTCTCCGAAGCCTCGCTGGTGAAGCGGCTGGAGGAACTCGGTATCGGCCGTCCGTCGACCTATGCGTCGATCATTCAGGTGCTCAAGGACCGCGCCTATGTGCGCGTCGAGAAGAACCGCTTCTTCGCCGAAGAGAGCGGCCGCCTGCTGACGGCATTCCTGGAGCGCTTCTTCGAAAAATACGTCGGCTACGACTTTACCGCGGGGCTCGAGGAGGAACTCGACGACGTCTCGGGCGGCCGCGCCGAGTGGCAGGCGGTGCTGGAGGCCTTCTGGCGCGACTTCAAGCCGCGCACCGCCGAGGTGATGGAGCAGCAGCCCTCCGCCATCACCGCAGAGCTCGACAAGTTCCTGGAAGCCTATCTCTTCCCGGCCAAGGCCGACGGCAGCGATCCGCGCTTGTGCCCGAACTGCGGCGAAGGCCGGCTGGCGCTGCGCGGCGGCAAGTTCGGCGCCTTCGTTGCCTGCTCCAACTACCCGGAATGCAAATACACCCGCCGCTTCGGCCAGCCGGGCGGCGAGGGCGCGGAGGAGACGGGTCCGGAAGGGCTGGGCAAGGATCCGGAGACGGGGCTGGAGGTCGAGCGCAAGTCCGGCCGCTTCGGGCCGTACATCCAGCTGGGCGAGGGCAAGGACGCCAAGCGCGCCTCCATCCCCAAGGACCTGCCGGGCGGCGAACTGACGCTGGAATGGGCGCTCAAGCTGCTGAGCCTGCCGCGCGTCATCGGCAACCATCCGGAGACGGGCGAGCCGATCGAGGCGGCGATCGGGCGCTATGGGCCGTACCTCAAGCACGCGGGCAAGTACGCGCGGCTGCAGTCGACCGCCGAGGTGTTCGAGACGGGCATGAACGCCGCGGTGGTGAAGCTCGCCGAGGCGGCCGCCGGGCGCCCGGCGCGCGGCGCGGCGCGCGAGCCGCTGCGCGTGCTCGGCGCCCATCCGCGGACCGAGGCGGAGATCAAGCTGATGGAAGGCCGCTACGGCCCGTACGTCACGGATGGCACCACCAACGCGACGCTGCCCAAGACGGTCGCGCCCGAGGCGCTGACGCTGGAGGAAGCCGCCCAGCTGATCGACGCCCGCGCCGCCGCGGCGCCGGCCAAGAAGGGCCGTAAGGCACCGGCGAAAAAGGCGGCGGCGAAGAAGCCAACGGCCGAGAAGAAGCCGGCCGCCAAGAAGGCACCCGCCAAGAAGGCGGCCAAGACCGAAGACTGACGCCCCGCCTCCGTCCACCCGTCATGCTGACTTCCGTCAGGATGACGAGCGTGGATCGGGCTCCAGCCTGAATCACACCCGTACCCCGGCGAAGGCCGGGGCCCAGTTGCGGTGCCATCGGGGGAAGGCACCGCACCTCGCCAAAGTCCCCCAATTGGACCCCGGCCTCCGCCGGGGTACGGAATACGGCATCCCCACCGTATCCCCGCGCAGGCGGGGATCCAGGGCCCAGCAGGGCGATGGTTGCGCCCGGCACCCTGGGCTCCCGCCTACGCAGGAGCACGAAGCAGTTGAACGGGTGCGCACCCGAAACGCAGAACGGCGCGCGTACCGCGGGGTACGCGCGCCGTTTCTGTTTCGCTCAAGAAAACGCTTATTCCTCGAACGCACCCACTTCGCTGCGACGACCGATCAGGAACGCGTCGGCCACGTGGCGGAACGGCGACAGGTCGACGTCGCTCTCGCGGCGATCGAGCAGGTCGGCGAAGCGGCGATAGAGGCGGGCGTATTCGGGCTCGTCGCCCACGTCCTGCTCGACGCCGTCGACGAACATCTTGGACGCGCCCATCGACAGCTTCAGGTGGCCGCGGTCGGTTTCCACGTCCACGTCCCAGGTCTGCGGCCCGCGCTGGTCGAAGTCGAAGAACACGTCGACCGGAACGCCCGCGGTGTCGGTGAACGACAGGTCGGCCGCGATCGGGGCCGGGCGGTTGGAGGGGAAGCGCAATGCCGCATCCTGCAGCAGCAGCGGGCGCGGCAGGATCTGCGTGATCACCGACAGCGCGTTGATGCCCGGATCGAACACGCCGATGCCCGGCTCCCAGATCCACGCCTGGCCCGGATGCCAGACGCGCACGTCCTCCTTCCAGTTGACCTCGACGCGGCGGATTTCGCGCTCGGCGAGCCAGGCACGCGCCGGCTCGACGCCCGCGGCCTCGCGCGAATGCCAGGTCGTGAAGAGCACGCGGCCGGCCTCACGCGCCAGGCGCACGAAGTCCTCGGCCTCCGACAGGGTGGCGGCCGGCGGCTTCTCGATCATCACGTCCAGCCCGTGCTCGAGCGCTTCCTCGATCAGCGCGAGGCGGCCGCGCGGGGGCGTGCAGATCGAGATCGCCTGCACGTCGGGCACCGCCTGCATCATCTCGGTGATGGTGCGGAAGCCCGGCACGCCCTCGGGCGGGGTGTGGCCGGTCACGGCCGCGACCACCGAGAACCGCTTGTTGGCGGCGAGGTGCGGGATGTGCTGGTCACGCGCGATCTTGCCGATGCCCGCCAGCGCGATGCGGATCGTGCCCGCGCCAGCCTCGGCAGCTTCACCGGTGATGTCGTGGGATTCCAAAGCCGTAGTCAATCCGCGTTCCTCTCCGCTCCGGGGGACGGCAGCGCACCGCCGGTCCTCGTCGATAACTCCGACATATCGGCGCAGCGGCGGCCGATCAATCGGCCGTGTTCCACCAACCTTGCTTTTCGGGCGGTGCATGCCCCTTGTTCCCGCCCCCTCCGGCCCGCTAGGTTGCGCCCGGGATCGTGCCCAGCCGCAGCGGCAAAGGGGCACACCCGGGTAAGGAGAAGGGCTTGCGCGAACAGGTGCAGGAGCTGGAACGGCGGCGTGCGGCCGCGCGTGCCGGCGGCGGCGAGAAGCGGGTGGCCGCACAGCATGCCAAGGGCAAGCTGACCGCGCGGGAGCGGCTCGACGTGCTGCTCGATCCAGGCAGTTTCGAAGAGCTCGACATGTTCGTCGAGCACAATTGCGTCGATTTCGGCATGGCGGATCAGGTGATTCCCGGCGACGGGGTGGTGACCGGATCGGGCACGATCAACGGCCGGCTGGTGTTCGTCTTTTCGCAGGATTTCACGGTGTTCGGCGGGTCGCTGTCCGAACGTCATGCCGCCAAGATCTGCAAGGTCATGGACATGGCGATGAAGGTCGGCGCGCCCGTCATCGGCCTCAACGACTCCGGCGGCGCCCGCATCCAGGAGGGGGTGGCCTCGCTCGGCGGCTATGCCGAGGTGTTCCAGAGGAACGTGCTCGCCTCGGGCGTGGTGCCGCAGCTGAGCCTCATCATGGGCCCGTGCGCGGGCGGCGCAGTCTATTCGCCGGCGATGACCGACTTCATCTTCATGGTGAAGGATTCGAGCTACATGTTCGTGACCGGCCCCGACGTGGTGAAGACCGTCACCAACGAGGTGGTCACCCAGGAGGAACTGGGCGGCGCCATCACCCACACCACGCGCTCGTCGGTGGCGGACGTTGCGTTCGAGAACGACATCGAGGCGCTGCTGGCGGCGCGCGACTTCATCGACCTCTTGCCCGCCTCCAACGGCGTCGAGGCGCCCGAGCGGCCCACCGAAGATCCGTGGGATCGCATCGAGGACAGCCTCGACACGCTGGTGCCGCCGTCCGCCAACCAGCCCTACGACATGCACGAGCTGATCCGGAAGGTGGTCGACGAGGGCGACTTCTTCGAGGTGCAGCCCGCACACGCCGCCAACATTCTGACCGGCTTCGGCCGGATCGAGGGGCGGACGGTGGGCTTCGTCGCCAACCAGCCGACCGTGCTCGCCGGCGTGCTCGACATCAACGCGTCCAAGAAGGCGGCGCGCTTCGTGCGATTCTGCGACGCGTTCGAGATCCCGATCGTCACCTTCGTCGACGTGCCGGGCTTCCTCCCCGGCGTCGCGCAGGAGCACAACGGCATCATCAAGCACGGCGCCAAGCTCTTGTTCGCCTATGCCGAGGCGACCGTGCCCAAGATCACCGTCATCACGCGCAAGGCCTATGGCGGCGCCTATGACGTGATGGCGTCCAAGCACCTGCGCGGCGACTTGAACTATGCCTGGCCCACCGCCGAGATCGCGGTGATGGGGGCCAAGGGTGCGGTGGAGATCATCTTCCGCGGCCGCACGCCGGAGGAGATCGCCGAGCGTACCGCGGAGTATGAGGCGCGCTTCGCCAACCCGTTCGTGGCGGCCTCCAAGGGGTTCATCGACGAGGTGATCCAGCCGCACGCCACCCGCAGGCGCATTGCGCTCGGCCTGCGCAAGCTGCGGGGCAAGCAGCTGGAGAACCCTTGGAAGAAGCATGACAACATCCCGCTCTAGGCGTGCGGCACCGGCCAAGGCGGGCGGCGGCGGACGGTTCCTCGCCACGGCGATGGTGGCGGGGGTGACGCTCGGCATGGGGGCGCTGCTGCTGTGGCCGCGCGATGGCGAACGCAGCGAACCGGCACCGTCCGCGGCGCCCAAGCCTGCACCTCCTGCCGTCGTTGCGCCGCCTGCCGGCGTGCGGGCGCTGCCGGCTGCCGAGCAGCTCGCGCGCGCCGCCCGGACGGTGTTCGGTCCCACGGGCCAGGCAAGCAGCGCCGGGGAAGGCGGGCAGGTTGTCACCACGCCGGCACGGCTGGTGTGGCGCGGCGACACCGCGGTGCTGATCAGCACGGCCGAGATGGTGGATGGTTGCCACGGATGCACGGGCGGACTCGACATCGCCTATCTGAAACCGGCGGGGGACGGTTTCGCTCTCGTCCAGCGCTGGCCGGATGCGGTCTCGGGATCGAGCTGGGGCGCGCCGCCTGGCGAATGGTCGGTCTCCGACAAGTTCGGCGCCAATCCGGTGATCTATGCGAGCGGCGGCGGGACCTGGCAGGGCTATACGTGCAGCGTGTTCACACTGACCGAACTCGGCGCCGGGGGGCCGATCGGCTTGGTTTCCGTGCCCGAGGGCTATGACGACAGCGGCGCCGGCACCACGCCTGCCACCACGCTGGAGGGCAAGATCGCCAACATCGTGCCGGGCCGCGGGTTCGACGTGCACTACACGGGCACCCAGAGCTTCACCGATCATTATGTCCGCCAGGGCGACAAATATGCCGTGCGCGGCGAGACGCGGATGCCGACATGCTAGGTCGCCTCAACCATGTCGGCGTCGCCACCGCCTCGATCGCGCAGTCGGCGGAGCGCTATCGCCTGCTGTTCGGCGATTCCGCGGTCGGAGAGCCCTTCGACCTTCCCGCACAGGGCGTGCGCGTCTGCTTCGTGGATGTGCCGAACACCCAGGTCGAGCTGATCGAGCCGCTGGGCGCGGACTCGCCGATCCATGGATTCCTCGCGAAGAACCCGGCCGGCGGGCAGCATCACCTCTGCTATGAGGTGCCCGACATTCACGCCGCCAAGGCGTGGTTCGAGGCGCGGGGCATGCGGGTGCTGGGCGAGCCGCGCATCGGCGCCCACGGGACGCCGATCTTCTTCGTCCACCCCAAGGACATGGGTGGCGTGCTGACCGAAATCATGGAGAGCCCGCGTGGCGAACATTGAGCCACCCCAGCCGGGCGAGGATTCCGGCGCTGCACCTGCGCCGCGCGACCTGCCCGTGAGCGACGGCAGCGGCAGCCGCAGCCTTTCGGACTGGCAGGCGCTCGCCGCCAAGGAAGTGAAGGGCCGCGACCTCGACTGGCACACGCCCGAGGGGATCACGGTCAAGCCGCTCTACACCGCCGAGGACGTCACGGCCGATCCGGGGCTGCCCGGCTTCGCGCCCTTCACCCGTGGCGTGCGCGCGTCGATGTATGCCGGCCGCCCATGGACGATCCGCCAGTACGCCGGCTTTTCGACGGCCGAGGAGTCCAACGCCTTCTATCGCCGCAACCTCGCCGCCGGGCAGAAGGGGCTGTCGGTCGCCTTCGACCTTGCCACCCATCGCGGCTATGACAGCGACCATCCGCGCGTGGTGGGCGACGTCGGCAAGGCGGGCGTCGCGATCGACACCATCGATGACATGAAGATCCTGTTCGACGGCATCCCGCTCGATCAGATGTCGGTCAGCATGACCATGAACGGCGCGGTGATCCCGGTGCTCGCCTTCTTCATCGTGGCGGCGGAAGAGCAGGGGGTCGCTCAGGAGAAGCTGGAAGGCACGATCCAGAACGACATCCTCAAGGAGTTCATGGTCCGTAACACCTATATCTACCCGCCCGAACCGAGCATGCGGATCATCTCGGACATTTTTGCCTATACCTCGGCGCACATGCCGAAGTTCAACAGCATCTCGATCTCCGGCTATCATATGCAGGAGGCCGGGGCGACGCAGGTGCAGGAGCTCGCCTTCACCATCGCCGACGGCATGGAATATGTCCGCTACGGCGTCACCTCGGGCCTCGACATCGACAAGTTCGCGGGACGGCTGAGCTTCTTCTTCGCGATCGGAATGAACTTCTTCATGGAGGTGGCGAAGCTGCGTGCGGCGCGGGTGCTGTGGCACCGGGTGATGACGCAGCTGGGGGCAAAGGACGAGCGCTCCAAGATGCTGCGCACCCATTGCCAGACCTCGGGCGTGTCGCTGACCGAGCAGGACCCGTACAACAACGTCATCCGCACCACGATCGAGGCGATGGCGGCGATGCTGGGGGGCACCCAGAGCCTCCACACCAACGCGCTCGATGAGGCGATCGCGCTTCCCACCGACTTCTCCGCCCGCATCGCCCGCAACACCCAGATCGTGCTGCAGGAAGAGACGGGCATGACCAAGGTCGTCGATCCCTTGGGCGGCAGCTACTATGTCGAGAGCCTCACCCAGCAGCTGGTCGACCAGGCCTGGGCGATCATCGAGCGCGTGGAGGCCGAAGGCGGCATGGCCAAGGCGGTCGCCGCCGGCTGGCCCAAGGCAATGATCGAGGAGGCCGCCGCCGCCCGCCAGGCGCGGGTCGACCGCGGCGAGGACGTGATCGTCGGCGTCAACAAGTACCGCCTCGCCAGCGAAGACCCGCTCGAGACGCTGGAAGTCGACAACACCAAGGTGCGCGAGGCGCAGATCGCCCGCATCGCCCGCGTCCGCGCCGGCCGGGACGAGGATGCGTGCCAGACGGCGCTCGGCGCGCTTCGCCAGGGCGCGACCGGGGACGGCAACCTGCTGGCGCTCGCGGTCGAAGCGGCACGCGCCCGCGGGACGCTGGGCGAGATCTCGGCCGCGATGGAGGCGGGCTTCGGCCGCTACGGCACGACGCCAGTACCGGTGAAGGGTGTGTATGGCGCGCCTTATGCCGGGGACGACCGCTGGGCGCAGGTGGTGGCCGGCGTCGCCGCGGTCGAGCGTCGGCTGGGGCGCAAGCCGCGGCTGCTGGTCGCCAAGATGGGGCAGGACGGGCACGATCGCGGTGCCAACGTCATCGCCTCCGCGTTCGGCGACATGGGCTTCGACGTGGTCTCCGGGCCGCTGTTCCAGACGCCGGAAGAGACGGTGGTGCTGGCGATC
Source organism: Sphingomonas molluscorum (assembly GCF_039522995.1). NCBI lineage: Bacteria > Pseudomonadati > Pseudomonadota > Alphaproteobacteria > Sphingomonadales > Sphingomonadaceae > Sphingomonas > Sphingomonas molluscorum. Next base: position 641,972 of record NZ_BAAAEL010000001.1, on the reverse strand, counting down.
GAGAGCGGCGTCGACGTGGTCGGCGCCTCCAGCCTGGCTGCCGGGCACAAGACGCTGATCCCGGAACTGATCCGCGGCCTGCGCGAGGCAGGGCGGCACGACATCAAGGTGGTGGCCGGCGGCGTCATCCCGCCGCAGGACTATGACTATCTGCGCGACGCGGGCGTGCAGGGCATCTATGGACCCGGCACCAACGTGGTCGAATGCGCGGCGGACGTGCTGCGCCTGCTCGGCCACAACATGCCACCTGCCGGACTCGAGGACGCCGCTGAATGATCGACACCCTTCCCCAGCACGCCGCGGACGTGCGCAACGACTGGACGCGCGACGAGATCGCAGCGCTGTTCGACCTGCCGTTCCCCGAACTGCTGTTCCGCGCTGCCGAAGTGCATCGCACCAGCCACCGCGCCGACGAAGTCCAGCTCTCCACGCTGCTGTCGATCAAGACCGGCGGCTGCCCGGAGGACTGCGGCTATTGCAACCAGTCCGTCCATGCCGAAACGGGGCTGAAGGCGACGAAGCTGATGGACGTGCGTGCCGTGCTCCAGTCGGCCGCGCAGGCGAAGGACAATGGCTCGTCGCGCTTCTGCATGGGCGCCGCCTGGCGCAACCCCAAGGACCGCGACATGCCCGCCATCATCGAGATGGTGAAGGGCGTGCGGCAGATGGGCATGGAAACCTGCATGACGCTGGGCATGCTGACGCCAGAGCAGGCAGCGCAGCTCGCCGATGCCGGCCTCGACTATTACAATCACAACATCGACACTTCGCCCGAACGCTATGGCGAGGTCATTACTACCCGCAGCTTCCAGGAGCGGCTCGACACGCTCGACCACGTTCGCGGTGCCGGCATCAACGTGTGCTCGGGCGGCATCATCGGCATGGGCGAGACGCGCGAGGATCGCGTCGGCTTCATCCATGCGCTGGCGACGCTGCCGCAGCATCCCGAAAGCGTCCCGGTGAACGCGCTGGTGCCGGTCAAGGGCACGGTGCTGGGCGACATGCTGGCCGACACACCGCTCGCCAAGATCGACGACATCGAGTTCGTGCGCACCGTCGCGGTCGCGCGCATCACCATGCCGGCGAGCATGGTGCGCCTGTCGGCGGGCCGAGAGAGCATGAGCGACGCCACCCAGGCGCTGTGCTTCCTCGCGGGTGCCAATTCGATCTTCACCGGCGACAAGCTGCTCACCACCGGCAACGCGGGCGACGACAAGGACGCGGCGCTGTTCGCGCGCCTGGGCCTGCGGCCGATGCAGGCGGAGGCACCGCGGGTGAAGGAGGCGTGCGGATGCTGCTGATCGGGCTGGCACGGAGATAAGTCGCGTGTGGAAGGTCTTCCGAGCAGCGGGCCTTCCGCAGCGGCGCTGCCCTGGGATCGTTGAGGACGCGACACCGTTGGCCAGATCGGGGCTGAGCCCGGCGACGGCGGTGCGCGTGAAGGAGAGTGAATGCTGGTGACCCTGTTGGCCGCGGCGAATGCCGCGCGATGTGCAACCCCCCGGACGCAGGCGGCGGAACTCCGGTCCGCTGCCGCACCCACGTCGCTCGTCGGGCAGGAATAGGCCCATGTTCACCAAGATCCTGGTCGCCAATCGCGGCGAGATCGCCTGCCGCGTGATGCGCACCGCCAAACGGATGGGGGTCGCCACGGTGGCGGTCTATTCCGACGCCGATGCCGACGCGCCGCACGTGCGCATGGCGGACGAGTCGGTGCGGCTTGGGCCGGCGCCGGCGGCGGAGAGCTATCTGCGCGCCGACCTGATCCTGCTGGCAGCCAAGGAGACCGGCGCCGACTGCATCCACCCGGGCTACGGTTTCCTGTCCGAGCGCGCCGAGTTCGCGCGCGCCTGTGCCGAGGCCGGCATCGCCTTCGTCGGCCCGCCGCCAGAGGCGATCGCGGCGATGGGCGACAAGATCGAGTCCAAGAAGCTCGCCAAGGAAGCGGGCGTCAACGTCGTGCCGGGCTTCCTGGGCGAGATCGCGTCCACGGACGACGCGGTGCGGATCGCCGGGGAGATCGGCTATCCGGTGATGATGAAGGCCTCGGCCGGTGGCGGCGGCAAGGGGATGCGGCTCGCCTGGAGCGAGGCCGACGTGCGCGAAGGCTTTGAGGCGACCAAGCGCGAAGGGCTGGCGAGCTTCGGCGACGACCGCGTCTTCATCGAAAAGTTCATCCAGAGCCCGCGCCACATCGAGATCCAGGTGCTGGGCGACCAGCACGGCAACCTCGTCTACCTTGGTGAGCGCGAATGCTCGATCCAGCGCCGCCACCAGAAGGTGGTGGAGGAGGCGCCATCGCCGTTCGTCACGCCCGAGATGCGTCGCCGCATGGGCGAGCAGGCGGTGGCCCTGGCGCGTGCGGTCGGCTATTTTTCCGCCGGCACCGTCGAGCTGATCGTGTCGGGTGCCGATCCTACCGGCGAGAGCTTCTACTTTCTGGAGATGAACACCCGGCTCCAGGTGGAGCATCCGGTGACGGAGGCGATCACCGGTCTCGACCTGGTCGAGCAGATGATCCGTGTCGCCGCCGGTGAGCCGCTGGCGTTCGGACAGGAGGATGTCACGCTGACGGGCTGGGCGATCGAGAACCGGGTGTACGCGGAGGACCCGTATCGCGGCTTCCTGCCGTCGACCGGTCGGCTGGTCCGCTACCGGCCGCCGCCCGCCCGCGACGGCGTGCGCGTCGACGATGGCGTGCGCGAGGGCGGCGAAGTCAGCATCTATTACGACCCGATGATCGCCAAGCTGGTCACCCATGCCGATACGCGATCGGCCGCGATCGACGCGCAGGTGCATGCGCTCGACCGGTTCGAGATCGACGGGCTGGGCACCAACATCGATTTTCTCTCGGCGCTGATGCAGCACCCGCGCTTCCGCGAAGGCGCGCTGACCACCGGCTTCATCGCCGAGGAATTTCCCGAAGGCTTCACCGGCGCGGCACCGTCACCGGAGCTCCAGCGCAGGCTCGCCGCAATCGCAAGCGTGCTCGACGCGACCTATGCCGCGCGCGCCGCGCGCATCGAGGGGCAGTTGGGCAGCCCGATCTCCCCCGCTACCGATCGGGTCGTGACGCTCGGCGACGCGCGCTTCGAGACGCGGGTGGAGCCATTCGAAGGCGGGCAGCTGGTGCGGTTCGCCGACGGCGGCACGATCGAGCTGGTGGGCCATTGGCGGCCGGGCGAGCCGCTGTTCGCAGCGATGCTGGACGACGAACCCCTGGTGGTGCGGGTCGCCCGCATCCGGGGCGGCTGGCGCCTGATCGCGCGCGGCGCGGCACATCGTGTCGGCGTGCTGCCGCCGCACGTCGCGGCGCTCACCCGGCACATGATCGAGAAGGTCCCGCCGGACCTATCGCGGCTGCTGCTCTGCCCGATGCCGGGATTGCTCACGCGCCTGCACGTGGCGCCCGGCGACCGGGTGGAGGCTGGCCAGCCGCTCGCGGTCGTCGAGGCGATGAAGATGGAGAACATCCTGCGCAGCCAAAAGGCCGGCACGGTGAAATCGGTCAACGCCGCCGAGGGCGAGAGCCTGATGGTCGACGCCGTGATCCTGGAACTGGAGTAGCTCAGGCTTCTAGGAAGGGTGCCGCGACTTCCGGCGGCACCCGCAGGATGCGGCCCGTCTCCCGGTCGACGATCGCCCAGGTGGTCTTCGCCTCCACCCGCACGCGGCCGTCTTCGCCCACGAAGCGCATGTGGCGATCGAACCGAGCCCCGCGCGGGGGCTCTGCGATCCAGGTTTCGGCCGTGACGCTTTCGCCTTTGCGAACGTTGCCGCGATAGTCGATCTCGTGCCGGGTCACGACCCAGAGATAGCGTTGCTGGTGTTCGGCCGGGGCCACCGCCTCCCAGTGCGCCGTGGCCACGTCCTGGATCCAGCGTACCCAGACGGCATTGTTGACGTGCCCGAGCTCGTCGATGTCGGCAGGGCCGGCGGTGATGCGGGTCGTGAAGGGCGCCATGCCGCGTTCCTACCAGCAGCCCGCCGGCCAAGTCGATCCATCGGGTAAGCGGCTGCCCTCTCGGGCAGCCGCTTGAGCTCAGGGCTTCATGGTGCTGGCTGCCAGGGTGGTGACTGCAGTCAGCTTGCGATCGGTCGCGTCGTGGCCGATTGCCACGCGATAGCGGCCGCCCGCGATCCGCCATCCCGGAAGCGCCGTGTCATAGTCTGCGACGATCCGCGGTTCGGCCGCGAGCGTGACGCGCCGCGTCTCGCCGGGCTTGAGCTCGATCCGCTGGAACGCGGCGAGCCGCATCGGCTCCTGCGAGCCTTCGCGCACAACATAGAGCTGCGGCACGTCCGCGCCCGCGCGCTTGCCGGTGTTGGTGACCTCGACGGTGACGCTCAGCGTGCGCCCGCCGGTGACCTTGGGCTTGCGATAGGTGAAGCTGGTGTAGCTGAGACCATGGCCGAACGGGAACAGCGGCTTCAGCGCCTTCTTCTCGTACCAGCGATAGCCGACGTCCGCACCCTCGGCGTAGTCCACGGGGAAGCTTTGGAACTGGAAGTTGCCGGCATTGGCGGGGTTCGCCGCTGCCTGCGCTTCCAGCGAGTTCATCGTGTCCAGACCGACGGGGTTGAGGCGGGGCGGCTGGCCGGCGCTGGCCGGGAAGGTGATCGGCAGGCGTCCCGAAGGATTGACCTTGCCGGTCAGGATGTTGGCGATCGCCTCGCCCCCGCGCTGTCCGGGATACCAGGCCTGTACCACCGCCGGCACCTTCTCGATCCACGGCATCAGCACCGGGCCGCCGGTCTCCATCACCGCCACCGTCTTCGGCTGGGCGGTGGCGATCGCGTCGATCAGCGCGTCCTGGTGGTCGGGCAGGCGCAGGTCGGGAACGTCCTGTGCCTCGGTCGTCCATTGCGTCGCGAACACGATCGCCAGGTCGGCGGCGCGCGCAGCCTCCACGGTCGCGTTGAAGTTGCGTCCGTCGACATAGTCGACCTGCACGCCCGGCAATGCCTTGCGGAGTGCCTCGAGCGGTGAGGAGGCATGATAGGTGATGCGCGCGAACGAGGATGCCGCGCCATAGGCGAGCGGCACTTCGACTGGAGCGCCGCCGACCGAGCGCACCTGGCTCGATCCGCCGCCCGAAAGCACGCCCACGTCGGCGTTGCCGCCGATCACCACGATGCGCTTGGCGCCGGCGGCGAGCGGGAGCAGGTTGCGCTCGTTCTTCAGCAGCACGATGCCGGCCTCGGCGGCGCGCTGTGCCACTTCGGCGTGCTGGTCATAGGAGATGGCCTCCGCCGTCGCCGGCATCGGCGCGTCATAGGCGCCGGTCTCGATCAGGCCGGTCAGGTAGCGGATGACCATGTCGTCCAGCCGCGCCACCGGTACCTCGCCGTTCTCGACCGCCTGCTTGAGCGGCTTGGCGAAGAACAGCGCCTTGTCGAGTTCCTGGCCCGACTGCTGGTCGAGCCCGGCATTCGCGGCCTTGGCGGTCGAATGCACCGCGCCCCAGTCGCTCATCACCCACCCACGATAGCCCCAGTCGCGCTTCAGCACGTCCGTCAGCAGCCGCGGGTTCTCGCACGCCCAGTCGCCATTCACCTTGTTGTAGGCGCACATCACCGAGCCGGGGCGGCCCTTCTCGATCGCGATCTGGAAGGCGAGCAGGTCGCTCATCCGCAGCGCCTTTTCGTCGATGCGCGCGTCGACGACCATGCGGCCGGTCTCCTGCGCGTTGAGCGCAAAATGCTTGACGGTGGAGACGATGCGGTTCGACTGGACGCCGGCGATGTGCGCGCCGCCCAGCAGGCCGGCAAGCAGCGGGTCCTCGCCCAGATATTCGAAGTTGCGGCCGTTCCACGGATCGCGGGTCAGGTTGACGCCGCCCGCCAGCAGCACGTTGAACCGCTTGGCACGCGCTTCCGCGCCGATCATCGCGCCGCCGGCGCGTGCGATCTCGGGATCGAAGCTGGCGGCGGTGGCGAGCCCGGAGGGGAGGGCGGTGGCGACATCGCCCTTGCGCTGCTCGACCTGGTTGGCGACCCCGAGCGACGCGTCGCTCTCGCGCACCAGCGGTACGCCTAGTCGCGGGATGCCGTCGATATGGCCGGCGGAGGGAATCAGCTCGTTCTTGGTCTTGCCGTCGGCCATGGGCGGGAACAGCCCGTGCACCAGCGCGATCTTCTCGTCCGTGGTCATGCGCGCGACCACCGCCTCGGCCCGCGCACGCGCATCCCCTGCCGGAGCGGGCGAAGACGCCGCCTGCGGCTCCCGCGCGAGCACCGCCGGCGCGGCCAGGCCTGCCAGGAGCGATCCTCCGAGCAGCAGGCCATGAAACTTCAACATCCTCTTCCCCTTCTCGTGGTGTGGCGCGCTTCGGAGCAAATTCATCGTCCGCGCGCAATGGCTGTGCTTTTCAGAGCACAGGTTGGGAACGTTCTCAACAACGGTATCGCTCACGCTTTCGGCGACGCGGCATTGCTGCTTGACAACCGTTCGCCTGCTCAGTGAACGTTCTCAATAACGATGCGGGATCACAGCCCGCCGGCAAAAGGGGAGGTTCGGATGCGCGGCTTTACCGCTCGCTCACACACGCAGTTGGTCCTTGGCGTTTCTGCTTTGGCGTTGATGGCAACACCGGGGACGGCGCTGGCGCAGGATGCCGCAGCTACTCTCGGCAACCCGGGGCCATCCGAGATCGCGGATACGTCGCGTGCCGAGCCGGGTGAGGCCGGCGACGACATCGTCGTCACCGGCATCCGTGCGTCGCTGCGCGAAGCGGTCGACATCAAGCGCGATGCCCAGGGCGTCGTCGATGCCATCTCGGCCGAGGACATCGGCAAGTTTCCTGACACCAACCTCGCCGAGTCGCTCCAGCACATCACCGGCGTGTCGATCGACCGCTCCAACGGCGAGGGGCAGTTCGTCACCGTTCGCGGCTTCGGTCCCGAATACAACCTGGTGACGCTGAACGGCCGGCAGATGCCGACCTCGACGCTCGGTGACGGCGCCAGCGCGCCGGCGTCGCGCTCGTTCGACTTCGCGAACCTAGCGTCCGAGGGCATCGCGGCGGTGGAGGTCTACAAGACCGGACGCGCCGCGGTTCCCTCGGGCGGCATTGGCTCGACCATCAACATCCGGACGCCGCGCCCGCTCGACAAGCCGGGCATGCGCGGCTCGCTGGCGGTGAAGGGCGTGCTCGACAGTTCCCGCAACGAGGGCAACCCGATCACGCCGGAAGTGTCGGGCATCATCTCGACCACCTTCGCCGACGATCGCATCGGCGTGCTGCTGAGCGGCGCGTACCAGCGGCGCAAGGCAAGCGCCAACTCCGCAAGCGTCGGCTTCCGGGACGGCTTCTTGGGTTCGGACGAAGGCTGGGGTTCGCTGCCGCTGCCCGGCACTCCCGGCGCCGCCAATATCACCAACCGTCCCGGCCCGAACGACGTTTATGAAATCCCGCAGAGCGCGGCCTATGACCTCATCGACATCGATCGCGAGCGCATCAATGGACAGCTGGTGCTGCAGGCGAAGCCGACCGACACGCTGACGGCGACCGTCGACTTCACCTATTCGAGCAACGAGGTCGAGGTGCGCGACAGCAGCGTCGGCATCTGGTTCAACTTCGCCGACACGTCCAGCGCGTGGACGGATGGTCCCAACGCCGGCCCGCTTTTCTATTCGGAGCGGTTCGGACCGGGCAAGGATCTGTCGTACAGCGGCGCGCTGAGCGCCAACAAGTCCGAGAACAAGTCGCTGGGCGGCAACCTCACCTGGGAAGCTCCGGGCGGCGTCACGGTCTCGCTCGACGCGCACCACTCGACCGCGGAGTCGAAGCCGACCAACAAGTACGGCAGCAGCACGTCGATCGGCAACGCGATCTTCGGCTTGCAGAGGCAGACGATCGACTTCGAGCACGACATGCCCGTGCTCTCCTATACCATGTATCCGGGCGTCGACCCGCTCGACCGGTCACTGATCACGCCGACCGGCAACTCGTTCCGCAACGCCTATTTCAAGGACGAGATCAACCAGGTCCAGCTGAAGGGGCACTACGATCACGAGGGCAGCTTCCTCGACAGCATCGATGCCGGCTTCTCGTTCGTCGATAACAAGGTCCGTTCGGCTTATGGCTTCATCCAGAACGACACCTGGGGCGGGATCGGCCCGGCTTCCGACATCCCGGACGACCTTTTCGAGCAGGTGAGCATCCCGGACAAGTTCGACGGGCTGTCTGGCGCGAATGCGTCGGGCATCATCCCGGCGCTCTACATGTTCAACTTCGAGCGCATGGCGGACCTGCTGGAGAACAACTACGGCATCTGCAGCGATCCGCAGACCGGCACCGCGCAGCCAGGTACCTGCCTGTCCGACTATACGGTCGATCGGCGGCTCAGCGAGAAGACCATCTCGCCGTTCATCCAGTTCAACACCAAGTTCGACCTGTTCGCGCGCCCGGCGCACCTGATCGCCGGCATTCGCTGGGATCACACCAACATCGACTCGTCGGCACTGGTGCCGGTACCCGTCGGCACGCGCTGGGTGTCGGCGAACGAATTCAGCGTGATCTATTCAGGTGAAAGCACCTTCACCCGGCTGAAGGGGAGCTATCAAAACTGGCTGCCGGCCGTCGACTTCGACATCGAGCCGATCGAGAATGTGAAGCTGCGCGCCTCGTACAGCCACACGATCGCCCGCGCCGATTACGGCAGCCTGCAGGGTGGTCGTACGATCGACTCCAACCCGCGTATCGGCGGCGGCACCGGCAGCCAGGGCAACGCAGGCCTGCTGCCGTACAAGTCCAAGAACCTCGATTTCTCGGCCGAGTGGTACTACAATCGCGAAAGCTACGTCTCTGTCGGCTATTTCAACAAGGACGTGTCAAACTTCATCAGCACGACACAGGTGGACACGCCTGCGTTCGGGCTTCGCAATCCGGCGGCCGGTCCGCGCTATCAGGCGGCGGCCAATGCGCTGGGCACCACCGATGCGGTCCGGATCCGCGATTATATCCTGCGCAACTTCCCGGACTCGTCGACCGTCACCGGCTCCACGGATGTGGGCGGCGTCACCTACTTGACCGGCGACATCTTCGCGACGGCCGAGGATCCTCTGTTCAACTTCCAGATCGCGCAGCCCTTCAACAGCGATCAGACGGCGAACATCCACGGCTGGGAGTTCGCAATTCAGCACCGTCTGTGGGAAACCGGGCTCGGCGTCATCCTGAACTACACGATCGTGGATGGCGACGCGAAGTTCGACAACACGCTCGATCCGAACGTGGGGCAGTTCGCGCTGACGGGCCTGAGCGACAGCGCCAATGCGGTGCTCTACTACGACAAGGGCGGCATCCAGGCGCGTGTGGCCTACAACTGGCGCGACGAGTTCTACAACGGCGGCTCGTTCGATCCCACCTATGTCGAGGCCTATGGCCAGGTGGACGCCAGCGCGAGTTGGGAGTTCGTGCCCGGCCTCACCGCCTTTGTGGAGGCCATCAACCTCACCGGAGAGAGCCGGCGCGGACATCGGCGCTCCGACAATTTCGTGACGTTCGCACAGCCGGGCTATGCTCGCTACTCGGGTGGTATCCGCTTCACCTTCTGATCCGGACGCCCCCCGCCGACACGAAGCTGCGAAAGGGGTCCGCTCGAAAGAGTGTGGCTTCTTTCGCGCTTCGGCGGCACCTTCGCCGGCGGTGCATCCGCGCCGCCGTGCCAGGATTGAAACGTCGACATGCCCAACCATGCCATTCTGACTGCCGACGCCCACCGCAACCTCAAGGTCCGCAAAGACCGCGCGGAGGACGCCGGGGACGCCGTGATGTGCGCCATGGTCGTGCCGGACGAGTTCCGGCAGGTGCAGAACGAATATCCCATCCTGTTCCGCCGCAACCTGGAGCAGGACAGCTTTGCCGCATTCGCGATGTTCGGTTTCGAGGATGGCGAGAACCTGTTCCTCGACGATAGGCGCTGGGCGGCCCGCTACCTGCCGCTTTCGACCGCGATCCAGCCGTTCCTGATCGGACGACCGGCCGGCATCGATGCGCCCGAGCGGCAGGTACACATCGACCTCGACAGCCCCCGCCTTGGTTCCGACGGTGTCCGCATCTTCGAGGAGGATGGGAGCCCCACTCCTTATCTGGAGGCCGTGATCGAGAAGCTGCGCGTGCTGGATGCAGGCTATGCCGCTTCTGCCGGCTTCTTTGCGGCATTGCGTCGGTACGATCTGCTCGAACCGCTGTCGCTGGAGGTGCCGCTTCCCGACGGGACCACCCATCGCCTGGTCGGCTTTCACGTCATCGACGAGGCCAGGTTGCGGGCGCTTGATCCAGCCGAAATCGCCGAACTGCATGGCGCCGGGCACCTGATGCCGCTCTACATGGCGCTCGCGTCCCTTGCCAACATCGGCCCGCTGGTAGCGCGCAAGAGCCAGCGCCTGCGCCATGGCTGAGGGCGGAGGCGGCATTTTCGCGGATCTGCCTCCGGTGCCCGAGGAGGCGGTGGCCGATGCGGCCGCGCTCGACACGCTGCTGCACACCGCGACCCGGCCGTTCGTGGTCCGGGGACTGGTGGCCGATTGGCCGCTGGTCGCCGCCGGCCGTCGATCGGCGCGCGACGCGCGTGCCTATCTGCTGGAGCGGCGGCGCGACCTGCCTTTCACCGTCTCGATCGGCCAGCCGGGATCGGACGGTCGGCTGTTCTACGATGATGCGATGGGGATGAACTTCCGTATCGCGCGTGCCAAGCTACCGGAGATCTTCGCCCAGATCGACCGCGCGGAGCAGGATTCGGCCGCCCCCCCGATCTACCTCGGATCGATCGACGTCCACGGCTTCTTCGACGGCCTGCATGCCGAGAACCACGTCGATCTCGGCGAGCGCCAGGCCCTGGCGAGCATCTGGATCGGTACGCGCACGCGCATCGCCGCGCACAACGACCATCCGGACAATCTTGCCTGTGTGGCGGCGGGACGACGACGCTTCACGCTGTTCCCGCGCGAGCAGTTTCGCAACCTCTACCTGGGGCCGGTGGACAACACGCCGGCCGGGCGCGCGGTCAGCATGGTGGACTTCAACGTCCCCGATTTCGCCCGCCATCCCCGTTTTCGCGAGGCGCTGGCGCATGCGCAAGTCGCCGAGCTGGAGCCGGGCGACGCCATCTACATCCCGTCGATGTGGTGGCATCATGTCGAGGGGCTGGCTCCGTTCAACATCCTGGTGAACTATTGGTGGCGCGACACGCCGCGCTGGCTTGGCCAGCCGCAGGACGCCCTCAATCACGCCATGCTCACCATCCGCGACCTGCCCGACGACGAGAAGCGCCACTGGCACGACATGTTCGACTATTACGTCTTCCAGAACGACGAGGAGGTGGTCGCGCACATCCCGCCGGACGCACGCAGCGTGCTCGATCCGCTGACGCCCGAAAGCGCCGGGCGCATCCGGTCCTTCCTCCTGCGGGCGCTCAGCCGATGATCGGCGGCAAGCGCATGCGGCGCATCGTGGTCGCGGGCGGCGGCACGGCGGGATGGATGGCAGCCGCGGCGATCGCGCGCACCATGGGCCGCGCCGTTGAGGTAACGCTGGTCGAATCGGACGCGATCGGCACGGTCGGCGTGGGCGAATCGACCATCCCGCCGCTCATCAACTTCAACCGGCTGCTCGGCATCGACGAGGCCGCGTTCATGGCCGCCACCCAGGCGACCTTCAAGCTCGGCATCCAGTTCGAGAACTGGAAGCTGCCGGGGCACCGCTACTTCCATTCCTTCGGCTTCACGGGGAAGGATCACTGGTCGGCAGGGTTCCAGCATTTCTGGTTGTACGGCCGCACCCGCGGGCACGACGCGCCCTATGACGCCTATTGCGTCGAGCTGATCGCTGCGCTGGAGGGCAAGTTCGGCCACCTGCCGGGCGATCGGGCGAACTACGCCTATCAGCTCGACGCCACCCTGTACGCACGCTTCCTGCGCACGATGGCCGAGGGGGATGGTGCTCGGCGGGTCGAGGGCAAGATCGCGCAGGTCGAACTCGACGGCGAGTCCGGCGACATCGCCGCGCTGGTGCTGGAAAGCGGCACCCGGGTCGAGGGCGACCTCTTCCTCGACTGCACGGGCTTTCGCGCGCTGCTGATCGAGCAGACGCTGCATACCGGCTATGACGACTGGACCCACTGGCTACCGTGCGATTCTGCCATCGCGATGCAGACGGACAATGTGGGTCCGCCCGTCCCCTACACGCGCGCGATGGCGCACGATGCCGGCTGGCAATGGCGCATCCCGCTCCAGCACCGCACCGGCAACGGGCTGGTCTATTGCAGTCGCTACCTTGGCCGGGAGGCGGCGCTGGACCGGCTGCTCGCCAATCTTGAGGGGGCGGTGCGCACCGAACCCAATCACCTGCGGTTTACGACCGGCGTGCGCCGGCGGCAGTGGGTGCGCAACTGCGTGGCGATCGGCTTGGCCGGGGGCTTCGCCGAGCCGCTGGAGTCGACCAGCATTCACCTGATCCAGCGTGCGGTGCTCCGCCTGATCCGGATGCTGCCGCTGTCCGAGGTGAGCCCGCGCGACGTCGCCGAGTTCAACGAACAGCAGCTGCAGGACATGACCCAGGTCCGCGACTTCCTGATCCTGCACTACAAGGCCACCGAGCGGCGGGACAGCGCCTTCTGGCGGCATTGCGCGGACATGGAGATCCCGGACAGCCTCACCCAAAAAATCGAGCTGTTTCGCGAAACCGGCCGCGTGTTCCGCAAGAATGAGGAGCTGTTCGCCGAGAACAGCTGGGTGCAGGTGATGATGGGGCAGGGGATCGAACCCCGCGCCTGGCACCCGATCGCCGAGAAACTGCGCGACGAGGAGCTTGCGCGGCTGCTCACGACCCTGCGGGAGAATGTCGCACGGACGGTCGCTGCGATGCCGCGGCACGCCGACTATGTGGCGAGCTATTGCGGGGCCGCCCGCGAACAGGCGGCTTGAGGCGGATGGCGCGCCGCCGTCAGCGCGTGACGATCAAGCACGTCGCAGCCGACGCGGGCGTGTCGCTGCAGACGGTGAGCCGCGTCATCAACAAGGAGCCCAACGTCCGTGCGGAGATGGCCGAGCGGGTGCAGGCATCGATCGACCGGCTCGGCTATGTTCCCTCGATCGCGGCGCAGCGCATGGGGGGATCGCGCTCCTACCTGATCGTCGCGCTGAACGACCGGCAGCGGACCATCGAGGATTGGCGCAACCGGCAGGGCACCGACTGGGTCGACCAGATGCTGCTGGGCGGCATGCTCACCTGTGCCGAGCACGGTTACCGCATGATCGTCGAACTGGTCGACACGCACAGCGACCATATCGAGCGCGAGCTGTCCGCAGCGCTCGCCGCGCTTCAGCCCGATGGGGTGATCCTGACGCCGCCGCACTCGCACAACCCGCTGATCACCGGCTTGCTTGCCGAGCAGCATATCTGCTTTGCGCGCATCGGCTCGCTGGTCGAGGGCGCGGGCTTCCGGCTCACCATGGATGACCAGCATGCCGCTGTGCTGGCGACCGAGCATCTCCTGGAACTGGGCCACCGCCGCGTCGGCTTCATCGCCGGACCGAGCGACTATGAGCTGAGCGGCTGGCGCACCCAGGGCTGGCGCTCTGCCATGGCGGCGAAAAGGCTGGCGGCAGACCTGCTGGCGGTGGGAGACTTCGGCTATGACTCCGGCCGGGCGGCGGCGGAACGACTTCTGGCCAGCGCCGATCCCCCGACGGCGATCATCGCCAGCAGCGAGCAGATGGCGATCGCCACGCTTGACGCCATTCGCGCGCGCGGGCTGGAGGTGCCGGGCGACGTGTCGCTGGTGAGCTTCGACGACACGCCGATCATGCGCTTCACCCACCCGCCGCTTACCGCCGTGGTGCAGCCGATCGCGGAAGTGACTGCCCGTGCCGTCGAGTTGCTGATCGCGGCGCAGGGTGGCGGCGAGCGCGAGGGCGCGCCGGTGGTGGTGCCGGCGAGGCTGACGGTACGGGAGTCGACGGCAGCGCCGCGCAGGTAACGAAGGGGGAGCGACGCGGCCGCTCCCGCCTCAAGCGCGCTTACAGGTTCAGCAACGCGGGGTCGCCGCCCTGGGCCGTGATGTTCACCGACACCGCGCGTTCCGTGGCGTAGCGCAGCAGCGCGTGCGGGCCGCCCGCCTTGGGGCCGGTGCCCGACAGGCCTTCGCCGCCGAACGGCTGCACGCCCACCACCGCGCCGATGATCGAGCGGTTCACATAGACGTTGCCTGCGGGCACCAGGTCTCGCACCTGCTCGGCGAAGCGCTCAATGCGACTGTGGATGCCGAGCGTCAGCGCATAGCCGGTGGCGGCAAGCTGCCGGCCGATGCTCTCCAGCTCGTCGGCGCGATAGCGGTAGATGTGCAGGATCGGCCCGAACACTTCCCTGCCCAGGAAATCGGCGCGCGGCACTTCGGCGAGTACCGGGCCGAAGAAGTTGCCGCGCGTGCCCCACACGCCCGGATCCACGCGCTTGAGGATCTTGGCTTCGCGCTCCAGCCGCGCGGCATGCTCCTCCAGCATCGCCTGCGCGTCGGCGTCGATGACCGGGCCGACGTCCGTGGCCGCATCGGCAGGATCGCCCACCACCAGCGTGTCGACGGCGCCGACCAGCGTCGCGATCAGCTCGTCCGCCGATTCTTCGGGTACGAACAGCAGCCGCAGCGCCGAGCAGCGCTGCCCCGCCGAACCGAGCGCGGAGACGACCACGTCGTCGACCACCTGCTCCTTGAGTGCCGTGGTGTCGACGAACATCGCGTTGAGACCGCCGGTTTCGGCAATGAACGGCAGGATCGCGCCGGGACGGTTGGCGAGCTGCCGGTTGATGATCCAGGCGGTGTCGGTGCCGCCGGTGAAGGCGACGCCGTGGACGAGCGGGTGGCCGACCAGCTCCGCGCCGACCGTGGCGCCGTCGCCCGGCAGCAGCGCGAGCAGGTCCGCGTCGAGCCCGGCGCGGTGGAACAGCCGGATCGCCTCGGCCGCGATCAACGGGGTCTGCTCGGCGGGCTTTGCCAGCACGGCGTTGCCTGCAGCGAGCGCGGCGGCGATCTGGCCGGTGAAGATCGCCAGCGGGAAGTTCCACGGGCTGATGCACACGAAGGTGCCGCGGCCACGCAGTTCGAGGTGGTTCGTCTCGCCCACCGGCCCTGTGAGCGGCTGGAGTCCGGAGAACTGCTTTTCGGCCAGATGCGCGTAGTAACGGCAGAAATCGACCGCCTCGCGCACTTCCGCGACACCGTCGTTCAGTGTCTTGCCCGCCTCGCGCGACAGCAGCGCCACGAAGCGGTCCATCTCGGCCTCGAGCGCATCGCCCATCGCGCGCAGCACGACGGCGCGGCCGGCGCCGCCCTTGCGGTCCCAGGCCGGCTGGGCGGCGCGGGCGACACGAGCGGCGAGGTCGATGTCCTCCGCGGTCGCCTCGCTCACCGCGCCGATCAGGCGGCTGCGATCGACCGGGCTGGTCATCGGCTGCGGTCCCTTGCCAGCCAGCAGGCGCCCGCCGACGATCGGGCCGGCGGAGATGGTGTCGGCAGCCCCGAGATCGGCGGCCAGGCGTGCGGTGGCTCGCTCGCTGTCGCGGCTATAGTCCCGACCGAGCGGATTGCGGCGGGTGGCGCCATAGAGATCGCCCGGCACCGGGATGCGCGGATGGCGGCCGGGCTGCGCCTGCACCGCCGCGATCGGATCGCCGACCACGGTCTCGGCCGGCACGCGCTCGTCGAGCAGGGCGTGGACGAAGCTGGTGTTGGCGCCGTTCTCCAGCAGGCGGCGGACCAGATAGGGCAGCAGCTCCTCGTGCCCACCGACCGGCGCATAGGCGCGCAGGGTGAAGCGGTCCCCGGCCGAGCGGTACAAGGCCTCGCCCATGCCGTGCAGGCGCTGGTGTTCGATGCGGACTCCGGCCCGATCCGCCATGCGCCGCACCGCCGCCAGCGTGTGCGCGTTGTGGGTCGCGAACTGCGGGTAGAGGCTGGGTGCCGCGCGGATCAGCTGTTCGGCGCAGACGAGGTAGGAGAGGTCGGTGGCAGGCTTGGTGGTGAACACGGGGTAATCGGGGCGGCCGCCGACCTGGGAGCGCTTGATCTCGCTGTCCCAATAGGCGCCCTTCACCAGCCGCACCATGATGCGGCGGCCGCTCGACTGCGCCAGCGCCTCCAGCCCCGCGATCACCGCACGGCCGCGCTTCTGATAGGCTTGCACGACGACGCCAAGGCCCGTCCAGCTGCCGAGCTCCGGCTCCCGCACCAGCCGCTCGATCAGCTTGAGCGAGAGAACCAGTCGCTCCGACTCCTCGGCGTCGATGGCGAGGTTGAGGTCGTGCCTGGCAGCGATCTTCGCCAGCCGCACCATGCGTGGGTAGAGTTCTTCCCAGACGCGCGCCTCCTGCACCGCCTCGTAGCGCGGGCAGAGCGCCGACAGCTTGACCGAGACGCCATGGCCGTCCTCCGGGGAAAGCCCGGCGCCGCGCGCGCGGCCGACCGCCTCGATCGCATCGGCATAGATGCGCTCGTAGCGCGCGGCGTCCTCGGCCGTGCGCGCGCCTTCGCCCAGCATGTCGAACGAGCAGAGATACCCCTCGCGCTTCGCACGGCTGAGCGCGCCCTCGATGGTGCGGCCGAGCACGAACTGCTCGCCCATCATCTTGACCGCGGCGCCCACCGCCTGGCGGATCACCGGCTCGCCCACGCGCGCGGCCAGGCGCTTGGCCCAGCCGGAAAGGTCGGTGCGCACTTCCTCGTCCACGTCGATCAGCTTGCCGGTCAGCATCAGCCCCCAGGTCGAGGCGTTGACGAACAGGCTGTCGGAGCCGCCCAGATGGCTCGCCCAGTCGGCCGAGCCGATCTTTTCCGCGATCAGCCGGTCGCGCGTCTCGGCGTCGGGCGTGCGCAGCAGCGCCTCGGCCAGGCACATCAGCGCCAGGCCTTCCTTGGTGCCGAGCGAGAATTCCTGGAGGAAGCTCTCGACCACCCCCTGCTTGCGGGTGGAGGCGCGTGCGGCCTTCACCAGCGCCACCGCATCCTGGCCGATCTGGCTGCGCTCCTCCAGCGACAGGGGCACTGCGCGCAGCAGGTCCGCAACCGTTTCCTCCTCGTCCTGGTACTGCAGGGCGTCGAGGTGGTTCCAATCGAACGAACGAAGCATGCGGCTCTCCGGCGGGATTTCTTGCAGGTTGCTCCGGCAGCTATGCGAAACCCTGCCGATTGTGCTTTGCATTTTGGGGGCTCGCGCCGAATCTGCGCGTCCCAATGGCAGTTGGGCCGAAGGATCTTCGATGGACGCAATGGATCGCAAGCTGCTGCGCGTGCTGCAAGAGGACGGGCGCATCACCAACCAGGCGCTCGCCGAACGCTGCGGGCTATCGCCGGCCGCCTGTTTCGACCGGGTGAAGCGGCTGCGTGCGAGCGGCGTGATCACCGGCTACACGGCGCTGCTCGACCCCGGGCAGCTAGACCGCGCGCTGATGATCTTCGTGGAGGTCCTGCTCGATCGCACCACCGACGACGCCTTCGCCGCCTTTGCCGAGCATGTCCGCCGGGTGCCGGAGGTGCTGGAGTGCCACATGGTTGCCGGAGGCTTCGACTATCTGCTCAAGGTGCGGGTCGCCGACATGGCCGCGTACCGCGCCTTCCTGGGAGATACGCTGGTGGCGATGCCCGGCATTCGCGAGACGCGGACCTATGCGGTGCTGGAGGAAGTGAAGGCGACGACGCGGCTGCCGCTGTAGGCGGTCAGCCGAGCAGTTGCCGATACAGCGCCGCATAGCGTGCGCCGCTATTGTCCCAGGAGAAGTCAGCCGCCATGCCCCGCCGCTGGATCTGCCGCCAGCGCGGTGCATCCCGGTAGAGCGCGATCGTGCGCGCGATCGCGCCTCGCAGCGCCTGCGGCGTCACCCCGTCGAACTGCACACCGGTTGCGACCCCCGCGTCCAGCGCGGCGACATTGGCGTCGATCACCGTGTCGGCAAGCCCGCCGGTTCGCGCCACCACCGGCACGCAGCCATAGGCGAGGCCATAGAGTTGGGTCAGGCCGCAGGGCTCGAACCGGGACGGGATCAGGATTGCGTCGGCGCCGCCCTGCAACAGGTGGGACAGCGGCTCGTCATAGCCGATCTCCACGCCGATGCGGCCGGGGTGGCGGTCGGCCGCGGCGCGGAACGCCTGTTCCAGCGCCGCGTCGCCGGAGCCGAGCATTGCCAGGCGTCCGCCCATCGCGACCAGGTCGTCCAGCAGCCCGGCGAGGACGTCCATTCCCTTTTGCCAGGTCAGCCGGCTGACGACGGTGAAGATCGGACCTTCGCCACTTAGGCCGAAGCGGGCTTCCACGGCGCGCGTGTTGGCGGAGCGCGTATCCAGCTTGTCGGCGCTGAAGCGTGCGGCGAGCAGCGGATCGGTTGCCGGGTTCCACACCGCCGGATCGATGCCATTGAGAATGCCGGTGACCCGGGCACCGCGCGTGGCGATCAGCCCTTCCAGTCCCATGCCGGATTCCGGCCGGCGGATCTCCTCGGCATAGGTCGGGCTGACGGTGGTGATGGCATCGGCTGCCCATAACCCTGCCTTCAGCAGGCCGACGGCACCGTAATACTCGACCCCTTCGATGCCCCAGGCATGCGGCGGCAATTCAAGGGCGGGGAACACACCCGCGTCGAAGCTGCCCTGGAAGGCGATGTTGTGGATCGTGGCGACGCTCTTCGTGTCCTGTGCGTCGCCGGCGAACCGCAGATAGGCGGGCGCGAGCCCTGCCTGCCAGTCGTGGGCGTGCAGCAGGTCGAAGCGCTGGTTCCCCATCGCGCCCGATGCCAGGTCCGCCGCCGCCCGCGAGAGGGCAGCGAAGCGGCGCCAGTTATCGTCCCAGTCGCGCCCGGATGTATCGGCGTAGGGACCGCCGTCGCGCGCGAACAGCGCGGGTGCGTCCAGCACCCACAGCGGATGGTCGCCGAGCGATCCGGCGAGCAACCGCGCCTCCACGTCCAGCAACGCGGGCCAGTGATGCACGACCTGCGCGTCGCCCATCTGCGCCAGGACCTTGGGATACCCCGGCAGCAGGGTGGTCGTGGCGACCCCGTGCGGCGCCAAGGCATCCGGCAGTGCGCCGACCACGTCGGCAAGTCCGCCGGTCTTGACCAGCGGATAAGCTTCCGACGCGACCGACAGCGCGCGGATCATGCCAGCCGGTCGATCATCGGCTGGGTGATCAGGCACACGCCGTTCTCGGTCCGGCGGAAGCGGCGTGCGTCGAGCACCGGATCCTCACCGACCACCAGCCCGTCCGGAATGTGGACGCCCGCGTCCACGACCACCTTCGTGAGCCGTGCGTTGCGGGAAATCTTGCAGCGCGGCAGGATCACCGCCTGCTCCAGCGTGGCGAAGCTGTGCGCCCGCACCCCGGTGAACACCAGGCTGTTGCGGATCGAGGCGCCCGAGATGATGCAGTCGCCCGAGATCAGCGAGCTGGTCGCCTCGCCACGGCGGCCTTCCTCGTCGTGGACGAACTTGGCCGGGGGCGTCACCTCCGAATAGGTCCAGAGCGGCCAGCTATGATCGTAGAGGTCGAGCTTGGGGACCACGTCGGTCAGGTCGATATTGGCTTCCCAATAGGCGTCCACCGTGCCGACGTCGCGCCAATAGGCTTCGCGCTCTTCCGGCGCACGCACGCAGGAGTCGGAGAAGCGGTGGGCCACCGCGTTTCCGTGGCGGACCAGATAGGGGATGATGTCCTTGCCGAAATCGCGCGCCGAGTTCGGGTCGGCGGCATCGCGGCGCAGCTGCTCGATCAGCAGCGACGTGTTGAAGACATAGATGCCCATCGAGGCAAGCGCCACGTCCGGGCGGCCCGGCATCGCGGGCGGATCGGCAGGCTTTTCGACGAAATCGGTGATGCGATCCTGTGCGTCCACGGCCATCACGCCAAAGCCGCTCGCTTCCAGCCGCGGCACTTCCATGCAGGCGACCGTCACGTCCGCGCCGGACTGGCAATGCTGCTGGAGCATCAGCTCATAGTCCATCTTGTAGATATGGTCGCCCGCCAGGATGACCATATACTCCGGCGCGTAGCTCTCAATGATGTCGATGTTCTGGTACACCGCGTCGGCGGTGCCCTCGTACCACTGGTACTCGCTGATGCGCTGCGAGGCTGGGAGGATGTCGAAACCCTCGTTGCGCTCGCGCCGCAGGAAGTTCCAGCCGCCCTGCAGGTGGCGGATCAGCGAATGCGCCTTGTACTGCGTCGCCACCCCGATGCGGCGGATGCCGGAGTTGATCGCGTTCGAGAGCGCGAAGTCGATGATGCGCGACTTGCCGCCGAAATAGACCGCGGGCTTGGCGCGGACATCGGTCAGCTCCGCCAGCCGGCTGCCGCGTCCGCCCGCCAGCACATAGGCCATGGCGTCGCGTGCCAGCGGCTGCCCGCGTCTCTCGATCATCGTATCTCTCCCGTTCGCGTTTGTTGTTATGGTTGCAGAACGCTTAATCCGGCGTCCGGGTTCTCTGGCGGGTTCTCTGGAGCAGGTCAGGCGACGTGCCAGATGTCGCGCGCATATTCGCGGATGGTCCGGTCCGACGAGAACCAGCCCATGCCGGCCACGTTGCGGATCGCCGCGGCACCCCAGCCGGCGGGATCACGCCAGCGCCGGTCGACCTCGCGCTGGGCGGCGGCATAGCTTTCGAAGTCCGCGGCCAGGAAGAAGCGGTCGTGGTCGTAGAGCTCGCCGACCAGCCCGGCATAGCGGCCCGGATCGTCGGGGGAGAAGACGCCGGAGGCGATTGCCGACAACGCCTGGGCAAGCGCTGGGCAGCGCTCGATCATCTCGCGCGGATGATAGTTGCGGGCCCGTTCGGCGACCTGTTCGGCGGTAAGCCCGAAGATGACGATATTCTCGTCGCCGACGCGCTCCTTGATCTCGATGTTGGCGCCATCGAGGGTGCCGATGGTGAGGGCGCCGTTCAGCGCCAGCTTCATGTTGCCGGTGCCCGAGGCTTCCATGCCGGCGGTCGAGATCTGCTCGGAAAGATCCGCGGCCGGCATGATCCGCTCCGCCAGGGAAACATTGTAATTAGGCAGGAACGCGACCTTCAACAGGCCCTGTACCGCCGGATCGCCGTTGATCCGTCGCGCGATGTCGTTGGCCAGCTTGATGATCAGCTTGGCGTTCCAGTAGCTCGGTGCCGCCTTGCCCGCGAACAGCTTGACCCGGGGCACCCACTCGCGCTCCGGATGGCTGCGGATCTGGTCGTAGAGCGCCACCGTCTCGATGAGGTTGAGCAGCTGGCGCTTATACTCGTGGATGCGCTTCACCTGCACGTCGAACAGCGCGTCGGGGTCGAGCGACAGGCCCATCTCGGCCCGGATATAATCGGCGAGTGCGACCTTGTTGGCGCGCTTCACCGCGGCGAAACGCTCGCGGAAGCTGGGATCGTCCGCAAGCGGCGCGAGGCGCGAGAGCTTGGCGGCATCGTCCTTGAACGCCGGGCCGATGCCGTCGGCGATCAGCGCCGTCAGCCCGGGATTGCACTCGTGCAGCCAGCGCCGCGGGGTGATGCCGTTGGTCTTGTTGTTGATGCGCTCGGGATAGAGGCGATGAAGGTCCGCGAACACGGTCTTCTTCATGAGTTCGGTGTGCAGCGCCGCCACGCCGTTGATGCTGTGTGCGCCGGCAAAGGCCAGGTTGGCCATGCGCACGCGCCGCTCACCGCCCTCGTCGATCAGGCTGATCGCGGCGATCGCGCGGTCGTCGATCCCCGGCGTCTCGCGCGCTTCCTTCAGCAGCCGGGCGTTGATCGCGTAGACGAGCTGCATGTGCCGCGGCAGCAGCCGCTCGAACAGCGGCAGCGGCCAGCTTTCCAGCGCCTCCGGCAACAAGGTGTGGTTGGTGTAGCCGAACGTCGCGCGTGCGATGTCCCAGGCTTCGTCGAAGGCCACGTCGTGATGGTCGATCAGCAGCCGCATCAACTCCGCCACCGCAACCGCCGGGTGGGTGTCGTTGAGCTGGATCGCGGCCTTTTCCGGCAAGGTCGTGATGTCGCCGAAATACTGCATGTGCCGGCGGACGATGTCCTGGATCGAGGCGGAGGAGAAGAAATACTCCTGCCGCAGCCGCAACTCCTGGCCCGCCGGGGTCGAATCCGCCGGATAGAGCACGCGCACCAGCGTCTCGGCCGCGACCTGGCCGGCAAGCGCCCCCTGGTGGTCGCCGGCGTTGAACCGGTCCAGTCGGATCGGGTCGAACGCGCGCGCCGTCCACAGCCTGAGCGTGTTGACCCGTCGCCCGCGCCAACCGACCACGGGGGTGTCCACCGCCATCGCCTCCAGCCCCTCGGCCGGCTTCCAGTGGACGCGGCCGTTGTCCCGGCTGACGACCTCGCCGCCGAAACCGACCAGATAGGCGCTCTCGCGCCGCTCGAACTCCCAGGGATTGCCGTGCGCGAGCCAGGTTTCGGGCAGCTCGACCTGCCAGCCGTCATCGATGCGCTGGCGGAACATGCCGTTCACATAGCGGATGCCATAGCCATAGGCGGGCAGGTCCAGGCTCGCCAGGCTCTCCATGAAGCACGCCGCCAGCCGCCCGAGGCCACCGTTGCCCAGCGCCGCATCGGGCTCGATCGCCTCGATCTCGGCAAGCTCTATCCCGAGCTCCTCCAGCGCATCGCGCACCTCGGAATCCCGGCCGAGGTTGGCAAGTGCGTCGCGCAGCAGCCGGCCGATCAGGAACTCCAGGCTGAGATAGTAGACCCGCTTGGCCCCCGCCGCATGCGCGGCGCGCGTGGACTCCATCCACCGGTCGATGATGTCGTTGCGCAGCGTCAGGATCGTCGCGGCGAGCCAGTCGTGCGGGTGCGCCGCCCGCTCGTCCTTGCCGATGCGGTGCTTGAGGGTATCGACGATCTGCGCGGCAAGCGGGGACTGGGTCATGGGTGCGCCGTAACAAAGGGCAGGGAAGGAGCTTGTACCGCGCGGTCTCCCGCTGTCATTACGGAATGATAAGGATCGCCGTCGGTTCGTCGCAGAGCAGGGCGCCGACGCGCGTTTCGACGCCCTCCGGCAGCCCCTCCAGGACGGTATCCGCCCACCAATCGCCAGCCGGCGTCGGTGTACCCGTGCCGGCAGTGGCCTCTGCGGTTCGCAGCGCCACGACCGCGAGCAGCCGCTCTTCGCCCGCCGTACGCGTGAAGGCGAGGACATGATCGGCGCGGGCACCACGAACGTCGACCGGTCGATAGTCGCCGCTGGCAAACAGCCCAGGGTGCTGGCGGCGCAATCCCAGGAGCCGTGCGATCAGGGCAAGCTTCTCCGCACCCTGCCGGCCGGGATCGGCGAGCAGCTGCGCGCGCAGCTCATAGTCGACCGGCCGTCGGTTGTCCGGATCGACCAGGCTATAGTCGGGCAGTTCGGTGCCCTGATAGCAGTCGGGTACCCCCGGAACGGTATAGCGCAGCGCCACCTGCGCCAGCGAGTTGGCGCGCGCCGGGGCCGCCGTCCTGGTGAGGAATGCCTGAAGGTCCGCGAGGAAGTCGCCCGACTTGCCCGGATCGAGCAGCGCCCGGACCAGCCCCTCGGCCGCGCCCTCATAGGCTTCGTTGGGAGCTTCCCAGGAGGACCGCAGCTTGGCTTCGCGGAGCGCCTTCTGCTGCCAGGCGACGACGCGGTCGGCAAAGGCGAACAGGCCGTCGGCATCGTCGATCGCCAGCCCGTCGGGCCAGGCGCCAAACAGCGTCTGGAACAGCATGTAGACGTCGCCTGGATCCACGCCATCCGCAAAGGGTGCCGCCAGGGCGTGCCAGCGCAGCACCGCCTCGCGCCAGGCGTCGGGCAGCTCGCTCAGCACCGCAAGCCGGGCGCGCATGTCCTCGCCGCGCTTGTGGTCGTGGGTGGCGGTCGCGAGCATGCCGCGCGGGAAGCGCTCGGCCCGGCCGACCGCATCGGCGTGGAACTCGGCGATGCTCGCGGAAAAACGGGTCGCATCGAAGCCGACGTCGTTGCGTGAGAGCAGCCGGCCGTAGCGGTAGAAGGCGGTGTCCTCCACCGCCTTCGCCGCGATCGGTGCCGAAAGCTGCTGGAAGCGGCGCACTGCCTCGGCAGCGAGTTCAGTGTCCCCCGGGCCTGTGCCGGCGAGCCATTCCAGCACGCGGTCGACCACCGCCTCCTCGCCGGGGGGCACATGGGCGGCGACCCGGCTGCGCGCGATCTCGCGGATCTCGGCGTCGCCCTCGGGCGCGGCGTCTCCGGTTCCGTAGGTGCGGTAGACGGGGAACACCCAGAGCAGGCGCTCGATCGCGCGGCGCAGCATGCCGCGGGTGAGACCCTCGGTCTCGGGCGTGGAAGCGGCCAGCGCCGTGAAGGCCTGGACGCACCGCGTCAGCTGGCCTTCGAAAGCCCAGGCGAGCATGTGGCGCCGTGCCTCGAGTTCTTCGGCCTCAAAGTCCGCCGGGCGGCCGCTGATCTCTTCCCACAGCCGGTCGAGCGGTGCTTCGCCTTCCGGCGCGTGGAGGAGCGCGGCCACCTCCTCCATGAAGTCATAGCCGCTGGTCCCATCGACGCCCCAGTCGTCCGACAGGGGCTCGCCTGCGCCCAGGATCTTCTCGATCACCAGATAGGCGGGCCCCGGCGGGGCATCCGCCGGGCGTTGCGTGGCATCCAGGCGCGCGCGTAGCGTACGGCAATAGCCGGCGGGATCGGTCAGCCCATCGACATGATCGACTCGAACGCCGTCGATCAGCCCCTCGGCATACAGGCGCAAGGGGAGGGCGTGGACGGCATCGAAGACTTCGGGGTCCTCGATGCGAAGCCCGGCGAGTTCGCTGACCGTGAAGAAACGCCGCCAGTTGAGCGCGTCGTTGGCGGTGCGCCACGACGCCAGCCGGTAATGCTGGCGCTCCAGCACCGCGCGGATCTCCTGCGGATCGCTGATTGCGTCGCCCGCTTGGTCTTCGTCGCGCAGCGGGAAGCGATGCTCGCCGTAGGCGGAGACGAAGCGCTTGCCGTCCTCGACGACGACCTCGATCGCGCCCTGCTCCAGTGCTTCCGACAGGGGCGTGCCGAGCACCGGCAGCAACACCGGCTCGCGCCAGTCGATGTCGAAGAAGCGGGCATAGGCGCTGCCCTGCCCGTGGGCGAGCACGTCCATCCACCAGCCGTTCTCGCTGCCGGCGACGCCCATGTGGTTGGGCACGATGTCGATGATGACGCCCATGTCGCGCGCGCGCAGCGCCTTCACCAGGCTGCGAAACGCCTCCTCGCCGCCCAGTTCGGGATTGATCGTGGTCGGGTCGACCACGTCATAGCCGTGGGTCGAGCCGCTGCGTGCCGTCGTGATCGGCGACGCGTAGACGTGGCTTACCCCCAACCGGTCGAGATAGGGGACCAGCGCCTCGGCATCGGCAAAGGTGAAGTCGCGGTGGAACTGGAAGCGATAGGTGGCGCGCGGAGTCATCCGTTCCTCATAGCGTTGATGCGGGCGACGCGCCGGGCGACGTCGGGCCGGTCGAGCAGCTCGGGGGTGGGCGCCGGCATGCGCCGCCGCCAATTGGGGTGTTCGTCGATCGTGCCGGGCAGGTTCGGCTGTTCCTCGGCGCCGATCAGGTCCTCGATCGGCAGGATCGCGAGTTCGCACGGCGTGCCGGCGACGAAGGCGAGGGCGGCGTCCACCGCGGGCGCCGGATCGTCGCTTGACGGCTCTGGCGCATCAGCGACGCCCGCGTCGGTGAACGCCTGCCACAGCAACGTGCGTTCCTCGGCGCGGGTGGCGCGCTCGTCGGCTTCGACCGCATCGGGCCGGGTCCGCCCGAGCTGCCAGTTCCAGTCGATGTCGCGCTCGGCCCACCAGCCGGCCACGGTCGCCAGGTCATGGGTGCCGGTCATCGCCGCGGCCTCCTGCGACCAGCGTTCGGCAGGGATGAACCCGTCCTCGTCGCGTTCGAAGGGCAGCACGCGCATGCCCAGCATGCCGCGCTCGTCCATCTTGGGCCGGAAGCCCTCGGGCACGGTGCCCAGGTCCTCGCCGATCACCACCGCGCGGGCGCGATGCGATTCAATCGCGAGCACGCGCAGCATGTCGTCGAGCGGCATCGTCAGATAGGCGCCGTCGCGCGGCGAGGCGCCCTCGGGCACCACCCACAGCCGACGCAGGCCCAGCGCATGGTCGATGCGGATGCCGCCAGCATGATCGAGTGCCGCGCGCAGCGTCGCGATGTACGGCTCGAAGCCGGTGCGCTGGAGCGCGCGCGGCGAAAAGCCGGTGATGCCCCAGCTCTGCCCTTCAGGCCCAAGCAGGTCGGGCGGCGCGCCGAGCGACAGGCCGGTGAGCAGGTCGTCGCGGCGGCTCCACGCGTGGCTGCCGCCACCGTCCATCCCCACGGCGAGATCGGCGATCAGCCCCAGCGCCATGCCGCCGTTCGTCGCGGCGCGCTGGGCGGCGTCCAGGCTGCGCTTCGCCAGCCACTGGCAGAAGAGGTAGAAGTCCACCTCCTCCGCATGCTCGGCCGCAAAGCGCGCGACGGCGTCGCCGGCAGGATCGTGGAAGGCTGCCGGCCAACCCTGCCAACCCGTCGCGCCGCTCTCCTGGAAGAAGTGGGCGTGCAGCGCGTCGAAGCGGGCATGGCGCTGCAGTTCGTCGCCGCCCTTGCGCGCATAGTCGGCTACCTCGGCGCGCACCGCGTCGCTGCGGGCGGCAAAGGCGGCACGCAGCTGGCGCAGCCGGGCAGGGATCGCGGCGCTCCAGTCGATCAGCTTGGCGGAGGCAGGCTCTTCGACGGTCGCGCCTGCCAGTGCGGGATCGGCGTAGAGGATGTTGAGGAACAGCCGGCTCGACGGCGCATAGGGGCTGTAGCGGCTGGCATCCGCAGGAAACAGCGCGTGTACGGGGCTGATCGCCAGCGCGTCGGCACCCTTGCCGGCAAAGGCGCGCGCGGCGTCGGCCAGCGTGCCGAAGTCGCCAAAGGCACGGCGCGGATCGCGCAGGCCCGCGATCTGCACCGCGGTTCCCCACAGGCGCTTGCCGCCGGCCGCATCGGCCACGCCGAAGCAGCGGCGCGGGGCGATCGCCAGACGGATCGTGCGGTCGCCCTGCACCAGCTGGTAGTAGCCGGGCACGTCGATCGCCGGCAGGCTTAGGCCGGAGCGGTCCTTGGCCAGGGTAACGGAACGTCGATCACCCTGCTCGGACAGCAGCTCGGCAAGCCCTTCGCGCAGACAACCGACGGGCAAAATCACCGGCTTGCCCACATCCGCCGAAACGAAGCTGCACGACGCCGCCTGGTCCTCGGCCAGGTGCTTGCGGCTTTCGGTGATCGCGGCGGGGCTGTTCGCGGGCAGCCCGAGCGCCTCGAGCACGGCCGCCAGCGCGTCGTCGGACACCCGCTGCGGGTCGCCGGCGGCGTCCTCCCAGTCGATCAGCAGCCCCGCTTCGATCGCGAGGCTGTGGAGCGGGCTCATGCCTCCACCCAGACGGCGACGCTTGCGGGCGCGCCGGGCTCGCCGTGCGCGAACAGCGGCTGTGCCAGCTCGGGGAAGAAAACCGGCGTGTCGCCCAGGTTGAGCGCGATGGTCAGCGTCGCACCGTCGCCCATCCGCCAACGTGCGACCACCGCCGCTTCGCCGATTGCCTCGGCGCCCAGACTGGTCGTGCCCTTCAGCCGCGGGACGATGTGAGTGTGGCGGAGTCCCAGCAGTTCGCGGTAGAGCGCGCGCCACGCGGCGGCGTCCGGGCCGGGCTCCGGGTGCGACTGGTCGAAGGTGCTGCGCGCGTTGGGATCGGGGATGCGCTCGCGCGCTTCCGGATCGGCGAACGCCTCGAACTTCGCGAATTCCTTGCGCCGGCCCTCGCGCACGGCGTCGGCGAGCTCGTCGTGGAAGTCGGTGAAGAACAGGAATGGCGCTTCGCTGCCCTCGCTGTCACCCATGAACAGCAGCGGGATCTGCGGGCCCAGCAGCAGCAGCGCGGTCGCGGCGCGCAGCTTGTCGGCGTCGGCAAGCTGCGTCAGCCGCTCGCCCATCGCGCGGTTGCCGACCTGATCGTGGTTCTGGAGGAAGGACACGAATGCCGTCGGCGGCAGGTGGCCGCTCTTGCTGCCGCGCGGCTTGCCGTCGTGGTTGGGCGAACCCTCACCCTGGTAGATGAAGCCTTCCGCCAGGCAGCGTGCCAGCCGTTCGGCCGGTTTCTCCGCGAAATCCTGGTAATAGGCGCTGCTCTCGCCCGTCAGCAGGACGTGCAGCACATTGTGGAAGTCGTCGTTCCACTGCGCATCGAAGCGACCGGCGCCGAGCCGGTCGGCGTCGTTCTCTTCATTCTCCAGCACGAGGTGGACGTGGCGATCGGGGCCGACCGCCGCGCGCAGCTCGGCCGCCATGGCGTCCAGGAAACCGGGATTGCCGATCGCGTGGACCGCGTCGAAGCGCAGCCCGTCGACGCGATACTCCTCCAGCCACATGCGCGCATTGTCGACAAAGAAGCGGTGCACCGGCTCCGCATCGACCGCGACCGCGCCGCCCCAGGGGGTGTGCACGTCGGTATGGAAGAAGTCCTTGGCGTAGGCGCCGAGGTAGTTCCCGTCCGGCCCGAAGTGGTTGTAGACCACATCCAGGAACACCATCAGCCCCAGCGCATGGGCGCGATCGACCAGCGCCTTCAGCTCCTCAGGGGACCCATAGGCCTCGGCCGGGGCATAAGGGAGCACCCCGTCATAGCCCCAGTTGCGGGTGCCGCCGAATGCGTTGACCGGCATCAGCTCGATCGCGGTGACGCCGAGCTCGGCGAGCGCCGGCAGTCGTTCGGCTACGCGCGCGAACCCGCCGAGCACGCCCGCATGGACTTCCTCGATCACGGCCTCTTCCCACGGCCGGCCGACCCAGTCGGAAGTGGTCCAGCGATAGGCGTCGGGGTCGACCACCACGCTCCAGCCGTGCACGCCGCCCGCCTGCGCACGCGCGGCGGGATCGGGCACCGCCAGGTCCGCGTCGAGGCGGAAGCGATAGCGGGCACCGGCACCAACCGGCGCCTCGGCCGAGAACCAGCCGTCCTCGTCGCGGGTCATGGCGACGGCCTGACCCCCGTCGATTTCCAGCGTCACCTCCGGCCGGTCGGGCGCCCAGAGGCGGAACCGGGTCCGGTCGGCGGCGACCGGCGTCGCGCCCCAGCTGCTCACGCGGACTGCTCCTCCGGCGCGGCTTCCGACTCGGCCGGTGCTTCCGGCTCGGCGATGTCCGCGACCCAGCGGATCAGGGCCGCGCTCTGCGGGCCAAGTTCATATTCGTTGCCGATCTCGAACGCGTCCTCGTCCGGCCGGGCGCTGTCCACCAGAACGGTACGCGGCACGTCGGGAGCGGGCAGGGTGAAGGTGATCGCGTCGCCCGACGCGTTCAGCAGCAGCGTCATGCCCTCGATCCGGCCGTCCTCCAGCTGGCGCGCACGGCGCATCACCAGGGCACGGCCTTCCGGATTGTTCCAGTCGTCCGGGCTCAGCGGCTGACCCTGCTCGTCCCACCATTCCAGGTCGTTGATGTCGGTGCCGGGCAGCTTCTCGGCATGGAGGAAGCTCGGCGCGCGCAGCAGCTCGTGCTGGTGGCGCAGGGCGATCAGCCGTGATGTGAACGCAAGCAGCGCCTGCCCCTCGGGCGTGTCGCGCTTGCTCCAGTCCACCCAGCCGATCTCATTGTCCTGGCAATAGGCGTTGTTGTTGCCGCCCTGGCTGCGCCCGAACTCGTCGCCGGAAAGCAGCAGCGGGGTGCCGAGCGAGGTGAACAGGGTCGTGAGCATCGAGCGCATGACTCGCTGGCGCGCGTCATTGATCGCCGGGTCGTCCGTCGGACCCTCCACGCCCCAGTTGCGCGAGTAGTTCTCGCTGTGGCCGTCGCGATTGTCCTCACCGTTCGCCTCGTTGTGGCGCTGTTCGTAGGCGACCGTGTCGGCAAGCGTGAAGCCGTCGTGCACCGCCAGCGCGTTGACGCTCGCCCACGGGCGCCGCGCGCGACGGTCGAACAGGTCGCTCGATCCGGAGATGCGCGCCGCGAGTTCGCCGCGCATCGAAGGGTCGCCGCGCCAGTATTTGCGCACGCCGTCGCGGTACTTGTCGTTCCACTCGGCAAAGCTGGGCGGGAAGTTGCCGAGCTGGTAGCCGCCGGGGCCGATGTCCCAGGGCTCGGTCGACAGCTTCAGCCGGCCCAGGACCGGGTCCTGGCGGATCACGTCGAAGAAGGCGGCGCCCGGATTGAAGCCATGTTCCTCGCGGCCGAGCGTCAGCCCCAGGTCGAAGCGGAAGCCGTCGATCCCGAACGAGGTCGCCCAATAGCGCAGCGAATCCGCCACCATCTGGATGACGCGCGCCTTCTCCAGGTTGAGCGTGTTGCCCGTGCCCGTGTCGTTGATCGTGTAGCGCGGATTGTCCTGGACGTGGCGGTAGTAGGTCGCGTTGTCGAGCCCGCGCCACGACAGCGTCGGGCCGCGTTCCGATCCCTCGCAGGTGTGGTTGTAGACCACGTCCATGATCACCTCGAGCCCGGCGGCATGGAGGCGACGGACCGCCAGGCGCAGCTCGTTGTGGCTGTTGCCGGCGAAATAGCTCTGCTCGGGCGCGAAATAGCTGAGGGTGTTATAGCCCCAGTAATTGCGCAGGCCCTTTTCCTGCAGGAACCGGTCCTGCACGAACGCATGGATCGGCATCAGCTCGACGGCGGTGACGCCCAGCCGCTTCAGGTGATCGATCACGCGCGGATGGCTGAGCGCCGCAAAGGTGCCGCGTTCCTGGGGGGCGACCTCCTCGAACAGCTTGGTCAAGCCCTTGGCATGCGCCTCGTAGATCACCGTGTCCGACCACGGGGTGTTCGGACGGATGTCGCCGGACCAGTCGAAGTGCGTGTCGACCACCACGCCCTTGGGCATGGCGGGCGCGCTGTCGCGCCGGTCGAAGCTCAGGTCCTCGCGACGCGAGCGAACCTGATAGCCGTGCAGCGCGTCGGTCCAGCGGACCTCGCCGTGCAGCTGCTTGGCATAGGGGTCCAGCAGCAGCTTGTTGGGGTTGAAGCGATGTCCCTCCTCCGGCGCATAGCGGCCATAGGCGCGGTAGCCGTAGAGGAGGCCGGGACGGGCCTCGGGCAGATAGCCGTGCCAGACCTCGTCGGTCCACTCGGTCAGCTCGTAGCGCTTGATCTCGCGCCGGCCGGTCGGTTCGAAGACGCAGAGCTCGATCTTCTCCGCGTTGGCGGAGAAGACGGCGAAGTTGACGCCCAGACCATCAAAAGTGGCGCCGAGCGGATAGGGCGAACCGGCTTCGAGCCGGTCGGGTAGGCTGTTCAACGAGGACCCCCTTCGAATCGTAGCACCACCGCTGCGAGCGGGGGCAACACGACGTCCGCACTGGCCGGCTGGCCGTGCAGGGGCGTCGCGGAGGCGGTAACCATCCCACCGTTGCCGATGTTCCCGCCGCCGTAAATTTCCGCATCGCTATTAAGGACTTCGCGCCATTGGCCGGCGCGCGGCAGGCCGATCCGATAGCCGTGGCGCGGCTCGGGCGTCATGTTGAGCAGCACCACGCAGGGCGCGGCCCGTCCGTCGCCATAGCGGGCATAGACAAAGACGCTGTTCTCCGCGTCGTCGCCCACGATCCAGTCGAACCCGGACGGGTCGGCGTCGCGGGCATGGAGCGCGGGCTCGCTCGCGTAGAGCGTGTTGAGGTCGCGTACGAGACGCTGGATGGCGGCATGCTCGGGCCGGTCGAGCAGGTCCCAGCGCACCTGTGCGTCGTGGTTCCACTCGGTATCCTGAGCAAGCTCGCCGCCCATGAACAACAGCTTCTTGCCCGGATGCGTCCACATGAAGCCGAAATAGGCGCGCAAGTTCGCCAACTGGCGCCAGCGGTCGCCCGGCATCTTGCCCAGCAGCGATCCCTTGCCGTGCACGACCTCGTCATGGCTGAGCGGCAGCACGAACTTTTCGGAGAATGCGTACACCAGACCGAAGGTCAGCTCGCCATGGTGCCAGCGCCGGTACATCGGGTCGCGCTCCACGTACTGGAGCGTGTCGTGCATCCAGCCCATGTTCCACTTGTAGGTGAAGCCCAGGCCCCCTTGGTGGACGGGGGCGGTGACGCCCGGCCAGGCGGTGGACTCCTCGGCCAGCGTGATCGCGCCGGGACAGCGTTCCGCGACCAGGGTGTTCATGCGCTTGAGGAACTCGACCGACTCCAAATTCTCGCGCCCGCCGTGGATGTTGGGCACCCATTCCCCGGCATTGCGGCTGTAATCGCGGTACAGCATCGAGGCGACCGCATCGACGCGCAGCCCGTCGATGTGGAACGTCTCCAGCCACCACAGCGCCGAGGCGAGCAGGAAGCCTGCCACCTCGCGCCGGCCAAGGTTGTAGATCAGCGTGTTCCAGTCCTGGTGGAACCCCTCACGCGGGTCGGCATGCTCGTACAGGTGCGTGCCGTCGAACTCGGCGAGGCCGTGCGCATCGGTCGGGAAGTGCGCCGGCACCCAGTCGAGGATCACGCCGATGCCGGCGCGGTGGCACGCGTCCACGAAGCCCGCGAACTCTTCCGGGGAGCCGAAGCGTGCCGAGGGCGCGAACTGCGACAGCGGCTGATAGCCCCAGGAGCCGCCGAACGGATGCTCCATGATCGGGAGCAGCTCGACATGGGTGAAGCCCATGTCGGCGACATAGGGGATCAGCCGCTCGGTCAGCCCCTGCCAGTCGAGCGTGCCAAGCGCGTCACCGTCGGGCCGCAGCCAGGAGCCGGCATGCACTTCGTAGATCGACAGCGGCGCGTTCGGAGCCTGCCGGCGTCCGCGCTCGGCCATCCAGTCGGCATCGTGCCAGCGGTAGTCCGGTGCCGGCGCGACGATCGAGCCGGTGGCCGGCGGCGCTTCCGTCTGGCGGGCGAGCGGGTCGGCCTTTTGCACCACGCGCCCGTCGGCGCCGAGGATCTCGTACTTATAATGCGCGCCCGGGCCGATGCCGGGGACGAACAGCTCCCACACGCCTGCGCCATGATGGCGGCGCATCGGGTTGCGGCGGCCGTCCCAGCCGTTGAAGTCGCCGATCACCGACACGCGGCGCGCGTTCGGGGCCCATACGACGAAGCTGACGCCCTCCACGCCCGCGACGGTGCGCGGCTGCGCGCCGAAGACGCGTGCCAGATCCCAGTGGCGGCCCTCGTTGAACAGGTGAAGGTCGAGGTCGCCGAGCACCGGGCCGAAGCTATAGGTGTCCTCGATCTCCTGTACCCAGCCGCCCGGCCAGCGGATGGCCAGGCGATAAGGCACGTCCTCGGCAAGCGTGCCGGTCCACAGGTCGCCGTCGCAGCTGAGTTCGCCGAGGGGGCGGCCGTCGTCGCGCGCGATCAGGGCGACCGCCTCCGCACCCGGCTGGAAGCTGCGGACGACGCGCCGGCCGCCCTCCTCATGCACCCCCAGCAGCGCAAACGGATCGTCCAGCATTCCAGCGCGCAGCGCGCCTGCGAGTGCGCCAACATCGGTCATGCGAAATCCTCGTTGAGCAGGCGGGCCGCGGCGCGGGCGAGGCCCAGCGCCGGCACGGCGATCCAGTCGGGCCGGTTGGCCGCCTCGTAGGCGACCTCATAGGCCGCCTTTTCGAGCAGGAAGAGGTCGAGCAGCGGGTCGCCGGCACCGGAATGGGGGAGCACGCCGCTCTCCGCCGCCGCTTCGCCATAGCCCGCCAGGAATGCCTCGATCGCGGAGCTGCCGAAGCGTGCATAGCGGCGCGTGGCGCGTGCCTCCTCGCGCTCGGCGCTGAACGGCAGGTTGCGCTCCGCCACCGCCGCCGCATAGTCGAACGAGCGGAGCACGCCGGCGACGTCGCGCAGCGCCAGGTCCTTGGCGCGGCGCTCGGCGAGCGGCTTGGCGGGCTCGCCCTCGAAGTCGATCAGCATGACGTCGCTGCCGGTCACCAGCACCTGGCCCAGGTGCAGGTCGCCATGGATGCGCGTGCGGGCGCGTCCTTCCGCGCTGCGGGCGACGGCGCCCACGCGCTCCATCAGCGCGGCACGCTGCTCCGCCAGGCGGGCGAGCGCCGCATCGGCCTCCTCGCTGCCCAGCGACACGCCCTCCAGCATCAGCAGCGCGCGGTCGAGCTGCCCCGCCACGCGACCGCCCAGCCGGTCGGCCTCCGCCGCGCTCATCGGCTCGGGCGCGAAGGCAGCATCGTCGCTATCCTGTGCCAGGACGGCATGCATTTCCGCCAGGCGGCGGCCGAAGTTGGTGGCGAAGTTGCGATAGTTGGCGAAGTTCGCATCCTCGTCGGTGGCGAGGCGCTCCAGGACGCCCAGCGTCCACTGCCAGCCGTCGCCCTGGTTGTAGACGAACGCCTGCGCCAGCATCACCAGCGTCTCGCGATCATCCTCCACCCGGGTCACGGTGCCGAGCATCGGCGGCACGTTGGCAAAGCCGTGGCCGGAGAGATAGCGCACCATCTCCACGTCCGGATGGATGCCAGGTGCCACCTTGCGCAGCAGCTTCAGCACGGCGCGCTGTCCCAGCACCAGCGTGCTGTTGGACTGTTCGGCCGCAAGCCATTCGGGCGCGGCGTCCGGCTCCAGATCGAAGCCTTCAAACGCGGTGAAGCGCAGCTCGCCGCCGTCTGCGAGCGAGACCACCGTGTTGTCGTGGAGCGCCTGCACCACCGAGCGCCCGAAACCTTCCAATGCGAAGCCGTCGGTCAGCAGGCCGACGGTCCGGCCGCGACGCACCCGCGCCAGCGCGAGGTTCGACGCGAACGGCCCGGTGTTCTCGCCCTCCCAGGCAATGCCGAGCGGCAGCATGTAGGTGGCGGTGCCGCTGTCGGTTACGACCTCGATCTCGCCCAGCAGCAGGTCCTCGGCCGCCGGCATCGGCGTCGACCGGACCAGCTGGACCGATGCGATGGTCTCGTCCTTCGCCCCGAACCAGCGGCGCTGGGTCAGGTAGCTCGGCAGCAGGTCCTTCTCGAGCACGCCGCGGTTGGCGCCCAATGCGACGTCCCCCAGTTCCGGCCGCAGGACGAAGGTGTAGCGCTCGATCTCGCTCGCCGGAGCACCGCTCGACCAGCCGGGACCCTCCGCGTCCGCGGCGAGGCGGAACCACAGGAAGCCATAGGGCGGCAGCGTCAGCAGATAGGGAAGCTGGCCGACCTTGGGGAAGGGCGTGCTGCCGAGCAGCTCGACGGGCGTGCGGCCCTCGAACTCGTGCAGGTCCAGCTCCACCGCCTGTGCGGTGCGGCCGAGGTTGGCCACGCACAGGATCGTGTCGCCCTCATGCTCGCGCAGATAGGCCAGGATCTTGCGGTTGGCGGGGCGCAGGAAGCGCTGGGTACCGCGCCCGAACGCCTGATACTCGCGGCGCACCGCCAGCATCCGCTTCAGCCAGTTCAGCAGCGAGTGGCGGTCGCGCTCCTGCGCCTCGACGTTCACGGCCTGATAGCCATAGAGCGGGTCCATGATCGCCGGCAGCGCAAGCGCGGGCGGGTCTGCGCGCGAGAAGCCGCCGTTGCGGTCGGGCGACCATTGCATCGGCGTGCGCACGCCGTCGCGGTCGCCCAGATGGATGTTGTCGCCCATGCCGATCTCGTCGCCGTAATAGAGCACAGGCGTGCCCGGCATCGTCAGCAGCAGCGCGTTCATCAGCTCGACGCGGCGCCGATCGCGCTCCATCAGCGGCGCGAGGCGCCGCCGGATCCCTAAGTTGATGCGCGCGCGCCGGTCGGCGGCATAGGTGTTCCACAGGTAATCGCGCTCGGCGTCCGTCACCATTTCGAGCGTGAGCTCGTCATGGTTGCGCAGGAAGATCGCCCATTGGCAGTTCTCCGGGATCTCCGGCGTCTGGCGCATGATGTCGGTGATCGGGAAGCGATCCTCCTGCGCCACGGCCATGTACATGCGCGGCATCAGCGGGAAGTGGAACGCCATGTGGCATTCGTTGCCCTCTTCCCCGAAATATTGCTGCGTATCCTCCGGCCACATGTTCGCCTCGGCCAGCAGCATCCGGTCCGGATAGTGCGCGTCGAGGTCGGCGCGGATCTTCTTCAGGACGTCGTGGGTCTCGGGCAAATTCTCGTTCGAGGTGCCGTCGCGTTCGATCAGGTAGGGGATCGCGTCGAGCCGCAGCCCGTCCACACCCAGGTCGAGCCAGAAGTGCATCACCGACAGCACTTCCTTCAGAACCTCGGGATTGTCGAAGTTCAGGTCGGGCTGGTGGCTGTAGAAGCGATGCCAGAAATATTGCCCGGCGACCTCGTCCCAGGTCCAGTTGGACTTTTCGGTGTCGAGGAAGATGATCCGCGTGCCCGAATAGATCTTGTCGTCGTCCGACCACACATACCAGTCGCGCTCGGGCGATCCCTTGGGCGCGTTGCGGGCGCGCTGGAACCAGGGATGCTGGTCCGACGTGTGGTTGATCACCAGCTCGGTGATGACGCGCATGCCGCGCTCGTGCGCCGCGGCGATGAAGTCGCGCGCGTCGTCCATCGTGCCGTAGTCGGGGCTGACGTCGCGGTATTCGGCGATGTCATAGCCATCGTCGCGCCGGGGCGAGGGGTAGAAGGGCAGCAGCCACAGCGTGTTGACGCCCAGGTCCGCCAGATAGTCGAGCTTCGACATCAGCCCCTTGAAGTCGCCGATGCCGTCGTTGTTGGCATCGAAAAACGACTTCACGTGCAACTGATAGATGACCGCGTCCTTGTACCACAGCGGATCCTGGTCATGGGCGGCTGCGGCGGTCATGCGAAGTCTCCGGGGGCGATGCGCCAGATGCGATAGGGCTGGTCGGGGTCGAGGCGGATGTGCTGGTGCTTGCCGTGCCAGCGGAAGCGGTGGCCGGCGGCGAGGTCTTCCACCGCGACGCTGCCGTCGTCGGGGATGCCGAACTCCCACAGCGGGATCTCGAACGCGGCATCCTGTCCGTGGTGCGGATCGAGGCTCACCATCACCAGCAGCATCTCGCTGCCGTCCGGCGCGGGCTTGGCATAGAAGATCACCCGGTCGTTGTGCGCGGGCAGGAAGCGGGTGTTGAGGTGCGTCTGCAACGCCGGATGCGCACGGCGCAGGCGGTTCAGCAGCGTGATATCGCCGATGATGTTGCCCGGCGCCTGCCAGTCGCGCGGCTTGACGATGTACTTTTCGGAATCGTGGTATTCTTCCTTGCCGGGCACCGGCGCCGCCTCGCACAGCTCGAAGCCCGAATAGACGCCGAACAGCCCCGACAGCGTCGCCGCCAGCACCGCGCGGATGCGAAAGCCAGGCCGGCCCGAGGTCTGGAGGAACACCGGGTTGATGTCCGGCGTGTTGACGAAGAAGTGCGGCCGGTAGAATTCCTTGGGCGCGGTCGTCGTTAGCTCGGTGACATAGTCGGTCAGCCCCTGCTTGTCGTCGCGCCAGGTGAAATAGGTGTAGCTCTGCGAGAAGCCGATCTTGCCGAGCCGGTACATCATCGACGGACGGGTGAAGGCTTCGGCCAGGAAGATGACGTCCGGATGCTCGGCGCGCACCTCGCCGATCATCCACTCCCAGAACGGCAGCGGCTTGGTGTGGGGATTGTCGACGCGGAAGGTCTTTACGCCGCGTTCGACCCACAAGAGGATCACGTCCCGCAGCGCCGTCCACAGCCCAGGAACTGCGTCGGGTCCGTAGAAGTCGACGTTGACGATGTCCTGGTACTTCTTGGGCGGGTTCTCCGCATATTTCATCGAGCCGTCGGGCCGCCATGCAAACCAGCCGGGATGCTTGGTGAGCCAGGGGTGATCGGGGGAGGCCTGGATCGCGAAGTCGAGCGCGATTTCCAGCCCATGCGCGCGTGCGGCTTCCACCAGCCGGGCGAAATCCTCAGCGGTGCCCAGCTCCGGGTGGATGGCATCATGTCCGCCGTCGGCGCTGCCGATCGCATAGGGGCTGCCGGGATCGTCCGGCCCCGCCGTCAGCGTGTTGTTCGGCCCCTTGCGATGGGTGCGCCCGATCGGGTGGATCGGCGGGAAGTAGAGCGTGTCGAACCCCATGTCGCGCACCGCCGGCAGCCGCGCGATCACGTCGTCGAAGGTGCCGTGGCGGCTGGCATCCTCGGTCTGCGAGCGCGGGAACAGCTCGTACCAGCTGGAGAAACGTGCCGTCAGCCGCTCGGCATCGACGATCTGCGGTTCGGAGCGCAGCCGGTGCGGACGGTCGTCGGCCGTATCCATCAGCGCGGCGAGTTCGGGCGATAGCAGCAGCGCGGCGCTGTCGGCGCCTTCGCTCGCTGCCTCCAGTCGCGCGTGCCAGTCGGCCAGCGTGGTGCGTGCCTCGCCCTGCGACCGCGCCACCGCCTCGGCCACCAGTGCCAGTCCCTCGGCATGATCGACCGGCTGCGCGACACCGGCGTCGAGCTTCTTGGTGAAGTCGCGCCGGAAGCCGCCGAACCGGTCGAGCCAGCCCTCGACCGCATATTCGTAGCGGCCGAGCCGTTCGAGGGCGAAGCTGCCACGCCACAGGTCGTTCGGCAGTTGCGTCATGCGCGCGACGCGCCAGTTCGCCTCGTCCACCGCGCGCCAGTGCAGTTCGACCGCGAGTTGCTCGTGACCGTCGGTGAACACCGTCGCCTCGACCGGCACTTCCTCGCCGACCACCCGCTTGACCGGGAAGGCGCCGCCATCGACGCGCGGGTGGAGGTCCTCGACCACCAGCCGCGGGGAGGCGGCACCAATGCCGACGGCGTCGGGCGTCACCGCGATGCGGATCGGCGACGCACGCCGCGCGGCGACCAGCCGCACTTCGCCTCCGGCGAGCGGCGTGCCGACCTCACCCTCCGCACCAAGGACGGAGAAGCCCTCGAACGCGGAGCCCATATATTCGCGCACCAGCGCCGGGGAGGGCAGCGGCTGCGGCGTGTCGCTGCGGTTCACGAATATCAGCAGCGCTTCGGACGCCTCGCGCACGTCGCTCGCATCCGCGCGCAGCAGCACGCCGACAGGGGCCTGCGGTCCGGTCAGCGCCCGCATCTCGCCATCGAAGCGTTCGGCGGCCTGCGCGACTTCCAGTGCATGGCGCACGGCCTGCGCCAGATCGGGGCTGCCTGCGAACAGGTCGGCCGGCACGATGATGCCGTTGGCGCTTGCGGCCGCCATTGCGAGCGTCCGTGCGAGAGCCGATGGCGCGTCCGCATCTCCGCTGGTCGGCGCCGAGACCTCCGCCAGGAGCGGCGCCTGGCCGCGCAGTTCCTCATACTCCTCCACCAGCCACGGTGCACGAAGGTCCCACCACGCAAAGGAGGAGGTGATCGCGGTGAGCCCTGCCGATGCGAGGGCGCGCACCTGCGGCCGCGACAGGTCCGGCGCGCCGCTGATGAAGCGCGCGTCGGGATGCCGTTCGCGTACGGCCGAGATCAGCCCGATCAGCGTTTCCGGCGGGATGCGATCCGCCCCAAGCAGCCGGAAGCCCGTAACCCCCGCATTGAGGAGGGCGGAGAGCCGCTCTACCAGCACCGGACGCAGCAGCGCCGCGGCCTCGGGCGTACGCAGCCGCGCGCGCGCCTCGCCGGTCGCCTGTGCAGGCTGGCGGGGATCCACGGGGCCGCCGCCAGCGCTGGCGCGCCGGATCGCAAATGCTTCCGGGTGGCTGGCGAGCAGCGGGTGATCGATCGGTGCGCGGTCGAGGGGCAGCGCGACCAGCAGGGCGAGCCCCGCTTCTGCGCAGGCTCCGGTGAGTGCGGGCGGAACCAGCTCCGCCTCCCCGAGCACCGGCGCCTCGGCGCGCCACAGCACGCCGTCGAAACCGGCGGCAGCGGCATCGGTCAGCAGACGCTCAGGAAGAGGAAAGGAGGGAATCGAGAGGAGGCGGGAGACGAACTGCGGCAAAAGTGACCTCCATCACGGGAACCTGCACTCAACATCGGCCGGGGCGCATCGTTCCGCCCCCGCCGCAAGGATTTGCGGCAGGCCGGCGGGCGATCCCGTCGAGGGGTTTTGCGCGCGTGCCGCTTCCCGGGCGGCACGCCTGGCGATCAGGCTTTGGCGCTGCCCGATTTGCGCTTGGCGGGGGTGCTCGCCGCCTTCTTCGGGGCGGCCGCTCGCTTCGCCTTGGGCGCCTCCGCGACGGCTGCGACGCCCTCCCCCGCCGTCGCGGCCTGGGCGGCCGGCGTTGTCTTGGGAGCCGTGCTGCGCGACGTGCGCGCCTTCTTTGGCGCCGGCGTCACTTCGCTATCCGTCGAGGCCGCGGCCTGGGCGTCGATCTCGCGGCAGGCGGCGTCCCAGTGGCGCGCATGCTCGCCTTCAGGCTGGCCTTCCTCCAGCCACATCGCATGGGCGCGCTCGCGGATACGGTGCTCTCGATCGTTCAACTTCACTCTCCCAGGTCCGGCATGTGCCGGGATTGTTGCCGCAGTCGTTGCGCTTGCGAAAGGGGTTACAGGATCGGCTTGCCGCCCGTCACCGCCACCGTCGCACCGGACACGTAGCTCGCCTCCTCGCTGGCGAGCATCACGTAGACGGGTGCAAGCTCCGCGGGCTGGCCTGCGCGGCCCATCGGGACGTCCTTGCCGAAGTTCTCGACCTGCTCCGGCGGCATCGTCGACGGGATCAGCGGCGTCCAGATCGGACCGGGCGCGACGCAGTTCGCGCGGATGCCCTTTTCCGCCAGAAGCTGGGAGAGCCCGCCGGTGAAGTTCTGGATCGCACCCTTGGTGGTGGCATAGGCGAGCAGCGTCGGCTTGGGCGTGTCGGCGTTGACCGATGTCGTGTTGATGATCGCGGACCCCGGCTGCATGTGCGGCACCGCGGCCTTGGTCAGATAGAACATCGCGTGGATGTTCGTGCGGAAGGTCTTGTCCCACTCCTCGTCCGGGATGTCGGTGATCGCCTCGAACGTCATCTGGTGGGCGGCGTTGTTGACCAGGATGTCGAGCCCGCCGAAGGCTTCCACGGCCTTGTCCACGATCGCGCGGCAGTGCGCCGCGTCGCCGATGTCGCCCGGCACCAGCACCGCCTTGCGTCCGGCATCCTCCACCAGGCGTGCGGTCTCCCGGGCGTCTTCGTCTTCGTTGAGGTAGGAGATCAGCACGTCTGCCCCTTCGCGGGCGAAGGCGATCGCCACCGCGCGGCCGATGCCGCTGTCGCCGCCGGTGATGATCGCGCGGCGCCCCGCCAGGCGCCCGGAGCCGCGGTAGCTATGCTCGCCATGGTCCGGCCGCGGGTTCATTGCTGCCGTGGTGCCGGGGGGCGATTGCTGCTGTTCGGGCTGCGGTGGCATCGGGCGATCGGTCATGTGTGGCTCCTTCGCTCCGCGAACGGCCGACGGAGAGGCGGGTTCCGGCGTCGTGCGTGCGGCGCAGGAGAATGCTCAGCCGACGGCTTTCTCCAGCTGCGCCTTGCTCATCTTGGAACGACCGGGGACGTCCTGCTTTCTCGCCTTCTCGTACAGCTCTGCCTTGGTGGGGCCATCGCGACCGCCATTCCCGCCGCTGCTGCGCTCCCGTCGCTTGGTCTGGGCGAGGCGGCGCTTGTTCTCGGAGGGGCTCTGCTGGTTGGACGCGCCCGCTTCGCTAAGCGCGATCGCAACCGCCTGCTTGCGGCTCTTCACCTTGCGCCCCGAGCCGGACTCCAGCTCGCCTTCCTTGAACTCGTGCAGGACCCGTTCCATCGTGTCCTTCTGGGCCTTGCTCTGTTTGGCCATGGTGCTCTCCTCGGGCGCATGGAACGCGCGGACCTGCGGCGCGCTCAGTTGCTTGAACAACGCGCGGAGGCGAGAAATGGCACAGCCGGAACGGGGGGCGGGCGGCGGAACGGTCGTCGGATGGAAGCTGGACGCAACGGAACGCGCAGCACTGCTGGCGCGGTTCCCGCCGCGCTGGCCGGACACGGTCGCGGACCACGTCACCTTACGTTCCGGAACCGGCCTAGGGACGCCCCTGCCGACCGAGGAGGCGGGTGAGGTGGTCGGCTGGGCCGACGACGGAGCAGGGCTGCAGGCGCTGGTCGTCGCGATCGGCGGCAGCACCGCCCGGAGCGACGGCAGCACCTATCACATTACCT
Organism: Sphingomonas molluscorum; assembly: GCF_039522995.1. Lineage (NCBI taxonomy): Bacteria > Pseudomonadati > Pseudomonadota > Alphaproteobacteria > Sphingomonadales > Sphingomonadaceae > Sphingomonas > Sphingomonas molluscorum. The sequence continues at coordinate 600,021 of NZ_BAAAEL010000001.1, read as the reverse complement.
GGTCGCTGGATCGTGACGCCGGACGCAAGCCGGTGGAGAGCAACCGCCTGTTGGCAGAACGCGGCTGGCAGCGGTTGGACGCGCCGATCCCGATCCGGCTGCGGCCTGCCCGCTTCTAACTCAGGGTGCGATCGGCCGCGGCTTCGACACGCCGACGCCTCGGCTGTTCGCGGTCGCCGTCGCGCCGATCATGCCGCACCCTTCGTAGGAGGCGGCAAGCCCGCAGGCGAGATGCGGCATCTTCACCAGCCGCTCGCGTTCTCCGATTGCGTCGATGATGCGCGGGTCCCCCGGCGTGGGTTCCAGGATCGGCACGCGGTACTCGTCGGCGTCGCGCAGGGCGCACACGACGATTTCGCCCGATTCCGCATCTGCCTCGCAACGGTACTCGGCCCGTGTCGCTTCCCGATATTGCGCCATTGCGGCGTCGACATTCGCCTGTTGCGCCATCACCACCAGCAGCAGATCGAACGGCATCAGCACCTCCGGGCGCAGGCGGGAATCGGAACCGTTCGAGTGTGCAGGATCTGACGCAAAACGCCAGCGCCTTCGCTCGACAAGCGGTCGCGCCTTCCCTATCGCCGGGCCTTCATCATACGGAGCAGAAGCACAGCCATGCAGACCGCCAGCCAGGTTCTCGATCGCGTCCTCGTGCTGGAGATGGTCCGTGTGACCGAAGCCGCCGCCATCGCCGCCTCCACCTTGGTGGGACGTGGCGACGAGAAGGCGGCGGATGCCGCCGCCGTCGAGGCGATGCGGGAAGCGCTCAATGGCCTCGACATGGACGGCACCGTCGTGATCGGCGAGGGCGAGCGCGACGAGGCACCGATGCTGTTCATCGGCGAGAAGGTCGGCACCGGCCAGGGCCCCGCGATCGACATTGCGCTCGATCCGCTGGAAGGCACCACCATCTGCGCCAAGGCCGGGCCGAACAGCCTCGCGGTGCTGGCGATCGCCGAGGAAGGCGGGCTGCTCAACGCCCCCGACGTTTACATGGACAAGATCGCCGTCGGTCCGGGCTATCCCGCCGGCGTCATCGACCTGGACAGGACGCCGACTGAGAACGTCGAGGCGATCGCCGCGGCCAAGGGCGTGAAGCCGCACGAGATCATCGCCTGCGTGCTCGACCGTCCGCGTCACGAGGCGCTGATCGCGGAGCTGCGCGCGATCGGCTGCGGCGTGGTGCTGATCGGCGACGGCGACGTGGCCGGCGTGATCGCGACCACCGATCCCGACACCACGATCGACGTCTACATGGGCACCGGCGGTGCGCCGGAGGGGGTGCTCGCCTGCGCGGCGCTGCGCTGTGTCGGCGGCCAGTTCAAGGGGCGGCTGCTGTTCCGCAACGACGACGAACGCGGACGCGCTGCCAAGTGGGGCGTCACTGACCTCGACAAGCAATATGACCTGACCGAGCTGGCACGCGGCGACTGCATCTTCGCAGCAACCGGCGTCACCGACGGGTCGCTGCTCGCCGGCGTCAAGCGCATGCGCGGCAAGATGACCACCGAGAGCGTGGTGATGCGCGCCAGCTCCGGCACGGTGCGCTGGGTCAAGGGCGAGCATCGCATCGACGCATGACCCTGGCGCTGCTCGCGCTGGCACTCGCGAGCTACGTCTGGTTCCTGAAGGGTGCGGTGCTGCTGCGGCGCTGGCGCGGCCCAGGGGCAGGCCGCTCCCGCGTGGATCGGCTACGGCGCTGGATTGCACGGGCGTGGCTGCTGTTCGGCGCCGTGCCGCTCGTTGCGCTGGCGCTGCTCGGGCAGCTCGGCTCCCTGGGGCGGCTCCCGGACGCATTCGTGCCGCTCGCCCTCGCCGTGCGTACCGCGTTGGTCGGGCAGGGCGTTCCGGCGGACACCAGTCTGCTCGCCGCGGCAGTGGCAGGCGGGCTTGCAGGCGGTGCCAGTGTCGGCCTGCTGATCGCAGCCTGGCGTCGCCGGCGAGGCAGGGGCGACCTCCACATCGGCCACGTCGGCGGGTTGCTGCCGCATTCCCGCACCGAGCTACGCTGGGGCGCTGCGGTCGCGATCACGGCCGGGATCGTGGAGGAGCTCTTCTTCCGGCTGCTGCTGCCTCTGCTGGTGACCCAGGCGAGCGGCAGCGCCCTTGCCGGCTTCGGTGTCGCGACGCTGCTGTTCGGGCTGGCGCATGGCTATCAACGGCTTGCCGGCATGGCCGCCACGACGCTGGTCGGCGGGCTGTTCGCCGCACTCTATCTCTACAGCGGCACCTTGTGGCTGGCGATGCTCGCCCATGTGCTGCTCGACTTCAACAGCCTGGTCCTGCGCCCAGCCTTTGCCGGTGCATGGCGGCGGCATTGACGGCCGGGTGTGTTGCTTCAATGCTACGCTGGAGTGAAGGGGAAAGAACGATGATGCTGGGACGGGCGCTGACGGGAATGGCATTGCTGCTGGCGGGTGCCAGCGCGGGATCGCTGGCGGGCGCCAGGCCGCAGCAGGCGGCACCTGCCGCTCCCCAGGCGCGCTACAGCTACAGCCAGGTGATGGTGCCGATGCGCGACGGCACCCGTCTGCAGACGGTGATCCGCCGGCCGCTCGACAAGCAGGGTCCGCTGCCGATCCTGCTCCAGCGCTCGCCCTATGGCGTGCCGCCTGCCAGCGCGGTCGGCCGGGAGCGCAGCCTCGAGTTCATGGAGCCGGACGGCTACATCCTCGTCCACCAGAACATGCGCGGCCGCTTCGAAAGCGAAGGCAGCTTCACCATGTCGATGGCGCTCCAGCCGCAGGGGGCGACGGGCGTGGACGAGGCGACCGACGCCTATGATACGATCGACTGGCTGGTGAAGAACGTGCCTGCCAACAACGGGCGCGTCGGCATGATGGGCGTGTCCTACCCCGGTTATGCGGCCGCCGTCGCACTCGCCCGTCCGCATCCGGCGCTCAAGGCCGTCAGCCCCCAGGCGGCGTGGAACGACTGGTGGATCAACGACGACCTGCATCGCTACGGCGCGATGCGGCTCTCCTATGCGACCGACTGGCTCTACCCGCTCCAGAACAACAAGCAGGGCGAGAGCTTCGAAACCGGCGCCTATGACAGCTACGAATGGTTCCTGAAGCTCGGACCGATCGAGAACCTCGACAAGCGCCACTTCAAGGGCAGCGTGCCGCAGCTGACGCAGATGATCGAGCACCCGGATTACGACAGCTTCTGGAAGGGCCAGCACTGGACCGACCGGCTGGGCCGCTCGACCGTGCCGACGCTGCATGTGGCCGGCTTCTGGGATCAGGAGGACCCGCTCGGCAGCTGGAAGATCTATGAAAAGATGGAGGCCGATGATCCGGCCAACAACAACATGATCGTGGGCGGCCCCTGGGCGCACGGCAGCTGGCGCCAGGCCGGAAGCGACATGGGCCATTTCCCGATCCCTGGCACCAGCGGCACCGACTTCCGCCGCGACATCGAGGCACCGTTCTTCCGCTACTGGCTGCACGGCAAGGGACCGAAGCCGGGATTCGAGGCGAAGATGTTCCAGTCGGGCAGCTGGACGTGGAAGAGCTATCGCAAATGGCCCGCGCCCGGCACAACCGCGACCGCACTCTACCTGCGCGCAGACGGCTCGCTGTCGTTCGAGGGCGCGGGAGACGCCGGCCAGTGCCGCGAGTTCGTGTCCGATCCTGCCAACCCGGTGCCGTTCCGCGAGCGGCCGATTTCGCCCACCTATCCGTCGCTGGAATGGCGGTGGTGGGAGGCGGCCGACCAGCGCTTCGTTGAGAACCGGCCGGATGTGCTGAGCTGGACCAGTGCGCCGCTCGACCGCGACCTGACGGTCACCGGCGAAGTCGCGGCGACGCTGATGGCCTCCACCTCCGGCACCGACAGCGACATGGTCGTCAAGCTGATCGACGTCTATCCCGACGATGCCGAGCCTACGCCGTCGCCGGCCGAGATGGGCAACTACGGCAAGTCGCTCAACGGCTATCGCCTGCCGATCGCGATGGAGGTGCGGCGCGGGCGCTGGCTCGACGACTGGTCGAAAGCCAAGCCGCTGGTCCCAAACCAGGTGCGCGCCTGGGACGTGCCGCTGCGCAACCATGATCATGTGTTCAAGGCGGGCCACCGCATCATGGTGCAGGTGCAGTCGAGCTGGTTCCCGGTGATCGACCGCAACCCGCAGAAGTTCGTGCCCAACATCTACAAGGCGAAGCCGGAAGACTTCGTGAAGGCGACGCAGCGGGTGTGCACCGGCAGCAAGGTGACGTTGCCCGTCATGCGCTGAGGCGGCGATCGGGCGCTATTTCCTTGCGAGTGGATCGCAACAGGAAATAGCGCCGCGTCCCGGCGTTGCTCCTTTTCCAGGGAGGAGCGCCCGATGCAGTTCAGGATCAACGGCCAGACTTATACGGCGGAGGTGGACGTGCGCACCTCGCTGCTCGACCTTGCGCGCGAGCATCTGGGGCTGACCGGCAGCAAGAAGGGCTGCGACCACGGCCAGTGCGGCGCCTGCACGATGCTGGTCAACGGACGTCGCATCAACAGCTGCCTGACGCTGGCGGTGATGCACCAGGACGACGAGATCACGACGATCGAGGGTCTGGGTGCCCCCGGCGCCTTGAACCCCATGCAGGTGGCGTTCGTGAAGCACGACGGCTTCCAGTGCGGCTATTGCACGCCGGGCCAGATCTGCTCGGCGACGGGCATGCTGGACGAGGTCGCAAAGGGCTGGCCGAGCCATGTCACCGCCGACCTGGATTCGGTGGAGTTCACCGACGCGGAGATCCAGGAGCGGATGAGCGGCAATCTGTGCCGCTGTTCGGCCTACCCCAACATCGTCGAGGCGATCCGCGAGGCCGCCGAGGGCCAGCGGCTGGCGGAGGCGGCGGAATGAAGCCGTTCCAATATGCGCGGGCGACCACGCCCGAGGACGCGGCACGCGCCGGTGCGGCGGAAGGCACGAAGTTCATCGCGGGCGGCACCAACCTGCTCGATCTGATGAAGCTGCAGGTGGAGACGCCCGAGCAGATCGTCGACATCAGCCGCCTCGACCTCAGCCAGGTGGAGGAGACGGAGGACGGCGGCCTGCGCATCGGGGCGCTCGTGCCCAACGCCGATCTCGCCGCTCACCCGCTGGTGCGGCAGCGGTACGAGGCCCTTTCGCGCGCTCTGCTGGCCGGGGCGTCGGGGCAGCTGCGCAACAAGGCATCGACCGGGGGCAATCTGCTCCAGCGGACGCGTTGCTATTACTTCTACGAGACCGGCGACGCCTGCAACAAGCGGACGCCGGGTAGCGGCTGTGCGGCGCGCGACGGCTTCAACCGCATCCACGCCGTGCTGGGTGCGTCCGAGGCGTGCATCGCGACGCATCCGTCGGACATGGCGGTTGCGATGCGCTTGCTGGACGCGACGGTCGCGACCCAGTTGCCGGACGGGGATCGCCGCCGCCTGTCGATCGGCGACTTCTACCGCCTGCCCGGCGACACGCCGCACATCGAGAACGTGCTCCGCCCGGGCGAGCTCATCACCCATATCGAACTGCCGGCCCCGCCGCCGGGGCGGCAGCTCTATCGCAAGGTACGCGACCGGGCTTCCTATGCCTTTGCGCTGGTGTCGGTGGCGGCGGCCATCGCGGTCGAGGACGGACGCATCGCCTCCGCCAAACTCGCCTTTGGCGGGCTTGCGCACATGCCGTGGCGGGACGGCGCCGTGGAGGAAGTGCTGGTGGGCCACGCGCCTTCCGACGCGCTGTTTGCGACCGCGGCCGACACGCTGCTGCGCGAGGCGCGCGGCTATGGCCACAACGACTTCAAGATCCCGCTCGCGCGACGCGTCCTGATCGCGACCCTCAAGGAGCTCACCGCATGAGCGACAGCACCACGCTCAAGATGGACGTGCCCGTCCCCGCCAGCCTGCTCGATGTCGGCACGCAGGGGCTGATCGGCCGACCGCTCGACCGCATCGATGGGCCGCTGAAGGTCGCCGGGCGCGCGACCTATTCGGCGGAATATGCACTCCCGGACCTGGCGTACGGTTATCTGGTGCAGGCGAAAGCCGGACGCGCCCGCGTCACCGGCATTGACACGGCCGAGGCGCTGGCGATGCCGGGGGTGCTCGATGTGGTGGTCGACCTCGACACGTTCATCCGCAATCCGCAGCAGGGCGGCTCCAACAAGGCGCCGACGCAGGGTGTCGAGGAGATCCACTATTTCGGCCAGGTGGTCGCGATCGTCGTCGCGGAGACCTTCGAACAGGCGCGGGATGCCGCCGCCCGCGTGCACGTGGCCGTGGAGGACAAGCCGGGGCTGTTCGAATTCGACAGTCGCCTGCACGAGGCGCACAAGCCCAAGGGCGGATCGACCGAGCCGCATGTCGCGACCGGTGATCCGGACAAGGCGCTGGCCGAGGCGCCGGTGGTGCTCGATGTCGTCTGGACCACGCCCAGCCAGAACAGCGCCGCGATGGAGCCGCATGCCTCGACGGCGGTGTGGGAAGACGACGCGCTGACGGTCTATGGCTCCTACCAGATGCCCGCCTCCGACAAGCAGCAGCTTGCACGGGCCCTGGGAATGAAGCCGAAGAAGGTGCGCATCATCTCCGCCTATGTGGGCGGCGGCTTCGGCTCCAAGCTCGGCATCGCCCCCGAGGTGGTCGCAGCGGCGCTTGCGGCGCGCAAGCTCGGGCGGCCGGTGAAGACGGTGATGAGCCGCCAGCAGGTGTTCGACGCCACGGTCCGTCGTTCCAACACGCACCAGCGGATACGGCTCGGCGCCGGCGCGGACGGGCGATTGACGACGGTCGTGCACGAGACCGTGTCGAGCAACATCGAAGGCGAGGAATATTTCGAGCCCGCCGGTGTCTCGACCCACTTCCTCTACGCCGGTGAGAACCGCCGGATCACCCACGACCTGTTGCCGATGGACTGGCTGTTGTCGGGATCGATGCGCGCGCCCGGAGAGGCGGCAGGGATGCTCGCGCTCGAAGCCGCCATGGACGAGCTTGCGGAAAAGCTGGGCATGGACCCGGTCGAGCTGCGCAAGATCAACGATCCCGAGCAGGATCCGCTCAAGGGCGTTCCCTTCTCCACCCGCCAGCTGACGCGCTGCCTGGACGAGGGTGCTGCGGCGTTCGGCTGGAAGGATCGCAATCCGAGGCCGGGTGCAAGGCGCGAGGGCGAATGGCTGGTCGGCCACGGCATGGCCGCGTCCGCGCGTTCCAACCAGTTGCAGGAGTCGCAGGCGCGGGTCTCCATCGGAGCAGACGGCCGCGCGACGGTCGAAACCGACATGACCGACATCGGTACCGGCACCTACACCATCCTTGCGCAGATCACCGGCGAGCTGCTGGGGCTCAGGCCCGAGTGGATCGACGTGCGGCTGGGGGACACGGACACGCCGCCGGGTGCGGGTTCGGGCGGTTCCTGGGGCGCCAGCAGCAGCGGATCGTCCGTCTATCTCGCGTGCGAGGCGCTCCGCGCAAAGATCGCCGCGGCCATGGGCTGCACCGAGGAGGAACTCACGCTCAAGGACGGGCGCGCGATCGCGCAGAACCGCAGCGTTCCGCTTTCCTCGCTGGTGGGCGAGGGGCTCTCTGCCGAGGGCACCATCAAGCCGGGCAAGCTGGAGGAAGAGCGGCGCCAGGCCTCCTACGGCGCGCACTTCTGCGAGGTGCGGGTGAACGCCGTCACCGGCGAGGTGCGCGTGAAGCGCTTCGTCTCGACCTTTGCCGCCGGGCGGATCCTGAACGAAAAGACCGCGCGGTCGCAGTGCATCGGCGGCATCGTCTTCGGCATCGGTGCGGCGCTGACGGAAGAAGTGGTGCACGATCCGCGCTCGGGACGGGTCGTGAACCACGACCTTGCCGAATATCACGTGCCGGTGAATGCCGACATCCCGCACATCGAGGTGCATTTCCTTCCCGAGCGCGACCAGTTCGCCAACCCGCTCCAGTCGAAGGGGTTGGGCGAGCTCGGCATCTCGGGCGCGGGCGCGGCCGTCGCCAATGCGATCTACAACGCGACCGGTGTGCGGATCCGTGACTATCCGCTGACGCTCGACAAGCTGCTGCCCGGACTGCCGGCCGTATGAGCCGCAACGGTTGCTGCGGGGCTGCGGATCTGCGAGCGGGCGCCGATGGCCGATAACGACAGTGTCCTTTCCGCCGCGCGCGCCTGGCAGGGCGAGCCGCTCGCCATCGCCACGGTGATCTCGACCTGGGGATCGGCGCCGCGCCCGCGCGGGAGCCATATGCTGGTCCACGCCGATGGGCGGTTCGAAGGCTCGGTGTCGGGCGGTTGCGTGGAGAGCGATATCCTCGCCACCGCCGCCGAGGTGATCGCGGGCGCTCCGTTCCAGCGCAAGCGCTACGGCGTCGCCGATGCGGCCGCCTGGGAAGTCGGACTGCCCTGCGGCGGCGAGATCGAGGTGATCGTCCAGCCGGTCTCCGCCACGGGCTTTGACCCCGAACTGTTCGACCGCATCGCCGAGGCGCGTGCCGACGGCCAGGCGCTGACGGTCGAGACGGATCTGGAGACGGGCCATAGTACGCTCCGCGACGAAGGCTCGGCCGAAGTCTTCCGCAACCGCTATGATCCGCCGCGGCGGCTGCTGATCGTCGGGGCGGTGCAGATCGCCCAGTCGCTCGCGGCGCTCGCCACGACGCTGGGGATCGCGACGGTGGTGATCGATCCGCGGGCGCGCTTTCTCACCGAAGAGCGCTTCCCCGGGGTGGTGCTCGACGATCGCTGGCCGGACGAGGCGATCGAGGCGCTGCGCCCCGACCCGGCAACCGCGGTGGTCACGCTCAGCCATGACATCAAGATCGACGATCCCGCACTGATCGCCGCCCTTGCGAGCCCCGCGGCCTATGTCGGCGCGCTGGGATCGAAGCGCAGCCATGCCGCGCGGCTGGAGCGGCTCGCCGCGGCCGGCGTGTCCGCCGATGCGCTGGCGCGGATCGACGGCCCGGTCGGGCTCTCGATCGGTGCGATCGGGCCTGCGGAGATCGCGCTGTCGATCGCCGCGGCGATGGTCCAGGCCTTCCATGCTCCGCGCTGAAGACACTGCGCTGGTACTGCTCGCCGCTGGCCGCTCGCGCCGGTTCGGCGACGTGGACAAGCTCACCGAGCCCTTCCTCGACCAGCCGCTCGCCTATCACGTGGTGACGGCGCTGGACGCGGTGCCGTTTCGCTGCCGGATCGCCGTGGTCTGCCAGACCAGCCTGGACTTCGCATCGCGTGGCTACACCGTGGTCGAGAACCCGGACGCCGAGGACGGCCAGGCCGGATCGCTCCGGCTGGGCGTGCAGGCAGCGATCGAGCAGGGAGCGTCCGCGGTGCTGATCGCGCTTGCCGACATGCCGCGGGTGACTGCCACGCACATCTATCGGCTCCTTGACTATGCGGAGGGGCCGGATGCCGTGATCGCGTCCAGCAACGGCGTTCACCCGACGCCTCCGGCGCTGTTCGCAGCCGATCATTTCCCCGATCTGCTGCGTTGCTGCGGGGACGAGGGCGCCCGCGCCCTGGTGCGTGGCGGGCACCATGTGATCACGCGCGCGGACGAGTTGATCGACATCGACACGCCCGAGGACCTGGCGGCGTTGCGCGCCGCTTATGAGGTCAAGACGGTCATTCGTGCCGGAGCGCGTCGATCGGATTGAGCCCCGCGGCACGCCGCGCCGGGAAATAGCCGAACACCACGCCGATCAGCGCTGCGATCGCAAAGGCGATGAGGTTGATCTGCGGTTCGAACAGAAAGGGGACCTGCATCACCGGGGCGAGGGCGAGCACCGCCAGCTGCGCGATCACCAGCCCGACGACACCCCCCAGGCAGGACAGCGCGATCGCCTCCACCAGGAACTGCATCAGCACCTCGCGCGCGACCGCACCGATTGCCAGGCGGATGCCGATCTCCCGCGTGCGCTCGGTCACGGAAACCAGCATGATGTTCATGATGCCGATTCCGCCCACCACCAGGCTGATCGCGGCGACGGCGGTGACGATGCCGGTCAGGAGGGTCGTCGTGCCGGTCAGCGTGGCGGAGATCTGCGCGGTGTCGAAGATGTTGAAGTCATCCTCCTTGCCGCCGCTGATGTTCCGGCGCTCGCGCAGCAGGTCGCTGATCGATGCCTGCACCGTGCTGCTCTCATAGGCGGCATCGACGCCCACCAGCAGCAGCCGGATGTCGCGGCTGCCGGTGAAGCGGCGCTGCACCGTCTTGATCGGCATGATGACCACGTCGTCCTGGTCGCCGCCGAAGCCTGCCTGGCCGCGCGTCGAAAGCGTCCCGATCACGTCGCACGAGACATTGCCGATGCGGAACCGGTGGCCGACCGCTTCGCCGCCCCGGAACAGGTTCTGCCGAACCGTGTTGCCGATGATGCAGACTGCCTTGCCCGCCTGTTCCTCGGCCGGCTGGAAGGTCCGGCCGGACGTGAGCGGCCAGGGCTGCACACGGAAATAGTCGTTGGTGGTGCCGTTGATCGTGGTCGACCAGTTGGCACCGTTGTAGATCGCCGTGGCGGTCGACTGCGCCTGGGGCGCAACCGCGTTGACGCCCGCGACCTGCTCGCGGATCGCCTCGACGTCCGCTTCCTTGAAGTCGGGCGGGCGAGGGCCGCCGCCGCCGCGTCCGAAGCCCTGGCCCGGGCGGATCTGAAGGATGTTGGTGCCGAGTGCCGCGATCTGGGACTGCACGGCCGAGGTAGTCGCCTTGCCTAGCGTCACCATGGTGACCACCGCAGCGACGCCGATGATGATGCCCAGCGTCGTCAGGAACGAGCGCAGCTTGTGCCGCAGGATCGATCGGACCGCGAGCAGGATGGTGGTACCCAGCATCAGTCGACCGTCTCGCCCTGGTGATGATTATGGTCGACGCGCTCGACCAGCCCGTCCTTGAAGTGGATGACGGTGCGTGCGAACGCGGCCATGTCCGGTTCGTGCGTGACCATCAGGACGGTGATGCCGCTCTGTGCGTTCAGCTCGCTGAGCAGCTTCATGATCTCGACGGATCGTTCGGAATCGAGATTGCCGGTCGGCTCGTCGGCAAGCAGCACGTCGGGCTGCGTCACGATCGCCCGGGCGATGGCGACGCGCTGCTGCTGGCCGCCCGAAAGCTCGGCCGGGGTGTGGTCCCACCATTGCTCGAGCCCGACCTTGGCCAGCGCCGCCATCGCCGCCTCACGACGCTGGGCCTTGGCGTCGCCGCGGTAGAGCAGGGGCAGCTCGACATTCTCCAGCGCGCTGGTGCGGGCGAGCAGGTTGAACCCCTGAAACACGAAGCCGAAATAGCGGCGCCGCAACAGCGCCCGCTCGTCGTTCCCGAGGGTCTCGACATGATGCCCGCGGAACTCGAACGTTCCACTCGAGGGGACGTCCAGACAGCCGAGGATGTTCATGGTGGTCGATTTGCCCGAGCCGGAAGGCCCCATCACCGCCACGAAGTCGCCGGCGGCGATGTCGAGGTCGACGCCCTTCAGCGCCTGGAACTGGGTCGCCCCCTCACCATAGAACTTGGTGATGTTGCGCAGGCGGATGATCGGCGCGGCGGCGTCACTGGCCACGCTGGCCTCCCCCGCCGCCGGTCCCGCGCTGCCCGCGCGACTGGCCGCCGTCTGCCGGCGCGGTCTGCCCGGCCGCCAGCTGGCCGGTGATGACCTTCATGCCCGGTCGCAGGCCGCCGCCCACCACTTCGGTAACCTGGCCGTTGGTGTTGCCCGTGGAGATCTGCACCGGCTGCGGCTTTCCGTCCTCGCCCAGGATGTAGACGGTTTGCTGACCGCTCTTGGGGCGCGTCGCGCTCTTTTCCGCGCCGCTGCTGCGCCGCCGCGGTCCCGGCAGGAGCGCGCCGGTGATGCCACCGCTGCCGCCGCCGCTGCCCGCCGCGGCGGTATCGGCTGCCGGCGTGAAGCGGAGCGCGGCGTTCGGCACCAGCAGCACCTGGGGGCGCTCGACCGTGACGATCTCGGCCGTCGCGGTCATGCCGGGACGCAGCCGCAGCTCCGGGTTCTCGACACTCAGCGTCGCCGCATAGGACACGACCTGGCCAGTGGTGCTGGTCGTCGTGGTGGAGGAGGATGAGGTCGAGCTGGCCGTCAGGTTCGAACCCAGGTCGACCCGGGTGATGCGCGCCGGGAAGGTGGCGCCCGGGAAGGCGTCGACCGTGAAGTCCGCGCGCTGGCCCTCCTTCACCTGGCCCACGTCCGCCTCGTCGATCGCGACCTCGAGCTTCATCGAGGAGAGGTCCTCGGCAATCACGAACAGGGTGGGGGTATTGAACGACGAGGCGACCGTCTGCCCCGGCTCGATCTGGCGGGCGAGTACCACGCCGTTCACAGGCGAGCGGATGACGGCGCGAGTGCGCTCGGTCTGGTTCGAGTTGAGCTGCGCGCGAGCGGAGACGACATTGGCCTCGGCCGCACGCACGGCGGCGACCGCGCGTGCCGCCGCGGCGCGTGCCGTTTCCAACTCCGTCTTCGCCGGAACCCGTCCGCCGGAAAGTCGGCTTACCTCTTCCAACCGGGCCAGCTGCGCCCGCGACTCCTGCTGGGTCGCCTTGGCCGTGGCCACGTCTGCCAGCCGGGCATTCAGCGCCGCCTGGCTCTGCCGGATCGAGTCGTCGAGCCGTTCGGGGTCGATCAGGGCGAGCGGCTGGCCTGCCGTCACGCGATCGTTGACGTCCACCGCCACCTCCGTGATCAGGCCCGAGAGTTCGGAACCGACCTCCACCTGGTTGGTGGGGGCGAGCTTGCCCGTGGCGGAGACGGTCACGGTCAATGCGCCCCGGTTTACCGGTTCGGTCGCATAGGACACGCCGTCTGCACCGCGGAAGCAGCGCGACAGTGCGAAGATCAGCAGCAGCAGGACGACCGCGACGACGACCCACTTCAGTCGCTGCCGCCAGCGGGGCACCGGCTTGGCACCCAGGAAGTCGTTGAGTTCGGTGGAGGTGGGGTCGGCCATCAGCGATCCTGCGGGGTCTGTTCGGGCGGGGCGACGGCGGGGAAGCTGCCGGTGATGCGGGGAGTGTCACGGGTGTCGCCGCTGGGAATGCCGGCGGCCTCCCAGCCGCCCCCCAGGGCGGTGAAGAGCTGGACAAGCGCGCTCGCTTGGTCGGCCTGCGCCTGGACGAGGCCGTTGCTCGCCGAAAGCAGCGAGGCTTCGGCCTGGTTCAAGGTCGTGAAGTCGGTCAGGCCCGCACGATATTGGCTGCGCGAGAGGATCGCGCTGTTGCGCGAAGCGTCCAGCGCCACCGCGAGTTCCCGGGCGCGGCGCTGCGCCGCGTCGAGCGCGACGATGGCGTTCTCCACGTCCTCCAGCGCCGTCAATACCGCCGAGCGATAGGTGAGCAGCGCGCCCTCGGCTGCCGCTTCCTGCGAACGGACCTGCGACCGCAGCCGCCCGCCGTTGAAGATCGTCTGGGTGAGCCCCGCGAAGAGGCCGCCGCTGATCACGTCGGTAAGATCGCTGAGGCTGGTGGCGTTGGTATCGATGCTGCCGCTGATCGCGAGCGCGGGATAGAGCTGTGCCCGCGCCACGCCGATCTGCGCCGTCGCGGCCGCCAGGCTGCGCTCCGCTGCCAGCACGTCGGGACGCTGCCGGAGCGTGTCGGCGGGAATGCCCACGCCGATCGGCGTCGCGGCGATCGGGATCGGGCGCGTGGCCGCCATCGCCTCCTTGAGCGCGCCGGGCGCGCGACCCGTCAGCACGGCAAGGCGGGAGACCGCCGAGTTGTAGTTCGCCTCGATCGTGGGGATGGTGGCCGCGGTCTGCGCCCGCTGGGCCCGCGCGGTCTCCTCGTCGAGCGAGGAGACGAGTCCTGCCTGTACGCGGAAGCCGGCGATCTCCAGATTGTCGTCCTGAAGCGCCAGCGAACTGCGGGCGTTGGCAAGCTGTGCCTGGGCAAGCCGGGCGGTGACGTAGTTGCGGGCGATCTCGGCCTGTTGGGCGATCAGCACCGTCGCATAGTCGAAGCGGCTCGCCTCTTCGCTCGCGCGGCTGGCCTCGATCGTGCGGCCGACTCCGCCGAACAGGTCGGCCTGATAGCTGGCGTCTGCGCCCAGCGTGAAGCTGCCGCCGGTGCCACGACTGATGTTGGTGACGGTGCCGTCGGGAAGCGTGACCGCGGCATTTCCGCCGCGCACGTTGAAGTTGCGCGAATAGCCGGCAGATCCCGACAGGCTGGGCAGGAGGCTGGCGCGGGACTGCAGCAGGGATTCGCGTGCCTGCCGCAAGCGGATCACCGCCTGGGCCACGTCGAGGTTGGTGGTCGCTGTTTCCGCTACGAGTTGGCCCAGCAAGGGGTCATTGAAGCGTTCCCACCAGCGCGCGAGATCCTCACGCCGGTTCTGGTCCGCTGCGACGGAGTAGCGATCGGGGACACCGAGCTCCGCGGAGGAAGCGGGCCGGTAATCCGGGCCCATCGCGCAGGCGGACAGGACGGCGGGAGCGGCGAGGAGAACGGAAAGACGCCGGATCGACATGGGCGCGACAAGAGCCGCGTATGGCGGCTTCGTCCACTGTTTTCTTGTCGCGAATTGTAACGTCGATCCGGCTGTCGATCATGTGGAAGCCCCTGACGGGACGCCGGAGCGCTTGCCGGAAGCGCCCCGGTGGCCGCTCAGCGGGTTTCGTTGCTGGTGTTGAAGCCGGCTGCCTTCGGCTCGCCGATCTCCTGCTCGCCGGCGAGCGCATGGTCGACATCGTCCTCCAGCGTCTCGAGGTGCATCAGCCGCTTCACGAACGGCGACACCAGCAGCACGGCCACGCCGATGCCGATCGTCCACCATCCGATGGTGTCGTAGACGGCGAGCGTGCCTTCCTTGGTCATCACGCCGCCTTCGCCGCCGGTCGCCTCGCCGATCTTGCCGGCGACGAACTGGCCGACCGCCGTCATATAGAACCAGGCGCCCATGATCAGGCTGGCCAGCGTCTTGGGCGAAAGCCGGTTCATGGCCGACAGGCCGACCGGCGACAGGCAGAGCTCACCCGAAGTCTGGAACAGATAAACCAGGAACACGAACAGCACCGGCGTCGCGACGCCCGGGCCGACCGAATTGGCGCCCCAGACGAATACCAGGAAGGCGAAGCCCACCTGCAGCAGGGCCAGGCCGAACTTGGCGGGGGTCGACGGTTCGAGCCCGCGCTTGCCCAGCCACACCCACAGCCAGGCGAAGATCGGTCCCAGCAGCACGATGTAGAGGGGGTTGATCGACTGGAAGATCGATGCCGGCACGCCACCGCGATCGACATAGCGGTCGGTGTAGAGGTTGAGCGAACCGCCCGCCTGCTCGAACAGGCCCCAGAACACCGGGTTGAGCGCGATCAGGAACAGGATCACCCACAGCCGGTGCCGTGCCTCGCGGTCCACGCGGAACGACTGGAAGAGAACATAGCCCAGCAGCGCGAAGCCGCTGACGGCGAGCAGTACCTCGATCACGTCGCGGTACTGGATCAGCGCCCAGGCGACGGCAATCGAGGCGAGGCCGAGGCCATAGAGCAGATGCTCGAAGCGGATGCCGCCGACCTTGCGCGCCAGGGCCGCAGGATCGGGGGACTCGCCATGGCCCAGCAGCAGCGGCTTGAACCCGACGAAGACGATCAGGCCCAGCAGCATGCCGACACCGGCGGCGCCGAAGCCGTAGCTCCAGCCATAGGTCTCACCCAGCCAGCCGGCCAGGATCGTGCCCAGCGTCGCGCCGGTGTTAATGCCGATGTAGAAGATCGTGTAGGCGCCGTCGCGGCGCACGTCGGTGCGCGGATAGAGCTGGCCGACGATCACCGAGATGTTTGCCTTGAGGAAGCCGGTGCCGACGATGATGAAGGCGAGCGCCAGCCAGAAGACGTTGATGGCGGCGCCGCTGTTGCCGCCGCCGTCGCCTTCGAAGCCCATCATCGTGTGGCCGATCGTCAGCAGGATCGCGCCGAACAGCACGGCCTTGCGCTGGCCGAGATACCGGTCGGCGAGATAGCCGCCCAGCACCGGGGTGACGTACACCAGGCTGTTGTAGGCGCCGTAGATCAGATTGGCTTCGCCGTCGCTGAACAGCCAGTGCTTGGTGAGGTAGAACACCAACAGCGCGCGCATGCCGTAGTAGGAGAAACGCTCCCACATCTCGGCGAAGAACAGGACGTACAGGCCCTTGGGATGGCCTGCGAACTCGGGCTTGCTGCTCATCGCGATGGACGCGCCACCGGCGAGCAGTACCAACAGAAAGGCAACGGCGATTGCCGGGATGACAGCCACTAGATTCCCCTTTGAAGCCATGGCGGCGCCGCGGTTTCCCCGGGCACCTGGCGTGCATGGCGCGCGAGACTAGCGGAGAATCGCGTCGTGCCAAGCAGTTGTTGCCCGCGCGCCATGCCGCTAGGTCCGCTGCATGACCTTCAACGACCGCACCACGCCGCTCTCGCTGCTCGCCACGCGCCGCTCGGGCAAGCCGCGCGAGATGGTCGCTCCCGGCCCCACGCCCGAGCAAATCGACGCGATGCTCGCGCTTGCCGCGCGCACGCCGGACCATGGCAAGCTGGCTCCCTGGCGCTTCGTCGTGGTGCCCGACGAGCGGCGCGCGGCGTTCAACGCGATGCTGGCCGATGCCTATCGCACGGAAAAGCCCGACGCCGGCCGGCTGGAGCTGGATGCGATGACGGGCTTCGGCGTGCCGGCCCCAGCCTTGGTGGTGGTACTGTCCTCGCCCCGCCCGGACAGCCACATCCCGCTGTGGGAGCAGCAGATGTCGGCCGGGGCCGCTGCCATGAACCTGCTGCACGCCGCCCATGCCATGGGCTTCGTCGCAAGCTGGATCACCGGCTGGCCGAGCATGTCGCCGATCGTGCGCGACGCCTTCGGCAGCGATCCGGAACGGGTCGTCGGCTTCGTGTTCATCGGCACGGCAGGCAAGCCCCTGGAGGAGCGGCCGCGGCCGGACCTCTCCGCGGTGGTCACCCGATGGGACGGCTGAGGGGTGGACGCATTGCTCGGTTGCTGTATTAAGGCAGCATGGCAGTGATCGAGAGCGACGACAGCCCCGTCTACCTGAAACTCCGCGCGATCGTGGCTGCCGCCATCCTGCGCGGCGAATATCGGGCAGGGGACCAGCTCCCCTCTGTCCGCGCCTTTGCCGCGGAGCAGGGCGCGAACCCGCTGACGGTCGCCAAGGCGTATCAGACCTTCCAGGACGACGGGTACGTCGAGGTGCGGCGCGGAGTCGGCATGTTCGTGCTGCCCGGTGCCGCCGAACGGCTGCGGCTCGCCGAGCGCGAACGTTTCCTGGCAGCCACCTGGCCGCGGGTGCGCGAGAACATCGCATTGCTCGGCCTGGATCTGCACGACCTGCTCGAGCACGCCTGACGCCTCGTCGGGAACCGCGCACGACTCGGCGACGTTCTCCCCTGTTGATAAAGGGGAAAGATCATGCGGCAGAGCAGCAGTTTCGTGCCCGGCGCGACCGGGTATCGGGTCGCGTACCGGCTATCAGAGACGAACCATTGCCCGGGATGCGGGCAGAGCCACTGGTTCGTCGGCCGCATGTCGGCCGAGTGCGCGTTCTGCCATACCGCCTTGCCGATCAGCGGCGTGCACAGCCTCGGCAACGGAGTGACCCGCACGTCTCCCCGACCGCCGCTCCTGGCGGCCTGACGACTGGCGCGATCGGCTCTTGTCCGCAGGGAGCCCGCAGGATAGCGGCGGTCCCGTGCCGTCGCCTGCCGCCCTGCCGATCCCACGCTGCCTGCCGTACGGCCCCAATGCGGTGGCCGAGGCAGCGCAGCGCATCGCCGATGGACAGTGCGTCGCCGTTCCCACGGAGACGGTGTACGGCCTCGCAGCGGACGCCACGAATGCCGAGGCCGTTGCGTCCATCTATGCCGCCAAGGGGCGCCCCAGCTTCAACCCGCTGATCGTTCACCTGCCCGATCGCACCGCGGCAGAGGCGTTGGCCCATTTCGATGCGTACGCCGGGCGGCTGGCGGACGCTTTCTGGCCGGGGCCACTGACCCTCGTCCTGCCGCTTCGGGAGGATTCGGGGATCGCCTCGCTGGTGACGGCCGGTCTTTCGAGCATCGCCATCCGGGTGCCGGCGCACCGCGCGATGCAGGCGTTGCTTGCCGCGACGGGCAGGCCGCTCGCGGCGCCGTCGGCCAACGCCAGCGGCGGCATCAGCCCGACCCGGGCGGAGCATGTGGTGGCGAGCCTGAACGGGCGTATCCCGCTGGTGCTCGATGACGGCCCGACTGAACGCGGCCTGGAGTCGACGATCCTCGCCTGCACCGATGGTACCGTGCGTCTCCTGCGTCCGGGGCCGATCACGGCCGAGCAGGTCTCCGCGGTCACGGGAGCCATGCCCGGCCGGGCCGGAAGTGGGATCGAGGCGCCGGGACAACTCGCCAGCCACTATGCCCCCGGAAAGCCGGTGCGGCTCGATGCCACCGCTGCGGAAGCCGACGAGTGGCTGATCGGCTTCGGACCCGTCGCGGGCGACGACACGCTGTCGGGCGCGGGCGATCTCACCGAAGCGGCGGCGCGCCTGTTCGACTGCCTGCACCGCGCCGATGCAGCACCGAAGGCGCGGATCGCCGTCGCCCCCGTGCCGCGCGAGGGGCTGGGCGCCGCGATCAACGACCGCCTGGCGCGCGCAGCCGTCTGAGCCGGCGCGGGGATCTCCCCGCGCCGTCCACGAAGGTCAGGCTGCGGTGGGCGCCGCTGCCTTGGAACGTGCCGCGAAGCTCTTGCGCAGCTTCTGGAGCTTGGGCGGAATCACCGCCATGCAATAGGGATTCCGCTGGCCTTCGCCTTCCCAATATTCCTGGTGATACCCCTCGGCCGGATACCATTCGCCCAGCGGTTCGATCGTGGTGACGATCTTGCCGCCGGTCTCACCGGCGCGCTCGATGCCGGCACGCGCGCGCGCCTCCTGGTCGGCGTCGTGCGGGAAGATCGCAGAGCGGTACTGCGTCCCGATATCGTTGCCCTGGCGGTTCAGCTGCGTCGGGTCATGCGTCGCAAAGAAGATGTCGAGCATCTCGTCATAGCTGATCTGGTCCGCGTCATAGGAGATGCGGATCGCCTCGGCATGGCCGGTGTCGCCGCCGCACACCTGCTTGTAGGTCGGGTTCGGCACGGTGCCGCCGATGTACCCGCTCTCGACCGACTCCACGCCGATCACGTCGCGGAACACCGCCTCGGTGCACCAGAAACAGCCGCCCGCAAAGGTCGCGACTTCGGTAGCCATCAAACATCTCCTGACAAATCCGCGAGCGCGCGCGGAGGGAATTGGATCGAAAGCGGTGCTTCCGACCGCAGCCCCGCACGCGTTCGTCGCCTAGAGATAGGAAGGCGCTCGCCCGGCACAATCACCACTGCTAGGCGGTGCGACCAAAGCAAAGGGGATTGTGCATGCGCGAAGGGTCGATCCTGGTGACGGGCGGGGCAGGGTACATCGGCAGCCATGCCGTGCTGGCCCTGCTGGACGCCGGCTGGCGCGTGGTGGTGGTGGACAATCTCGTGACCGGGTTCGCCTGGGCGGTGGATCCGCGCGCGACGCTGGTCCAGGCGGCGATCGAGGATGAGGATGCCGTGCGTGCCGCCATGCGCGCGCATGATGTCCTCGCGGTCATGCACTTCGCGGGATCGGTGGTGGTGCCGGAATCCGTCGCGGATCCGCTCAAATACTATCGCAACAACACCGCCGCGAGCCGCTCGCTGATCGAAAGCGCGGTTGCCTGCGGGGTGAAGCACTTCATCTTTTCGTCGACCGCCGCGACCTATGGCATTCCAGACCAGGTGCCGATCCGCGAAGACTCGCCCAAGGCGCCGATCAATCCCTATGGCATGTCCAAGCTGATGACCGAGATCATGCTGAAGGACGTCGCCGCCGCCCACCCGATCAACTATTGCGCACTGCGCTATTTCAACGTCGCGGGCGCGGACCCGCAGGGGCGCTCGGGCCAGTCCACCGCAGGCGCGACGCACCTGATCAAGGTGGCGGTGGAGGCCGCGACGGGCAAGCGCAGCCACGTGTCCGTGTTCGGCACCGACTTCGCGACCGACGACGGGACCGGGGTGCGCGACTATATTCACGTGTCGGACCTGGCGGCGGCGCACGTCCATGCGCTCGACCTGCTGATCGCGGAGCCGGACGAAAGCCGCACGCTCAATTGCGGTTATGGCCGCGGCTATTCGGTGAACCAGGTCCTCGACGCCGTCGACCGGGTGACCAACCTGAAGATCGAGCGCCGCATGGAAGGGCGCCGACCGGGGGACCCCGATGCGCTGGTCGCCGACAACCGGGCAATCCTCGCCGCGCTGCCGTGGCGACCGCAGCATGACGACCTGGACCGCATCGTCGCCGATGCGCTCGCCTGGGAACGCGCCTTAGCCGAGCGGGCTGAGGGCTGATCCGCGGCGGGCGGTGCGGGCGAGCAGCGCCAGCTCCACCCGCCACCAGCCGAGCGCCCACAGCGCGCCGAAGATCCAGCCGGCGAGCACGTCGCTCGGCCAATGCACGCCCAGGTACACTCGGCTGACACCGATCAGTGCCACGATCGTCATCGTGGCGGCGATGACGAACAGCCGTACGCGGGCCTGCCGGATCATCGGAAACAGCAGCGTCGCGACCGTCAGATAGACGATGGCGCTGTTCGCACTGTGGCCGGACGGGAAGCTGGCCGAGGTCTCGCGCATTAGATGCTCGACCAGGTCCGGCCGGGCGCGTTCGAACAGCTGCTTGAGCAGCGACACCATGGTGCCCCCGCCGATCGTCGCCGCCAGCGTCAGCGCCGCAGTCCGCCAGAGGCGGCGGAGCAGCAGCAGGATCGTCGCAAGCGTCACCACCAGGGTAAGCACCGTTCCGCTGCCAAGCGCCGTGATGTCGCGCGCGATCGACGGCAGCTTGGCGGGGCCGATCGGCACGTCCGGATGGCCCGGCACGCGCATTGCCAGGATCAGCGTCTGATCGAACGCCAGCGCGTCGCCGCGTGCGATCACCGAAGCGAGGAACAGCAATCCAAGCAGGGCGACCGCAACGAGCACGCCCGCGATCAGCGGCCATGGCCGGCGTCCGGATGCACGCGTCTCGTGGCCCAGGGGCAGGAGAGAGGGAGCCATGGCCTGCGTGTCGCAGCCTACACGCGCCGAGGCAATCGGGGCGGGGGAGAAAGCCGGTCTCGGCGGGGATACGCGGCGGCGCTTGCGGGGAAGTGGTGGGCTCGCCGGGATTCGAACCCGGGACCTACAGATTAAAAGTCCGTTGCTCTACCGACTGAGCTACGAGCCCTCACCATTCCGTCGTTGCGAACGCACCGGTGTCTCGATCCGGCGCGTGGGAAACGCCCGACGACGCGGTACGTGCCGCGCGCCCTACGGAGCCGGAGCCGCCGGGTCAACCGCCCGGACGCGTCGCAGTCTCTGCGCGAGCTGGCGAATACGGAGCCCGCTCATCGGGTCGCGCCAGTCGGGCACGAGTTGCGCGAGAGGGGTGAGCACGAAATCACGGCTTCGGAATGCCGGATGCGGAACGATGAGGCCGCGGCTCGCCCAGGGGCCCCCCGACCAGAGCACCAGGTCGAGGTCGAGCACCCGCGTTCCCCAGCGCCGCCCGCGCCGCCTCCCGAAGCTGCGCTCGATCCCCTTGCACCGCGCCAGCATCTCGGGCGGGGAAAGCGGGCTTTCGACCAGCGCGACCGTGTTGGCGTAGCGCCGCAGCGAGGGGCCGAGCGGTGCGCTGCGGATCACCGGCGCGACGGCGACCACGCCGCCCAGCGCCTCCAGCGCGGCCGCTACCTCACGTTCCGGGCTGCCGTGACGGCCACGGCGATTGGACCCGATCGCGATCGCATAGCTTGCCCTTGCCATGCCCTCGCGCCTACCGCAGCCCCATGTCTGCTGCCAGTCCGCTTCGCGCCACCGAACCCCCTCATGATTGCCCGCACTGCCCCCGCCTGGTGGCTTTTCGCGAATCGCTGCGGCAGGAGTACCCGGACTGGTGGAACGCGCCGGTGCCTGCGTTCGGTGATCCGGATGCCTGGCTCGGAGTCATTGGCCTCGCACCGGGCAAGCATGGTGCCAACCGCACCGGTCGGCCCTTCACCGGAGATTATGCTGGGGCGCTGCTCTACGACACGCTCGCCAAGTTCGGCCTGTCGGAAGGGGTGTTCGACGCCCGGCCCGACGACGGGCTGGAGTTGAAGGGCGTGATGCTCGTCAACGCGGTGCGCTGCCTGCCGCCGGAGAATAAGCCCACGCCGGAGGAGATCCGTACCTGCCGCCCGTTCCTTGAGGCGCCGATCGCCGCGCTGCCGCGCGTGCGCGTGTTCGTGGCGCTTGGCCAGATCGCGCACCAGTCGGCGGTGAAGGCGCTCGGCGGCAAGCTGCCCAAGGCCAAGTTCGGCCACCTCGCCGAGCACCGCATGCCGGACGGCCGGATCCTGATCGATAGCTATCACTGCTCGCGCTACAACCAGAACACCGGCCGGTTGACCCAGCCGATGTTCGAGGCGGTGTTCGAGCGGGCGCTGCAGCTGCGCGACGCGGTCGCCGCCTGACGCAGCGGCGTCAGATGTCCTGCGTTAGTCGACCGTAGAGTTCCGGTCGGCGATCGCGGAAGAAGCCGAAGGCGGCGCGGTGGCGCGCCACGCGATCGAGGTCCAGCGTGGCGGTGATGACGCCCTCTTCCTCGCGGTCCAGCTCAGCCAGGATGTCGCCGCGCTCGTCGCAGATGAAGCTGGTGCCATAGAAGGTCTGGTCATGCTCGGTGCCGACGCGGTTGGCGGCGATCACGGGCACGACGTTGGACACGGCGTGGCCCACCATCGCGCGACGCCATAGCCGGGCGGTGTCGAGGCTGGTGTCGTGCGGCTCGCTGCCGATCGCGGTGGGGTAGAAGAGCAGCTGCGCGCCCATCAGCATCATCGCGCGCGCGGTTTCGGGATACCATTGGTCCCAGCAGACGCCGACGCCGATCTTGGCGGCGGGGCCGTCCCACACCTTGAACCCGGTGTTGCCGGGGCGGAAGTAGAACTTCTCCTCGTATCCCGGGCCGTCGGGAATGTGGCTCTTGCGATAGACGCCCTGGACCTTGCCGTCGGGGCCGATCATCGCGAGCGAGTTGTAATAGTGCGGGCCGTCCGCCTCGAAGAAGCTGGTCGGGATGTGGACCTTGAGCTCGGCGGCGAGCGCCTGCATCGCCAGCACCGCCTTGTGCTCATCGACGGGCTTCGCGCTGGCGAACAGCCCCTCGTCCTCGACGCGGCAGAAATACTCGCCCTCGAACAGTTCCGGGGGCAGGATCACCTGCGCACCCTTCGCATGCGCCTCCCGCACGAGGCGAGTGACGTTGGCGATGTTCGCATCGATGTCGTTGGAAAAGGCGAGCTGCAGCGCGGCGACGGTGATTTCGGTCATGCCGCGCTATGTAGTCGAACTGGCTCGCGTTGCCAGAGGCGGATACGGGCGCGGCGACGGACCGCCGCGCCCGAATGCGATCAGCGGCTCGGGATCTGCTGGCTGATGCAGTGGAAGCTGCCGCCGCCCGTCAGGATGTGGTCGGCGCGCAGGCCCACCACCTTGCGATCCGGGAAGATCGCCGAGAGAGCCGCCACCGCCGCGTCGTCGCTCGGCTGGCCATAGACCGGCACCACCACGGCGGCGTTGCCGATATAGAAGTTCATGTAGCTGGCCG
This sequence comes from Sphingomonas molluscorum, assembly GCF_039522995.1. Classification (NCBI taxonomy): domain Bacteria; kingdom Pseudomonadati; phylum Pseudomonadota; class Alphaproteobacteria; order Sphingomonadales; family Sphingomonadaceae; genus Sphingomonas; species Sphingomonas molluscorum. The sequence continues at coordinate 576,396 of NZ_BAAAEL010000001.1, read as the reverse complement.
GGATCACCTCGTCCTCGGACTCGACGCGGCCGGGGGAGGGGATGCGGACGAGCTCGACGCCCGCCGCCCGCGCGCGTTCGGCCGCCTCCCGGTAGACATCGGCATTCGGATCGTCCTCGGCCGGTTCCGGGATCGCCAGGCGGTTCGGGCCGACGAAGCGGGCCAGGTTGTCGACATGGCCGTCGGTATGGTCGTTGAGCAGCCCGTCGCCCAGCCACAGGAAGCGGGTGTAGCCCAGGTCGGCCCGCAGCAGCGCCTCCGCCTTGTCGCGGGTGAAGTCCTCGCCGTTGCGGTTCGGGTTCAGCAGGCACTGCTCGGTGGTGACGACCAGGCCCGTGCCGTCGCCGTCGATGGCGCCGCCCTCGATGATCCAGTCGTGGGTCTCGGCCGCGATCCCGCGCTGCCGGGCGAGGCCGGCGCCGACGCTGTTGTCGCCCGGCAGGTCGTACTTGCCGCCCCAGCCGTTGAAGGCGAAGTCGTGGGCCTTGCCGTCGCCGTCCAGGATCGCGCCGGTGTCGCGCAGCCAGATGTCGCCGAACGGCTCCACCACCACCTCGGCGGCATCGCCCACCATCGCCCGCGCGGCGGCGGCGGCTTCCGCATCCGCTGCGACCAGCAGCACGCGCTCGCCGGCGCCATCCGCATGGACGGCACGCGCGAAGGCGGCGACTTCCTCACGGGCGGGTTCGAGGTCTTCGAGCCAGAGTTCGGGATGGCTGGGGAAGCCGATCCAGACGGCGTCGTGGCGGGCCCATTCGGCGGGAGGAGGCGTAGTCATGGTCGCGTCCTTAGCGGGGGGTGCAGGAGCGGAAAAGGGCTGGCGGCGGTGTTCGGCGAGTCCGCGGCCAAGATCGCTTGCGCCGCTCTCGGCTGCCCGACATCTTGATGTCAGAACGAGGGGGGATGTTCAGATGAGGCTTGTGGATTGGTTGGCCGGTGCATCGTTGTTGTGCGCCGGTGTTTCGGTGTCGGCACAGGAAGCCGCGACCGACGCGGAGGGGCAGCGGCTTGCCGCAGCGTTCGGGTCGCGTGAACAGGTGCAGCAGATCAGCATCTCGCCGGATGGCAGCAAGGTGGCGATGCTGATGCCCGCGGGCAAACGGGGCACTCGCCTGGTGATAGGCGACCGCCGGACCGGCGAGGCACCCAAGTCGATTCTGGTGTCGAGCGGCGAACCCGAGCAGCTGACGCACTGCTTCTGGTCCACCAACCAGCGGATCGTCTGCGGCATCTATTCGGTGGCATCCGGATCCGAATTGCTCGGGTTCACGCGCCTGGTCTCGCTGAACAGCGACGGCGGCGGCATGAAGGTGTTGAGCGCTCGTACATCCAGCCGCGCCCTTGCCGCCATGTACGACGGCGGACGGCTGATCGACCGCCTCGCCGAAGCGGAAGGCGGTACCGTGCTGATGACGCGCTCGTTCGTGCCGGAGAGCACGGCCGGGACGCTGCTGGCAAACCGAACGCAGGGATTGGGGGTCGAGCTGGTCAACACGACGACCCTAGCGCGCAAGGTCGTGGAGCAGCCGCGCGCGAATGCCGTCGATTATGTCAGCGACGGGCATGGCTCCGTGCGGATCATGGGGATTCAGTCGACCCGCGCCTCTGGCTACGACGGCAACCAGATCAGTTACTCCTATCGGCTACCCGCAAGTCGCGCCTGGCAACCGCTGAGTACGCTGGACCTGAACAGCAGGGCCGGATTCAATCCGTACGCCGTCGATCCCGATCTGAACGTCGCCTATGGCTTTGACCTGAACGACGGCCGCAAGGCCCTCTACCGGGTTGCGCTGGATGGCAGCGGAAGCCGCGAGTTGGTGGTCGCCCGGCCGGACGTCGACGTGGACGGGCTGTTGACGATCGGGCGGCACTCGCGCGTGGTCGGGGCGAGCTTCGCCACCGATCGTCGAGAGGCGGTGTTCTTCGACCCGCAGCTGAAGGCGCTGCAGGGTGCCTTGAAGAAGGCGCTGCCGCACCAGCCGCTGGTGACGTTTCTGGACGCGAGCGCAGACGAGAACCAGCTCCTCCTGCTGGCCGGCGGCGACGTCGAACCAGGCACCTATTATGTCTATGACAAGCGGACACGCGCGCTGGAGCAAGTCCTGCCGGCGCGGCCGGAGCTTGCGAACACCGTGCTCGCGCCGGTGAAGGCGATTACCTTTCCCGCAGCGGATGGCACGCCGATCCCGGCCTATCTCACGCTGCCCGTAGGCGGCGCGGCGAAGACCGTTGGCGCGATCGTGCTTCCGCACGGCGGCCCGGGAAGTCGAGACGAATGGGGCTTCGACTGGCTGTCCCAGTTCCTTGCCGCACGCGGCTTTGCGGTGCTCCAGCCGAACTTCCGCGGGTCGGCGGGCTATGGTGATGCCTGGTTCCAGAAGAACGGCTTCCAGTCGTGGCGAACGGCGGTCGGGGATGTCAACGACGGCGGCCGCTGGCTGGTGCAGCAGGGCATCGCCAAAACCGACAAGCTTGCCGTGCTGGGATGGTCCTATGGCGGCTATGCCGCGCTTCAGTCCGCAGCGCTGGATCCCGCCTTGTTCAAGGCGATCGTCGCGATCGCGCCGGTGACGGACCTCGATCGGCTCCGCGAGGAATCGCGCTTGTTCACCAATTTCATGTTGGTGGATGCTTTCATCGGCCATGGCGCGCACGTGCGTGAAGGGTCGCCAGCGCAGAACGCCGCCCGGATCCAGGCGCCGGTGCTGCTGTTCCATGGCGATCTCGATCGCAACGTAGCCGTCGGCGAGTCGCGTTTCATGGCGGACCAGCTTCGGGGCGCCGGGCGCAAGGTCGACTATGTCGAGTTCAAGGGGCTCGACCATTATCTGAACGACAGCGAGGCGCGTACGCGCATGCTCGCGCAGACGGACGCCTTTCTGCGCACCAGCCTGAAGATCGGCCGATAGAAAAAGGGCGGCCCGCCAGGACCGCCCTCTTCTTTGTCTTGCCGGTGGGCCGCGGCGGGTGCCGCGGTCCGGATCCGATCAGCGCGAGTAGAACTCGACGACCAGGTTCGGCTCCATCTTCACCGGGTACGGCACCTCGTCGAGGGTCGGCACGCGGGTGAAGGTGATCTTTGCGGCGCCATCGGGTGCGACATAGTCGGGGATGTCGCGCTCGGCCAGGCTCTGCGCCTCGAGCACCAGCGCCATCTCCTGCGCCTTGCTGCCCAGCGTGATCTCGTCGCCCGGACGGACACGGCGCGACGCGATGTTGCACTTCACGCCGTTGACGCGGATGTGGCCGTGGCTGACGATCTGGCGAGCCGCCCAGATGGTCGGCGCGAACTTGGCGCGGTAGACGATCATGTCCAGGCGCTGCTCGAGCAGGCCGATCAGGTTCTGACCGGTGTCGCCCTTCATGCGCGACGCTTCTTCATAGGTGCGCTTGAACTGCTTCTCGGTCACGTCGCCGTAATAGCCCTTGAGCTTCTGCTTGGCGCGCAGTTGGATGCCGAAGTCCGACATCTTGCCCTTGCGGCGCTGGCCGTGCTGACCGGGGCCGTACTCGCGCTTGTTGACCGGGCTCTTCGGACGGCCCCAGATGTTCTCGCCGAGACGACGGTCGAGCTTGTACTTGGCGCTGTGGCGCTTCGACATTTGGTATTCCTTGCAACTGCAACAACGGTGACCCGCCCAGAGGACGGATCGCGATTCCCGGTCTTTCGCGCTGCTGGGATCGAAGAACGACCGGCAGGGCTGCCGCTTCACCGGGGTGCGGAGCCGATTGCGAAGGCGCGCGCCTAGCCGCAGACGGGGGCATGAGTCAAGCTGGACAGGCCGTCTGGACACGTCGGGGCCCGCCCGCCTAGGCACGCGGCATGACGATCCTTTCCGGTCCCGATTGCACCACCATGCGCGAAGTCCGCGCCGGCGTCGACCAGCTCGATCGCGAGCTGGTGGCGCTCCTCGCCCGCCGCTTCGCCTATATGGACGCCGCCGCCCGCATCAAGCCGGAGCGCGGGCATGTCCGCGACGAAGCGCGCAAGGCGGAGGTCATCGCCAACGCCCGCGCCGAGGCGGCTCGGCTGGGCGTGCCGGAGGCCGTGGTCGGCGCGCTGTGGGAGCAGCTGGTGGAGGCGTCGATCGCCTATGAACTGGCGGCGTTCGATCGGCGCTAGGTTACCGCTGGCGCGGCCGTGCGAGCGTCGACAGCACGCCGCGCAGCGTACGCACTTCCTGCGAATTCCAGCCCGGCTTGGTCAGCAGCGTGCGCAGTGTTCGGCGCGTGGCGGGTGCTCGATCGGGCGGAAAGAAATAGCCGCCGGCCTCCAGCATCCCGTCGAGCTGCGCGATCATGCCTTCGAGTTCCTCCTGCGAGGCGGGAGGATCGAGTTCGGTCTCCGGCGGGCTCGCAAGGTCGGCGCCCTTGGACCACTCGTACGCGACCAGGATCACCGCCTGGGCGAGGTTGAGCGAGCCGAACTCCGGGTTGATCGGCACGGTGACGATGGTGCGGGCAAGCGCGACGTCGTCGGTCTCCAGCCCGGATCGCTCCGGCCCGAACAGGATGGCGGCGCGGCCGGCGTCGCTGCGAATCGCGCGGGCGGCCTCTTCCGGCGTGACGACCGGCTTGGTGACGCCGCGCTTGCGGACCGTGGTCGCAAAGACGTGGCTGCAATCGGCCACCGCATCGGCGACGGTTTCAAAGACCCGTGCCTTCTCCAGCACCACGTCGGCGCCGCTCGCGGCTGGCCCCGCCTGCGGATTGGGCCAGCCATCGCGCGGGGAAACCAGCCGCATCTCCACTAGCCCGAAGTTGAGCATCGCGCGCGCGGCCTTGCCGATGTTCTCGCCCAGCTGCGGGCGCACCAGCACGATGACGGGGGGTGGGGACAATTGGGGTTTCTCCGTTGAGTTCGAGCCAGCGTCGAGCGCAGCCGAGACGCATTGTCGAGAACCGGCTGCCGCAGACACGCCGTTCCAGTCGGCCCGGAACAGCGCTTCCTTCTTCTTGCGCGACCAGTCCTTGATCTGCTGCTCGCGGTCGAGTGCGTCGATCCGCGTTGGGAAGCTCTCGCTCCACATCAGTTCGACCGGCCGGCGGTCGTGGGTGTAGCCGGGGAAGCTGCCTGCCTGATGCTGGGCGACCCGCGTCTCCAGATTATCGGTGTGGCCGGTGTAATAGGTGCCGTCGGCGCGTCGCAGGATGTAGACATGGAACATCGACGGCTTCCTCTGCTGGCCCGGGTTCTCGACTTCGCATCTCGACAGGCTCGATGCGGCTCGAACCAAACGGAGACGTATCAGCGCACGGGCGAGTGGCGCTTGCGTCTACTCCCGCCCCACCTCGGCCACGTTCCCGGCGAACTCCTCGAAGTCCCGCGCCTCGCGGAAGTCCTTGTAGACGCTCGCGAACCGGATGTAGGCGACCGAGTCGAGGCCCTTGAGCGCCTCCATCACCATCTCGCCGATGCGCTGGGCGAGCACCTCGCCGTCGCCGGTGGTCTCCAGCTGGCGCTGGATGCCCGACACCAGCCGCTCGATCTGCGCCTGTTCGACCGGGCGCTTGCGGGTCGCGATCGCGACCGAACGGAGCAGCTTCTCGCGATCGAAGGGTTCGCGCCGGCTCTCGCTTTTCAGCACCCACAGCTCGCGCAGTTGGATGCGCTCGAACGTGGTGAAGCGCGCGGCGCAGGCCTCGCACTGGCGGCGCCGCCGGATCGCCGCCCCATCTTCGGTGGGGCGGCTGTCCTTTACCTGGCTCGCATCATTTCCGCAGAAGGGACAGCGCATTCAGATCCGCTTCTTGGCCTTGAGATAGGCGTAGCCGGCGCCGGCCGCGGCGCCGATCACCGGGCCGATGAAGGGCAGGGGGATTGCGACCACGGCGCCGAGCGCGCCCCACTTCGCCATGCTCTTGCCCAGGGCCTTCTTCTGCGCGTCGGTCGAGTAGTCGGTCATGATCAGCCTCCGTAGATCGGGAACCGAGCACACAACGCGCGAACCCGCTCGCGGACCCCCGCCTCGACCTGGGCGTCGCCCGCCTCGCCCTTTGCCGCCAAGCCGTCGAGCACGTCGGCGACCATGTTGCCGATCTCGCGGAACTCGGCGGTGCCGAAGCCGCGGGTGGTGCCGGCCGGCGAACCGACGCGGATGCCGCTGGTCTTGACCGGCGGCAGCGGATCGAACGGAATGCCGTTCTTGTTGCAGGTGATGCCCGAGCGCTCCAGCGCCTCGTCCGCATCGCGGCCGGTGACGCCCAGCGGAGTGAGGTCGATCAGCGCCAGATGGGTGTCGGTGCCGCCCGACACGACATCGCTGCCGCGCTCCTTCAGGGTCGCGGCGAGCACCTTGGCGTTCTCCACCACCGCGGCGATGTAGCTCTTGTACTCGGGGCGCAGCGCCTCGCCGAACGCGACCGCCTTGGCCGCGATCACGTGCATCAGCGGCCCGCCCTGGAGGCCAGGGAACACCGCCGAGTTGATCTTCTTGGCGATCGCCTCGTCGTCGGTCAGCACCATGCCGCCGCGGGGCCCGCGCAGCGTCTTGTGGGTGGTGGTGGTGGTGACATGGGCGTGGCCGAATGGGGTCGGGTGCAGCCCGGCCGCGACGATGCCGGCGAAGTGCGCCATGTCGACCATGAACTTGGCGCCCACCTCGTCCGCAATCGCGCGGAAGCGGGCGAAGTCGATGTGGCGCGGATAGGCCGAGCCGCCCGCGATGATCAGCGTCGGCTTGTGCTCCTTGGCGAGCCGCTCGACCTGGTCATAGTCGATGAGGTGGTCTTCCTGTCGCACGCCGTACTGGACCGCGTTGAACCACTTGCCCGACATCGCCGCCTTGGCGCCGTGGGTGAGGTGGCCGCCGGCATCCAGGCTCATGCCCAGGATGGTGTCGCCGGGCTTGGTCAGGGCCAGCATCACCGCGCCATTGGCCTGCGCGCCCGAATGCGGCTGCACATTGGCAAAGCCGCAGCCGAAGATCTGCTTGGCGCGCTCGATCGCCAGCGTCTCGACCTCGTCGGACGGTGCGCAGCCCTGGTAGTAGCGCTTGCCGGGATAGCCCTCGGCGTACTTGTTGGTGAACACCGAGCCCTGCGCCTCGAGCACCGCCTTCGACACGATGTTCTCGCTGGCGATCAGCTCGATCTGAGTCTGCTCGCGGCTGAGCTCATGCTCGACGCCGGCGAACACTGCCGGATCGACGTCGGCCAGGCCGCGGGTGAAGAAACCGTCGGGCTGGACCTGGTCAAGGGTCTGCGGGTTGCTGCTCATGGATGCGCCTCCTGGGGCTCGGGCTGGCCGGTCGCGCGTGCCTTTAAGCCGCCCTGCACGCGAACGCTACCCGTTCTTGCCCCAAATAGCTGCGCTTCAGCCCAGCGTGGGGGTGCTCAGCTTGTCGATGCGGCGCTGGTGGCGCTCGCCGCCGAACGGCGTGGCCAGGAACGCCTCGATGCACGCTTTGGCCATTTCGACGCCGACCAGCCGCGCACCCATCGCCAGCACGTTGGCGTCGTTGTGTTCGCGCGCAAGCCGCGCCGACAGCGGCTCGTTCACCAGCGCGCAGCGGCAGCCCACATGCCGGTTCACCGCGATTGAGATGCCGATGCCGGATCCGCACAGCGCAATGCCGAGGTCCACTTCCCCGCCGCTCACCGTGCGCGCCAGCGCATAGCCGTAATCGGGATAGTCGACGCTGGCCTCGCCCTCCGGCCCAAGGTCCACGACGTCATGGCCCGCATCGCGCAGCCAGGCGACGAGCGACGCCTTCAACGCCACGGCAGCGTGATCGGAGGCGAGGGCGATGCGGTACGACATGGGACAGGCCTTGAAGATCGATGGTCGCTGCTGCCTAGCCGTGCGGCCGCGTGAAGGCTAGACAGGCCGCCCAACGCGGGAGGAACGCGATGCGCCGAACGATCTGCTTGTCGATGCTGGTGGTGCTGGCCGGGTGCGAACAGCGCGCGGAGCGCCGCGCCGAAGGCGAGGCCGTCGAGCGCGCGGTCCACAACAGTGGCCATGTTGCATCCCAGGAAGCGCCTGCGGAAACGCCGACGGCCACACCTACACCCACGCCCACGCCGGCCCCGACGGTGGCCGATGCCGCGGCGACCGACGCATGGATCGGACGCTGGCGTGGCGTCGAGGGGCTGAACCTGGTGATTTCCGCCGACCGCCAAGCGGGCCCCGGACACTACACGCTGGAGATGCAATACTCGCTGGACGACAAGGGTGTGTTCCAGGGAATCGCGGCCGGCGACACGATCCGCTTCACCCGGCCGGACGGGCCGCAGACGCTGCGCGCGACGGACGGTGAGGCGACCGGGCTCAAGTGGCTTGCCGACAAGAAGGACTGCCTGACGGTGAAGACGGGCGAGGGCTATTGCCGCGACTGACGCCGCTCTGAGCCCCGCCCACCACTTCGCGCTTCACCCCCGGCCCCGCATCCTCTAATCGGCGCGGTTCCATGACCGACGAACCGAACGCGAAGCGCGACTGGCGCGACACCGTCTTCCTGCCGAAGACCGACTTCCCGATGAAGGCGGGGCTTGCCGCCAAGGAGCCGGCGATCCTCGATCGCTGGGCGCGCATCGGGCTGTACGATCGCCTGCGCCGCGAGCGTGCCGGCCGCGAGCGGTTCATCCTCCACGACGGCCCGCCCTACGCCAACGGCGACATCCACATGGGCCATGCGATGAACAAGGTCCTCAAGGACATCATCGTCCGCTCGCAGACGCTGATGGGCAAGGACGCGCCCTATGTACCGGGGTGGGACTGCCACGGCCTGCCGATCGAGTGGAAGATCGAGGAACAGTACCGCGCCAAGAAGCGGTCCAAGGACGAGGTGCCCCCGGCCGAGTTTCGGGCGGAATGCCGCGCCTATGCCGCGCATTGGGTCGACGTGCAGAAGGGCCAGTTCCAGCGGCTGGGCGTGTTGGGCGACTGGGAAGACCCGTACCTCACCATGAAGTTCGAGGCCGAGGCGACGATCGCGGGCGAGCTGCTCAAGTTCGCCGAGTCGGGCCAGCTCTATCGCGGTGCCAAGCCGGTGATGTGGAGCCCGGTCGAAAAGACCGCACTCGCCGAGGCCGAGGTCGAGTATGAGGACATCACCTCGACGCAGATCGACGTCGCGTTCGAGATCGTGGAAGCGCCGAACGCGCCCGAGCTGGTCGGCGCGCATGCGGTGATCTGGACGACCACGCCGTGGACGATCCCAGTGAACCAGGCCTTAGCGTACGGGCCGGAAGTCGATTACGCGATTGCCTCGTTGCGCGATCACGACGGTCGTCTGGTTGGCCGCTACGTCGTCGCCACGCAGCTTGCGGATGCTTTTCAGAAGCGTGCAGACAAGACACTGCGCCCAGGAGATGCGCCGGAGTCCGCTGGTGTGTGGAGCATCGATAGCTTCGTTCATGGCTCCCAGCTGGCCGACGCCATCGTACGCCACCCGATGCACGCGCTTGGCGGCTTCTTCGCCAAGCCGCGGCCGATGCTGCCGGGTGATTTCGTCACCACCGATGCGGGTACCGGCCTCGTCCACATGGCGCCCGATCATGGCGAGGACGATTTCGCGCTGTGCAAGGCGCATGGGATCGACCCCGTCTTCGCCGTCACCGGCGACGGCAAGTATCGCGACGACTGGGCGTGGCTCGGCGGCCAGGGCAGCGTCATCAACCCGAAGTTCACCGCGTCCGGCAACGGCGGTAAGCTGGAGGAAGGGCCGATCTGCCGCGACCTGCGCGAAGCGGGCGCGCTGCTCGCCGCGTCGGACGACTTCCGCCACAGCTATCCGCATAGCTGGCGCTCCAAGGCCAAGGTGATCTTCCGCGCGACGCCGCAGTGGTTCATCCCGATGGATGCGGCCACCACCGACGCGGCCGAGCAGGGCGCGGAAACCGCCGCCGGGAACGGCGCCACCCTGCGCGAGCTCGCGCTCGACGCGATCGAGCACACGCGGTTCGTGCCGGAAAAGGGCCGCAACCGCATCGCCTCGATGGTGTCGGGTCGTCCCGACTGGGTCATCAGCCGCCAGCGCGCCTGGGGCGTGCCGATCGCGCTCTACGTCCACCGCCAGACCGGCGCCTATCTGCGCGACCCGGCGGTGAACGCGCGCATCCTCGATGCCTTCCGTGCAGGCGGCGCCGATGCCTGGTTCCAGGCCGACCACCAGGCGCTGCTCGGCGCGGAATACCGTCTCGAGGACTATGAGGTCGTCACCGACATCCTCGACGTGTGGTTCGACTCGGGCTCGACCCACGCCTTCGTGGTCGAGGCGCGCTATGGCGCCGGGACCCGCGCCAACCTGTACCTCGAAGGCTCCGACCAGCATCGCGGCTGGTTCCAGTCGTCGCTGCTGGAAAGCTGCGGCACCCGCGGCCGCGCGCCCTATGAGGCGGTGCTGACCCACGGCTTCGCGCTCGACGGCAACGGGCGCAAAATGTCCAAGAGCCTGGGCAACGTCGTCGATCCGCTGAAGGTGATCGGCGAGTCGGGTGCGGACATCCTGCGCCTGTGGATCGCGCAGACGGACTATTTCGAGGACGTGCGCATCGGCAAGGAAGTGCTGGCGGGCACCGGCGACACCTATCGCAAGCTGCGCAACACCTTCCGCTACCTGCTGGGTGCGCTCGACGGCTTCACCGACGAAGAGCGAGTCGCGGTGGCCGACATGCCCGAGCTGGAGCGCTACGTGCTCCACCTGCTCGGCAAGCTCGACGTCGAGCTGCGGGCGGCTGCGGAAGCGTATGAGTTCAACCGCTACGCGCGTGCGCTGACCGACTTCGCCAACGAGGATCTGTCGGCGTTCTTCTTCGATATCCGCAAGGACTCGCTCTACTGCGACGCCGCGGACGATCCCAAGCGCCGCGCCTATCGCACCGTGCTCGACCTGCTGTTCCACGCGCTGGTCCGCTATGCCGCGCCAATCCTCGCCTTCACCGCCGAGGAAGTGTGGCAGGCGCGTTTCCCCAGCGAGGACGGCTCCGTCCACCTGCTCGAATGGCCCGAGCTGCCGCCGCTGCCCGCCGACGACGCCGTCTCGACCAACTGGGACGACGTCCGGCGCCTGCGCGAGCGGGTGACCGAGGCGATCGAGCCGCTTCGGCGCGAAAAGATCGTGCGCTCCAGCCTGGAGGCCGAAGTCACCGTTCCCGAACTGCCGCTTCCCGAGGACGCGCTTGCCGAGGCGTTCATCGTCGCTTCAGTGGCGAAGGGGGAGGGTGACGATGACGGCGTGGGCGTGGTCCGCACCCACCGCCACAAATGCGGTCGCTGCTGGCGCCACCTGCCGGAAGTTGCAGTGGACGATGCGCTGTGCCACCGCTGTACCGAGGTAGTATCCTGATGCAACGCACCCGCCTTCACGGCTTCCTGCTCGCAGGGCTGATCTTCATCGTCGACCAGGCGGTGAAGTTCGTCGTCACCGGTCCTCTGGGCGTGTCCCGGCCGGGCGACGAACGCATCCTGCTGCCGATCTTCGACCTGCGCTTCGTGCCGAACGTCGGCGTGTCGCTGGGCCTGTTGCCCGCCGACAGCAGCGTGATGCGCTGGCTGCTGGTGCTGCTGACCGCCGCGATCGCGAGCGGTGTCGCCTGGTGGATGCTGCGCGAGAAGAGCCGGCCGGACCTGTTCGCGCTGGGCCTGGTGCTGGGCGGTGCGCTCGGCAACATCCTGGACCGGGTGCGCTTCGGCTATGTCGTCGACTTCCTCGACCTGCACTTCGGGACGTGGCGCCCGTTCCTGATCTTCAACGTCGCCGATGCCGCCATCACCATCGGCGTGCTGATCCTGCTTGTCCGCGCGGTGCTGGTGCGCGACAAGCCCGCCGAAACGCCCGCTGGGGAGAAGGTAAATGCGTAAACTCCATGCCGCCGCGAGCGTCGCGCTCGCCCTTGCTCTCGCGGGCTGCGGCTCGTCGGGGCTCAACCGCGCCCGTCCGGACGAGTTCGCCGTAGCGCGTCAGGCGCCGCTGGTGATCCCGCCCGACTATGCACTGGTGCCGCCGCAGCCGGGCGCGCCCCGTCCGCAGGAAGTCGGCGCCTCGACCCAGGCGCTGCAGGCGATGTTCGGCGGTCAGGCGCAGCGTAGCGCAAGCGAGCGCGCGGCCCTGACCCAGGCAGGCGGCAACGACGCGGCCGATGCCGGCATCCGTTCCGGCCTGGCCGATCCCGACACCGCCGTGGTGGACAAGGGCTCGACCACCCAGGACATCATCGCGGCACCGGAAGGTGACGGCCAGGCAGCGCGCACCACGCCCTGATCGCCGGGTCACAGCTGGTACCAGAAAGGGCCGCGACGTGAGTCGCGGCCCTTCTTTGTTGGGCCCGCCCCGGATCAGGCGGGCGGCCGTCAGAAAGCAGCGGTCAGCGAAACCACCACGGTGCTTGCGGCAATCGGGCTGCCGTCCTTGGTCTTGGAAAAACCGGAGCCCAGATACGCCGACTCGCGCCGGGTGATGTCGGTGTCGACATAGGCGACCCCCAGCGTCAGCTGGTTCCAAGTGGCGTCCACCCCGAGCAGCCAGTCGAAATACTCGCCCGTCGGCGACAGGCTGGTGCCGTTCGGGCCCAGGCCCGGGTTTCCGTTTGAATAGCCGATGTGCGCCTTTGCCGTCAGCGGCGTGTTGGGAATGCCAACGGTCCCGTCGCCGGACAGGTAGAGGTTGTCGTCGCGATCGGCGTCGGGATGCGCCATGAAGTTGCCGAGCGAAGTCTGCTTGGGTGCGTAGAAGACGCCCGCCGTCAGGTTCGCCGGGCCGGCGGTGCCGGAGACCTTGCCATAGAGCTCGACCACGTCGGTCTCGTCCGCGCCGCCGGGGTAGGTGTACCAGGTGACGCCCACGTCATAGGCCGCGTTGCCGACCTCTCCCTTATAGCCGGCGACCAGGTCCAGCTCGATATTGGCCCCGCCAAACGTGCCCCAGCCCGCAAGGTTGGAGCCCCAGGTGGCGATGTAGAACCCGCTCTCATGCGCGATGGTGATGCCGCCCTGGAGCGCGACTTCCTTGTCGCTCTGCGACACACCGCGGAAGCGATAGTCGGACGCGACGCTGGCGCTGCCGCTGACCGTGATCGGCTGGGGAGGGTCGGTTTCCTGCGCCCAGGCAGGCGCGATGCTGCCGACAGCGGCGAAGATCGAAACAAGTATGTTGGAGAAGCGCATCGTGACCCCCTTGAGGTGATGGTTCTCCTCCTGCTTGCGTCCTGGGGTGTCGTCCGCACCCCCTGTGACGCGACACGAAGGTGCCGATCAGCGGGTGCGGACACAACGCTTGTTTCGTCGATGTCGCTTTTTGGGATCGGAATGTTGCGTTGCAGCAACAGACGGCGATCAGCGTACTTCCAGGATCGCGTCCACTTCCACGACTGCACCGAGCGGAAGCACCGGGACACCGACCGCACTGCGCGCGTGCTTGCCGGCCTCGCCGAACACCGCGACCATCAACTCGGAGGCGCCATTGGCGACCTTCGGCTGGTCCGTGAAGCTGCCCGCGCTGTTCACGAACACGCCGAGCTTCACCACCCGCGAAACGCGATCGAGGCTGCCCAGCGCCTTTTCGGCCTGCGCCAGCAGCATCAGGGCGCAGCGCCGCGCCGCCTCGACACCATAGTCGAGGTCCCGGTCCTCACCGAGCCGACCGGTCATCAGCGCGCCGTCCAGGAACGGCAACTGCCCGGAGATGTGGAGTAGCCCGCCGGCCTCGACCGCCGGCACATAGGCGGCGACGGGCGCGGCCGCTTCGGGGAGGGTGAGGCCGAGTTCGGCCAGCTTCGCGGGGATGTCGGTTGCCATGGCGTGGGTCATCCCGCGGGGCCGGGCGGGGGTCAAGCCTCCGCCGGCGATCCCGCGTCGAAGCGTGCCGCGATCCATGCCGCGGCGTCCCGCCAGTCGTCGATTCGCGCGTGTGCAGCCGGGGCAGGGGGCACATGCGGCGCAAGGCTGGGCTCCGACACCATGTGCAGCCGGTGGACGCCCGGGGCATGCTGTGCGACCGAATCATGGTGCGTCGGCAGGTCGTCGACGAAGACCGTGACCGGGCCGCCGTGCTCCGCCACCAGTCGCGCGACCGGCTCGCCCTTTGGGCCCTGGTTGCATTCGACGCGGTGGACGATGCCATGGGTGGAGAGCTGGGTGATCCGCGACTCGCGGCAATGATCGCGCAGGTTGGTGAGGATGACGATCTCCGCGCGCTGCCCAAGCGCCTCCAGCGCCTCCGCAGCGTGCGGCACCAGCGTCTGGCGGTCCATCTCGGCCGGGAAGAAGCCGTCGATCAGCGACCACATCCGCTCCCGCGTGACGAGTTCGCCGTCCGCGCGGTGGCGCATCGCCTTTTCGAAGCTGCCCTCCGCCAGCTGCAGGTCGATGTCGTGGTCGGTGTCGAGCCAGTCCCGGAAGTGACGCACCATGTGGAGCAGCACTTCGTCGCAGTCGCAGATCAGCAATGGCTTCATGGTCGCTCCAGCACGCGCCTCGCGCGGGTCAGTTCCTCAGGCCCCACCTGCAAGCTCTCGGCACAGGCGATCAGGTCGGGTTCGTGATTCTCGAGATAGCCGATCACCGCCGCCAGAAAGGCAGGGGTGTTGGCCCGCGCCCGCAGGACCTCCGGCGTGATCCCCGTCACGTCCAAGAAGCGACGCGCCCGCTCCGGATCGGCCAGCACCCAGCTCAGCGCGCCGAGCGACAGCGTCGCCGCCGCTTCGGCGTTTGTCTCATGGGGCGCCATGCCGTAGTACCTCGGGGATCAACAATCGGGTCTTGGACGTGACAAAAAGGGTACTCGTTGTCGAGGACAACGAACTCAATCTGAAGCTGTTTTGCGACCTGCTGCGGGCGCACGGGTTCGTGACTGAGCCGGTGCGCGACGGGCGTGAAGCGGTGGCGCGCGCGCGCGCGTTCGCGCCCGACCTGATCATCACTGACATCCAGTTGCCGCACATGACGGGCCTGGAGCTGATCGGGCGCCTGAAGCTGGATGCGAAGCTGCGCAACATCCCGATCATGGCGGTGACCGCCTACGTGGGGCGCGAGGACGAAGAGCGTATCCGCGCGGCGGGCGCGAACGCTTATGTCACCAAGCCGATTTCGGTGGTGCGCTTCGTCGGGGAGGTGCGGGCGCTGCTGCCGCGTCAGGCCGACGAATCGGCGGACGCGGCGCTGGCCGGCTGAGACCGCTCCGCGCCAGCGGAGCGGCAACCGATTACTTGATCTTGGCTTCCTTGAACTCGACGTGCTTGCGCACGATCGGGTCGTACTTGCGGAAGCTGAACTTCTCGGTCTGCGTACGCGGGTTCTTCTTCGTGACGTAGAAGAAGCCGGTGTCGGCCGTGCTGACGAGCTTGATCTTGACGGTGGTCGGCTTTGCCATGACCCTGAAATCCTTCGGTTCGCGGTACCGGACAGCGTTGAAAAACAAAAAGCGGCGCGCGCAAATCGCGGCCGCCCACAGGCTGGGCCGCATGCGTCACCTGCCCGCGGTTGTCAAGGCAAACACGCTGCTTGCCTGCTCCACCCTTGCTGTTTCATCGTTCCTTCACGTGAGGATGGCACCATCCCGCGGCAAGCCAAGGAGAGGGCCCAAGCGATGATCGAGGCAGTTGTAGGCGCCCCCGTGGAGTTCGAAAGCGGTCTTGCCGCGTTGCGCCGCGCCAGCGGCCGCGGGCCGGTGCGGCACCTGGCGGCAGAGGTCGAGGGTATCCGACGCCTGGCGGCCGCGCAGGGGCTCGTCGGGGCGGCGCCGGTGATCCGGGCGATCGACTCGGCGCTGGCGCGCGGCGAGCGCGGTGCGTTGCTGCAGGGGCTCGTCGTCATCCTCGAGGACGCACTGGCGCAGCGGGAGCCGGGCGACTCGAGCTCGGTCTACGCCGCCGCCTGTTCGGTGCGCCTCGCCGGCTGAGCGCCGGGCTGCGGATGGAGACACTGGTTCCTGCCCTTGTCGCGGTGCTGCTCGCGCAGGTCTTCGATCCGCCCGCACGCCTTGCGGCCGTGCTCGCGGACCGCTTTGGGAGGGCGGGCGTAACCGCCGGACTGTTCCTCGCCCATGTGGCCGGGTTCCTCGCGGCAGCGGCCGGAGGTGCGCTGATCGCGCCGGGAATGAGCCCCAACGCCCGGGCGCTGCTCCTCGCCCTTGCCCTGGTGTTCGCAGGTGCGGGCGGTCTGGCCCGGACGAAGCTCGCCGATCGACTGACGAACTGGCGCATCGGAAGCGTCGCAACCGCATTCCTGGGGATCTTCATCCTCGCGTTCGGGGACCGCAGCCAGTTTCTGGCTCTTGCCGTCGCCGCCTGGAGCGGGAGCCCCGTGCTGGCGGCGATCGGGAGCACGGTCGCGGCGGTCGCGGTCGGCGCGATCGCGGCGACGGTCGGAGAGCGTGCCTGGTGCCGCTGGCCGGGGCGGCGGGCCGCCGGCCTCGGGGTATCGGCGCTGCTGGTGGTGACCGGCGCGGTGCTCGCCGTGCGCGCGTTGCGCCTTGGCTAGAGAAGCTCTTTGCCTTTGCCCTTGAACGGGAGCGATTCGGGGCAAAGTTCGTTTCCCTCGCGAATCATCATCCGGAGAACCCCATGGCCGACACCAACCCGGCGCTCGACACGCCGACCGACCTGAACAGCAACAAGGTCCGCTCCGTTGCGGACGCGCTGAACGGTACGCTTGCGGACTGTTTCGCGCTGTATCTGAAGACCAAGAACTTCCACTGGCACGTCTCGGGCCCGCATTTCCGCGACTATCACCTGATGCTCGACGACCAGGCCGCGCAGATCCTTGCCATCACCGACGTCATTGCAGAGCGGGTGCGCAAGACGGGCGGCACCACCCTGCGCTCGATCGGGGACATCGCGCGCCGCCAGCAGCTCAGCGATGACGACCGTGACTTCGTAGCGCCCGGCGAGATGCTGACGATCCTGCGCGATGACAATCTGAAGCTGGTCGAATCGATGCGTGCGGCGCGCGAAGCTGCCGAGACCGCGGGCGATACCGCCACGAGCAGCCTGGCCGACGAGTGGATCGACCAGGCCGAGGAGCGCGCCTGGTTCCTGTTCGAAGCCGGCCGCAGGAGCTGAGCACGTTCGGGGCGGCCGATGGAACGATCGGCTGCCCCGCTCGATTGACCTGCGAAGCTAATGGAGGAACTGCCATGCTGCGTTGGGCCATCATCTTTCTGATCGCGGGACTGGTGCTCGGGGTGCTCGGCTTTGGTGGGATCGGCGGCGCGTTCGTCGATATCGCCAAGATCCTGTTCTTCATCGCCGTGGCGATCTTCGTCGTGCTGCTCGTGCTGGGCCTGCTCGCCGGTCGCGGCATCAAGAAAGCGATAGACTAGCTTTCCGGCCCGATTATCCTCCCCGTCGGCTGGGCTGGCGGGGAGAGTCGCTGTGGCGCTGACGGGCATGGTTGCTGGGCTGCTGCTGGCACTCGCCGGCGAGTCGCAGACGCGAACCGCTACTCCTGGCGCTCCGCCGCCGCAGGCGCAGATCGCAGACCTCTCCTGGCTAGCCGGGCAGTGGCATGGCGAGGGCTATGGGGGGCCGGCGACCGAGGTCTACTCGGCGCCGCAGGCCGGTGGCATCGCCGGCCACTTCCTGCAGGAAGACGGCAAGGGCGGGGTGCTCTTCTATGAGCTGCTGCAGATCGTGCCGCGTGGCCGATCGCTGGTTTATCGACTCCGCCACTTCAATGCCGATCTGACCGGGTGGGAAGATGCCAAGGGCGGCAAGGCGGTGGAGTTCCCGCTGATCGCCGTGGAGGGCGACCGCTTCTTCTTCGACGGGCTGACGCTGGTGCGCGAGGGGCCGGACGCACTCACCGTATGGGTGCGGATCGCCGAGGACGGCGCACCGGCGCGCGATGTGCCGTTCCGCTATCGGCGGGTCCGCTGAGGGCCACGCAACCAAGCGTACCGCCGGCGGGTTGATCGGGCATGCGTGCGTTCGCCGACCTGCTCGACCGGTTGATCTACACCCGGTCGCGCAATGCCAAGCTCCGCCTGATCGGCGATTATCTGCGGACCACGCCGGACCCGGACCGGGGCTGGGCGATCGCGGCGCTGACCGGCGACCTCGACCTCCCGGCGGTGAAGCCCGCCATCATCCGCCAGATGATCGAAACGCGAGTGGACCCGGTGCTGTTCGGGATGAGCCGCGACTTCGTCGGCGACACGGCCGAAACGGTCGCGCTGCTGTGGCCCGAGCCACCTGCCGGCTCCCCTGCGGCGCGCGAGGCAGAGCCGCTATCGCTGGCGCAGGTGGTGGATACGCTCGCCGCCCTGTCGCGAAGCGATGCGCCTGCCGTCCTCGCCGCGATGCTCGACCAACTCGATTCGGACGAGCGTTTCGCCTTGCTCAAGCTTGCGACCGGCGGGCTCCGTGCAGGTGTGTCGGCGCGGCTCGCGAAGACGGCGCTCGCGCAAGCCTTCGGCCTCGATGTGGAGGCGGTGGAGGAGGTATGGCACGGCCTCGCGCCGCCTTATGCGCCGCTGTTCGCCTGGGCCGAGGGTCAGGCGCCGCAGCCCGACAGCGCCAACCTGCCGGTGTTCCGCCCCTTCATGCTCGCGCACCCACTGGAGGACGGCCGCGTCGATCTCGCGGATTATGCCGCGGAGTGGAAGTGGGACGGAATCCGGGTGCAGCTGGTCCACGCCGGTGGCGAGACCCGGCTCTACAGTCGTGCGGGGGATGACATTACCGCCAGTTTCCCTGAGGTCGCGGCCGCCTATGCAACCCCCGGGGTGCTAGACGGCGAACTGCTGGTGAAGGGTGAGGCGCAAGGCCATGCGCTGGGCGAGGCGGAGGGCGCGGCCAGCTTCAATGCGCTCCAGCAGCGACTGGGGCGCAAGATGGTGTCGAAGCGGATGCTGGCCGACTATCCCGCCTTTGTCCGGCTCTACGACATCCTGTTCGACGGCTCCCGTGACCTGCGGGCGCTTCCGTGGAGCGAGCGGCGCGCGGCGCTGGAGCCGTTCGCCGCCGGGCTCGATCCGGAACGGTTCGACGTCTCCCGGCTGATCGAAGCGCCGGACTTTTCGGCGCTGGAGGCGATCCGCGAGGGGGCGCGTGACGCCGCGATCGAGGGTGTGATGCTCAAGCGGCGCGACAGCCCCTATGTCGCCGGGCGTCGGGTGGGTCTCTGGTACAAGTGGAAGCGCGATCCCCTCACCGCCGACTGCGTGATGATGTATGCCCAGCGCGGCAACGGAAAGCGCTCGTCCTTCTATTCGGATTACACCTTCGGCTGCTGGACCGGTGACCCGGCTGAGGGCGGTGAGCTGCTACCCGTGGGCAAGGCCTATTCGGGGTTCACCGACGAGGAGCTGAAGTGGCTCGACCGGTTCGTGCGCACCAACACCGTCCAGCGCTTCGGCCCCGTCCGCGAGGTCGAGAAGACGCTGGTGCTGGAGGTGGCGTTCGATTCGATCCACGCGTCGCGTCGCCACAAGTCGGGGCTCGCCATGCGGTTCCCGCGCATCGCGCGGATCCGGCGCGACAAGCCGGCTGCGGAAGCGGACCGGATCGAGACCCTGCTCCGTATGGCGACCTAAGGAGACCCCGCTAGGGCGCTGGATCGAGCGCGATCTCGAACAAGGTCGGCCAGAGCTTGCCGGTCACGAACAGCCGGCGCTTCACCGGGTCCCAGGCGATGCCGTTCGGAACCGCCTCCGGATCGGTTGCGGCGACCTCCGTCGCGAGGTCCGACAAGTCCATCAGGCCGGTCACCGCGCCGCTGGCCGGATCGATGCGGACCAGATAGTTGCGATGCCACACATTGGCGAAGATCGCGCCGTCGACCACCTCGAGCTCGTTGAGGTTGCGCACAGGGCGGCCGTTTGCGGTGACCGTCAGCTCGCGCTGGACCGCAAAGCTCTTCGGGTCCCGAAAACGCAGGGTCGCCGAGCCGTCCGACTGGATTAGCGCCTTTCCGTCGCTTGCCAGCCCCCAGCCTTCGCCGGTGTAGCGGAAACTGCCGGTGCGCTTGAGCGTCTTCGCGTCCCAGCGATGCGCGAGGCCCGTCTTCCAGGTAAGGCTGACGAGGCTATTCTCCCACAACGCCAGGCCTTCGCCGAACTGATCGGCAGGCAGCACCGCGCGGGCGAGCACCTGCCCATCCTCCAGCCGCACTCGCCGGACTTCCGAGCGGCCTTCCAGGCCGATGCTCTCGAACAGGGCGCCATCGTGCCACAGCAGGCCTTCGGTGAAGGCGCCGGGATCATGGGGATGGCGCGCGACGATGCGCGCGGTGATCGGATAAACGGGAGCCGGAGACGGTGCAGTCGCCGGAGGGGCGACCTGCCCGGTCGCGGCAACGGGGGCAGGGGCGCCCGAAACCAGCGTCGCCGCGACGGCAAGGACCATCGCGGCGACATGGTTGCGGAACCGCCTGGCCGACGTGCGGCCGGACGGCATCCGGAATCAGCCCTTGGGCTGGAGGTTCACCGCGGCGTACTTGCCGCGCCGATCCACCTCGAGCTCGAACTCGAGCTTGTCGCCCTCGTTCAGCGTGGGCATGCCCGCGCGCTCGACGGCCGAGATGTGCACGAACGCGTCCGGCTGGCCGTCGTCGCGCTGGATGAAGCCGAAGCCCTTCATTGCGTTGAAGAACTTGACCGTGCCCGACGCACGCTCGCCGGTCAGCTGGCGCTGCGGGCCGCCCATGCCGCCGCCCCGCGGAGCGGCATCACGGTCGCGCGGTGCACCGCCGCCACCTTCGGTGACCGGCATCGGTTCGCCGTCGATCTTCAGCTCGGTGGCCGAGACTCGACCGCCGCGATCCACCAGGGTGAAGCCGAGCGGCTGACCCTCGGCCAGACCGGCGAGGCCTGCCTGCTCGACTGCGGAGATGTGCACGAACACGTCCTCGCCGCCATCGTCACGGACGATGAAGCCGAAGCCCTTCTGTCCATTGAAGAACTTCACGACGCCCGTGGCTTCGCCGACGACCTGCGGGGGCATGCCGCGGCCACCGCCACCGCCGCCACCACGGAAGCCGCCGCCGCCGCCGCCACCGCCGAAGCGATCGCCGCCGCCGCCGAAGCCGCCGCCACCGCCGAAGCGATCGCCGCCGCCGCCGCCGTAGCCGCCGCCACCGCCGAAGCGATCACCACCGCCGAAGCCGCCGCCACCGCCGAAACCGCGGTCGCTGTAGCCACCGTAGCTCTCGTCACCGAAACTGTCGCGCTTGTCCTTGCCGCGCCCGCCGCGATCCCCGCGGCGCCCTCGATCGAAACTCATTGCCCTGTTCGTCTTCCCGGCTCGCCCAAATCACCATCAGAACCCAAGCGCCGGACGAATGACGCAAGTCTCTGGGCGCACAGGCAGATGCGCCACGACGCCACCATAGCCGAAACGCGTGTAGCCGGAAATGTTTTCGACAATTTTACGGCAGGTAACGCGCGATCGCGCCACAACCGTGGCGGAGACGGC
Organism: Sphingomonas molluscorum; assembly: GCF_039522995.1. Lineage (NCBI taxonomy): Bacteria > Pseudomonadati > Pseudomonadota > Alphaproteobacteria > Sphingomonadales > Sphingomonadaceae > Sphingomonas > Sphingomonas molluscorum. Next base: position 555,042 of record NZ_BAAAEL010000001.1, on the reverse strand, counting down.
ACAGCTTCGGCATTTTTTGACCGCCCGGATCCGGTGGAGGGGCGCACATGCCGGCCCCTTCCTGCAAACATGCCGGTCTCGGATGATTCGCGGCCTCTCAGTGCCGACTCGGAGAAGCGCGATGCCCCAGGGAGTTCGGCCGGGCCATTGAGCCCGCTCCCCGAAGCGTCTAGGCGTCGAGCATGGCTGTTTACCTGCACGAAGAAGATCTGCCCGCCGACCTGTTCGCGCCGGGCGCCGACCTCGCCGTCGATACAGAGACCATGGGCTTGCACACCCACCGCGACCGGCTGTGCGTCGTGCAGATTTCGGATGGGGGCGGTGACGAGCACCTCGTCCGCTTCTCGCCCGGCAGCGACTATGCCGCGCCGAACCTGCGTGCTGTCCTGGGCGATCCGGATCGCGTCAAGCTCTACCACTTCGCCCGCTTCGATCTCGCGGCGATTCGCCACTATCTCGAGACCGTGGCCGCGCCGGTCTATTGCACCAAGACCGCCTCGCGCCTCGTCCGGACCTACACCGATCGCCATGGCCTGAAGGAACTGGTGCGCGAACTGCTCGGCCAGGAAATCTCCAAGGCGCAGCAGTCGTCGGACTGGGGCGCTCCGGTGCTGAGCGACGCGCAGAAGGAATATGCCGCTTCCGACGTGCGCTATCTCCACGCGATGCGCGAGGAGCTCGACCGCCGCCTCGCCCGGGAGGGGCGGAGCGCCCTTGCCAAGGCCTGTTTCGATTTCCTGCCGCACCGGGCCGATCTGGACCTGGCCGGGTGGCCGGAAGTCGACATCTTCGCGCACATGTAAGCGACACGATGTCGGAGATCGCCCGCCGCGAACGAACGCAGCGCCAGCATTGGGCGCTCCCCGGTAGTCGCCACGACCGGCTGATCCGCCTGTCCCTGGTCGCGCTGCCGGTCGCGATCGGCGTGCTGGCGGCATTCCTGGTGCTCGCCCCCCTGTTCATGCGCGGCGACGTCAGCTTCGTGCTCGACAAGAACAAGGTGGAAGTCGCCAAGGAGCGGCTGCGCATCCAGGCGGCCCGCTACACGGGGGCCGACGCCAAGGGGCAGCCGTTCGCGCTGACCGCAGGCTCGGCGGTGCAGAAGAGCTCGTCCGAACCGATCGTCCAGCTCGACAAGCTTGCCGCCGAGATCCAGCTGAAGGACGGCCCGGCAAGGTTGAACGCCAACCACGGACGCTACGATCTGGATACCGAGCAGGTCGCGATCGACGGGCCGATCGCCTTTCGCGCAGCCGACGGATACCGCCTCGACACCCGCGATGCGACGGTGGACCTGAAGACGCGCAAGCTGCGCAGCGGCGGCGCGGCGGACGGCACCACGCCGCTCGGGACCTTCAGCGGCGACCGTCTTTCGGCCGACCTGGAGGCGCGCACCGTGCGCCTCGACGGCAATGCCCGCTTGCGCATCCAGCCCGGGCGAACGAAGTAGGCGCTATGATACGTGTTCCGCACCTTCTGCTCGTCGCCGCGCCCCTCGGGCTGCTCGCCGCGCACGCTGCCTTCGGGCAGGTACGCCACGACTCGAACGCGCCGATCGATTTCAGCGCCCAGTCGATCGAGCTGCAGGATCGCGCCAATCGCGCGATCCTGACCGGCGGCGTGACGATCCGACAGGCGACGATGACGCTGACCGCGGACCGCGTGACGGTGAACTACACCGGCCAGGTGGCTTCGGGGTCGCCGCAGGCCTCGCGGCTCGACGCGGCCGGCGGGGTCACGGTGACGCGCCCGGACCAGACCGCCAAGTCGAACTACGCCGTTTATGACGTCAACCGGCGCGTGGTGACGATGATCGGCAACGTCTCGCTGACGCAGGGCACCAACCGGCTCAACGGCGGGCGGCTCTCGATCGATCTCGACACCGGTCGTGCGACGATCGACGGCTCGGGCGTGGCGAGCACCACCGCGCCCGGCGGCGGCGTGACGCAGCAGGGCGGCCGTGTGAGCGGACGCTTCTCGGTACCCAAGCGCAACTGACGCACCGTCCGGCGGACCAGGGGGCGCCGATCGACGGTACCCCCTTTCCCTCCGGGCGCGAATCATGCACGAATCTCGCCAGCTGCATGCGCGTTTCGAGGCGATGACCTTCGACGCGCCAGCACGGAGCCCCAGATGGACGATGTGACCACCCTAGCCAGCCCGACCACGGCACCCCATGCGGAGCCGACGATGGCGCACGGCCTGTCGGTGGTGTCGATCGCCAAGTCCTACGACAAGCGGGTGGTGCTGTCCGACGTCTCCATGTCGGTCGGCCGCGGGGAGGTCGTCGGGCTGCTCGGCCCCAATGGCGCGGGCAAGACGACCAGCTTCTACTCGGTCATGGGCCTGGTGAAGCCGGACGCCGGGCGCATCATGCTCGACGGCGACGACATCACCAGCCTGCCGATGTACCGGCGCGCGATCCTGGGGCTCGGCTACCTCCCGCAGGAAACCTCCATCTTCCGCGGCCTGACCGTCGAGAAGAACATCCTCGCCGTGCTCGAGCTTGCCGAGCCGGATCCGAAGGCGCGCGGCCAACGGCTCGACCAGTTGCTCGACGAGTTCGGCCTCACGCGCCTGCGGGACGCGCCGGCGATGGCGCTGTCGGGCGGCGAGCGGCGGCGTGCGGAGATCGCGCGGGCGCTGGCGGCCGATCCCTCGATCATGTTGCTCGACGAGCCGTTCGCGGGTATCGACCCGATCTCGATCGCCGACATCCGCGATCTGGTCGGCCAGCTCAAGCAGCGGGGGATCGGCGTGCTGATCACCGACCACAACGTCCGCGAAACCCTCGACATCGTCGATCGCGCTTATATCATCTACGATGGCCGGGTGCTGTTCACCGGCTCGCCCGAGGAACTGGTGGCCGACGCCAACGTCCGCCGCCTGTACCTGGGCGAGAGCTTCTCGCTCTGACCCATGGCACGCGCCGGTCGCCTCCCGCAGCGCGAAGGGCACCGGCACGCTGAAGGCGTTCGCGGGAGGCGCGGCTGATGTCGCTCGGCCCGCGCCTCGATCTCCGCCAGTCGCAGTCGCTGGTGATGACGCCGCAGCTCCAGCAGGCGATCCGGCTGCTCGCGCTGTCGAATCTAGAGATCGAAGGCGTCATCGCCGAGGAGATCGAGCGTAACCCTCTGCTCGAATCGGGCGGCAGCGACGATCCCGGTGGCGAGGATTTGCCGCCGGGCGACACGCCCCCCATGCGCGACGAGCCCGCGGGCGCCGACGAACTGGTGCTGATGGGAGAGGCGAGCGGAGAGGCGCTCGACATCGATCTGGCGGGCGACGCCTTCATCGACGACTGCCCCGGGGATGCCATCGGAGGGCTGGACGGCAGTCTGAGTTCCAGTGGGGCCGGCGCTGCCGCGCTGCCCGATGACGGCCTGGACTTCGATGGGTTTGAGGCCGACGGGCCCTCGCTCGCCGACCATCTCCTCGCGCAGGCGGGTGCGGTGCTTTCCGGGCCGGCCCTGTTCGTGGCGCAGCAACTGATCGATCAGATCGACGAGTGCGGCTATCTCACCGGCTCGCTGCTCGACGTCGCCAACCGGCTGGGCGTGCCGCTGGCCGAGGTCGAGGCGGTGCTCGCGACGATCCAGACCTTCGACCCTACCGGTGTGGGCGCGCGCAGCCTGGCCGAGTGCCTCGTGCTCCAGGCGAAGGAGGCGGATCGCTACGATCCCTGCATGGCCCGATTGATCGACAATCTGGATCTGGTCGCCCGCGGCGCGCTGCCGCAACTGCGCCGGCTCTGCGAGGTCGACGACGAGGATCTGGCCGACATGATCCGCGAGCTGCGCGGCTATGATCCCAAGCCCGGCTGCCGTTTCGGCGGGGAACGTGCGCCCGCGGTGGTCCCCGATCTCTTCGTGGCCCCGCGGGGGGCCGGCTGGGCCGTGGAGATCAACGGGGCCACGCTGCCACGGCTGCTCGTCAATCGCGCCTATTATGTCGAGCTTTCGGGCGGGCGGCAGGACAAGACCTCCCGCGCCTGGCTCTCCGAATGCCTCGCGAGCGCCAATTGGCTGGTCAAGGCGCTCGACCAGCGGCAACGTACCATCATCAAGGTCGCGGCCGAGATCGTGAAGCAGCAGGAGGGTTTCTTCCGAAAGGGCGTGGCCCACCTGCGGCCGCTCACCTTGCGGCAGGTGGCCGAGGCGATCGAGATGCACGAATCGACGGTCAGCCGGGTCACCTCGAACAAATATCTCAGCTGCGCCCGCGGGCTGTTCGAGCTGAAGTACTTCTTCACCTCCGCGATCCAGGCTGCCGACGGGGGCGAAGCGGTGTCGGCCGCAGCGGTCAAGAACGCGATCAAGACGCTCATTGCCGCCGAGGACCCCCGCAAGATTCTGTCCGACGACACGCTGGTCGAGCTGTTGAATGCCAAGGGCTTCGACATCGCCCGGCGCACGGTCGCCAAATACCGAGAGGCTTTGGGGATCGGCTCCTCGGTGCAGCGGCGCCGGCAAAAGGCGCTGCAAGGGACCTGATATCGGCTTCGGCCCGGGTTCGTGGTTCCCGCCGCGCCCGATTCGGCCCAAAGAGCGCGGCATGCCCTTTTTCTCAGACCGTGCGCGGCATCTGCTGCGCCTGCACGCGCAGCGGAATGCCTCCGATCAGTGGCCGATCCTGAAGCGGCGGGTCGCGACTGCTGCGGGCGCGGTCCTGCTGGGGCTGGTGGCGCTTGCCTTTGCCCGCGCGAGCGATCTCGCGCAGGAACTGTTCGGGCATGCAGTGGCGCGCTGGCCCTATGCGCCGCTGGTGGCGACGCCGCTCGCCTTTGGCGCGGTCGTATGGGCTACGCGGCGCTGGGCCAGGGATGCGCGCGGCTCCGGCATCCCCCAGGTGATCGCGGCCGGCAGGTCGGCGGACGCGCAGGTCGCGGCGCGCCTCCTTTCGCTCGGCACCGCCGCCAAGAAGCTGGTGCTGACAGTCACGATGCTGTTGTTCGGGGCCTCGGTCGGTCGCGAGGGGCCGAGCGTCCAGGTGAGTGCGGCGATCATGGTCGCGTTGCATCGCCTGCTGCGCGTGCCGATCACTGCCGGCGTGCTGATCGCCGGTGGCGCGGCGGGCGTCGCCGCGGCGTTCAACACGCCGTTGGCCGGGGTCGCCTTTGCGATCGAGGAACTCGCCGCCGCCTATGAGCAACGGGTTGCCGTCCTGGTGATGGGGGCGGTGATGATCGCCGGCATGGTGAGCCTCGGGATCGCCGGCGACTATGTCTATTTCGGCGCGGTGGACCAGACGCTGAAGCTGCATCGCGTGCTGCTGCTGGCGCCGCTCGCCGGCCTGCTGGGTGGTGTCGCGGGCGGGCTGTTCACCCGCGTCGTGCTGGGGTTCAGCGACGGGCGAACCGGATGGGCCCGGGCGCTGAAGGCCCGGCCCGTGCTGTTCGCCGGCCTGTGCGGACTGGTCGTCGCGGTGCTGGGCGTCGGGACGGGCGGTGCCACCTGGGGGACCGGCTATGGCGCCACGCGCGCGCTGGTTGAGGGCGGCGAGGTGTCGGGCTGGTTCGGTCCCGCCAAGCTGATGGCGACACTCGCGACGACCTTGACCGGGGCACCCGGCGGGATCTTCGCACCCTCACTCGCCATCGGCGCGGGCTTCGGGAACCTGCTGACGGGCGTCTTCCCCTATTCGCCGCCGGGCGCGGTTGTGGTGATCGGCATGGTCGCCTATTTCGTCGGCGTCGTGCGCGCGCCCTTCACCGCGGTCATCATCGTCAGCGAGACGACGGCCGCGCGCGGCCTGATCCTGCCGATGTTCGCCGCGGCGCTGATCGCCGACTGGGTGAGCGCGCGAGTCTGCCAGGAGCGGCTGTACCATGGCCTCGCGCGCCCGTTCATCGCCGAGACAGAGGGGCCGCCCCGGCCCGCCGGCGCTCAGTCGTCCTCGTCCTCATAGCCGACCAGGTCGAGCGCCCGGGCGCGGATCTGGCGCATGCTGCACCAATGGACCAGCGCATCCTCGCGCCCGTGCGTCACCCATACTTCCTGGGGAGCGATCTCCTCGATCGTACGGGTCAGCTCGTCCCAGTCGGCGTGGTCGGACAGGATCAACGGCAGCTCGACGTTGCGCTGCCGGGCACGCTGCCGCACCCGCATCCAGCCTGAGGCCATCGCCGAGATCGGGTCCGGCAGGCGCCGCGACCAGCGGTCGTTGAGCGCCGAGGGCGGGGCCAGGATGATCCGCCCGGCGAGCTCCGCCTTGCTGGCGCCGGTGGCGGGGCGCAGCTCGCCGAGTTCCACGCCGTGCGCGACATAGAGATCGCATAAGCGCTGAAGCGCGCCGTGGACGTAGATCGGATCGTCGAAGCCCATCGCGCGTGCCTCGGCGATCACGCGCTGCGCCTTGCCGAGCGCATAGGCGCCCACCAGCACGCAGCGATCCGGCTCCGCACGCAGCGCCGCAAGCAGCTTGTCGATCTCGTCGCGGGTTTCTGGATGGCGGAAAACGGGCAGTCCGAACGTCGCCTCCGTCACGAACACGTCGCAGGCGACCGGCTCGAACGGCGCGCAGGTCGGGTCCGGGCGGCGTTTATAGTCGCCCGACACCACCACGCGCTCGCCGCGATGCTCCAGCAGGATCTGCGCCGATCCCAGCACATGGCCCGCCGGGACATAGGAGACCTGGATGTCGCCCAGCCGGACGGTCTCGCCATAGGCAACCGGGCGGCCATTCTGCGTGCCATAGCGCGCGTCCATGATCGCCAGCGTCTCGGGGGTCGCCCACACCGTCTCGTGCCCGCCGCGGGCATGGTCGGCGTGCCCATGGGTCACCAGCGCGCGCGGCACCGGCACCGACGGGTCGATCCAGGCATCGGCGTGCGGCAGGTAGATGCCTTGCGGCTTGGGTTCGATCCAGTCGGCAAGGCGCGGCATGGGGAGGCTAACGCACGAACTCCCTTTCGGGCCGCATCGTAGGCGATGGATCGAACCGCAGGCCCCTGTCGTTGATGCCTAGTTCTTCGGGAGAGGAGGTCGAGCGATGGCGGACGAAGTCAGTCTGTGGGGCGTGTTGACGATCATCGGGCCGATCGTGCTGCTGGGCGTGATCATCTGGGCGGTGCTCAACAACCGCGTCTCGCGTCGCCGGCACCAGGAGAGCGAGCGCGCGACCGCCGATCTCTATGACGAGCAGGACCGGATCGACCGCGAAAAGCGCATGCGCTGAGCCGATCCCTTCCGTTGGGGCTGCCGGATCGCCACATCGGCGATGTGCCCGCTGCCATCCCCGAACTTCCCGACTCGATCTCCCGTTGGTTCGCCGATCGTGGATGGTCGCCCCGCCGGCACCAGGCGGAGATGCTCGCGGCGGCAAGGGCCGGGCGCCACGCGCTGCTGGTCGCGCCCACCGGCGCGGGCAAGACGCTCGCGGGTTTCCTGCCCACGCTCGCCGAGCTCGCCGATGCGCCCGGCGACGGGCTGCACACGCTCTACATCTCGCCATTGAAGGCGCTCGCCGTCGACGTCCAGCGCAACCTGCTCAACCCCATTGCGGAGATGGGGCTCGACATTCGGGTCGAGACGCGGACCGGCGACACGCCCTCCGACCGCAAGGCGCGCCAGCGGGTGAAGCCGCCGCACATCCTGCTGACGACGCCCGAATCGCTCAGCCTGCTCCTGTCCTATCCCGATGCCGACCGGCTGCTGGGCGGCCTCAAGACGATCGTTGTCGATGAGGTACATGCTTTTGCCGCGGGCAAGCGGGGCGACTTGCTGGCGCTCTGTCTGGCGCGACTCCAGCGGTTGAGCCCTGGCCTGCGGCGGGTGGCACTTTCCGCCACCGTCGCCGACCCGGACGACTATCGCGCCTGGCTCGCCCCCGACGGCGACATCGACGCCGTCACGCTCGTGCAGGGCGATCCCGGTGCCGATCCCCGCATCGAGATCCTGCTGCCGGAGGGGCGGATCCCCTGGTCCGGCCACTCCGGGCGCTATGCCGCGCCGCAGGTGATGGCGCAGATTGAGGCGCACGCCACCACCATCGTCTTCTGCAACACCCGTAGCCTTGCCGAACTGATCTTCCAGGACCTGTGGAAATCCAACGAGCGGAGCCTGCCGATCGGTGTCCACCACGGCAGCCTGGCGGTGGAGGCGCGGCGCAAGGTCGAGCAGGCGATGGCGGACGGGCGGCTGCGCGCGCTGGTTGCCACCGCCAGCCTCGACCTGGGCGTGGACTGGGGCAACGTCGACTGCGTGATCCAGATGGGAGCGCCCAAGGGCTCGTCACGCCTGCTCCAGCGCATCGGCCGCGCGAACCACCGCCTGGACGAGCCTTCCGAAGCCATCGTCGTGCCGGGCAACCGCTTCGAATATCTGGAGGCGCGCGCCGCGCTGGATGCGGTGGAGGCGGGCGAGCTCGACACCGAGCTGTTCCGTCCGGGCGCGCTCGACGTGCTCGCCCAGCATCTGATGGCCTGCGCCTGCGCCGAACCCTTCGATGCTGCGGATATGCTGCAGGAGGTTCGCGCAGCATTGCCCTATTCCGCGCTCGATGCGGAGACGTTCGATCGCGTGCTCCACTACATTGCCGAGGGCGGTTACGCGCTGCGTGCCTATGACCGGTTCAAGCGGTTGACCCAGGGGGCGGATGGCCTCTGGCGCGTCAGCCATCCGCGCTTCGTGCAGCAGCATCGGCTGAACGCCGGCATCATCGTCGACGCACCCACGCTCGACGTGCGCTTCCGCAACGGCCGCAAGCTCGGCACGGTGGAGGAGTATTTCGCCTCCACGCTCTCGACCGGTGATACCTTCTTCTTCGCCGGGCTCAGCCTTGAGGTGGAGCGGATCGAGTTGACGGACCTGATCGTGCGCGCCTCCAGCCGGCCCGCGCGTATCCCCACTTATGTGGGCACGCGCATGGCGCTCTCCACCAATCTCGCCCAGCGGGTACGAACCTTCCTGCACGACCGCGCACAATGGGCGCGCTTTCCCGACGACGTCCGCGAATGGCTGGAGATCCAGGGCCGGCGCTCGCGCCTGCCGGAGCCGGGGCAGTTGTTGATCGAGACCTTCCCGCACGAGGGGCGGCATTACATGGTCGCCTACAGCTTCGAAGGCTGGAACGCGCACCAGTCGCTCGGCATGCTCATCACCCGGCGGATGGAGGCGCTGGGGCTGAAGCCAATCGGCTTCGTCTCCAACGACTATGCACTGGCCTGCTATGGCCTGGAGCCGATCACCGATCCGGCCGCGCTCTTCTCGCCCGACATCCTGGAGCATGAGTTCGTCGAATGGGTGCAGGGCTCGAACCTGCTCAAGCGCGCGTTCCGGGAAGTGGCAGTGATTGGCGGGTTGGTCGAGCGCCAGCATCCCGGCAAGCGTAAGTCCGGCAAGCAGGTGACCTTCTCAACCGACCTCATCTACGACGTGCTGCGCAAGTACGAGCCCACCCACCTGCTCCTTCAGGCCGCGTGGGAGGATGCGCGCGCGCGGATGACCGACGTCGGCCGCCTGGCGACGCTGCTGGAGACCGCCCAAGCGCGCATGCTGCATGTGACGCTAGAGCGGATCAGCCCCCTCGCGGTCCCGGTGATGGTGCTGATCGGCCGCGAGCACGTGCCGCAGGGAAGTGCCGACGATGCGCTGCTGACGGAGGCGGAGGCGATGGCCGCCGAGGCGATGCGGCTCGATTGAGGGGGCGTGCTTTTTGACCCTTCCTCCTTCCTCTCCGCTTGTTTCGAGTAGCCGTCAAGCTTGTCGAGACGGCGTATCGAGAAATGGGCAGCGGCTCTCTCGATACGAGCTCTCGACAGGCTCGATCCCTACTCGAGACAAACGGTTCGGGGACGACGACCAGCCCTTGGAAGGGCTTGCCGTGCCCGTCCCCGCACGGCATAGCGGCGCCATGGTTCGCTTTTCGTTCGCGGGGCACGAGCTGGTCGCGCTGGCCGCGGGCGCGCTCTACTGGCCGGCGCGCGAGGCGCTGCTGGTTGCCGATCTCCACTTCGAGAAGGCGAGCTGGTTTGCGCAGTTCGGCCAGATGCTGCCGCCCTATGACACGCTCGCGACGCTGGACGCGCTGGAGGCGGTAGTCGCGCGGGTGAACCCTGCCGAGCTCTGGTGCCTGGGCGACAGCTTCCACGATCCCAAGGGCTGTGCGCGCCTGCCGGAAGCGGCGCAGGAGCGGCTGAAGGCACTGACCTCCGGCTGTCGCTGGACCTGGATCACCGGCAACCATGACGCCGGTTTCACAGCCTCATGCGGCGGCGCGGTGCTGGAGGAGGCGGTGGTCGACGGGCTGGTGCTGCGGCACGAGGCCGATCCTCGCGAAGCGCGGCCCGAGCTTTCGGGCCACTTCCACCCCAAGCTGCGGGTGACGGTGCGGGGGCGGACGATCGCGCGCCGCTGCTTCGTCGCGACGCCGAGCAAGCTGGTGCTGCCCGCATTCGGCTCGCTGACCGGCGGGTTGGAGCCGCATCACCCTGAGATCGTGCGGGCCGTAGGCCGGGGTGCGGAAGCGCTGGTGGCGCTGGAGGATCGGCTTCTGCGGTTTCCCGTCGCTGCCTGAGCGTCAGGAGCGGGCGCCACACTGCACGGCCGAGGTGCCGCGCACCTGACACTTGGCGCTGCCCGCTACCTCCACGCTGCCGACGCCATTTGCGGTGACGGTGGCGGTGAGGGAGGCCTTGAACCGCCCGGTACCCGCGCCTTCGCTGCGCACCACCAGGTCACGAGTATTGAGCGCGGCTGCGTCGAGGCTGCCCGATCCCGACGCCACGAACCGCGCCTGTCGTGCCGTCCCTGCCAGGGAAAGCGTGCCGTTCCCGGTCAGGGTGCCCAGCAGTTGTTCGGCCGCCACGCTCGCGATCGACAGCGTGCCGGTCCCGTTCAGCACCACTTCCGATCGGGTGCCGGCGAGGCGGTCGACCGTCACGCGCCCGCCGCCGGTGAGCGTCACCGCCTGCAACGGTGCCGTTGTCCGCACGCGGATGGTCACCGGCCGCTGCGGCACGGCGAAGCCGTCTTGCGTGGTGCCGGTGGGGCGGATGGTCAGCACGCCCGCTTCCACCTGCACGGCGACCCGCTCCGCCGATGCGCGGTCGCCGAGCAGTTCGGCGACCGTGCGCCCGCCGGTGACCACTTCCACGGAGTAGGAACCGCTGACGCGCAGCCGGTCGAAGCGGGTGAGCATTACCGTGCGGGCAGGCGGCTCCGGGGTCTCCGATGCCGCCGTCAGCGCCAGAAGGATCGGCAGCAACAGCATGGGGCGAGCATCGCACCGCGGCTGCCGCAATGGCAAGCCGCCGTCGGTGTCAGGACGCGCAGCGGATCGAGCCGGAGCCCGCCAGCGTGCTGGTGCACAGCGCCATGTCGCCGAGATCCACGGTGCCCGACCCGTCGAGCGCCACGCGGGCGGGACCTGCGACGCTCGCCTGGACCGCGCCCGATCCCTGCAGGATGACCGATGCTTCTTCGGCACGAAGCTGCGGCGCGGCGATGTCACCCGAGCCCTTCAACTCGGCCGAAAAGGTGTCGACGGCGCCGGCGGCCGCGATCGTGCCGGAGCCGGTGTTCGCAAGCCGGGCGGTGCGGCCGCCGAGCATGCCGATGGTGAGGTCGGCGGATCCGGAGACGCTGCCGGAGAAGTCGTCGGCGCGGTCCAGCGTCACCGCGCCCGATCCGGTGGCGGAGGCGGCGCGGATCTCCGGCATCTGCACGGTGATGCTGCCCGCGCTGCGAAGCGGCCACTCCCAGCTTTTCCGGGCCTTGCGCCCGATCCGGAGCGTGCCGCCCTCGCTCTTCACGAGGAGCTGGTCGAGCACCGCGGGCTCCCCGCTAGCCTCGATCGCGAAGTCGCCGCCGGTGCGGATCTCGACGGTGTCGGGACCTTCCAGGGAGATGGCGGTGAAGTCGCGGGCAGCGAAGCTGCGCTGCGCCGTGTTGGCGAGTTGGGGATCGGACTCACCGCTGCCGGAACAGGCGGCGAGGGAAAGGCAGGCCAAAGTGCCTAGCGTACGCATAACAACCCTTTTCGTGGCTCACGCCGAAGACCCCGCCGCCAACGCAAAGCCGTAATGAAAAAGGGCGGCCCTTGGGGCCGCCCTCGTTCATGTGCTTGAGGAAAGCCCGCGCCGTCAGGCGGCGGTCTTCTCCTTGTTGTAGATTGCGGCCGAGGCACGCAGGATGTCGAGGATCTTGTCGAGCGCCTTGGGCTCCTCGACCTCTTCCATCGCTGCCAGCTCGCGAGCGAGGCGGCTGGCCGCCGCTTCGAAGATCTGCCGCTCGGAATAGCTCTGCTCGGGCTGGTCGTCGGCGCGGAACAGGTCGCGGACCACTTCGGCGATCGACACCAGGTCGCCCGAGTTGATCTTGGCCTCATACTCCTGGGCGCGACGCGACCACATCGTGCGCTTGACCTTGGGCTTGCCCTTCAGCGTGTCGAGCGCCTCGCGCAGCGTCTTGTCCGACGACAGCTTGCGCATGCCGACGCTCTCGGCCTTGTTGGTCGGCACGCGGAGCGTCATGCGCTCCTTTTCGAAGCGGAGCACATACAGCTCGAGCTGCATGCCCGCGATTTCCTGCTTCTGAAGCTCGATGACACGGCCAACGCCATGCTTGGGGTAAACGACATAATCGCCGACATCAAAGGACAGCGCCTTGGCAGCCATTGGTAGCCTTTCGTGACCGGTTCGCCCCAGAGTCGCGCCTGGACGGGGAGGGGCTCAGGCCGATCCGCGTCGGGCTGGGGCTATTCTTTAGGGTGCGTCTCCACGCGGCGGGCAACGAAATGCCGCCGTCGCGCAACTATATAGCGCGTCCGGAGCAAAAATGCCAGTGGCGAGTTGCAGTTCCCGCGAAAACGGGCCGGAAATCCGCGCTTTTTTCCGCGTACGGGGCCGCGTACGGGCCCCGCCGGGTCAGTCGCCCTTGCCGGGTTCGGGGGAGAAGAACTGCTCGTACTTGTTCTCGACGCCCTTCATCGCGTCTGCGTCCGGCGGCGTCTGGTCGAGCTTGCGCGTGACGTTGGGCCACTGGGCCGAGAAGGTGTTGTTGAGCTCCAGCCACTGTTCCAGCCCGGACTCGGTATCCGGCAGGATCGCCTCGGCCGGGCATTCCGGCTCGCACACGCCGCAGTCGATGCACTCGGACGGATTGATGACGAGCATGTTCTCGCCCTCGTAGAAGCAATCCACCGGACAGACCTCGACGCAGTCCATGTACTTGCAGCGGATGCAGGCGTCGGTGACGACGTAGGTCATTGGGGAAAAGGCTCCAGGGGTTCGAACGGGGACGCGTTATGCGGGCTGTCCCGCCCCGTCAACGGGCTCGGTCCGGGCGGGTTCCAGCAACTCGTAGGTCGCGAGCGCCTCGGCGGGCGGTCCGCGGCGCCTGGGAAGCGCGAGCACGCGCAGCACCAGCACCTGTCCGTTGCGGGGGAAAGCGACCACGACACCTGGCCGCACAGGGCAATGCGCGCGGTCGATGCGGCGGCCGTCGATGCGCAGCAGCCCGCCCTCGGCAAGGCTCTGGCCGGCGCTGCGGGTCTTCACCAGCCGCGCGAACCAGAGGAAGCGGTCGAGCCGCATCGACTCGGCGCCATGGGGGGTCGGATCAGCCACGCGAAAGGTCCAGGCCGGCCAGCGCCGCAAAGGCGTTGCCGGGGCGCGGCGCCACCGGCGTGCGGGGCGCCGGCGCGCGCGGGCGTCCGCGCCAGGCCCAGCGCGGCTGCTCGCCCTCGGGCTTGGCGCTGCGGAAGCCCAGGCGCGCCATCAGCTTGGCGATCGTCTCGGCCTGGAGCCCGATCGACGTCGCAAGCGCAGGGTCCGGGGCGAACGGCTTGTGCCCCTCGCGCGCGTCGTGCGCCGCGCGGGCGATGCGCTCGACCAGGTCGACGCGCACGGCCTGACCGCCCAGCCGCCGGAAGCCCCAGGCGCGGGTATCGCCGGGCAGCACCGTGGCGCCGGCAGGGGGCAGCGGCTCGACCGGGCGGCCGTCGCGCGCCGCCAGCAGCGCTGCGCGCCAGCGGGCAGCTGCAGGGCGGAACAGGCGCGCGTCGAACAGGTCGAGCGTGCCGACCGTCACGCCGGCCTGGCGCAGGCGGCGGCGATCCTCGGGCGCGAGGGCGTCGAGCGCCGGGTCGGCGCTCTCGCGCGGGCTGATCCCGCCCACTTCGGTGAGCGCCGCGGCGACCGCGCGGAGGGGGGCGCTGGCGTCGGGGTCGCGCGACAGTGCGGCGAGGCGGGCGAGGACCGGCGCGCGGCGGGCAATCTCGCCCTCCACCCAGCCGACGATCCGCTCGCGCACGGCCATCTGGGCGGCACGGTCGAGGCAGTCGAGGCTGCGGTCGAGCTTGACTGCCGGACGGTCCAGCGTCGGGCCGTTGACGAGCGTTGCGACAGCGAGGCCGTTCCAGCGGATCGCGGGCCGCTCGCCGGGCTCCGCATCGAGCACGAAAGCCTCGTCCGCCGCACCGGCGAGCGCGGCACCCCGGCGCCGCAGCTCGCCCGCCAGACCCTTTTCGGCAGCCGAGATCAGCAGCCGCTTGTCGGCGACGCGCGCGTCGGGCGCGACATGGAAGCGGAAGCCCTCCAGCCGCCCGAGCACATGCGCGTCGACGCTGACCTCGCCGTCCTCGCTGACCTCGACCGGCAGGTTGCTGGCGTCCGCACCGATGCGGCGGAGCAGCACGGTGGTGCGCTGGTCGACGAAGCGCTGGCGCAGGCGGTCGTGGAGCGCGTCCGACAGCCGCTCCTCGATGGCACGCGTGCGGTCGGCCCAATGCGCCGGCTCGGCCAGCCAGTCGGCGCGATGGGCGATATAGGCCCAGCTGCGCGCGGCCGAAATGCGCCCGGCGATCGTCTCGACATCGCCGCCGACATTGTCGAGCCGGGCGATCTCGTCGGCGAACCATTGGTGGGGCAGGTGGCCCTTGCCCTCACTCAGATGCTGGAAGATGCGGCCGACGAAGCGGGCGTGCGGATCGGCGCCGAGCTTGCGGAAATCGGGCAGTCCGCAGGCGGCCCACAGCCGCGCGACCATCGCCGGGCTGCGCGTGCGGGCGCGCACCCAATCCTCCTCCGCGAGTCGCTTGAGCACGGCCAGGTCGATCGCCTGGGGCGCGGCGCGCAGCGCGGGGTGGCTGGGCTTGCTCTCCAGGCTTTCGATCAGCGCGTCGATGCTGGCGTAGCTGGGGCTGCCCTCGCGCCAGTAGAGCTGTTCGAGCGGGGGGATGACGTGCCCCTCGATTGCCAGCACTTCCTCCGGCGTAAAGGCGCTCGGCCCTTCCTCGACCAGTCCGCCAAAGGTGCCGTCGCGCTGGTGGCGCCCGGCGCGCCCGGCGATCTGCGCCATTTCCGAGATGGTGAGGCGACGCTGGCGGCGGCCGTCGAACTTGCGCAGCGAGGCGAAGGCGACGTGGGCCACGTCCATGTTCAGGCCCATGCCGATCGCGTCGGTCGCGACGAGATAGTCGACCTCGCCCGACTGGAACATCTGCACCTGGGCGTTGCGGGTGCGGGGGGACAGCGCACCCATCACCACCGCGGCGCCGCCGCGCATGCGGCGGATCGTCTCGGCAACGGCGTAGACCTCCTCGGCCGAGAAGGCGACGATCGCGCAGCGTCGGGGCAGGCGGGAGAGTTTGCGCGCGCCGGCATAGGAGAGGGTGGAGAAGCGCGGGCGGTTGATGATCTCCGCATCGGGGACCAGCGCGCGCACCATTGGGCGCAGTGCCTCCGAGCCCAGGATCATCGTCTCCTCGCGCCCGCGCGCGCGCAGCAGCCGGTCGGTGAAGACATGGCCGCGCTCCGGATCGGCGCCCAGCTGCGCCTCGTCGAGCGCCACGAAGGCAACCTCGCGGTCGAGCGGCATGCTTTCGGCGGTGCACAGGAACCAGCGCGCGCCGGGGGGCACGATGCGCTCTTCGCCGGTGATGAGCGCCACCTGGTGCGCGCCCTTGATCGCCACCACCCGGTCATAGACCTCGCGCGCGAGCAGGCGCAGCGGGAAGCCGATCATGCCCGAGGCATGGCCGCACATCCGCTCGATCGCGAGATGGGTCTTGCCGGTGTTGGTGGGGCCCAGCACGGCGGTGAGCGGGCTACGCGCGAACTGGCTCATATCACGGGGAAACATCGGACGTGGCGCCGCGAAGTGCAAGGGCGCAGAAGGACTTGGCGGCTTCTGCTGCGCAGCATGGCGCGTTCGCGGGTGCGGAAGGTTAGCCGAAAGTTAGTCCAAGAACGCAGCTGGTGCGATCTTTTGGAAGGCGTGAGCGGGAGGGGGTCGGGGGCAGGGGTGACCATCGTTCCGTCCTTTCGCGTGCGCCGGGTGCGGGTTGTGGCAGGTGGGCGGGCGGTAGGACAGCCTGGTTGGTTTGCGATGTCCGCGAGCTTTTTCGGGGTAAGGGGGGGCGGCTCCCGACCTTTCGCCTTCGCGTGACGCTGCGAAAGAGGGGCCACCGTCCATTGGCCACACTCGTATTCCTGCGCAGGCAGGAATCCAGGGCCAGGCAGACCAACGACTTGCGGTGCTTGGGACCCTGGGCTCCTGCCTTCGCAGAAGCACGGTCGGGGATTTGGCAAGGGGGCTTGCCTGCGCGGGAGTTCGCCAAGGGTGGCGCGGGCATCCCCAGCTTTCCTGAGGTCAGCCGGTGAGCGGCGTGCGTCTCACCGCCGCCTTCCCGACTGGGCCCCGGCCTTCGCCGGGGTGCCGAGGTGAGCGAGTGGTTCCCTGCGGATCGCGGGTTCTTCTGCTGCTGGCCGTTTGCGCGCCACGGCTGGCCGCGGAGCGGGGCGCGCCGGACGGCCGTTAGTTTGACTTTAAGGGTCTGGTTGCACAGGGGAATGGCTCGACCGGGTCGGGCGGTCGACACAAGGGGCGCGCCTTTCTTGTTCTTGCGCAGCGATCACGAACTGCAATTCGCCGGCGGCGCCAGCGCGCGCTCGTTCGGTCGCATGGAGGCGCCGGCGCGCGCCGCGACGCTGGGCGACCGGCTGCAGCTGCGCTTTCCCCACTTCGAACTGGCGCCGGACCTGGGGTCCCAGATCGGCTCGCGCGAATGGTGGCGGGGCGCCGCCACCTGTGCTGCGCTGCTGGCGGTCGGCTGGATGCTGTCGCCGGGGATCGGGCGGCCGATCCGGGCGGCGGTTCCCGCAGCACTCGACGGCCGCGACTGGGAAGAAGCGCGTGCGCAGGCGTTCGGCGCGCGGGCGCTGGGCGCCACCAGCGGCATGCGGATGGCGGCGACCGCGGGCGTTCGGCCGCTCGCCGATACGCCGGAGCGGCCGATCCTGGAGCTGACCGCGACGCTGGGGAACGGCGGCGGGCTGGCGGGCGTGCTCAAGCGATCGGGTGTCGGGGCCGAGGATGCCGCGCGCGCGGTGGCGCTGATCGGCAGCCGGGTGAGCCCGGGCGAGCTCAACCCGGGCACGCGCCTCGACATCACGCTCGGCAGGCGCGAGACCAAGGCGCAGCCGCGGCCGCTGGAGAAACTGGCCTTCCGCGCGCGCTTCGACCTGGCGCTGGAGCTGGCACGGGCCGAGGGCGGGCTTGCGCTGAAGCCCATCCCGATCGCGATCGACCATACGCCGCTGCGCGTCCAGGGCCGGGTGGGGAGCAGCCTCTACCACGCCGCCCGTGCCGCCGGTGCGCCGGCCAAGGCGGTCGAGGCCTATATCAAGTCGCTTTCCACCCGCGTGCCGATGGGCCGGGTGGGCGGCAATGACCGGTTCGACATCATCATCGAGCGCCAGCGGGCGGAGACGGGCGAGGTCCAGCTGGGCAAGCTGCTCTACGCCGGGCTGGACCAGGGGCAGCGTTCGGTGCGGCTGCTGCGCTGGGAAGAGGGCAGCAAGGTCCAGTGGTACGACCCCAAGGGGATCGGCCAGCGGCGCGGCGGCATGACCATGCCGATCAACGGGCGGCTCACCTCAAACTTCGGCTGGCGCGTGCACCCGCTGCTGCGCTTCCGCCGGCTGCACAAGGGGCTCGACATCGCAGCACCGACCGGCACCCCGATCCGGGCGGCGGCGGACGGCGTGGTGGCGCGCGCGGGGCGGGCCGGCGGCTATGGCAATTTCGTGAAGCTCAATCACAGCGGCGGGCTTGCCACCGGTTATGGCCACATGAGCCGGATCGCAGTGCGTGCCGGCCAGCGCGTGCGGCAGGGCTCGGTGATCGGCTATGTCGGGTCGACCGGCATCTCGACGGGGCCGCACCTGCACTATGAGCTGTGGAAGAACGGCGCGGCGGTGAACCCGCGCTCCGTGTCGCTGGCGAGCGTGCAGCAGTTGAGCGGCGAGGACCTGCGGCGGTTCAAGGCGACCTATGCGCGGCTGATGGCGGTGCCGACGGGGGCTGCGAAGGACTGAGGGCCGTACCGGCGTGACGCCGTGCTCCTGCGCAGGCAGGAGCCCAGAGCCAAACACGCCAACGCTTGGTACCCTGGGCTCCTGCCTTCGCAGGAGCACGGCAGTGTTTTGGGCGCGCTGCGGCAATCTCCTTTTCGTACCCCGGCGGAGGCCGGGGCCCAGGTGCGGTGGTCCCTGAGGTCGTGCGCACCAACTGCGGCCATCCCAACTGGGCCCCGGCCTTCGCCGGGGCACGGCTGGGGTGGGTTGCGCTTTACCGCCCCGCGCGCCAGCGGCGGATGGTGCGTTCGAGGATCGCTTCCTCGCCGCCGGTCTCGCGCCAGAGCTGCGAGAAGAGCGGGTCGCCCGAGGCGGGACGCTGGGCCTCGTCGAGCGAGTCGAAGCGGACGCGCACGGGCGTGGTGACGCCTTCGCCTGAGATGATGCACTCGCGGTTGCGCAGCGCCGGGATGGTGTCGAGGAAGCCGCGCGCGCCCTCCGGCATGGCGGCGCGCACGAACGCCTGGTCGCGATCGTTGTTGAGGCGCATCGAGAGGATGGTGCCGCATTGCGACAGCACGCCCTCGGCAAGGTCCGA
Source organism: Sphingomonas molluscorum (assembly GCF_039522995.1). Lineage (NCBI taxonomy): Bacteria > Pseudomonadati > Pseudomonadota > Alphaproteobacteria > Sphingomonadales > Sphingomonadaceae > Sphingomonas > Sphingomonas molluscorum. Next base: position 536,146 of record NZ_BAAAEL010000001.1, on the reverse strand, counting down.
CGGGCGCTGGGTGATGAGGCCGAGCGAGACGCCGTATTTGCGGCCTTCCTTGGCGATGCGGCTGAGGATGCGGCCGACCGAAGAGGCGTCGGCGTTGCGCTCGTTGGGGACGTAGCGGTGCGCTTCCTCGCAGACGAGGAGAATCGGGCGCTGCGGCTCGTTGCGCGACCAGATGGCGAAGTCGAACACCATGCGGCTGAGCACCGCGACGACGACGGAAGTGATCTCGCTCGGCACGCCCGACACGTCGATGATCGAGATCGGCTTGCCGCCCGAGGGCAGGCGGAAGACGCGCGACAGGAACGACGCCATCGTGTCCGCCACCAGCATGCCGGAGAACATGAAGGCGTAGCGGGGATCGGCCTTGATCTCGTCGATCTTGCCCTTGAGCCGCAGATAGGGCGCGGTGTCGCCTGCGCGGTCCATCTTGCCCATTTCCTGGGCGAGGATGTTGGTGAGGTCCGACAAGAGGTACGGGATCGGCGCGTCGACGGTGAGCTTGCCGATCTCCTGCGCCAGCCGGTTCTTGGAGCGGGCGGCGAGCAGGCACTTGGCGAGAATGTCGGCGTCCACCTGCCGCTCGGAGCCGGAGGTGGTGAGCAGCACCTCGCAATGCTCCTCGAAGTTCATCAGCCAATAGGGCATCTGCAGGTTGGACACGTCGTAGAGCGCGCCGATCCCCTCGAACGCGGCGGCATATTCGCCGTGGGGGTCGATCATCACGATGTGCCCTTCCGGGCTGAGATCGCAGATGCGGTGGAGGATGAGCGCGGCGGCCGTCGACTTGCCGGTGCCGGTGGAGCCCAGCAGCGCGAAATGCTTGCCGAGCATGGCGTCGACCTGGAGCGCGGCGCGGATGTTGTCGGTGGGATAGACGGTGCCGATCTCGATGTGCGCGCGCTCGTCGGCGGCGTACATCTGGTGGAGGTCGGCGGTCGCGAGCGGATAGACGGGCGTGCCCGGCATCGGATAGCGGGTGACGCCGCGGCGAAAGCCGTGGAGGCCGCCGGTGGCGCGGTCCTCGTCCGCTTCGCCCAGGAAGTCGATGGTGGCGAGCGCCTGGCGCTCCTCTTCGGGTGCGGCGCGGATCGCGCGGACGTTGGCGATCAGCCAGTTGCCGCCGGCGCGGATCTTCACCTGGCTGCCGATCTGGCCCGCGGCGGCGATGGCGGGGTCGGGATCGTTGGTGAGGGTGTTCACCGTTTCCAGGTTGAGCAGGATCTGGCTGGCCGATCCGGCGATCTCCGTCACCGCGCCGATCGCGCGCAGCGGCGCCGCCCGTGCGCCGGCATCATGGAAGGATCGCGCGCCCGTCGCTTCTGTCACCTGCAACTCCTCGGTCTTTGCGTCGAGCGATGCGCGGGCGATGGTAAAGAATGCGTTCCCTTGAGGGCGCAGCGCGCCGTCAGAAGCGCCGCCACAGCGAGCCGGCGGCCCAGCCGAACAACACCGACAGCGCGACCGCGACCAGGCCATAGGCGAGCGAATCGTGCTCGGCGGCCTGCTCGACGAAGCGCTCGAAGCCGGACTTGCGGATGTCGATCTCGCGCACCGCGGCTGCCAGCACGCGGCCGTCGCGGATCAGAAAGGTCTCGGCGGTGAAGCGGCCGACCGGCACGCGTGCGGGAATGTCGACGGCGGCGCGGTAGAGGACGCCGTCGGTGATCTCCACCGCACCCGGCGCCTCGTAATAGAGGCCCTGGCGGCGCTGGAGGTCGACCAGTCCGGCGGCGAAGCGCGCCTGTTCCTCCGCCGTGGCGCCCGAGGCGGGGGAAAGCTGGAGGCTGTCGAGGCCGAGTTCGTAGATGGCGCGGGTGCGGTCGTCGACCAGCTGGCCGATCGGCTTGGACGAGGCGATCGCGTAGAAGGAGGGGGCCGAGCGGAACCGGGTGCGCGCGGCGTTGACCCAGATGCCGGCGACCTTTTCCTTTTCCCGCATGACGATCGACTGGGCGGGGCCCTTCACCACCACCACGACGTCGGCGGGGTGGTCGGCGTCGGGCTCGCGGCCGCCCGGATAGAGGATCGCGCCGAACAGCAGCAGCTCGGCGCCAGTGAAGCTGTAGGCGATCTGGATGTTGCGGCGCGAGACGTCCGGCACCAGCACGGGCTTCGCCGCGGTGGCGCCCAGCAGCAGCGGGGCCAGCAGCAGCAGGGCGAGCGCGCGCCTCACGACAGCTCGATCGTGTAGATCTCGTCGGGCCGCCAGCCGAGCCCGAGCGCCATGCGGAACGCGACGGCCAGCACCATCAGCGCCAGGATCAGACGGAGATATTCGGGCTTCACCACCTGTGCGAACTTCGCCCCGATCTGCGCGCCCGTGACCGAGCCGATCAGCAGCAGCACCGCGAGCACGATGTCGACCGCCTTGGTGGTCATGGCATGGACCAGCGTCGCGGCGGCAGTCACGAACAGGATCTGGAACAGCGAGGTGCCGACCACCACGCGCGTGCCCATGCCGAGCAGGTAGAGCATGGCCGGCACCAGCACGAAGCCGCCGCCGACCCCCAGCAGCACCGTCAGGATGCCGACGCCGAACCCCAGCAGCAGCGGTGCGAGCGGCGAGATGTAGAGGCCCGACGCATAGAAGCGCCAGCGCAAGGGGAGCGCGGCCACGAAGGGGTGGTGGCGGCGGCGCGCGGCCGGCGCGGGCTTTGCGCCGCGCAGCACGCGGATGCTGCCCACCGCCTCCTTCAGCATAAGCCCGCCGATCGAGCCCAGCAGCAGCACATAGATGAGCGCGATCACCGTATCGATCTGGCCGCTCGCCTGGAGCAACCGGAAGATGCCGGCGCCCGCGATCGACCCCATCACGCCGCCGACCGTCAGCACCGTGCCCATGCGCACGTCGACGCCGCCGCGGCGGAAATGGGCGAACACGCCTGACACGCTGGCGCCCGTCACCTGGCTCGCGGCCGAGGCGGCGGCGACCGTGGGCGGGATGCCGTAGAAGATCAGCAGCGGCGTGGTCAGGAACCCGCCGCCGACCCCGAACATGCCCGACAGGAACCCCACGCCGCCGCCCAGCAGCACGATCACGAGCGCGTTGACCGACAGGTTCGCGACGGGGAGGTAGAGGTCCATCGTCCCGTGGATAGCCGTTTGGCCCGGCGGGACAAAGCCTTCAGAAGTCGGTGCCGAGGGTCAGCGCAGGACCGGAGCCGGGAGCGGCATTCCCCGCGACGCGCTGGCGCCATTCGGCGGCGACGCGCAGCTTCGGCCCGCCGGTGGGCACCGTGGCGACGAGCGAGGGGCCGATGTCGAGCCGGCTGGCGCCCCGCTGGGCCCCGCCCCAGGCGCCGGCACCGAGCGCGAGCTGGAGGCGCTTGCCGCTGGCGACCGGATGGAGCAGCCGGACGGCACCATCGGCATAGGGCTCCCGCCGCGCGCGCAGGACGACGCCCGCCTGGCCATAGCCCTCCACCTGCAGCCTGCCCACGAGCGGGGTCGGGTTGATGCCCGCGATCGCGCCGAGGCCGGTCCCGTCCTGTCCGGAGTCGAGCGCGATCCGCCGCTCGAGCAGGATTGAGATCGGGAGCGGGAGCTTGAGCGGCTGCCACTCGACGCCCAGCCCGGCCTCCTTACCGACGCCGCGCAACGGGCTGGAGAGGCGGCCCGAGAGCGAAAGCGTGCGGGTGAGCGCATAGCGGATGCGGGCGCCGGCCTGGCTGCCGCCGAGCTGGGCGGGGCCGAACGCACCGTCGCCCGCCATGCTGCCGCCGCGCGCGACCAGCCAGGCACTCGCCGACCAGCGGCGCAAACCCTGGGGCTGGGTGACCAGCGCCAGCGCCGGTTCGGGCGAGGTGCCGGCCTGTGGCGCGAGCGTCCCGGCCGAAGCCGCTTCGGGAATGGACGAGATCGTGGCCACGGCGGGGCGGAGGACGGGCGAGTCGCCGGATCCCGGGAGGCCGGGAAGCAAGCGTTCCGGCGTCATCGCACCGACAAAGCGCGGGTGCGCGGACGGCTGGGGAAGCGCGAACAGCGGCGCTGCGGGCACGGGGCTGAGCCCGGCGGGCGTCTCGGAGGCCTCCGCGACGGGGGCGAGTTCGGCGCCCGGCCACAGCAGCGTCGCGCGCGCGCCGGTCCAGCCGACCAGCACGAGCAGCAGGAACTTGATCGGCCTTCCCGCGCCCGTCATGCCGCGGCTTCGCTGGTGACGACCGGGAAATGGTGCGCGGTCTTGTCCCAGCGCAGCTCGGCGCCGCGCAGCATGGCGAGATAGCGAAAGATCGCGCGGCGGGCGGCGAGCAGCGCCACCAGGTTGGCGATGATCGCGCGCGGGACGGAGCGGGCGCCCTCCTTCCAGCCGCAGCGCCTGCCGACGAAATGGGCGCGCATCGCGATCCGCCAGAGCAGCAGCGCGCTGTTGAGCATCAGCAGCAGCCGCATCGCGGGCGAGGCATCGGCACGGCTGGTGCCGATCAGCCAGTGGATGCTCTCCGAAATGCCCCAGCAGACCAGCGCGACATAGGCGGCGGCGAGCACCGGCACGGCCAGGATCGTGCGCCGGTCGCGCATCCGCATCCAGTGATCGGTCGCGCGGCCGCGCGCCGCCCAGCCGATCCGGTCCCAGCCGGCGAGCGCGATGCCGATCATCCAGCGCGCCTTTTGCCGCACGGCGGCGTCGAGCGTGGCGGGGAAATAGGCACGCACCCCCACCGGCTGGTCGCCGCCGGTCTCCCGCACGTTCAGGAACAGCCCGCGCCCGCCAAGCATGGCGATGGTGAGGCCGAGCTCATAATCCTCGGTGAGGCTCGCCTCGTCGAACGGCACGCCGCCGCGGGCGATGGCGATGCGCGCCAGCATCGGCACGGCGATCGCACAGCCGGTGCCGGCAAGCGGCAGCCCGGCGCCGAGTGCCTGGCGCACCGGCATCAGCTTGCCATGCGCCTCGGCGAATTCGTCGATGTAGTGGCCCGAGATCCAGCGCGAGCGGGGATCGGCGAGCGGCAGCACCGGCAGCTGCACGGTGGTGGCATGGTCGAGCCCCTGGTCGAGCAGCCGAAGCTCCTCGGGATGGACGAGATCCTCGGCATCGTGGAGCACCACGCCCTTGAACGGATGGCCTTCCGCCCGCTGGTCCGCGAGCAGCGCATGCCACAGCGCGTTCAGGCAATCGGCCTTGGTGGTCGGGCCGGCGCGCGGGCAGACCACCAGGCGGACGCGCGGGTCCTCCTGCGCCACGGCCTGGACGGCGGAGACGGTCGCCGGATCGTTGGGATAGGTGCCGGCGTAGATTCGGTAGTCGGGGTGGTCGAAGCGGGCGAGCGCGCTGCGCAGCATCAGCCCGATGACGGCCGCCTCGTCCCAGGCGGGGACGAACACCGCCAGCCGTCCGGGGGTGTAGGCACCTGGAGGCGTGGGCTCGGCGGCCTTGCGCCCGGGGCGCAGACGACGCCCGAAATGGACCAGATCGGTCGCCAGATCGTCGGCACCGCCGATGAGAAAGCCGAACGCCGCGAACAGCACGACTTCGTGCAGCACGCCATCGAGCACTCCGATTGCCGTCGCCAGGCCCCCCACAGCGAACTCCCCCGATTCGGATGCGGTGACTATGTAGTAAACGCGAGGTTAGGCAAGTTGGGTACGTAGTAATAGGTGTTTACGTACTTCGAGATTGCGAAGAAGTACGTGCTTTCGAAGAGATGTGACTTGGAGCGTCCTGGCAAAAACAGGTCGCGCATCTTTAGAGTTCGCCCGCACCTGGACTCCGGCCTCCGACCGAGTACGGCGAGTGCGCGGTCTCTTGGGGGCGGTGTTCCTCGGGACGTAGGGGTTCCGACAGGGCTGCGCCTTGTGCGCCCGCGAAGGCGCGCGCGGCGAGCCGGGGCAGGCATCGCGGCCTGCCCCGGACGGTGCGCCTTACCAGTAGAAGTTGCGGATCACGTCCACCACGCGGCCGCGGCGGTAATCGACCAGCAGCACGTCGTCATAGTGGCGCACCCAGCGCAGGCCCGGGCGGGCCGGCGGCAGGCGGTAGCGCCACGGATCGGCGATCACATAGCGGCTGCCGTAATAGGGCGGGGCGATGCGGCCGCCGACGCGGAAGCTGGAATAGCGGAACGGCGCCTGCCAGGGGCCGCGGGCGTAGAGCCGGCGGTTGCCGTTGCGGTACCCGCGCCAGTCGTCGCGGCCCCAGCGATGATCGCGGGCATAGCGGGGCGGCGCCGGCCGCACGCCCGGACGAACGTCGTGGCGATCGTAGCGGCCGCGGGTCTCGTGGCGGCGGTCGTCGCGATGATCCCGGCGATCCCAGTGCTCGCTGCGGGGCTGGGCGCTGGCGGCAGCCGGGGCGACCACGCCGGACAGGACGGTCGTGGCGGCAAGGGCTGCAAGGATAAGGCTACGCATGGGGGCTCCTCTACACTGCGGGCATTGCCCGATGTGGAGGGGATAGCGCCCCGTCGCTGAACGGCCCGCAAACCGGTTCGTCAGGGAAACGAAAGCTGCGCGTCCGCCGCGCAGCCCCCGAAAGCTTACTGGTTCGGGTTGCCGCCGCCCGGGCCGCCGCCCATGCCGGCCGCGCCCACGCTGCCGATGTTGCCGAACAGATCCTGGAAGAAGCTCTGATGGCGGCCGAGCGTCGGCGTCTTCTTGCCCGACGGGCTGATCGAGGCGACCTGTTCGATGCCGGTGCGGTCGATCGACTGGACGGTGCCGTTCTGGTCGAAGCGGACGCGGATCGTGGTCTGCTCCTTCGGGTTCGGGCGATTGAAGGCCAGGTTGCGGCTGTCGCGCGACAGATAATACCATTCGGTGTTGCCGCTGCCGAACTGGCCGGTGAAGGTCGGGTGGCCGAGCGTGCTGGTCACCGACTCGCGATTGTCGACGCCCGGCTGGACGGCGTTCACGAGATCGGCGTCGATCACATAGCCCTGGTGCGTGCGCACGCGCGTGCAGCCCCCCAGGCCCAGCGCGGCCAGCGCCACGGCGGCAACGGCAATGCCGTGGTGCGCAAACAGCTTCATCGACTTCCTCCAGCAAACCCGGCGGGCGATTGCATCACGCGCCGATCGCCTCAATATGCGGGCCGGCGGTGCGCGACAAGGCCGCCCTCCGTTTCCGTCTTTCGAAAGCCGTCATGCGCCTGCTCGACCTGTTCCGTTCCCCGCCGCCCGATCCGCTCGCCCCCCTGTACGACGCCGTGATCGCGCGGGCGCGCCAGCCGCACTGGTATGTCGAGGGCGCGGTGCCCGACACCACCGATGGCCGGTTCGACATGCTGGCGGCGGTGCTGTCGATGGTGCTGCTGCGGCTGGAAGACACGCCCGAGGGCGCGATGCCGGCGGTGCGGCTGGCCGAGCGGTTCGTCGACGACATGGACGGGCAGCTGCGCCAGTCCGGCATCGGCGACATCGTGGTCGGCAAGCACATCGGCAAGATGATGGCGATGCTGGGTGGAAGGCTGGGCGCCTATCGCGAGGGGCTGGCGACGGGCGCGCTCGCGCCGGCGGTGCTGCGCAACCTCTATCGCGGCGAAGACCCGGGTGCTGCCCCGCTCGCGCATGTGGCGGGCGGGCTGGAGGCGCTGCACCGCGCGCTCGGAGAGACGGCGATCGACACATTGCTTGCTGGAAGGCTTCCCGAATGACCCCGGCCCCTGAATTCAGCCGGCCGCACCGGCTCGACCGCATCGGCACGGGCGACAGCGACGTGCGGGTGGAGGCGAGCCTGGAGGAGCGTGCGGCGCTGGCCAAGCGCTTCCGCCTCGTGTCGATCGACGGGCTGGCGGCGGACTTCACGCTGCGCCGGGATGCGGCGGGCGTGGTGGCGCGCGGCACGCTCAAGGGCGCGGTGGTGCAGAGCTGCGTCGCCACCGCCGAGCCGGTGCCGGCGACGATCGAGGAAAGCTTCGCGCTGCGCTTCCTGCCGGAAGGCACGCCCGAGGGGGACGAGATCGAGCTGTCCTCGGAGGAATGCGACACCATGTTCTTCGAGGGCGGCGCGATCGACCTGGGCGAGGCGGCGGCGGAGACGCTGGCGCTGGCGCTCGATCCGTTCCCGCGCGCGCCCAATGCCGACGCGATCCTGCGCGAGGCGGGCGTGGTGGGCGAGGACGAGGTGCAGCCGTTCACGGCCTTTTCGGTGCTCAAGGACAAGCTGAAGTAAGGTGCCCGTGACCGCCGGTTCGTCGCCCCGCCGCCCGGGCGTGGTGCTGGCGATGCTGCTGCTCGTCTACAGCTTCAACTTCCTCGACCGGCAGATCCTGAGCATCCTGGCGATGCCGGTGAAGGCGGACCTGAAGCTCTCCGACTCGCAGCTGGGGATGCTGGGCGGGCTGGCCTTTGCGACGCTCTACTGCACGCTCGCGATTCCGCTGGCGATGCTGGCCGACCGGACGAGCCGCAGCTGGGTGATTACGATCAGCCTGGCGGTGTGGAGCGGGTTCACGGCGCTGTGCGGGACGGCGCAGGGCTTTGCGCAGATGTTCCTGTTTCGCGTCGGCGTGGGCGTCGGCGAGGCGGGGGGCGTGGCGCCCTCCTATGCGCTGATCGCCGACACCTTTCCGCCGGGCAAGCGCGCGCGGGCGCTGGCGATCTATGGGCTGGGCATCCCGATCGGGTCGGCCGTCGGCGTGCTCTTGGGCGGCGCGATCGCGGCGGCGGTCGAATGGCGCACGGCGTTCGTGGTGATGGGGGTGGCGGGGCTGCTCACCGCGCCCGTCTTCCGGTTGCTGGTCCGCGATCCGCCGCGCGCGCGTACCGGACAGGCGCCGCTGCTGCCGGTGTTCGGGATGCTGGCGCGCAAGCCGAGCTTCTGGCTGCTCTCGCTGGGCGGGGCGGCAGGATCGGTTGCGGGCTATGGCATCGCCTTCTGGATGCCGAGCCTGATGATGCGCAGCTTCGCGCTCGACCTGGCGGAGACGGGGCGGTTCGTGGGCGCGCTGCTGCTCACCGGCGGGGTGGCGGGGATCCTGCTGGGCGGGGTGATCGCCGACCGCTGGGGACGGCGGACCCGGCGTGCCTATGCGCTGGTGCCGGCGATCGCCTATGCGGCGGGCGTGCCGTTGCTGGCGGCGGGGCTGCTGTCGGGTTCGTGGGAAGCGGCGTTCGCGCTGTTCCTGGTACCGCAGGCGCTGGTCTATGCCTGGCCCGGACCGCTGCTGACGGCGGTGCAGCAGCTGGTGCCGGCGGCGATGCGCAGCACCGCGAGCGCGTGCTTCCTGCTCATCAACAACCTCATCGGGCTGGGGCTGGGATCGTGGCTGGTGGGCGCGCTGTCGAAGGCGCTGACCCCGCAGCTGGGCGACGAGGCGCTGCGCTATGCGCTGCTGGCGGCGCTGGTGTTCTACCTGGTCGCGGGCGCGCTGATGGCGGCGGCGGCGCGGGTGCTGCCGCGCGACTGGGTCGACGAGTAGCGACAGCGGGGGCGGCGCACCCTATATCGACGGTGCCGGCGCAACGACGCCGTGCACGCAGGAGAGATGTATGACCGCCGCCGACCCGACCGTGATCTTGTCCTATGCCCGCACGCCGATGGGCGGGTTCCAGGGGGCGCTCGCGGCCGTTCCCGCCACTCGGCTGGGGGCCACCGCGATCCGCGCGGCCGTGGAGCGCGCCGGCGTCGCCCCGGAGGACATCGAGCGTGCCTATATGGGCTGCGTGCTGTCGGCGGGGCTTGGCCAGGCGCCGGCGCGGCAGGCGGCGCTCCATGCCGGGCTGCCGCAGTCGGTCGAGGCGACCACCGTCAACAAGATGTGCGGATCGGGCATGAAGGCGGCGATGATGGCCGCCGACGCGCTGGCGGCCGGATCGTGCGACCTGATCGTGGCGGGCGGCATGGAGAGCATGTCCAACGCGCCGTACCTGATGACCAAGCACCGCGCTGGCGCGCGCATCGGCCATGATACGATTTACGACCACATGATGCTCGACGGGCTGGAGGACGCCTATGAGCCCGGCCGCGCGATGGGCACCTTTGCCGAGGACAGCGCGCGCGAATACCAGTTCACGCGAGAGGCGCAGGACGCGTTCGCGATCGAATCGCTGACCCGCGCGCAGGCGGCGCAGGCCTCGGGCGCGTTCGACCGCGAGATCGTTCCGGTCGAGGTGGTGGGCCGCAAGGGCAGCGTCACCGTGACCGCCGACGAGCAGCCGGCGAAGGGCGACGTCGCGCGCATCCCCACGCTGAAGGCCGCCTTTGCCAAGGAAGGCACGATCACCGCGGCCAATGCGTCGTCAATCTCAGACGGGGCGGCGGCGCTGGTGCTGGCGCGCCAGTCGGTGGCGGAAGCGCGCGGGCTCAAGCCAATCGCGCGCATCGTCGCCCATGCAGCGCATGCCCGTGCGCCGGCGCAGTTCACCACCGCGCCGGTGGGGGCGGTGCAGCGCGTGCTCGACAAGGCGGGCTGGTCGGTGGCCGACGTCGACCTGTTCGAGATCAACGAGGCGTTCGCCTGCGTGGCGATGATCGCGATGCAGGACCTGGGCATCGCGCATGACCGAGTGAACGTGCACGGCGGCGCCACCGCACTCGGCCACCCGATCGGGGCGTCGGGCGCGCGGGTGCTCGCGACGTTGCTGTCGGCGATGGAGGCACGCGGCGCCCGGCGCGGGGTCGCCACGCTGTGCATCGGTGGGGGCGAGGCGACCGCGATGGCGGTCGAGCGGATCGATTCATGATTTCTGGGGGGAGGAACTGCCGATGCGTCGTCGCGACCTGTTGGGGGCCGGCATGGCCCTGCCGCTAGCTTCCAGCGCGCTTGCGGCGCCTGCACCGGCGCTCCCCAGGGGCATTCGGCGGCTGTCGCCGAAGCTCGACGCGATCCTGGATGCCAACGCGCCGGTGGAGATATTGGGCGGCGGCTATCAATGGTCGGAGGGGCCGGTGTGGGTGCCGCGCGGCGGCGGCATGCTGCTGTTCTCCGACGTGCCGGCCAACCGCATGTGGCGCTGGCGGCGGGACAAGGGCTTCGACCTGTTCCTGGAGCCGTCGGGGCTGGTGGGGCCGATCCCCAAGTCGATCCGGGAAGCGGGATCGAACGGGCTGGCGCTCGACGGGCGCGGGCGGCTGCTGATCGCGGACAGCGGCAGCCGTGTGGTGGCGCGGCTCGACTTCGCCACCAAGCGCAAGACGACGGTGGTCGACCGGTTCGAGGGCAAGCGCTTCAACAGCCCCAACGACGTGATCTGCGCCAGCGACGGCGCGCTCTATTTCACCGATCCGCCCTATGGGCTGGCCGGCGAGGGTGAGTCGCCGCTGCGCGAACTCGACTTCTGCGGCGTCTATCGGCTCGGCGCGGACGGGCGGCTGGAGGTGCTGGACCGCAGCCTTTCCCGCCCGAACGGCATCGCCCTCTCGCCGGACGAGGGCACGCTCTACGTCGCGGTGTCGGACCCCAAGGGGCCGGTGCTGGTCGCCTATACGCTCGACGCGCGCGGCATGCCGACGGCCAAGCGCGTGCTGGTGGATTTCGCCGCCGACGTGGCGGCGGGCCTGCCGGGGCTGCCGGACGGCATGAAGGTCGCGGCCGAGGGGCATCTGTTTGCGAGCGGTCCCGGCGGCATGCATGTGCTGAGCGCGGAGGGCGAGCGGCTGGGGCTGATCCAGAGCGGCGACGTGATCTCCAACTGCACGATCGGCGAGGGCGGCGCGGCGCTGTACATGTCGTCCAACCACGCGATTGCGCGGGTTTCGCTGAAGCCGCGGGGGTAGGTCGGGGGACGGGGGGCGACCTCAACGCGTACCCCGGGCGGAGGCCGGGGCCCAGTTGGTGTGGCCTCCGAGGTCCGGCGCTTCTCTCCGCTGCTATCCCACCTGGGCCCCGGCCTTCGCCGGGGTACGCAAGAAGGGGAAGGCGTTTCCCCTCTTCGTGCTCCCGCGCAGGCGGGAGCCCAGGGTTTTGGTCGCTGGCGGTGGTTTGCCTTGGCTCTGGATCCCTGCCTTCGAGGGGATACGTTGGGGGCGCGTCGTCCGTCCAAAGGCGGGGAGGGGGACCGGGCCCTCGCCGCGCGTCAGAGAATGCCCGGGAAGGTGCCGCCGTCGATCAGCAGGCTCTGCCCGGTGATGTAGCCGGCGTGGGCCGAGCAGAGAAAGGCGCAGGTGGCGCCGAACTCGGCCGGTGTGCCGAGCCGCCTCGCGGGGATCGAGGCTTCGCGCCTGGCGCGTTCCTCGGCCTCGCTCGCGCCGGACTTGGCCGCCGCTTGCGCGACGATGCTGGCGATGCGGTCGGTGTCGAAGGCGCCCGGCAGCAGGTTGTTGATCGTCACATTGGCGTGGGCGACCGAGCGGGCGACGCCGGCGACCAGGCCGGTGAGCCCGGCGCGCGCCCCGCTCGACAGGTCGAGGCCGGGGAGCGGCATCTTCACCGAGCCGGAGGTGATGTTGACGATCCGGCCGAAGCGCCGCTCGACCATGCCCGGCAGCAGCGCGTGGATCAGCAGCGTCGGGGTGACGAGGTTGTTCTCCAGCCCGGCGCGGATCTTGTCGGCGTCGAGGTCCTCGAACGGGCGGAGCGGCGGGCCGGCATTGTTGTTGACCAGGATGTCGGCATCCGGCGCGGCGGCGAGCAGCGCCTTGCGTCCCGCCTCGGTCCCGACGTCGGCGGCGACCGCGATCACCTCCGCACCGGTCGATTGCCGGATCGCAGCGGCCGTCGCCTCGAGCTTATCGGCGTTGCGGCCGTTGAGGATGATGCGCGCGCCCGCCTCAGCCAGCGCCTCCGCGCAGCCGCGGCCGAGCCCGGCGCTGGAGGCACAAAGGATGGCGGTGCGGCCGGCGATGCCCAGGTCCATGGTCTTGCTCCTTTTTCTGCGCGCCTGTCCGTTCCCGTTGGCGGCGGATTTGCGTTGAAACCGCGCATGGTCCATTTTGGGGCCCGGACAAAGAGTTGAGTGGCGCGTGACGACGGTAGAGCAACTGCAGGAAAGCGCGCCGATCGGCCATGACCTTTCGGCCTGCGATCGGGAGCCCATCCACCTCTCCGGGGCGATCCAGCCGCACGGGCTGCTGCTGATCGTCGATGCGGCGACGCTCAGGACCGTCGCCGGTGCGGGCGACCTGGAGGCGCGGCTTGCGCCCGACTGGCTCGACCGCCCGATCGCGGAGCTGATCGGCCAGGACATCGCCGCGCTGCTGCGATCGGCCGACATGGGACCGGGCGGCACGCTGCGCCTGGCGCCGGTGGCCGGCACCGAGGGACCGCTGGAGGCGAGCCTCCACCGTTCGGGCGACATGCTGATCGTCGAGCTGGAGCCGCAGCCGGAGCCGGTGCGGCCGGCGATCGAGGTACTGGTCGGGCTGGAGCGCGCGGCCGCGACCTTCGAGCGGGCGGCCGACCTGGTCCAGCTGTGCGAGCGGGCGGCGGTGGCCTTTCGCCAGCTCACCGGCTTCGACCGGGTGATGCTCTATCGCTTCCTGGACGATGGCGCCGGGGTCGTGCTGGCGGAGGACCGGGCGCCGGGGCTCGACAGCTTCCTCAACCATCATTTTCCCGCCTCCGACATCCCGCGCCAGGCGCGCGCGCTCTATGTGCGCAACCGCGTCCGCGTGATCCCGGACGCGCACTACACGCCCGCGCCGATCCGGCCGGAATCGGCGAACCAGGGCGGGATCGACCTGTCGGACGTGGCGCTGCGCAGCGTCTCGCCGATCCACCTCCAGTATCTGCGCAACATGGGGGTGGAGGCGTCGGCGTCGATCTCGATCGTGCGCGACGGCGTGCTGTGGGGGCTGGTCGCCTGCCATCACGACAGCCCGCGCCGGATGGATCCGGAACTGCGCGCCGCGGCCCGCGCGCTGGCGAGCGGCCTTGCCCGCCAGATCCGCGCGCAGGAGGAAGCCGAAAGCTATCGCGAGCGGCTGCGGCTGCATGCGGGCGAGGACCTGGTCACCGCGCGGCTGGGCGGCGAGCAGCCGATCCGGGTGCAGCTGGCCCAGTGCGGCAAGGAGCTGGCGGAGCTGCTGGACGCCGACGGCTTTGCGCTGGTGTGCGGCGATAGCGTGTCGCGCGAGGGGCATTGCCCCGAGGACGCGGACCTGCTGCGGCTGGCCGAGTGGGTCAACGGGCAGGGCGGCGGACTGGTGGTCAGCCGGGAGCTTTCGACGCTGTTCCCGCCGGCAGAAGGCTATGCCGGCGTCGGCAGCGGGTTGCTGGGCATGCCGATCGACGGCACCGAGTGCATGGCCCTGTGGTTCCGGATGGAGGAGGTCGAGCGCGTCAACTGGGCCGGCAATCCGCACAAGGCGGTGGCGGTGGAGCCCGGCGCGGTGCTGACGCCGCGCGCCTCGTTCGAAAGCTGGTCGCAGATCGTGCGCGGACGCGCCCGCCGCTGGACGCTGGAGGAGGTCAAGGCCGCGCACCGGCTGCGCGGCGTGCTGCACGACCTGCGCCAGCGGGTGCGGCTGCGCGAGCTCAACGGCCAGCTGTCGGCGGCGAACCGCGAGCAGGAGCTGCTGCTGCGCCAGAAGGACGTGCTGATGCACGAGGTGAACCACCGCGTGCAGAACAGCCTGCAGCTGGTTTCCGCCTTCCTGGGTATGCAGGCGCGCGCGGTTGGCGATGCCGACCTGACGAGCCACCTGACCGAGGCGCAGGCGCGGCTGTCCGCGGTCGCGCTGGTCCATCGCCGCCTCTATCGCGACGACCAGGTCGAGGCGGTGGAGCTCAGCCGGTACCTGGACGAGCTGATGACCGACATGCGGGCGTCGCTTGGCGCGGACTGGGGATCGGCGCTGCGCGTCTATCTCGCGCCGGTGCTGGTGCCGACCGGCCGCGCGGTGGACATCGGGCTGATCACGACCGAGCTGGTCATCAACGCGACCAAATACGCCTATCCGGGCACCACCGGCCCGATCACGGTGATGCTGGAGCAGCATCGCGCCAACCTGCGGCTGATCGTCGAGGACCAGGGGCGCGGCAAGAGCGGCGCCGGCGAGGGCTTCGGCAGCCGGATGATGAAGGCGCTCGTCGGCCGGCTGGGCGGCGAACTGGCGTTCGAGGACAATGCGCCCGGACTGCGCGTGATCCTGACCGCGCCGATCGAGGAACGCGGCCGCTAGGCGGCTTCGGCCGCCTGCTGGTAGAGCGCGAAGCCGGCGACGGCGCCGGCCAGCGCGGCCTCGATCCAGCCGGGGCCGCCGGCCTCGCCCGCCTGGTCCAGCCACGCGAGGAAGGCGCGCCATTCGCCCTTCTCATGCGCGGCGGAGAGGTAGCGCGCGGGGAGCCCCGCGCCCACCTGCCGCGCGAGATAGACGCCGCCCAGGCGCGATCCCTCCACCACATAGGCGAGGCCGGCGATCGCCCCGGGACCTTGCGGCAGCGCGAACGGCAGTTGGGGCGGCAGCGGCCGGCCGAGGTCTGCGAGGTCCTGGGCCAGCAGCGGGGTGCGCGGGCGCCAACGGGGACGCGCCGGGGCCGCTGCCATCGCCGCCTCCGCCACCGGCAGCGCGCGGGCGTGCGCGACCAGCATCGCGGCATAGCTGTCGCGATCGGCGAGATCGAAGCGCGCAAAGGCGGCGTCGACGCGCTCGTGCGCGGCGCGAGTGGTCTCGCGGAGAAGGGCGCTGGCGTGCATCGCGGCGGCTGTAGCGCCGGGGCCGCACCGGGTCGAGCCTGCGGGTCGCGTGGCCCAGCGCGTGCGCTTGCGGCCTACGGCTTCGTGCTCCCGCGTAGGCGGGAGCCCAGGGTAGCGGGAGCAGGCGGTGGTTGTTTTGCTTGGCTCTGGGTCCCCGCCTGCGCGGGGACACGGGGTGCGCTTTGCTTCCGGGGACGTTCCAACTGGGCCCCGGCCTTCGCCGGGGTACGGAGGAGAAGGGGGCTGCCCCTAGGCCAGGCGGGCGGCGGCGGTGCGGAGGTCTTCGACGAAGCGGGCGTATTCTTCGTCGGCCTTGGCCCGGTCGGGGATGCGCAGCAGGTAGCTGGGGTGGACGGTGATCCAGCCCTCGCCGCCGCTGGGGAGCGCGATCGCCTGGCCGCGCTCGCGGCTGATGGTGACGGCGCGGCCGAGCAGCGAGCGGGCGGCGGTGGCGCCCAATGCTACCGTGACCTGCGGCTTTACCAGCGCGGTTTCCTGTTCGATCCACCAGCGGCAGGCGTCGATCTCGCCGGCGTCGGGCTTGCTGTGGATGCGGCGCTTGCCGCGCGGCTCGAACTTGAAGTGCTTGACCGAATTGGTGACGTAGACCGTCGAGCGATCGACGCCGGCTTGGGCGAGCGCGCGGTCGAACATCTGGCCGGCGGGGCCGACGAAGGGCTTGCCGGCCAAGTCCTCCTGGTCGCCGGGCTGTTCGCCGACGAACATCAGCCGCGCGTCGACGGGGCCTTCGCCGAACACGGTCTGGGTCGCGGGCTTCCAGAGGTGGCAGCGCTTGCAGCCCATCGCCTCTTCGCGCAGCGCCTCCCATGCGGCCTGGATGTTGCCGCCGATCTGGGTGCGGGCCTTGTCGATCATGCCTGCCTCTCGTGCCTGGGCGCCCGCGATCAGCTGTCCGACCAGCGCGGTCTCGGGCATGTTCTTCCAATATTTACGCGGCATCTCCTTGAGCATCGCGCCCTTCTTGAGCCGCGCCGGGTTGAAGATGGAGGCGTAGTAGGTCTTCCACACCTCCTCGACCGGATCGCCCTCCGGCGCGTCGGCGCGGGTAGCGCCGGGGCCTTCGGTGAGCAACTCGCCGTCCCAGTGCAGCGACACCTCCGGCGTCAGGATCGACCAGCGCATGCTGGCGAAGCGGTTGACGAAGAAGGCGGCGTTGGCGCGCACGATGTGGTGCTCGGGCTCGAACCAGGCGACGTAGCGGCTGGTGCCGTCGTCCTCGGGCACCTCGCGGAAGCGCAGGAAGGCGCGCATCTTGTGGATGTCGCGGCGGACTTCCTTGGCGAGCCCTTCCAGCTTGCGCACCAGCGGGTCGGCCCGGTCCTCGATCAGCCGGGGCTGGGTGCGCAGGCGACAGAGCAGCGTGTAGAGCAGCGCGAACCGGTCGGGCGCCGAGGACATGACGACGTCGCGGGCGAGGTCGAGGAAGGCGCGCGGCACCGAGAAGCCGGGGCCGGCGGGGGAAGCTGCCGGCGGAGCTTCGGGTGCCCCTTGCGCGAACAGGTCCGCGACCGCGTCGCCGGTGCGCCACACCACCTGGTCGGGCGCCACCCCTTCGGCCGCGAGCCCGCGCGCGGCGTCGCGCCACGCGTCGAAATCGTCGGGGGCCGAGAGGGTGACGCCGCGCACGTTACTCGCGCTCGTCGCTGCCGGGCGGGTTGTCGCGGGCTTCCTCCAGCTCCTTGGGCTTGCGGTCCTCGTAGATGTCGGCGAGCTTTTCCTCGGTTGCGTCGTCGAGCTCCTCGGCGGCGGCGGGGAACATCTCTTCCTCCTCCTCGTCGATGTGGTGCTCGTAGCGGCGGCGCATGTGGAAGAACTTCTCCTTCCACTCGTCGGAGTCGAACTCGAGGTTCATGAGCTCGCCGAGCACATCGTCGACTTCCTTGTGCTCGGAGACCGAGTGGCGGGCGTCGTCGCGAAGCTCGGGGTCGCCGAGCATGGTCGCGTAGAGCGATTCCTCCTCGGCGGCGGCATGGCTCTGCAGCTCGAGGCGGAACTCCTCGAACAGCTGCTGGCGCTCCTCGGCAGGCGTGGAGAAATCGGCGAGCCGCGCGAGCATGCCGCGCTGCTTGTCGTGGTCGCGCTTCAGGTCCTGGTAGATGCGGGCGTCCGCCATGATGTTCCTCCCTGGGTTCGAGGAGACAACCGGCGGCGGCGCGCGGCGTTTCACCCGCGAATCACTCTCAGGCGGCGAACAGCTCGAGCTGCTGCTTCTTGGGCGCGACCAGCGGCTTCAGCTCGGCGCGATCGGCGAGCGCGAGCGGTCGCCAGTCGTCGGCAATCAGGAAGGGGCGAAGCTTCTTGATTGAGACGGTGAGGCGGGCGACGTCGTCGAGGCGCAGGCGGCGCCAGCGGCGGGCAGATAGGATCGCGTTGACCGCCTTCACCCCCAGCCCAGGCACGCGCAGCAGCGCTTCGCGGGGGGCGCGGTTGACGTCGACGGGGAAGTTGTCGCGGAACTTCAATGCCCAGGCGAGCTTGGGATCGATGTCGAGCGGCAGCATGCCGGTGGCGTCATCGGCGGCGGCGCGCACTTCCTCGGGCTTATAGTCGTAGAAGCGCATCAGCCAGTCGGACTGGTAGAGCCGATGCTCGCGCATCAGCGGCGGGCGCTGGAGCGGCAGCACGGCCGACGCCTCCGGGATGGGGCTGAAGGCGGAGTAGTAGACGCGGCGCAGCTCGAAGCGGTCGTAGAGCGTGGCGGCGCGGCCGACGATGTCACGGTCGGTCGCGGCATCGGCGCCGACGATCATCTGGGTGGACTGACCGGCAGGCGCGAAGCGGGGCGCGCTGCGGTAGCGCTTGCGCGCATCGGTGCCGTCGGTGATCGCGGTGCGCATGCCGGCCATCGCGCCCTCGATCTGGGTCTCTGACTTTTCGGGGGCGAGGCGCTTGAGGCCGCTGGTGGTGGGCAGCTCCACGTTGATCGAGACGCGGTCGGCGTGGAGCCCGGCCTGATGGATCAGCTCGGGATCCGCGTCGGGGATGGTCTTCAGGTGGATATAGCCGCGGAAATCATGGTCTTCGCGCAGGGAGCGGGCGACCTCGACCAGCTGCTCCATCGTGTAGTTGGAGGAGCGGATGATCCCGGAGGAGAGGAACAGCCCCTCGATATAGTTGCGGCGGTAGAAGCTGAGGGTCAGGCGCACGACTTCCTCGGCGGTGAAGCGCGCGCGGCGGACGTTCGAGCTCTTGCGGTTGATGCAGTAATGGCAGTCGAAGATGCAGCTGTTCGTCAGCAGGATCTTGAGCAGCGAGATGCAGCGGCCGTCGGGCGCATAGGCGTGGCAGATGCCCATGCCCTCGGTCGAGCCCAGGCCCTTGCCGTCGCGCGAGTTGCGCTTGGCCGTGCCGGACGAGGCGCAGGAGGCGTCGTACTTCGCAGCGTCCGCGAGGATCGCCAGCTTTTCGCGGGTGTCGAGCTGCGCCATTCGTTCTATCTATGTTCGAACGGGCGGTGGTGCAAGGCTGGAAGATCAGCGGGTTAGGTGCTGCTCGCTTCAATATAAGCTTTCAGGCTCAGCCACCCCAGCGAGACGTTTGGAAGATGCGCAACAGAGACCCGAATCGCGCCGTATCCCTGCGTAGGCAGGGATCCAGGGCCAAGCAGAACCACGGCTCCCGGAGCTTAGAAACCCTGGGCTCCTGCCTGCGCAGGAGCACGATTGAGGGTGTGCTAAGGTTGATCAGTACGAACGGGGGGTGGGGGCAAGGTGCTGTGCGACAGAACTGTCGTCGGCGCGCCATGCCAACCACGCGACGAGACCCAGCAGCGGCAGCGCGACCAGCGCCCAGATGCCCAGCCCCTCCCAGGGGGTGAAGCCCAGCCATTCGTCGGCAACGGTGCGGAGGTACCCGGGCGCAAACCGCTCCAGCAGGACCGAGCGCCAGACCGCGAACTCGAAGAAGTCCGGCGCGGCGATTTCGGCCGAGGCGATCATCAGGTTGATGGCCATGGAGATTGCCAGCAACTGCGCGGCGAGGAGCTTGCCGACCGGCGTGCGCAGCAGCGTCCAGAAACCGGCGAGGCCGAGCCCCAGGAAGCCGAGCGCGGGAACGGCATGGCGCGGGCCGGTCGAGTGGCCGCCGTCCCAGTAGTAATAGGCGGCGTTGTAGAGGAAGGGCAGGATGCTCAGCACGATCGCGAGCACGGCAAGGTCGCGATGGCGGCGATCCCAGAGCAGCCAAGCAAGGCCGATCGGCGCCAGCACCAGCACGGGCGAGACCCACAGGATGCCGCGGCGCGGGCCGAACACGATCTCCCACAGCACGTGCGGCTTGGGGTAGGTGAGGCCGAAGAAGCCCTGCTGCATGCCGACGAAGTCGGTGACGCCGGCATAGCCGGACTGGAACGGCGATCCGAACACAAAGGCGTTGTAGGCGAACAGCGGCAGCACCGCGACGAGGGCGACGCCGGCGGCGGCGAGCATCACCGGCAGCCGCTGTGCCCAGGCCCAGCCGCGCATCCGCCACAGTGCCCACAAGCCGATCGGCAGCGCCTCCAGCACCAAAGGCGGCTCGATCACCGCGCCCCAGCCGAGTGCCAGGCCGGCGATCGCGGCATAGCCGATGCCGGCGCGCGTGCCGCCGGGCGTGCGGGTGCCCCGCCACACCGCCCAGACGGCGATCACCAGCATCGCGCCCGAGGCGGCATGGCCGAAGATGGTGGTGGCCCAGCCCCACGCGATCGAGCCCAGCGCATAGCCGAGCGCCCCGAACAGGCCGGCGGCGGTGCTGCCGGTGACGCCGCGGCCAAGGTCGAACAGCAGCATCGACGCGATGGCGACGAACAGCGCGGAGGTGAAGACGGCGGTGAGGCGGACCCGGATCTTGATGAAGCGGTTGAAGCCGGGGTCCTCGTTGCGGATGCGGTGGAACTCGGCATCGTCGCCGGTGACGGCATCGGCCAGCGCGACGAAGGGCACCGCCATCAGCGTCATGCCCGGTGCCTTGTCGGTGTAGAAATGGTCGCCGAACTGCGCGCGGTCGATCGTCAGCGCGGCATATTCGTCGATGGTGGCATCGCCTTGCTCGACCAGCGAGACGGCGGCGTACATGCGGGTCGCGTTGTTGGGATTGAACTCCCAGGAGCCGAACCAGCCGCAGGAGAACCAGACGAGCGCGAACAGCAACCAGGCGATCGGATCGCGTCTCAGTCCCGTCTGTGCCGTCATGCCGCCGCCGCCGTTCCCCGTTCAAAGAGGCGTGCGGCTACGACGGCAGGGACTTGGACGCAACGTCCGGCGCGATCAGGGAACGCTGCGTTCGGCCTCTGCCTTGGCGGCGCGGCGTTCCGCCTTCCAGCGGTTGGCGTTCTGGACGAAGCAGCCCGATTGGCCACTGGCACCCACGGTGCTGCACGAACCGACGCCCGTGGCGCCTGCCTCCAGCCCGGACTGCTGGCGCACGGCCCAGCTCTGCTGGTCGGGCGACGCCTCGGTGGTGCGTAGCTCTTTGGGGATGCGGAAGCGCTCTTCCTCGCCGCGGCGCACGCACACCACGATTTCCTCGCCATTGGCGTTGGTGGGGCATTTGTCGTTGCCGTAGATCACCAGCACGCCGTTCTGGGCGGCATTCTGGGCGACCGCGGGGGCGGACAGGCCCAGCACCGGCGCGGCCAGCCCGATCGCTGCCATCAGCATCCACTTTGCCATCGGTCGTCCTCCTGTTGCCGCCATCCTAACGCGGCAAGCCTCATATGCGTTTCGATGCGGCGATTGCCACCCGGCAGCCGAGCCGGATCACGGCGGACAGCACCGGATAGCCGATCGCCTGTTCGGCACCGTGGGCGATCGCGGCTTCCTTGTGCTCCAGCTCCTCGGCCTGGAACTCGCGCACCGCGGCCGAAAGCTCCGGCTCCTCGTCGCGAAGCTCGGCGAGCTGCTGGTCGTAATGCTTGTCGATCTCGGTCTCGACGGCCGCGGTGCAGGCCATCGCCGCCTCCGGCCCGATCGCGGCGGTGACGGCGCCGAGCGCGAAACCGGCGACGCTCCAGAAGGGCTGGAGCAGGGTCGGGCGGACGCCGCGTTCGGCGATCAGGGCGTCGAACCAAGCGCGGTGGCGTTCCTCCTGCTTGGCCATGCCGACGATCTCGCGCGCGAGCGGAACGCGATCGCCCATCACCGCGAGCTGCCCCGCATAGATGCGGGTCGCGCCATATTCGCCCGCCTGATCCACCCGGATCATCTGGGAGACCGGTTCCCGCCGATCGCCGGGTCGCCACCGCTTCATGCGCGTTTTCCTGCCAGCACAAAGATCCCCAACGCGCCGGCGAGCGAAAAGATCGCATTGAAGCCGGCGAGCGAAATGCCGGCCAGCGTCCATTGCGGCACGTCGCAGCGGATCACCGGCGCCTTCATGATCGCGTCGAGCATGTTGCCGCCGCCGCCCGAGAAGGGGGTCGCGCAGCCGGTGATGCCCTGCCACCAGCCATATTCGACGCCCGCGTGGAACACGCCGATCGCTCCGCTGGCGGCGATGGCGACACCGGCGAGCAGCACCAGCGCGACGCGGGCGGAGGTGCGCGCCACCAGGAAGCTGAGCATCGCGAGCACGATGGCGGCATAATGCGGCCAGCGCTGCCAGTGGCACATCTCGCACGGGTAGAGCCCGCCCAGATATTGCGATCCGAGCGCGCCCAGCATCAGCACTGCGGGGACGAGCAGCGCGAGCCAGCGCGCCGCCTGGAGATTGCCGCCGCGCATGTCAGCGCTTCTTTGCCGGCGTCGCCGTCGCCACCGCGCGCGGCGCAGGACCCAGGCGGCCGAGCGTCTGCAGGGCATAGTGGAGCTGGAAATCCTCGATGCCGCGCTTCTTGAGCGCCTCGGCACTCTCGGTGAAGCGCGGATCGGGCTTGCCGTCATCCTCCAGCACCGAATTGTCGACCTTGGCCTCGTTGATGAGGTGGCGGCGCAGGTCCGCCTCCCGGAACACCGGGCGATCCTTGTAGTCGGGGTCGGAGATCTGCGGCACCTTGAGGTCGGGTTCGATGCCGCCCTCCTGCACCGATCGGCCCGAGGGCGTGTAGTAGCGCGCGGTGGTGAGGCGGAGCGCCGTCTCCGGCCCGAGCGGCAGCAGCGTCTGCACCGATCCCTTGCCGAAGGTCCGCTCGCCCATGACGATCGCGCGGTGGTGGTCCTGGAGCGCGCCGGCGACGATTTCCGAGGCGGAGGCGGTGCCGGCATCGACCAGCACGATGATCGGCAGGCCCTGGGTCAGGTCACCGGCCTCGGCATAATAGCGTTCGATGTCGGTCTTTTCGCGGCCGCGCTGGGACACGATCTCGCCGTGGTCGAGGAACACGTCCGACACCTCGATCGCTTCGTTCAGCAGGCCGCCGCCGTTCTCGCGCAGGTCGACGATATAGCCGAGCGGTTTGTGGCCGAGCGCCTTGTCGATCGCGGCGACCGCGGCGCGGGTGTCGGCGCCGGTCTGGGCGGAGAAGGTGTTGATGTTGATGATGCCGATGCCGTCCTTCACCTCCCACTTCACGGGCTTCTGGACGATGATCTCGCGCGTCATGGTGGCGGTGATCGGCTTTTCCTGGCCCGGGCGGACCAGCGTCAGCGTGACCTTGGTGTTGGCGGGCCCGCGCATCTGCGAAATCGCCTCGTCCAGCGAGCCGCCGTAGATCAGCTTGCCGTCGATGTGGGTGATGTAGTCGCCCGCCTTGATGCCCGCGCGCGCGGCGGGCGTGTCCTCGGTCGGCGCAATGACCTTGATCGCGCCGTCGATCATGGTGACGGTGAGGCCGAGGCCGCCGTAGTTGCCCTCGGTCGCGATGCGCATGTTGTCGAAATCGAGCGCGTCCACGTACGAGCTGTGCGGGTCGAGCGCCGCGAGCATGCCCTGGATCGCGCCCTTCACCAGCACCTTGTCGTCGACCTTGTCGACGTAGGAGGCGCGGACGCGATTGTAGACGTCCATGAAGGTGTCGAGCTCGCGATAGCTGTCGCTGTCGACCTGCGCCATCGCGCCGTTGGCGATCGGAACCAGCGCCAGCGCGCCCACGATCGCAGTGGCCTGGAGGAGCGGGCGAACCATGCGGGAAACCTTATGAACGGACATGCCGCACCGGAATAGCGCCAAAGCGTGGCCGCGTAAAAGGAACTCTGGCGGACCGCCTCAGCCGAGCATCGTCGCGAGGTCGATGGCGGCGCCGTGGCGGCGCAGCTCGACGGTGACCTGGGGCGCGTCGCCGCCGGGGGCGAGGCCGAGCGGCGTGCCGGCGGCCACCTCGCTCCCGCGGCGCACGGTGGCGCGGCCGAGACCGGTCACGAGCGTCGTCCAGCCGTTGCCGTGATCGAGCAGGATGATGGTGCCGTAGCTGCGGAAGGGGCGGGCGAGCAGGACGCGGCCCGCCAGCGGCGCGACCACGCGCGCGCCGGGCGCCACCGCGAGCGTCAGGCCGCGCGACCGCACGCCGGCGTCCGAAATCTCGCCGAAGCCAGTCACCACCGCGCCGGCCACCGGCAGGCGATAGGGCGAGCGGTGGACGGGCGTGCCGTCCGACCCGGGGCGCAGCAGCGGCCCGGACAGGGTGGTGAGCTCGCCCAGCGTCACCGCGGCGAGCTGCGTCTCCTGCATCTGGTCGACGATGTCGCGCGCCCGTTCGCCAAGCGCGATCGCGCGGTCCGATTCGACCAACGCGGTGCGGCCGAGATCCTGCGACCGCAGGCGCTCCGCCGCCTCCAGCCGCACCAGTTGCAGGCGTTCATCCTCCAGCCGCCGCCGGCTGCTGCCGAGTGCCTGCACCGCGAGTGCGGCCTGGCGCCGCGTGCGCTGGACTTCTGCGACTTCTGCGCGGACGGCGCTGGTGCGCTGGCGGACGGCGGGAAGCACGGTCGCGAGCACGGCGCGGACGTGAACGGCATCGGCGGTGGAGCCGGGCTGGGCGACGGCCGCCACTGCCGGGCGGCGGGCGAGCGACTGGAGCGCGGCCATCAGCCGAACGATCGGGTCGCGGCGGCGGGCAAGCTCCTCGCGGCGCTCGGCGAGCAGGCGGCCGACGACCGCCACGCGCGCTTCGGCGGCGCGATGCTCCGCCTCGGCGGCGGCGATGCGGGCGGCCATGCTGCGCTGCCGGGCGGCGGCACGATCGGCGGCGGTCTGGGCGGCGGCGGCCTGGCGCTCCAGCGCCTGGGCGCGGGCCTGGGCACGATCCGCCTTAATCCGGGCGGCGCGCAGCCGCTCGCGCTGTTGGTCGAGGGGGGATGGGGCGGCGGTGCCGATGGTGGCGGCGCCGAGTGCGGCGCCACCGGCGGCCAGCACCAGCAGGGCGGCCGCGACTGTCCCGCCGCGGCGCATCAGCCCTCGCGGTGGTAGGGGTGGTTGGAAAGGATGCTGGCGGCGCGCCACAGCTGCTCGGCAAGCATCGCGCGGGCCATCATGTGCGGCCAGGTGAGGCGGCCGAACGAGATCAGCAGGTCCGCCTCCCGCCGGTCGGCATCGTCGAAGCCGTCGGCGGCGCCGATCAGGAACCGCGCCTCGCGCACCCCGTCGTCGCGCCAGTTCCCCAGGATCTGTGCGAACTGGCGGGACGGCATGTCGCGGCCGGTTTCGTCGAGCATCACGATGCGGGTGCCGGGTTCGCGCGGCGGCACCTTGCCGCCCTTGTCGGGCAGCTCGGTGACGCGGGTCGGCCAGGTGACGCGCTTGAGATAGCGATCGACCAGCTCGGCCTCGGGACTGCGCCCGATGCGCCCGCGCGCGACGATATGCAGCAGCACGGGCGCGAAGGGTCAGGCGGAGGCGGGCGGGTTGCCGGTTGACCCCATCGTCGGCGTGTCGCCGAACGCCCACATCCGCTCCAGATTGTAGAAGGTGCGGACCTCCGGGCGGAACAGGTGGACGATCACGTCGCCCGCGTCGATCAGCACCCAGTCGGCGGTCGGCAGACCCTCGACCCGGGGGCTGCGGCCGAACTCGGCCTTCACCTTCTCGGCGATCTTGGTGGCCATGGAGGCGACCTGACGGCTCGAACGGCCGGAAGCGACGACCATATAGTCGGCGATGCTGGACTTGCCGGCGAGCGGGATCGAGACGGTTTCCACCGCCTGATCGTCATCCAGCGAGGTGAGGACGAGGCGGTGCAGCGCCTCGACGTCGTCGGTACCGCCTTCGCGTGCGGAAGAGGGGTTGGGCAACTTGTCTCCTAGCCTTTCATGGCCGTGCGCGTGGGGATTTGGTTCGGCCTGCTGTGCCGGTGCCAGGCGGGATCGGCGGCTCGAATGCCGGTCGCCGAGGTCGGATCGGGGCGGAAGCGCAGCAACACGAGTGCCGGCAAACTCCAATTCGTCCATCGTTTCGCCTGGCCTGCGGGCCGCGCATGGCGCCGCAGCCAGCCCATCGCGACACTTGCGCGGGCCCGTCGATCATACCCCGGACGCGCGATAACCGCAATCGGCATGGTGCGCGCGATTTCGCGCCACCCGCGCCAGCGGTGGAACTGGGCGAGATTGTCGGCCCCCATCACCCAGATGAAGTCTTGATCGGGGAAGCGCGCGACGAGCTTGCGCAGCGTGTCGAGCGTGTAGCGGGTGCCGAGCCGGCGTTCGATGTCGGTCGCCCGGATGCGCGAGTGGCGGGCCATGCGGGTGGCGGACGCGAGGCGCGCGGCGAAGGGCGCCATGTCGGACGCATGGTCCTTCAGCGGATTGCCGGGCGACACCAGCCACCACAGCTCGTCGAGCTCCAGCGCGCGGATCGCCTGGAGCGAAATGCCGCGGTGGCCGCGATGCGCCGGATTGAAGGAGCCGCCGAGGAGGCCGATGCGGGACATGGGGGCGCGATGCCAGTGTTGCGCGGCGGGTGCAACGGCGTGGGGCGATGCCAGGGAGTGCGTCGCATAACCTTTCAGTACCCCGGCGGAGGCCGGGGTCCAGGTGGGAAGGCGGTTGCGGAGTGCCCCAAACCCCCTTCGCCGCAACTGGGCCCCGGCCTCCGCCGGGGTACGAAGCGCGTTCGGGGTGCGGCAGCGCGCGCCACCCCGTTGGGCGCGCCGTGCTCCTGCGCAGGCAGGAGCCCAGGGTTTCGGGCGATATCGGCCGTTGCTTTGCTGGGCCCTGGACCCCCGCCTGCGCGGGGGTACGGTTGCGGGCGTGGTTCGCGTTAGCGCTTGCGGACGGAGGCGAGTGCGGGGGCGCGGTATTCGGATTGGCGTTCGATCATCCAGCCGGGGTATTCCGGCGCCAGCTTGCTGGCGGCATCGAGGGACGCGAGCTGCTCCGCGGTCAGCTCCACGTCCACCGCGGCGAGATTGTCCTCCAGTTGGTCGACGCGTTTGGCGCCGACGATGACGCTGGTCACCACCTTCTGGTGGAGCAGCCAGGCGAGCGCGATGCGGGCGACCGACACGCCGTGCGCCTCGGCGATCGGGTCCATGGCGGAGAGCACCGTTTCGCCGCGGGTCTGGTCGACCGGCGGGAAGTTGAAGTTGGTGCGGCGGCCGTCGCTGTCACCCGCCCGGTACTTGCCCGACAGATAGCCACCGGCGAGCGGGCTCCACACCATCAGGCCGAGCCCTTCGGACTCTATCATCGGCGCCAGCTCGCGCTCCAGGTCGCGGCCGGCGAGGGTGTAATAGGACTGCACCGTCTCGAACCGGGCGAAGCCGCGGCGTTCGGAGATGCCGAGCGCCTTGGCGATCTGCCACGCCGCCCAGTTGGAGACGCCGACGTAGCGGACATGGCCCTGGGTCACGAGATCGTCGAGCGCGCGCAGCGTCTCCTCTATCGGGGTCACCGAATCCCAGCCGTGGATCTGGTAGAGGTCGATGTGGTCGGTGCCGAGCCGCGTGAGGCTGGCCTTCACCTGATCGAGCAGATGCCCGCGCGAGGCGCCGCGATCATTGTGGCCCGGCCCCATCGGCCCGAACGCCTTGGTGGCGAGCACCACCTCCTCGCGCCGCAGCCCCAGGTTGCGGATCGCCTGGCCGGTGATCTCCTCCGACAGGCCGTTGGAATAGACGTTGGCGGTGTCGATGAAGTTGACGCCCGCGTCGACTGCGGTGCGGAGCAGCGCGTCGGCATCCGCCTGCTGCACCTGGCCCACCGCCTTGAACATGCCCTCTCCGCCAAAGGTCATGGTGCCGAGGCAGAGTTCGGACACGAACAGGCCGGTTCGGCCGAGCTGGTTGTAGTGCATGGGGGTGCGCCTCCTGAGCGATAAGCGCCCGGCAGATGGGGAGGTTTTTGGCGCGCGCAACCGATCGGTACGAAAAACGCGGCTGTTAGCGTGGACCCCTGCGTAATCGCGCACCGTGCTCCTGCGCAGGCAGGAGCCCAGGGTTCCACGCAATACCGGTCGTAGCTTGGCTTGGCCCTGGATCCCTGCCTGCGCAGGGATACGACAGAAATGGCAGATCTGTTGCGTTCTGGGAAAAGGTGGCTTCAGGGGCGGGTCTGGCCGGTGCCGGTAACGGTCCATTTGTAGGTGGTGAGGCCTTCGAGCGCGACGGGGCCGCGGGCGTGGAGGCGGCCGGTGGAGATGCCGATCTCCCCGCCCAGCCCGAACTCGCCGCCGTCGGCGAATTGGGTGGAGGCGTTCCACATCACGATTGCCGAATCGACCCCGTTGAGGAAGCGCTCGGCCGTGGCCGCGTCCTCCGTCACGATCGCGTCGGTATGGCCCGAACTGTGGCGGGCAATATGGGCGAGTGCGCCTTCTACGCCGTCGACCCGCTTCACCGACAGGACCGCGTCGAGATATTCGGTGTCCCAGTCCTCGGCCGTGGCGGGGCGCACGCGCGGGTCGATCGCCTGCACGTCCGCGTCGCCGCGCAACTCGCAGCCGCCGTCGATCAGTGCGGCGAGCAGCGGCGCGGGATCGGCAAAGGCGCGGTCGATCAGCAGCGTCTCGGTCGCGCCGCAGATGCCGGTGCGGCGGAGCTTGGCGTTGACCACCAGCGCCTGCGCCATCGCCGGGTCGGCGGCGCCGTCGACATAGCTGTGGTTGATGCCGTCGAGATGCGCGAGGACGGGCACGCGCGCCTCGGCCTGGACGCGGGCGACCAAGCTCTTGCCACCGCGGGGTACGACCATGTCGATCAGGCCCTCGGCGGCTAGCATCGCGCCCACGGCGGCGCGATCGGTGGTGGGGACCAGCTGGATCGCATCGGTCGGCACGCCACCGGCGACGAACCCGCGCTGCATGGCGGCATGGAGCGCGCGGTTGCTCTCGATCGCCTCCGACCCGCCGCGCAGGATGGCGGCATTGCCGGCCATGACGCACAGCGCGCCGGCGTCGGCGGTGACGTTGGGGCGGCTTTCGTAGATGATGCCGATGACGCCGATCGGCACGCGCACGCGGCGCAGCACCAGTCCGTTGGGGCGGCGATCCTCCGACACCAGCGCGCCGACCGGATCGGGCAGCCCGGCGATCGCCTCGACGCCGGCAGCGGCGCCTTCCAGACGGGCGGGATCGAGGCGGAGGCGGTCGAGCAGCGCCGGGCTCAATCCGCGCGCTTCGCCGGCTGCGACATCGCGCGCGTTGGCGGCGAGGATCGCGGGCGCATCGGCGCGGATCGCGGCGGCGGCGGCGCGCAGGGCGGCAGCTCGGGTCGCGGTCGGAAGTGCGGCGAGCGTGCGGGCGGCGGCGCGGGCGCGAGTGCCCATGGCACGCACGAGGGCGATCGGATCTTCGGGCAGGGCGGCGGTGGCGAGATCGGCGGACATAGGCGCCACGCTAGCATGGCCGCGCGCGCCCCCCAAAGCCCCTCGACAGGGTGCAGGGACGTGGTAGCTTTTCGGCCATGGGGGAAGTGGAAACAGGGGGCGACATCGTCGCCGGGGGGCTGCTCGCGTGCGCGATCGAGCCGAGCGCAGGCGAGGGCCGGGGGCAGCGGCCCGGGCATGGGGCGGGCCATGCGCATGGCCTGTGCCTCAACTGCGGGACGGCGCTGATCGGGGCGCATTGCCACCGGTGCGGGCAGGCGGGGCACATCCACCGCACGCTCCATTCGGTCGGCCACGACCTGCTGCACGGCGTGTTCCATTTCGAGGGCAAGATCTGGGACACGCTGCCGATGCTGGTCGCGCGACCCGGCGCGCTCACCCGACGCTATGTAGAGGGCGAACGGGCGCGGTTCGTATCGCCGCTGGCGCTGTTCCTGTTCACGATGTTCCTGATGTTCGCGGTGTTCGGCTGGGCCGGGGTCGGCAGCTGGATGCAGGAAGAGACGTTTCCGGAGCACATCGTCAAGGTGGATGCCGGGGATGCCGAGCGCCTGCAGGCCCGCATTGCGGCGCTCGATCGCGAGATCGCCCGCGGCGATACCAAGGGGCAGGCGGCGCGTGGGCTGCAGATCGAACGCTATGCGGTGGAGCAGGAGCTTGCGGTCGTGCAGGGGCACAGCGGCATCCCCGCGATGCTGCGCCGGCTGGGCGTGCAGCTGGAGGACAACGGCTACAAGAAGCTCGGCCACAAGCTCCAGAACCCCGAGCTGCTGCTCTACAAGATCAAGTCGAGCAGCTACAAATACAGCTGGGCGCTGATCCCCTTGTCGCTGCCGTTCATGTGGATGCTGTTCGCCTGGCGGCGGCAGTATCGCATGTACGACCACGCGATCTTCGTGATCTACTCGATCAGCTTCATGAACCTGCTGTTCGTGGTCATGGCGCTGTTCAGTCTCTCGCCCTTGCTGTCGTGGCTGGACGCATGGCTGCTGCTGGTGCCGCCGATCCACATGTTCGCGCAGCTGAAGGGCGCGTACCGGCTGCGGACGTTCAGCGCCGCCTGGCGCACGGTGGCGCTGCTGTTCGTGACGGCGGTGGTGCTGTCGATCTTCGTGTCGCTGCTGGTGGTGCTGGGGGTGATGGGGTGAGCGGCGCTGCTGCGAGGGCGGCGGCGGGGGTGGGGGAGTACGGCAAAGCTAGCGGTCGAGGCCCTGGGCTCCTGCTTTCGCAGGAGCACGGTTGGGTCGTAGAGTCATTGGAGCCGACTTTCGGGGATACTTTTCGCCGCTTCCCACATCATCAGCTTCCCGACAGCGAACGATCGTCAAGAAATCCTGCCATGCCGCAGCGGCCAGCACACCCGCCAGTGAATCACTCAGCTTTAACGACTCTCTCCATCACGCCGAGTGGCGGAAGCGCCAGCATCTTGCGAGATAATGAAAGCAACTCGGAGCGGGAATTGATCGCACAATAGCGAGTGACCCAGATGTCGAGCCCTTTTGCCTCTAGTGTGCTCCCAGAAGGGCAACGCTGCTGTAGCACGATGAATCGGTTAATTTCACCGCTATCTGGCTCACGTGCTAGCAGTGTGTATTCGCTCCCAGGATTGATACCTTTCTGAAGCGCCCAAAGCTCCCACTCAACGCCTGCTGCGCGCGTCGTTCCCAACTGGACAAAGAATCCATACTCTGATGGAGCTTCGTCCAACCCGCTCTGTTCATCGGCCGTTCGCATGATTGCCGAACAATGGAACACCCCATAGTTGGTGAACCGCGCCCAATGCTGCTCGCCAAGGCTGTTGTTCGGGCTAGGTGTGAAACGCCAGTCGCCAAACTGCACTCGTGAAATGCATCCAAATTCATCACCCGACGAAAAACTTCGCGGCCACGTCTGCTCCCAATCAAAAGTGTAAAGCGGCAGCGATGAATGAATACGCTCGCCCGCCATTTCTTCGCCCGCGAGAGCTGGAGCCGATATCGGAACAAGGGCCGCCAAACCTATGCCAGCCGCCCAAGCGCTTAAGTGCTTCATGCGCCTCCCCCTTGCGCCAAGTCTGAACGCGAAGGAATGTGTCTACAAGAGAAGTCATCTTGCTATGGACGCAGAGCGGGATCCACTCAAAGCCGGCCATTAAGCATTCGACGGGCTCTTGCGAAGAAGGGAGCCCAGGACCACGGCTGCGCGAGCCGTTGTTCTGCTTGGCCGTGGGTGCCTTGTGCAGGCAACTCGGGGTGCGCTCCCTATTGTGAGCCACCGCAACTGGGCCCCGGCCTTCGCCGGGGTACGGGTTTCTTTTCGGGGCGGGCGCCCCTCCCGATATCCCCGGGCGGCCAAAGAAAAACCCCTCCGCGAGGCCGTCGCGGAGGGGTTTTCTGTTCGTGGCGGGCCGGATCAGGCGCCGGCGGGGCTGGGGTTGCCGAAGGGCCCCTGGGGGCGCCGCGTGCGCGGGATCGAGGTGCCGGCGGCGACCACCGGGCGGGTCGGGCCGTCGGTCGGGCGGCCGATGTCCTCGCCGGCGATCAGGCGCTTGATTTCGTCGCCGCTCAGCGTCTCATACTCGAGCAGGGCGCCGGCCAGCGTGTGGAGCTGGTCGACATGCTCGGTCAGCACGTCGCGGGCGCGGGTGAGGCCGCCTTCGACGATGCGCTTGATCTCGCTGTCGATCAGTTCCGCCGTCTTGTTCGACATGCGGGCCGGGGCCGACTGCGAATAGCCGAGGAAGCTCTCACCCTGCGGCTCGGCGTACTCGACCGGGCCGACCGCGTCGGACATGCCCCAGCGGGTGACCATGTCGCGCGCCAGGCTCGTCGCCTGCTGGATGTCGCCCGAGGCGCCCGAAGACACCTTGTCATAGCCGAAGATGATCTCCTCGGCGACGCGGCCGCCCATCGCCACCGCCAGGTTCGCGTACATCTTGTCGCGGTGGTAGCTGTAGCTGTCGCGCTCCGGCAGGCGCATCACCATGCCCAGCGCCCGTCCGCGCGGGATGATCGTCGCCTTGTGGATCGGATCCGACGCGGGCTCGTGGATCGAGACGATGGCGTGGCCGGCCTCGTGATAGGCGGTCATCCGCTTTTCGTCGTCGGTCATCACCATCGAGCGCCGCTCGGCGCCCATCATGACCTTGTCCTTGGCCTCTTCGAACTCGAGGTTCGCGACCAGGCGCTTGCCCTTGCGGGCCGCCATCAACGCGGCCTCGTTGACGAGGTTGGCGAGGTCCGCGCCCGAGAAACCCGGCGTGCCGCGCGCGATGGTGCGGGCGTCGACGTCGGGCGCCAGCGGCACCTTCTTCATGTGGACCTGCAGGATCTTGATGCGGCCCTCGATGTCGGGGCGGGGCACCACGACCTGACGGTCGAAGCGGCCCGGACGCAGCAGCGCAGGGTCGAGCACGTCGGGGCGGTTGGTCGCCGCGATGATGATGATGCCCTCGTTCGCCTCGAAGCCGTCCATCTCGACCAGCAGCTGGTTGAGCGTCTGCTCGCGCTCGTCGTTGCCGTTGCCGAGACCCGCGCCGCGATGGCGGCCGACGGCGTCGATCTCGTCGATGAAGACGATGCAGGGCGCCGACTTCTTGGCCTGTTCGAACATGTCGCGCACGCGGCTCGCGCCGACGCCCACGAACATCTCGACGAAGTCAGAGCCGGAGATGGTGAAGAAGGGCACGCCCGCCTCACCCGCGATGGCACGGGCGAGCAGGGTCTTGCCGGTGCCGGGCGAGCCGACCAGCAGTGCGCCCTTGGGGATCTTGCCGCCTAGGCGCGCGAACTTGGTCGGGTCCTTCAGGAACTCGACGATCTCCTGCAGCTCCTCGCGCGCCTCGTCGATGCCGGCGACGTCGTCGAAGGTGACCTTGCCTTCCTTCTGGGTCAGCATGCGGGCACGCGACTTGCCGAAGCCCATCGCGCCGTTCGCGCCGCCGCCCTTCTGCATCTGGCGCACCACGAAGAAGGCGATGCCGAGGAACAGCAGGAACGGAAGCGCCTGGACCAGCATGTACTGCCAGATCGACGGGCCTTCCTCCGGACGCGCGGTGATGCTGACGCCGGCCTTGCGCAGGCGCTCCGTCAGCTGCGGGTCGTCCATCGCATAGGTGCGGAACTTCTCGCCGTTCGACTGGGTGCCGGTGATGACGTTCTTGGTGACGTTGACGTCCTTGACCGACCCTTCCTCGACGCGGTCGAGGAACGCGGAATAGGGGATCGACGTACCGGCGTTCTGCGCCCCGCCGCTGGGGAACAGCGACACGAACAGCGCCAGGGCCATGAGGATGCCCACCCAGATGAGCAGGCTCTTCATCCAGGGGTTGCCGTTGCCGCCGTTCTCGGGGCCGGGCTGCTTGTCGTTGTCGTTCATGAAAGCGCGTACCTCTTCGTCCCTGCAAGATAGGCTGCGGGGGATGAATGGCAATGGAACAACATCGATCAGGCTGATCGACGCGGCGGTGCGGGCCGGAAATGCCACCGGTCCCCGTGCGCCGAGGCGGAGACGCCTGCCTGGGTAGCGCCGCTGCCGCCCTCCAGCGCGTCCAGCAGCGGCTCGACGTTGGCGGAGTCGGACCAGCTTCCCTCGGCCGCGGGCGCGTGGTGGCGGACGTGGCGGATGGCGCGGCGGACGAGGCGGCGACGCAGTTCGCGGGGCAGGCCGGCCATGTCCAGCGCGCGTTCCCCGGCGGGCGCCGGGCACAGCCGCTCGCGCTCGATCCAGGTGACGGTCTCCGCAATTGCTGCATCCGTTTCGGCGCAATGCTGCGCAGCACGGGCGAGCCCCTCGACATCAAGCGGGGGCGAGCCGGCCAGCAGCGCGCGGACCCCGGTCCGGTCGTGGCGGGGATCGGTGTTGGAGGGATCGTCGACGAAGGGGAGGGCGGCTGCCTCCGCCAGCGCGCGCAGGGTCGCGCGCCGCCAGCCGAGCAGCGGGCGGACGACCGGGAGGCCGCGCGCCTCGCCGGCGCCGGTGCCGTCCCAGCGTTCGGGGTGCCAGGTCCAATAGCGGCGGATGCCGGCGAGCCCGGCGGGGCCGGAGCCGCGCACGGCGCGCATCAGGAAGGTTTCAGCCTGGTCGTCGGCGTGATGGGCGGTGAGCAGCGCGGCCGCTTCCTCGCCGAGCGCCCATCGGCCGAGCAACTGGTAGCGCAGCTGCCGCGCCTGTGCCTGGATGCTGGCGCCCCGGGGCGGCCGTTCCGGCGCGAGCGTCGCGTGCGGGATGCCGGCGTCGCGGCACCAGCGGGCGACGATTGCGGCCTCGTCGGCGGCATCGGGGCGGAGGCGGTGGTCGACGGTGGCGGCGATCACCCGGCCGGGGTGTGCGGCATGCGCCAGCGCCAGCATCGCCATGGAATCGGGGCCGCCCGAGACGGCGAGCGCGATCGGGCCCGCGGGCGGTACGCCGATCGCGGCGGCGAGGTCGTGCGCGAACCGCGCGACCGCCGCCGGATCGAGGGTCACCGGATCAGCTGCACTTGGCGGCGGTGCGCCCACGCTGGATATCCGCCTTCATCGTTGCCGAGATGCGGTCGGCATAGACGTCGGACAGCTCGGCATAGACCTCGCACGCGTCCTTCGGCTTCTTGAGCTGCACCAGCGCGTCGGCGAGGTAGAAGAGGCTGTCGGGGGCGCGCTCGCCGTCCGGCATCTTCTTGTAATTGTCGTAAAAGGCGATCGAGGCGAGGCTGGGCTTGCCGTCATCGAGATAGGCGCGGCCGATCAGGTTCTGGGCCCAGCTGGCGCGGCGGTGCTTGGGGTATTTGTCGACCACGGTCTTGAGCTGGGCCGCGGCCTCCGAATAGCGCTTCGCCGACCACAGGCGATAGCCGTAGACATAGGCGTCCTCGGCGGGATCGCCGCTGGGCGCGGGCTTTTCCACGGCAGTGCCGGCCCCCGCAGGAGCGGCAGCAGCGGGGGCGGCGGGCTTGGTGCCGGCATTGCCCGGAAGCGTCAGCACGCCGCCGCCGTTGCCGGGGCCGCGGGTCGGGGCAGGGGAAGCGGCCGGGGCGCTGTCCGGCTCGCCACCCTGCGCGGCCGGAGCGGCAGCGCCGCCGCCCTCCAGCGCGGTGAGCCGGCCGTCGTTGGCGCGGCGATAGGCCTCGAACGCCTCCTCCATCTGGCGCAGCTTGTACTGCGCCTGCTCGACCTGGCCGGTCAGCGTCATCTGCTGCGATTCGAGTGCGGCGACCCGCGCCTCGAGATTGGCGATGGGGCTGCCGGCGGGCGTGCCCGGCGCCTCGATCGGCGTCTGGGGCGCGGTGATCTCTGGCTCGACCTGGGCCTGGGCGCCGCCCGGGAACACCTTGCGCTGCACGGCGCGCATCTCGCGCTCGAGCTTGTTCACCCGGCCTTCGATCGCGGTCTGCGCGGTGGCGGGGACGGAAACTGCAAGGCCGGCCGCGAGAAGCGGAAGCGTCATGAGGATACGCATGTCGTGACACCCCCCGGTGGGATTTGGGAAAACTAGGGGGACCCTAATGGTCCGGCGATGCTGTCGCCAGCCTTAAGCGCGCCCGGAAAAACCCGGGCGTGCCCAAGGTGTGGGCGTCAGCCCTGGGGCGCGGCCGGAGCGGCGGTGTCGCCGGCACCGGCGGCGGCAGGCGCCGGGGTGGCGCCGCCGTCGCGGGCACGCAGCGCCTGGGCGCTGACGCCGATATCCTTGATCGGGCGGGCGCCGCTGCCGAGCGGGGCCACCGAGGAGCCGTTGATGGTGACTGCCAGCTTGTCCGGGCGGCCGACGTTGATCATCGGGCCGTTGGCGTCGACGGGAACGTCGTAGCGCTCGCCCGCGGTCATCGTCTTCTGCATCAGCGTCTTGCCGGCGGCGTCATAGACGCGGACCCACACTTCGTCGGTGGCGGTGAGCGTCACCTGGCTGCCGGTCACGGGCGCGGCCGGTGCGGCAACGGCCGGGGAGGCGGCGGGCACCGGCATCACGCCGAGCTCGCTCTCCGCCGTCGCCTGCTGCGCGGGCGGCGCGTCCCCGCCGGTGAGCAGGGTGGTGCCGAACCAGATGGCGAGCAGAAGCAGGATCAGGCCACCTGCGATCAACCCGCCGGTGGCGAGCCCGCGCGAGGGAAGCCGCGGGGGCGCATGGGGCTGAAGGTCGGGCTTGGGCTCGCGCCGCTGGTAGCTGGTGTCGAGCTCGCGGCGCAGATCGCGGGCGAGCGCCACCTCGTCCACGCCCACCGCCCGTGCGTAGGAGCGGCCGAAGCCCATCGCATAGGTGGTGGAGGGCAGCTGGGAGAAGTTCGACGTCTCGATCGCCTCCAGATGCCGCTGCGGGATCCGAGTACGCGCCGCCACCTCGGCAAGGTCGAGGCCCTGGGCCTCGCGCGCCTGCCGCAACCGTTCGCCTGCCGTCATCGCTGCCGGGCTCCGATCCACGGCGCCCTCGCCCTCACCCATTCCAGTCTCCACGCGGGGAATATTCACCAAGCTCGCGCCCCCGTCTTCGGGGCAGGTTTCGGACACGCATAAACCTGTGTCAACGTCGGGACGCGCGTATCCGCCGCCGTTTCACGCCAGTTCAACCCCATTGTCGCTCGCCCAGGCGGTCAGCGCGGCCCGCATGTCGGGCGGTGGGGCTGCCAGCAGCCGCTCCATGGTGGCGGTGATGGCGGCGCGATCGAGCGAATGGATCATCGCCTTGATCGGGCCGACCGCGGCCGGCGTGATCGAAAGCCGGTCGATGCCGAGGCCGAGCAGCGCCATCGCCTCGAGAGAGCGCCCGCCCATCTCGCCGCACACGGTGACCGGGACGCCGGCATCGCGGGTGGCACGCACCACCCGGCGCAGGAAGCGCAGGATCGCCGGGCTCAGCCAGTCGTAGCGCAGCGCCAGCTGCGGGTGCGCGCGATCGGCCGCGAACAGGAACTGGGTGAGGTCGTTGGTGCCGATCGACAGGAAATCGAGGCGCGGGAACAGCAGGTCGAGCGTCTCGGCAAGGGCCGGCACCTCCAGCATCGCGCCATAGAGGATCTCCAGCGGCAGCTTGCGCCCGCGCGAGGCGACCCAGTCACGCTGGCGCTCGAACAGCTCTCGCGCCTGCTCGAACTCCCAGGGTTCGGACACCATCGGGAACATGACGCGCAGCGTGCGGCCGGCCGCCGCCTCGATCAGCGCGCGCGCCTGCGCCTTCATCAGCCCCTCTCGGGTCAGCGCCAGGCGCAGCGCTCGCCAGCCCATCGCCGGGTTCTCTTCCTCATGGTCGCCGGTCGCAAGATAGGGCAGCGCCTTGTCGCCGCCGATGTCGACGGTGCGGAACACGACCGGGCGATCGCCTGCCACGTCGAGCACCTCGCGATAGAGCCGCTGCTGGCGCTCGCGCGAGGGAAGGGTGGAGGAGACCAGGAACTGGAACTCGGTGCGGAACAGGCCGATGCCGTCCGCGCCGGTGAGGTCCAGCGCGGCGGCGTCGTCGCGCAGGCCGGCGTTGACCAGCAGGGTGATGCGGTCGCCGTCGCGGGTGACGGGCGGCTCGCTGCGAAGGGCAGCAAAGGCGGCGCGGCGGCGCTGCGAATAGAGCAGCTTGGCGTCGAACGCCTCCTCCAGGTCGGCGGTGGGGCGGATGACGCAATAGTCTTCGGAGGCGTTGAGCAGCAGCCGGTCGCCTTCCGAGATCAGCCGGCGGACGTCGCGCACCCGGCCGAGCACCGGCACGCCCATCGCGCGGGCGACGATGGTGACGTGCGCGGTGAGCGAGCCTTCCTCCAGCACCACGCCCTTGAGGCGCCGGCGGTCGTATTCGAGCAGTTCGGCCGGACCCAGGTTGCGAGCGATCAGGATCGTATCCTGGCGCAGGCCCAGTTGTGCGGCGGTGCCGAGCTGGCC
This sequence comes from Sphingomonas molluscorum, assembly GCF_039522995.1. Lineage (NCBI taxonomy): Bacteria > Pseudomonadati > Pseudomonadota > Alphaproteobacteria > Sphingomonadales > Sphingomonadaceae > Sphingomonas > Sphingomonas molluscorum. The sequence goes on along the minus strand of NZ_BAAAEL010000001.1, from coordinate 498,121 downwards.
CGAGACGATGCGCAGCAGCCGGTTGGAGAGATCCTCCAGGTCATGCATGCGATCGGCGAGCAGCGGATCGGAAATCTCGCGCATGCGCATGCGGGTGCGCTGCTGGACGCGCTCGATCGCGGCCTCGGCGGTGAGGCCGGAATCGATCGCCTCGTTGATGCGGCGCGACCAGCCCTCGTCATAAGCGAACATCTTGTAGGTCGCGATGACTTCTTCATGCTCGCCGCCGACGCCGAACTCGGCCTGGCTGGTGATGCGGTCGATCTGCTCGCGCATCTTGTCGAACGCGGCATAGACGCGGTGGCGCTCGGCCTCGGTATCCTCGGCCACCGTATGCTCGACGGTGATGCGCGGCTGGTGGAAGACGGCGACCCCCGCGCCCATGCCCTCGACCAGCTTGAAGCCGTTGATGCGGGCGGTGCCGGTCGCCTGGGGGCGGCTGGCGGCGGTGGGGCCGGCCGCGTCGATCAGATCGGCGTTGGCGATCAGTTCGGACAGCACCATGGCGACCGTCTGCAGCGCCTCGATCTCGACGTCGTCGTAGCGGCGCGGCTCGGTATGCTGGACCGCGAGCACGCCCACCGCCCGCTCGCGCCGGATGATCGGCACGCCCGCAAAGCTGTGGAAGCGCTCCTCGCCGGTTTCGGGGCGATAGGCGAAGTCCGGGTGGCTCGCCGCCTCGGCCAGGTTCAGCGTCTCGACATTGGCGGCGATGGTGCCGACCAGACCCTCGCCGGGTGCCAGTTTGGTGACGTGCACCGCCTCTTCGGCGAGACCGACGGTGGCGAAGAGTTCGAACACGCCCTCGCGCAGCAGGTAGATCGAGCAGACCTCGCTATCGAGCGTCTCCCCGATGATGTTGACCACGCTGTTGAGCTTGGCCTGGGCGGGGCTGCGCGACGCCATCACGTCGTGGAGGCGGGTGAGGATCTCTCGGGCGGAAGCGGCGGCCGATGCGGGCATGGGGCTGGCTACCATGCCGTTGCGGCCGACGCCATCGCGCAGCCGGGAAGTTCGGTAACGAAGTGTGCAAGCGGAGCGTGCGGCATCACAGCGTCCGCACCAGGCGCACGGCCATGGCGAGCCAGGCGGGTTCGGGCACCACCTGCTGGCGGGCGCCGGCACCGGGCGGCAGCAGGTGGAGCTTGCCGTCGCTGCGGGCGAGCAGGCGGCCGAACACGAAGCGGCCGGCGGGGCGGGGGACCAGCACGTCGCGGTTCATGGCGCTGCCGAACGCGTCGGGGGCCAGGCGGGCGCACCAGATCTCGTCGCCCGCCCGATAGTCGCCGACGCCGCCGGAGACGGTGACGGCGACCAGGCTGGGATCGATCCGGGGGGCTGCGACGGTGGCGGCACGGCGGGGCGCGGTGGCGCCGCCGGCATCAAGGATCGCGGCGACGGCAACGTCGGGACGGTCGGGCAGCTTCACCAGATCGGCGGAATCGACGCCCAGCGCCTCTGCGATGCGGTTGAGCCAGCCGATCGAGACGGTGCGCGTGCCCGTCTCCAGCCGGCCGATCGTCTGGGCGGTGGTGGCGGGGCGGCAGCGCAGTGCCACCTCCTCCAGCGTCAGCCCCTTCGCACGGCGCACTTCGCGAATGGCGGTGATCATCTCCGGCTCCCGCAACAAACCATATCGGTTTGTCACTGTCCTACAAACAAGCCGCTGTGGCAAGGACGAGTCGCAACGATGGAGAGGAACGATGCGCGAACTGGCCGAACGCGGACTGGAGGGCGAACGGGTGGCGAGTACCCCGCCGGCGCGGGGGCGGCGCAGCGTCACGGTGAACCTGGCCGAATCGCCGCTGTCGTGGCTGCGCGCGCGCGGGCTGGTGAGCCCGCGCCAGTTCGATGCGGGCGAGCAGCTGCGCGAGGATTACGAGCGGGCATCGCTGGGGCCGCGGGTGACGATGCGTTGGGATGCGGGGCCACGCGGCAGCGGCAGCCGGGGTGCGCCCTCCGCGGGTACGCCGGGCGGACCGCAGCTGTCGGCCAAGCGCCGCTTCGACGCGGCGATCGCGGCGGCGGGGCCGGGGCTGGCCGACGTGCTGTGGCGGGTGGTGTGTGCGGGCGAGGGCTTGCCGGCGGCGGAAAAGGCGCTGGGCTGGCCGGCCCGGGCCGGGCGGCTGGTGCTTACGCTGGCGCTCGATCGGCTGGCGGAGCACTACCGGCTTCCGTGAGGAAGCGGCGATAGGCCCAGCCGATGCCGATGAGTGCGAAGCCGAGGCCCAGGAAGGAGAGGATGCGCAGCACGCCCTCCAGCGCGGCGGCATCGACCAGGAACACCTTGAAGGTGGTGGCGGTGAGCAGCAGCAGGCCGAGCAGGCGCAGGTCCGACGCCTTGGCGGTGATGCCGCGCCACAGCCAGAACAGCGACAGGCCGAGCATGGCGGCCGAATAGCCCCAGTTCTCGCCGGTCCCGAGCGGGCCGGTGAGGATGCTGCCGTGCGTCGCCTGGCGCACCGTGGCGACCAGCGCCAGCAGGGTGAGCGCGGCGGCGAGCGGGCGAATGCCGCGGCGGGACGGCAGCGTCCAGAAAAACGCGGCGGCGAGCGCGAAGTGCAGCGTGGCGGCGTTCAGCAGCGGGATTGCCCCTACCGCCTGGACCACGCCGGCGGGGTTGAACACCATCAGGTCGAACCAGACGATGCGGGCGACGCCGAGCGCGAGCAGCAGGCCGGCGGCCTGGGGGAAGCGGTGGGTGCGGACCAGCGCCCAGCCGCCGAGAAGCAGCGCTTGGGTGATGACCGCGCGCTCCACGAAGCCAATGGCGGCAAAGGCAGGGGGCTCGGCGATGGCGAAGGGTTGCTTCAGCAAGAGATAGGCGAGCAGCGGCACCGCACCGCCGGCGATGGCGAGGGCGATGCGGCGGGCGCGGCCGAAGCTCTGCCGGTCGGCGAACAGGATCGCGACCAGCACGGCCGTGGGGAGGCCAAGGAAGCGCAGAATGTCGCGGAGCGGCGGCAGCAGGCGATAGGGCAGCATCTCCCCGAACAGCGAGCGGCCGAACGCTTCCGCCACCTGGGCGAGCGGGATCAGCGCCAGCACCAGCAGCCCGAGCAGCGGCAGGAGGGTCAGACGGCGCACCGAAGCGTCGCCGGTGACACGCCCCCAGCCGGCGAGCGCGGCCATCGCAGCGGCGAGCGGCAGGGCGACCAGCGCGCCCGGCACGATCTGCTGGAGGCCAGCCGAGAGCAACGCCGCGGCGGCGAGCCCACCGCCGACGAGGCCGGTGTCCTGCGCGTTGGCGCGGTCGCGGTGGCGCCAGCTCAGCCACGCGCAAGCGCCGGCGAGCAACAGGTCGAGCAGGCACCAGAAGCCGGGGTCGAGCAGCCTGGTGGCAGCGAGCTGGGCGACGAGCCCCGGTCCCGCGGTGCCGACGACGCCGAGCAGCGCCCAGCCTCGGCCCGTGCGGGACAGCAGCTGGCCGGGGATGGCGAACAGCAGCGTCGCGAGGATGGCGGCGGTGGCGGTGATCCCAGGGGCGGGGCGCATCAGCCCGACGCCGAGCAGCACCAGCACCAGGCCGAGTGCGGCGATGGGTGCCGGCATCAGCTTGGGGTCGCGCCACGCCAGGAACAGCGCGGCCGCCGAGAGGACGAGATAGAAGCCCCAGGCGAGCGGGCCGAAGTCGAGCAAGGGGGCGGCGAGCAGCAGCTGTGCGAGGCCCGCCACCATCGGCGCGGCACGCAGCCACGGGCGCTGGATGCCGGCGGAGGGGAGCGCGAGGGTGACGCCGAGCGCAAGCGCGACGATGAAGGCGGCGACACCACCGACCTCGTCGGCGCGAACCGCGGCGAGCAGGAAGCCGGCCCAGCCGAACGCCGAGGCTCCCGCCGCGAGCGCCAGCCACATCCAGCCGCGCGCGACCGCCAGCCACAGCAGCGCCGCGACGAACAGGCCGAGATAGACGAGCAGCGGGCCGATGCCGGCCGCGTCGAAGCCGGCGACCAGCGGCGCGGCGAACCCGCCTGCCAGCGCCATGACCGCGGTGGGCGGGCCGTGGCGAAGCGCCAGCCCCAGCGCGACGCCGGTGATCGCGAGCATGATCGCGAAGCCGGCGATCGGGCTCACCAGATCGTAGGCCGCCGCCGCGAGATAGAGGGTCGCATAGGCGCTGGCGATGCCGGCGCCGGCGAGCACCTGCGCGATGCGGGGGTCGTCGCGGGTGGCGGGCAGGCGGCGGGCGACTTCGCCGCCGGCGAGCAGCAGCAGCGCGAACAGCCCGGCGAGGACGGTGCGGATGCCGGGGGTGAGCAGGCCGCTCTCGATCGAAAGCCGCACCAGGAAGACGCCGGCGAGCACCAGCGCGGCCCCGCCGACCCATACCGGCAGGCGGCCGCCGACCAGCGCCTCAAAGCTCGGCATCTCGAAGCGCGGCTTGGGCGGCGCCTCGGGTTCGAGCGGGGCGGAGAGGGGCGCGGCAGGCGCAGCGGGGCGCTGGACGACGGCAGGCTCATCGCGGCGTTCGACCGCTGGCGGGGTGGCGATCGGCTGGGCCGGTGCCTCGAACCGCGCCTCGACCAGCGCCTCGCGAAGGTACTCCACCTCACGCTCGACCGCCGTCAGGCGGCGCCACATCAGGACGAGCGCGGCGACGATGCCGGCGAACAGAAGCGTCATGAACAGGTCCACGGGCGGGTTGTGGCACAGCCGCGCGCGCAAGTCCGCATGCATTCGCGTGGACGCGCGCACCGACACGCCTATATGCGCCGGTGCCCATCAGGAGTGTCCGGCCATGCAGATCGCGTTCGTCAAATGCCACGGGTCGGGCAACGACTTCCCGCTGGTGGACGCGCGCGAGCTGGATCTGCCGGAGAACGCCTGGGTGCGGCTGGCGCGCGCGCTGGCCGATCGCGCCGGGCCGGTCGGCGGCGACGGGCTGCTGCTGCTGACCCGCGGCGATGCGACCCATGCGTTCGGGATGCGCATGTTCAACTCCGACGGCAGCGAGGCGGAGACGTGCCTGAACGGCGTGCGCTGCACCGCGCGGCTGGGGTTCGAGCGGCTGGGGATCGCCGACGCGCGCGTGCTGCTCAAGACCAGCGATGCCGAGGCGCGGCTGCAGCCCAAGCTGGCGCCGGGCGTCACCACCATCCGCACGCGGGTGGGGCCGGTGTCGACGCTCGCCGCCGACGTCGGCCTGCGGATTGCGCAAACCGAGGTGATCGACGCGCCGATCGCGGGGCTGCCGAGCGCGCGTGCTTTTACCGCAGTGGCGATGCCGAACCCGCATCTGGTGACGTTCGTCGACCGGGTGGACGAGGCCGAGCTGGTCGCGCTGGGCGACTGGTGCGAGGCGGCACCCGCGCTGCTCCCTGCGCGCGGCAACGTCAGCTTCGTGGAGGTGCGCGGCAGCAAGGACGCGCCGGCCTTGTTCGTGCGCACCTATGAGCGGGGCGTGGGGCTCACCAACAGCTGCGGCAGCGCGATGGCGGCGTCGACCTATGCCGCGGCGCGGACGGGGCGCATCCCGTTCGACCGCGAGACGCGGGTGTTCAACCGCGGCGGCATGGTGCGGGCGAGCGCGACCGAGGCTGCCGAAGTGACGATCGCGGGCAATGCGACGTTCGAGTGGGAGGGGCGGATCGCGTTTGATCCTGCGACCGCCACCTTGGGTGAACTGGAAGTGGTTGCGCGGCGGCCTGACGAGGTTGCGGCTTGGGAGGCGATGCTCGCGGGGCTCTGAACCCGCCCTATCGCCGCCGACACCGTGTTCCTGCGCAGGCAGGAACCCAGGGCCAAGCAGAGCAACGCTTGGCAGCTTCCGGAACTCTGGGCTCCTGCCTTTGCAGGAGCACTGGAGGGGGGCGGCGTGCGGGTTCACCTCGGGTGCGTGAAGGCAGCGTTAGGGAAAGCGATCATTCCTGAAATTTCTTTCCGACCACTAAACACGCAATAAAATGTTGCGAACGCTGGTGCTGCTGGCGTAGGGGCGGCGCGATTTCGGTAGAAAGAGTGTCATGCCCGCATATCGTTCGCGTACCACCACCCACGGCCGCAACATGGCCGGCGCCCGCGGCCTGTGGCGCGCGACGGGGATGAAGGATTCGGACTTCGGCAAGCCGATCATCGCGGTGGTGAACAGCTTCACCCAGTTCGTGCCGGGGCACGTCCACCTCAAGGACCTGGGCCAGCTGGTCGCGCGCGAGATCGAGGCGGCGGGCGGCGTCGCCAAGGAGTTCAACACCATCGCGGTCGACGACGGCATCGCGATGGGCCACGGCGGCATGCTCTATTCGCTGCCCAGTCGCGAACTGATCGCCGACAGCGTGGAATATATGGTCAACGCCCATTGCGCCGACGCGATGGTCTGCATCTCCAACTGCGACAAGATCACGCCCGGCATGCTGATGGCGGCGCTGCGCATCAACGTGCCCGCGGTGTTCGTCTCCGGCGGGCCGATGGAAGCCGGGAAGGTCGTGGTGAAGGGTAAGAAGCGCGCGCTCGACCTGGTCGACGCGATGGTGGTCGCCGCCGACGAAAGCTACAGCGACGAGGAAGTGGCCGCGGTCGAACGCTCGGCGTGTCCCACCTGCGGCAGCTGCTCGGGCATGTTCACCGCCAATTCGATGAACTGCCTGACGGAAGCGCTGGGGCTGTCGCTGCCGGGCAACGGCTCGACGCTGGCCACCCATGCCGATCGCGAGAAGCTGTTCCGCGAGGCCGGGCACCTGATCGTCGATCTCGCCAAGCGCTGGTACGAGCAGGACGACGTCACCGCGACGCCGCGCGGCATCGCCACCATGGGCGCGTTCGAGAATGCGATGAGCCTAGACATCGCCATGGGGGGCTCCACCAACACGGTGCTCCACCTGCTGGCGGCCGCGCACGAGGCGGGCGTCGACTTCACCATGGCCGACATCGACCGGCTGTCGCGGCGGGTGCCGTGCCTGTGCAAGGTCGCACCCGCGAAGGCCGACGTGCACATGGAGGACGTCCACCGGGCGGGCGGCATCATGTCGATCCTGGGGGAGCTGGAGCGCGGCGGGCTGATCGACGCGAGCCTGCCGACAGTGCATGCGCCGACCATGGCCGACGCGCTCGCGCGCTGGGACATCGGCCGCACCAACAGCGAGGAGGTGCGCGACTTCTTCCGCGCAGCCCCCGGTGGCGTGCCGACGCAGACGGCGTTCAGTCAGGCGGAGCGCTGGGAAGATCTCGACACCGATCGCCAGAGCGGCGTGATCCGGTCGACCGAGCATCCCTTCTCTAAGGACGGGGGCCTGGCGGTGTTGTTCGGCAACCTCGCGCCCGAGGGGTGCATCGTGAAGACGGCGGGTGTCGATGATTCGATCCTGACCTTCCGCGGGCGCGCGCGCGTCTATGAGAGCCAGGATGCGGCGGTGGCGGGGATCCTGGGCAACCAGGTCGAGGCCGGCGACGTGGTGGTGATCCGCTATGAAGGGCCGAAGGGCGGGCCTGGGATGCAGGAAATGCTCTACCCGACCAGCTATGTGAAGTCGAAGGGGCTGGGCGCGGCCTGTGCGCTCATCACCGACGGGCGCTTCTCCGGCGGCACGTCCGGTCTGTCGATCGGCCATGTCTCGCCGGAAGCAGCCGAGGGTGGGCTGATCGCGCTGGTCGAGACGGGCGATCCGATCCTGATCGACATCCCGAACCGCGGCATCCGCCTGGACCTGGACGATGCGGTGCTCGCCGAGCGGCGCGCGGCGATGGAGGCGCGCGGGGCGAAGGCGTGGAAGCCGTTCGGCCGCAAGCGCGAGGTGTCGCCGGCATTGCGGGCCTATGCGGCGCTCACCACCAACGCCGCGCGCGGCGCGGTGCGCGACGTGAGCCAGGTGGAGGGTTAGGCGGATCGCTTTTTCCCGTATCCCCGCGCAGGCAGGGATCCAGGGTCCGGCAGAGCAACGCCTGGTAGCGCCTGGTGCCCTGGGCTCCCGCCTGCGCGGGAGCACGGAAGGAGGGAGCGAGCGGGTACGGTTGCGCTTTGGGAGGGCGGTACGAACACGGCTTCTCGCACACCCTTCCCCGGCTGGACCGCCTCGGCTAGACCCGCGCGGATGACGCCACCCCTGGACTGCCCCAGCGAAGGCCGCTTCGACGGCGCCGAACACCGGTTCGCCCTGCGCGTCTATTTCGAGGACACGGACCTGTCGGGCGTGGTCTACCATGCCAACTATCTGCGCTACATGGAGCGGGCGCGTTCGGACATGCTGCGGCTGACCGGCTGCGACCAGCGCGCCGCGTTCGAGGCGGGCGAGGGGGCCTATGCGATCCGCGACCTGCACATCCGCTATGCGAGCCCTGCGCGGCTCAACGACACGCTGGTGGTGGTCAGCCGCATGACGCAGTTGCGCGCGGCATCGGTCGTCATTCATCAACGAGTAATGCAGGGTTCGGTGTTGGTAGCCGAAGCGGAGGTCGAGGTGGCGTTCGTGGCACCATCGGGCACCCCGCGTCGGCATCCGCCGGCCTGGCGGCGCACGTTCGAGACCCTGATCTGGAAGGAAAGCTGAGAGCCTGATGGACGTTCTGGTAAATACCGACGCGGCCTCCATGTCGCCGATTGGCTTGTTCATGCAGGCGGACTGGGTCGTGAAGTTCGTGATGCTGGGGCTGTTGGCCGCCAGCATCTGGACCTGGGCGATCATCCTGACCTTCCTGGGCCGGCTGCGCCGCGTGCGCCGCGACACCGAGGCGTTCGTCGAGGAGTTCGAGCGGACCGAGGACATCGACGCGTTCCACAAGAAGCACGTGACCGGCAAGAGCGCCGTCGCCCACGTCTTTGCCGCGGGCGTGCGCGAATGGCGCCGCTCGACCGCGAGCACCAGGATCGACCGCGACGGCACGCGCGAGCGGCTGGCGACCAGCATGGGGTCTGCGGTGGCCGAGGAGGTCGACAAGCTGTCGGACCGGCTGAACGTGCTGGCGACGATCGGCTCGGTCGCGCCGTTCGTGGGCCTGTTCGGCACCGTGTGGGGCATCATGCGCAGCTTCACCGGCATCGCTCAGGCCCAGAACACCAGCCTGGCGGTGGTGGCGCCGGGCATCGCCGAGGCGCTGTTCGCCACCGCGATTGGGCTGTTCGCCGCCATCCCGGCGGTGATCGCGTACAACCGCTACAGCCACCGCATCAACCAGGTGGAGGCGCGGCTCAACCGCTTCGCCGACGCGTTCCACGCGACGCTGAGCCGCCAGCTGGAAGGCGTGGACTAAGCCCATGGCGATGCAGCTTCCGTCCAGCCGCGGCAAGGGCCGGCGCACGCCGATGGCGGAGATCAACGTAACCCCGCTGGTCGACGTGATGCTGGTGCTGCTGATCATCTTCATGGTGACGGCGCCGCTGCTCACCACCGGCGTGCCGGTGAACCTGCCCGACAGCCGCGCCAAGGGGCTGGAGCAGGAGCAGGAGCCGGTGCAGCTGTCGCTCGCCGCCGATGGCAGCATCTATCTGGGCGACACGCCCGTCAGCGAGCAGGCGTTGCCCGAGCAGCTGGCGCGCATCGTGGGCAGCCAGCCGGCCGGTGCCGAGCCGCGGCAGGTGATGCTGCGCGCCGACACTGCGCTCGATTATGGCCGGGTGATGCGGGTGATGGGCGAGCTCAACCGCGCGGGGTTGAACCGCGTGGCGCTGGTGTCGACGCAGGGGGATGCGCCCTGATCGTGCGGTTCGTAACGGAGGTGCGGCGATGAGCCGTACGGAAAAATGGGCGCTGGGCGGGGCGGCGATCGGGCACGCGCTGCTGTTCGTCGGCCTGTCGCTCGTCTGGAAGGGCGAACAGCCCAAAGAGCTGAAGATGTCGCCGCCGATCGACGTCAGCCTGGTGGACGAGGTCGCGCTGGAATCGACCGCGCCAGCCGAGACCGAGGCGCCCGACCAGTCGGTGGCACCCGAGCAGGGCGCGCCGGAAGACGCGGCACCCCCGGAAGAGACCGCGCCCGAGCCGGAGCCCCAGCCTGCGCCTGCGCCCCCCGTGCCGCAGCCCAAGCCCGAGCCCCGGCCCGAGCCGAAGCCGGCGCCTAAGCCGCAGCCGGCGCCGAAACCCGTTCCCAGGCCGCAGCCGCCCAAGCCCAAGCCGGCCCCGGCGCCCAAGCCTGCGCCCAAGGCACCGGCAAAGCCCGCGCCCAAGGCCGAGCCGAAACCGGCGGCAAAGCCTGCCGCAAAGCCCGCCCCGGCCAAGCCCGCAGCGGCCGCCGCCAAGCCCAAGGCGGCCCCGGCGAAGGGCAGCGGCACCGACGCGGCGGCAAAGGCAGCCAAGCCGCGCGGATCGCGGCTGGGCGCCGACTTCGCCAAGAGCCTTGCCGACACGGCAGCCGAAAAGGGCAAGGGCCAGACCGCGCGTGCGGCGCAAGTCGGCGCGCAGTCGCTCGCCGGCCTGGCCGCGGCGATCAGCCGCCAGGTCCAGCCCTGCGCCAACCGGATCACCAATCCGGGGCCGGGCGCCAACCGTATCCGCTCGCGCATCAACCTGCAGATGGCGAAGGACGGCAGCCTGACCGCGCGTCCCAAGCTGATGGGCCAGTCCGGCGTCGACGACGAGAACGGCCGCTATGCGCAGCGCGTGGGCGAACTCGCGGCGGCGGCGATCATCCAGTGCGCCCCCTTCGAACTGCCCGACGAGCTGTATGAAGGCGGTTGGAAGAACATCACCATCAACTACAAGCTGCCCGGCTGACGGAGAGAGCCATGCGTATCCCCTTGTCCCGCCTTGCCACGCTTGCGTTGGCATCCCTCAGCTTCGGCCTTGCCGCGGCGCCCGCCCATGCCCAGGTCGAGGTCGACATCGAAGGCGGTATCTCCGATCCGATGCCGATCGCGGTGCCGGTGATGCCGACCCCCAGCGACGTCGGCACCGCCGCCGGCCAGACCAGCGCGCTCGGCCGCCAGCTGGCCGAGGTGGTCGCCAACGACCTCAAGAACTCCGGCCTGTTCACGCCGCGCGGGCCGCAGGGCATCGCCGCGGTGCCGTTCGCGCAGGCCGCCGCACCCGACTTCGGCTATTGGGCCGGCACCCAGGCGCAGGCGCTGGTGCAGGGCTTCGTCCGCGCCAACGGCGACGGCACGCTGACGGTGGGCTGCTATCTGTACGACGTGTTCGCGCGCACCGAGCTGACCCGCCAGGGCTTCGTGGTGACGCCGGCCGAGTGGCGCCGCGCGGCCCACAAGTGCGCCGACACCGTCTACACCCGCCTGTCGGGTGAGGGGCCGTATTTCGACAGTCGCATCGTCTATGTCTCGGAGACGGGGCCCAAGGGCAAGCGCATCAAGCGGCTGGCGATCATGGACCAGGATGGTGCCAACCACCGCTTCCTGACCAACGGCCAGTCGATCGTGCTGACGCCGCGCTTTGCGCCCAACCAGCAGTCGATCGTCTACATGAGCTATCAGAACGAGCGGCCGGCGATCTATGTCTATGACATCGCCTCCGGCCAGCAGCGGCTGCTGGTGCGCAACGCCAGCCTGACCTTTGCGCCGCGCTTTTCCCCGGACGGGCGCTGGGTGATCTTCTCCATGGCGCAGGCGTCGAACACCGACATCTATCGCGTGTCGGCGTCGGGCGGCACGCCGCAGCGGCTGACCAACTCGCCCGGCATCGACACCGGCGGCAGCTATTCGCCCGACGGCAGCCGTATCGTCTTCGAAAGCGATCGCTCGGGCACGCAGCAGCTCTACGTCATGAACGCCGATGGTTCCAACCAGCAGCGCATCAGCTTCGGATCGGGCCGCTATGCGACCCCGTCGTGGAGCCCGCGCGGCGACCTGATCGCATTCACGCGCCAGGGCGGCGGCAGCTTCCGCATCGGCGTGATGAGCCCGTCGGGCGGCGGCGAGAAGCTGCTGTCGGACGCCTGGGGCGACGAGGGGCCGAGCTGGTCGCCCAACGGCCGCGTCCTCACCTTCTTCCGCGCGTCGCAGGGCGGGGCGGGCAAGGCGGACGTGTGGTCGGTCGATCTCACCGGGCAGAATGTCCGCCGCATCCCGACGCCGCTCGACGGATCGGATCCGAGCTGGGGGCCGCTGCGCCCCTAAACGGGCGCCGGCACCCGCAGGGCGGGCGTCCCAGAATCAGGCTTTAGCACTTGCCGCCGCATCGGGTTGTGGCGGAATATACATCTGTAATCGAGGAGACAGCTGATGGCGAAACTGACGAGCAAGTTGATCGTGGCGGCGGCCCTGGTGGCGACGGCCGGCTGCGCCAAGAAGCGCCCGGAAGTGCTGCCGCCCGCCCCGGGCGACACCGCTGCGCCGGTCGACGGCACCGGCACCGGCGGCCAGACGGGCACCGGCGTGGTCCCGGGCAGCCGCGAGGACTTCCAGCAGTCGGTCGCGAGCGACACCGTCAACTTCGCGCTCGACAGCTACGACATCGACCCGCAGGCGCGCTCAATCCTGGACAGCCAGGCATCCTGGCTGCAGCGGTATCCGAACGTTCGCATCACCATCGAGGGCCATGCCGACGAGCGCGGCACCCGCGAATACAACCTGGCGCTGGGCGATCGCCGGGCGAACGCCGCGTCCAACTATCTGGCGGCACGCGGCGTCGCTGCGGCGCGGATCACCACGATCAGCTATGGCAAGGAGCGTCCGCTGGCGCTCGGCTCGGACGAGAGCTCCTACGCGAAGAACCGCCGCGCGGTGACCGTCGTCCTCCAGTAACCACCAGCCGCCGCCGGAACCGGGCTGGTTTCGGCGGCGTTCCCCTGGGGCATGAAGCCCGTCCAACCGCCTGCGATCCGCGATCCGGTCGACCTCGTCACCGCCAAGCTGCACGCCTGGGTCAACGGCTTCTTCCTCCAGCTCCCCAACATCGTCGCCGCGATCGTGCTGCTGCTGGTGGCATGGGGCGTCGGCAGGGCGATCGCCTGGGGCATCCGCCGGGTCGGGCGACGGCGCCACCGCCTGGACTTGAGCGCGGTGCTCGGGTCGCTCGCCTTCGGCGCGGTCATGGTCGCCGCGCTGCTGCTGGCGGCGACCATCGTCTTCCCCAGCGTCAAGCCGGCGGACGTGCTCGCGACGCTCGGCATCGGTTCGGTCGCGATCGGCTTTGCCTTCAAGGAAATCCTGCAGAACCTGTTTGCGGGCCTGCTGCTGTTGATGCGGCGGCCGTTCCGCCGCGGCGACCAGATCGTCACCAAGGACTATGAAGGTACGGTCGAGCACATCCAGAGCCGGGCGACCCTGATCAAGACCTATGACGGCAGGCGCGTCATCATCCCCAATGCGGACCTCTATATCTCGCCGGTGATGGTCAACACCGCCTTTCCGGTGCGGCGCGAGCAGTTCGACGTCGGCATCGGCTATGGCGACAAGCCGTCCCATGCCGCCGAGCTGTTCCTGGAGGCGATCCGCAAGGTGGAGGGCGTGGTCGCGGACCCGGCGCCCGAGGTGCTGCCCTGGGGCCTGGACGACAACTACATCACCCTGCGTGCGCGCTGGTGGACGGAATCGAAGCGCACCAGCGTGGTCCACATCCGGTCGCGCGTGGTACTGGCGCTGTACGAAACCGCGATCGCGCACGGCATCGACCTGCCGTTCCCGACCCAGATGGTGCTGTTCCACGACCAGACCGAGGAAGCCGACGGCGACCGCGCCCGACAGCGCGAGGGCTGGCCCGCGGGCGGGAGGGCGCCTCGCGCGCGGCGGCTCCGGCGGCGGGAAGGTGCTGTCGACGAGGGGGCGGAAGAGCACGTCGTCGCGGAGGGGACGCGGGAGGAGCGCTGACCGCTGCGTCTCTGCATACCCCGGCGGAGGCCGGGGCCCAGTTGCGGCGCCGTTTCGATTTCGCGCACCCACAGCCGCCTTCCCAACTGGGCCCCGGCCTTCGCCGGGGTACGGTGTCGTGTGGGGCGGGGCGTTCTTAGTATCTCGCGGGTGGGAATGGGCTGAGCAACGCAGGAGCCCAGGGTTGCTCGCGCTCCCCTTGTTGTCCCGCACCAATCCCGCTTGCGTTCCTGCCGACCTGATATAAAAGTGATATCACATTAACAGGGAGGCGGAGATGGGATCGGATCGGGTGTTGCGGCAGAGCCTGGAGCGGCCGGCGACGACGTACAACGGCTTCATGATGCTGCTGGTGGAGCTCGGATTGATCGTGCTGGGTGCCGTGGGGGCGCTCAACGCGCCGGTGCATCCCTGGGGGATCGTGCTCCTGATCGTGGCGGGCGTCGCGTTGCTGCTGGTGGCGTGCGGCTTCTACCTGCTCCAGCCCAACCAGGCGGCGGCGATCCTGCTGTTCGGCGACTATCGCGGCACCGATCGCACGACGGGCCTGCGCTGGAACTGGCCGTGGCTCACCAAGTCCAAGATCTCGGTGCGCATCCACAACATCACGTCCGAGCGGTTGAAGGTGAACGACCTGCGCGGCAACCCGATCGAGATCGCCTCCAACGTCGTGTGGCGCGTGGCCGACACCGCGCAGGCGCTGTTCGACGTCGACGATTACAAGGCGTTCGTGATGGTGCAGATCGAGAGCGCGGTGCGGGCGATCGGCTCGCGCTACCCGTACGACGACTTCACCCATGAGGAGATGACGCTGCGCGGCAATGCCGACGTGGTGAGCGAGGAACTGCGCGTCGAGCTGCAGGAGCGCGTCGCGAGTGCAGGCGTGCAGGTCGACGAATGCCGGCTGACGCATCTCGCCTATGCGCAGGAGATCGCCCAGGCAATGCTCCGCCGCCAGCAGGCGGAGGCGGTGATCGCGGCCCGCCAGAAGCTGGTCGAGGGTGCCGTCTCGATGGTCGAGACCGCGCTCGCCCAGCTGTCGGAGAAGAACGTGGTCGAGCTCGACGACGAGCGCCGCGCGGCGATGGTGTCGAACCTGATGGTGGTGCTCTGTTCGGAGCGCGACACCCAGCCGGTCGTGAACGCAGGCTCGCTGTACCAGTAACGTGGCTGCGCCCCCGAAAAAGGCGTTCCCCCTGCGCCTCGATCCCGCGCTCTATGCGGCGATCGAGCGCTCGGCTGCGGGCGAGCTGCGCAGCGTCAACGCGCAGGTCGAATGCCTGCTGCGCGAGGCGCTGGCGAAGCGGGGCGTGAAGCTTGCCGATCCCCAGCCGGTCCGCCGCGGTCGGCCGCCCAAGGAGAGCAATCATGGCGAATGAGAAACGCAGGGACGACGACGTCTGGTTCGCCTCCAAGCGCTTCGGCTATGGCGCTGGCTGGCCGATCGCGTGGCAGGGATGGGTGCTGCTGGGCGGCTATCTGGCGATGCTGCTGCTGGGGTCGCACTATGTGGCGCCGGAGCATCCGATTGGCTTCGGCATCTTCGTGGGCGTCCTGACGATCGCGGTGCTGGCCCTTTCCGCCGCCCACACCCGTGGCGGGTGGCGGTGGCGCTGGGGCGGCGACGACGAATAGCCGGGCTTTGCACCACTCGCGTCCGGAAGGGCTTGCCCCCGCCGCCGCCCCGCCCGACAGGGGCCTGAGGCAGCAGGGGAAAGCAGGATGTGGATCGAGGTGGTCGGCTGGTCTGGATCCTTCCTGATTCTGCTCGCCTATGCGCTGCTGTCGACCGGCCGGTTGGATGCGCGCGGCGTGCCGTACCAGTTGATGAACGTCGCCGGCGCGCTCGGCATGGCGATCAACGGCTGGGCGCATGGCGCGCTGCCGAGCGTGTTCAACAATGCGATCTGGATGGGCATCGGCCTGCTCGCGCTCGCAGGGCTGCGCGTCCGGCGGGCGTAGCCCACGTCCTCAGGCGGCGCGGGTCGGGGTCGGTAGCAGCAGGGCGTCAAAGGCTTCGACCGGCATCGGGCGGCCGTAGAGATAGCCCTGGGCGCTCGTGCAGCCGCACTGGGCGAGCAGGTCGCGCTGCGCCTCGGTCTCGACGCCCTCGGCGATGACCTCGATTCCGAGCATGCTGCCGAGGAACGCCATGGCGGTGACCACCGCTGCATCGGCCTTGTCGTCGGCGAGGTCGCGAACGAAGCTGCGGTCGATCTTGATCCGGCTGATCGGGTAGTGCTTCAGCACGCTCAGCGAGGCATAGCCGGTGCCGAAGTCGTCCAGCGCGACGCCCACCCCCTGGTCGCGGAGCACGCGCAGGGGGGCGAGCATGGTCTCGTCTTCCCGCAGGATGATGTTCTCGGTCACCTCCAGCTCCAGGGCGCTGGGGGGCAGCCCATGCCGGTTGAGCTCGGCGCGGACGCGCTCGGCAAGCGTGCCGTCCCGAAACTGCGCGCTGAACAGGTTGATGCCCAGCACGAAGCCGGGGGCGCCTGCATGCCAGCGGGCGGCCTGGCGGCATGCCGTCTCCAGCACCCAATGCCCCACGTCATGCGCGAGACGCCCGGATTCCAGCGCGGGCAGGAAGGCGTCGGGCGTCAGCAGCCCACGCTCGGGATGCTGCCAGCGCAGCAGCGCTTCCGCGCCGAGCAGGGCGCCGTCGGCCAGCCGGACCTGGGGCTGGTAGAAGAGCCGGAACTGGCCCTGGTCGAGCGCGTCGCGCAACTCGCCCTCGAACGCGCGGCGATGCAAGGCCGCGCTGCGCAGCGCGGGCGTGTAGAAGCGCTGGCAGTGCCGCCCCTCGCTCTTGGCCTGATACATGGCGAGGTCGGCGGCGGAGAGCAGGTCCTCCGCATCCGTGCCGTCGCCCGGAAAGGTGGTGACGCCCACGCTGGCGCTGACATGCACATCCTGCCGCTCCAGCGCGATAGGGGCCGAGACCGCCTGCGTCAGCCGATCGGCGATGGTGGTGGCATGCGCGCGCGGATCGGCGCCCGGCAGCAGGATCGCGAACTCGTCACCCCCCAGCCGGGCGACGGTGTCGAACGGCCGGACGCAGTCGAGCAGGCGAGCGGCGATCGTCTTGAGCACCGCGTCGCCGGACGAATGGCCGAGCGTGTCGTTCACGTCCTTGAACTGGTCCAGGTCCAGCATCAGCAGCGCGAAGGGCTCGTCGCGCGCGACCAGGGCCGAGGTGCGGTCGAGCAGCGCGGCGCGATTGGGGAGCTCGGTCAGGGGATCGAAATGCGCCATGTGGAACAGCCGGTCCTCGGCCGCGCGCCGCTCCGTCAGGTCGCGCATGATCGATCCGAACGCCGCATGCGGGCCTTCCGACCACATCGACAGCGAGAGCTCGATCGGGAACTCGCGGCCGTCCTTGTGCAGCGCGACCAGTTCGACCTTGCGCCCGATCAGCTTGGTGGTGCCGCCGTGTGCGGCGCGCATGAGGCCGCCGTCGTGCAGTCCCCGCGCCTTGGGCGGCACGATGATGTCGATGTCCTGGCCCTCGGCCTCGTCGGCGGTGAAGCCGAACATGGCCTCGGCCCCTGCGTTCCAGAAGCTGATGCGGCCATGATGGTCGGCGACCACGATCGCGTCGGGCGTGGTCGCAGCGATGTTATGGAAGCGCGATTGGCCGATGGTGCGCGCGATCTCCAGGCGGCGCACCTCCAGCCGGTTCATGACGATCGCGGCAAGCGCCAGCAGGTTGGCGCGATCCGCATCGGTGAAGCGGCTGCGGGGGCGCGGGTCGATCAGGCACAGCGTGCCGATGCCATAGCCTTCCCGCGTGCGCAGCGGCGCGCCTGCGTAGAAGCGGATGAAGGGCGTGTCGGTCACCAGCGGATTGTCGGCGAAGCGAGCGTCGGTGCTCGCATCGAGCACGACCAGTTCCGCCTCGTCGGCGAGCGCATGCGCGCAGAAGGAGATCTCGCGCGGCGTCGTGGAGATGTCGGTGCCGACGGCCGCCTGGAACACCTGCCGGTCGTCGGCGACGAAGGAGACGGCGGCGCTCGCGGTGCCGAAGACGCGCGACGCAAGCCGGGTGATCTCGTCCAGCCCGAGGTCCACGTCGGGCGCGAGCGCGTCATATTCGGCGAGCGCCGCGAGGCGTTCTTCCTCATTCCAGAGGAGCGGGGGCAGGCGCATGCGGTCTCCGGCCGACGTTGGGAGACCGCTATGCGGTTCAAAAGGCTAAGGTTCCGTTAGCCACGCTGCATGCCCGGCCGCGCGAAACGCAGCCGGGCAGCGCCTTACGCCTCGCCGAAGACGCGGGCGAAGATCGTGTCGACGTTCTTGAAGTGGTAGTCGAGGTCGAAGCGTGCCTCGATCTCTTCGGGCGAGAGCGCGGCGGTGACTTCGGAATCGGCCTTGAGCAGGTCGAGCAGCGACAGGGCGCCGTCCGATTCCCACACCTTCATCGCGTTGCGCTGGACGAGGCGATAGGCGTCCTCGCGGGATACGCCCGCCTGAGTCAGCGCCAGCAGCACGCGCTGCGAATGGACCAGGCCGCCCATGCGGTCGAGGTTCTTCTGCATGCGGGCCGGATAGACCAGCAGCCTGTCCATCACGCCGGTGAGGCGTGCGAGCGCGAAGTCGAGGGTGATGGTCGCGTCCGGGCCGATGTAGCGCTCGACCGAGGAGTGCGAGATGTCGCGCTCGTGCCAGAGTGCCACGTTCTCCATCGCCGGGATGGTGGCGCTGCGCACCATGCGAGCGAGGCCGGTGAGGTTCTCGGTCAAGACCGGGTTGCGCTTGTGCGGCATCGCCGACGAGCCCTTCTGGCCGGGCGAGAAATATTCCTCGGCCTCGAGCACTTCGGTGCGCTGGAGGTGGCGGACCTCGGTCGCGAGCCGCTCGATCGAGGAAGCGATGACGCCCAGCGTCGCGAAGAACATCGCGTGGCGGTCGCGCGGGATCACCTGGGTCGAGACGGGCTCTACCGAGAGGCCGAGCTTGTCGGCGACATAGGCTTCGACACGCGGGTCGATGTTGGCGAAGGTGCCGACCGCGCCGGAAATCGCGCAGGTTGCGACGTCCGCACGCGCGGCCACGAGGCGGGCGCGGTTGCGCGCGAATTCGGCGTACGCCTCGGCCATCTTGAGGCCGAAGGTCACCGGCTCGGCATGGATGCCGTGGCTGCGGCCGATCGTGGGCGTGAGCTTGTGCTCATAGGCGCGGCGCTTGAGCACCTCGAGCAGTCGGTCGAGATCGGCGAGCAGGATGTCGGACGCGCGGGCGAGTTGCACCGCCAGGCAGGTGTCGAGCACGTCGGACGAGGTCATGCCCTGGTGCAGGAAGCGCGCTTCCGGGCCGGTCCGTTCCGACACATGGGTCAGGAAGGCGATGACGTCGTGCTTGGTCTCCGCCTCGATCGCATCGATGCGGGCGATGTCAAACGGGCCGGCGGCCTCGTGCGCCGCCCAGATCTTGGCGGCAGCTTCCTTGGGCACCACGCCCAGTTCGGCGAGCGCGTCGGTGGCGTGGGCCTCGATCTCGAACCAGATGGCGAAGCGGGTCTCGGGCGACCAGATCGCGGTCATCTCTGGGCGGGCGTAGCGGGGAACCATGCGGGTCTGCCTGTCTGGAGTTTCGGTTGGCCGCCGAATGCCAACGCTTTGCCCCCGAGTCGAGCGGAAAAGCCGACAAGATGTCGTCTGAATAGTGGCCGGCTAGTGGTGAAAACCAAGAATTGATGCCTATATTCTTCTCACAGCCAGAAGCGCTGCGCCGACACTGTGCCGGTGCGCGCAAACATCGGAAATGGAGGCTGAAGATGTTGAAGCAGATTCTTCTGATCGGTGCGATGACGGTTGCTGCGCCTGCACTGGCGCAGGCCGGCCAGACCACACCGGGAAGTCCGTCCGCAGGGATGGGGACGCCGGGTGCGCAGCCGCAAAGCTTGCCCTCGACGGCGACCACTCCGGGCACGACGCAGGCAGCGCCGCAATCGACGCCGGATGCGCAGTCGTCCGCGGCCGCCACCCCGTCGCAGATCGCACAGGTGGTCGAGCAGGATTTCCCCAAATATTCGGGCGGCAAGGAAACGCTGACGCAGACGCAGTTCGGTGCCTGGATGGCCTCGCTGCGCTCGGCGACGGAGCCCGGCGCCACCGCCGACAGCCCGCAGATGAAGACCTGGATCACCCAGGCCTTTGCGCAGGCGGACACCGACAAGTCGAAGTCGGTGACCAAGGCGGAGCTGACGAGCTTCCTGACCAGCGCGGCGGGCTGACCCCGCGCCGGGTGACCCAAGCACCCCATTCCGGCCTCCTTCCCCTGGGCCGGTGCCG